>NZ_JYNN01000018.1 GCF_000934765.1 Thiomicrospira microaerophila | reverse complement strand
CACCGACACCAGTACCGACACGCCCACAAGATAACCAAACAAGCTAACCAAACAAGCTACCGCTTGACGCTGGCAGGCTTGATTGAATCCACTGGTAGGCTAGCAGGTCTGGTTAGATCGGCTGGCATGATTGCACCAGTCACGCCCCCAGAGCGGGTACGATACCAGCACCGACACCGACACCGACACCAGCACGGCTACAGTCTAACCAAACACCTCGCTGCTTGACGCTCGCAGGCGAGATTGAATACGCTGGCATGGCTAGATTGGTTATAACCTAGATATGTGACGGCTAAGGCTGTAAGCTAATTAAAATTTTTCTCAATAGTGTTTTGTGGTTAGTTTATTAAAAGGTGGTAAGTATGTATTTGTTAAGTCTGTTGCGTACCGCATTATTAACGCTAGTCGCGTTCTGGGGGGCGGTTATATTGGTGCTGTCCTTGCTATAAGCGAATGAACCGGCTAACGCTTTCGGGTGGAGTTGATTAGTAGGCCTGGTTGAGTTGATTGGGTTAGATCGGCTGGCAAGGTTGCGCCGGCTAGGGTGTTTGTTTAGCCTTAAATGTATATCTAAGGTTTTAGACCTTTTTTATAAAATGTTGATTAATACCTAAAACAAACCCTTGATAAACACTTTTTTAAATGTATACTATGCCTATAGTCTAAATATACATTGTTAAAATCTATCAACGAGGGGTAATCATCATGGCAACCGTCGCTTATGTTCGCGTTTCAAGCGAAAACCAAAACACCGAACGCCAAATTTTTGAGGGGTACACGGTCACAAAGACATTTGAAGAGAAAGCAAGCGCAAGGGATGCAAAACGCCCCCAGCTTGAAGCCTGCATGGGTTTTGTTCGTGAGGGTGATTTGTTGCTGGTGTATAGCATTGATCGCCTTGCCAGAAGCTTGCAGGACTTAAACAACATTATCGCCACGCTTACCGCCAAAGGGGTTGCCGTTCGCTTTGTTAAAGAGAACCTTGAATTTAAGCAAGACAGCGCTAACCATGTAAATGAATTAATGCTTAATATATTGGGGTCTATAGCACAATTTGAACGCGCCCTAATTAAAGAACGCCAAGCAGAGGGCATTGCCAACGCCAAAGCCAAAGGCATTTATAAAGGTAGAAAACCCGCCTTATCTGTTGCCCAGGTTAAAGAAGTACAGGAAAAAATAAAAATGGGGGTGACTATGGCAAAGCTTTCAAAGGAATATTGTATTAGCCGCCACACCGTTTATAAAATTAGGGATGGTGAATATGTGCTTGATCAGGCGTAAAATCTCAATAGCCTGTTTTTGTGGTTTGTGCTTGATGGGTATCGGTTTGGCTTTTAAGCGCCCCATGAGGCGCGTAAATTTAGGCTTGTTTGGTAGTTTTCCTAGTCGTTCGGATTAATCGCCACCCCCGTGCTCTAGAATTTTTGAATTAACTGCATACACGTTAATTTTTTGCCCGCCCCCTATATTAAGCCCACGATACGCTAGGCGCTTGGTATTGCCCCCCGATTCCGTTAATAAATAGCCGTGCTTGTTTAAGGTTTTCAATACTAATCTATGATCAAGCCCGCCACAAACCTCACTTTTAAAATGTTCTTGTGAAAAGAAATAAAACACCTCTGAGCCCATTGGCAACGTGCCCACCCATCCGGCGCGCTGGATAACTTTGGGCGCGTGGTCATCTTCAACACGGTTAAGGCTTTCAAAACGCCCGCTACCATAAAGCTCAATATAGCCCCTAATGTTGCTAATCGCCTGTACTTCTTCCCGTGAATGGTTAGCGCTTTCAAGATTGTTTAACCAGCTGTTAAAACAATCCCTTACACGCTCATACGCTTCACCCGGTTGCCAGCCGGTGATTTTTAACTCTGTCGCTACTTCACCCCCCGCCGCCACAATCGCAAACCGATTGATTGCCCTTGAAACTTGGCTGTTGGCGTTCGCGGGCGTTAGGTTGTTAGTAAAATGTTCCCTTATCGTTCTAAACAACAAGCTAGCGCGCTCTTTTTGTGCAATAAACCGCTTTATAAACTCCACACCCGCCACGCCATAATTTTGAGCTGTGTTGTGCAATAAGGATTCAGCTTGCTGCTTGCTGTTCTCATAGCCCTTTAGCAAGGTATCAAACACCCCGTATTCCCCGCAAACGGCCTCGATGTCCAGCATTCGCACCTCTTGCCCCGCTTTGGTGGTATCGCCTGCCGCCGCCATTGCGGTTTTTAAATCCAACTCACCCGTTGATAGAAACAACAAACGCCATTCTTTTAATCGAATATCATTCGCCCGCTGCTTGGCTTGACCATTCGCCAACATATACACCGTACCGCCTATTTCTCTTGGACTCATTTCACCCATTTCATCCAAGCATAGCAAAGAATCATTATGGCTAAAGGCGGTATACTCTAAACCGTTTGATGTGGCGCGCCACATACGTTTACGCTTATGGCTACCCCACACGCTTCCCGCTGCATAAAGCGCAATCGTTTTGCCCTTAGATGATTCACCCCGTAAATGAAAGCCGCCGCCCTCGATACCAAACAAACTCAATAAGGGCGCGGTAAACGCTGTGCTGATCGCAAAGCATATCCGGCTATTGCCTACAGCAAAGCTTGCAACATCACGCTGCCACGCTTCCAGCATGCCTTTTTGCTCAAAGTTGACTAATAGCGGGTTTTCAGTTTGAAACATGATTGGCTTATCGGGGTTATCGCCAATGGTTTCACTCGGTAACACGTAAGCATCCCCAAACCAGCCGGTTTTAAAAACGCAAGTAGCTACTTTTGAGCCTTGGCAATCGTGTAGATAATTTGCAAGTAAGGTTTTAGCTTTCCCTGTGGTTAAACCCTTTAACCCCATATCCAATAAAACACCGTGCAACGCATCCCCGCGCCCTGCCAGCATATTCATTGGCATAACCCATTTTTTTAATTTGCCTAACGGGTCTTTAAACTCCAGCGCCCGCCCGTAGTTCATATAGTTTTCATCACAAGTTATTGCCGTCACTTCCAGCTTAGAGCAAATCTTGATTGGCGTTGGTTCATCCGCTGCCGGGTCTTTATAAATCAAATAACCGTTGTTATCAAAATGAAAGCCCTGGGGCAATGCGGGGGCGGTTAAACTATCATGGCCTAATGAAGCCTTAACCATGCTTAAATCTGTTGATTCGTGCCCCTTGCTAGGCTTTAGTGGTTCGCCTTTGGGTATATCTGTTTTTATTGCCATGCTGTCACCCCGCCGCTGTTTTGGTTATTCAAATCTAATAGGTAACGGTCGTTCCAGTCTGTGCCTTGTTCATTATCCGCAAATTCAGGGATAAACACCGCGCCCCCGACTGAAAGCGCGGCGGCGGTTGCTTTTTCAAGCCCCACATTTTTACCGGTTCGTTGCTCGGTTTCTCGGTCATTATCCGCCGCTATTAACATACGCGCCCTTGGATAGTGGCGCTTCCAAGCGTTCGCCACCGGCTTTAAATTATTGGCATTGAATGCGCAAACGATATTAGATAACGGGGCATAATGCGCCGCTAGGGTTAAGCCTGTTGCATAGCCCTCACAGATCACCAGTTCAAGTACATAATCCCAGCTACCCGGCAAAGCAACAAAGCCGCCCTTTATTTCCCCGCCTTTTAAAAACCGTTTTCCGCCCTCGTGGTCGATAAATTGCAGGCTTACCACTTCTTTAACGCCTTGCGGGTTAAACTTGTAAACCGGTATAACCAAGGCGTTACCACTGATCGGGGCAATGCCAAACCGCCTAGCTTCTTCAATCATCTGCTTTTTAGCATAATAGGGATGTAAGTGTGTACCGGTTAGCGGGTCGGGCTTGGTTGGGCTACACGCCCATAATTTGCCCCAAATAGCTTGCGCTTTGGCTTTAGCTTCGTTATAGTTTGCTTGTCGTTTTTCTGCTTCAAGCCTTTCTGTCTGTGCTCGCAAATCCGCCATTTTCTTGCGTTCGGCTTTAAGGCGTTTTTCATCATCACGGCTAACCGGTGCAAATCGATAGCCGTTATCCATCGCCTTTTTAACCAGTGTTTTAATCGTTATCCCCCCGCCGGTTCGTATGCTTTTCCATGTCGCATTAAATGCATCAGGTTTGAAACTGGGGGCAGTTGCGCTCCATTCCCGCATCACCTCTTTGGCCTTGTCGCCAAATTCCGACTTAGCCGCCATTAAAACCTCAACCCATTCATCGCGGGGGCTATCAGGGTGGATATAATTCAGCATCGCCATTAGCGCGCCTATGTCTATTGGCGGGTGCTCTAGCTGGTTTGGGTGTTTTGCGCTCATAGGCTATAAATCCTCAAAGCCGTTACTAATTGGTTTGGGCGGTGTTACACAAACTGGGGTATGTTGCTGAATATTGTAAATTTCATTACCATAGCTCAGAATCTCACTCGACACCGCATAACAAAACGCGGGTTTGCCTGTTTCGGTGGGGAATGGGGTTAGCGTTAAGGCTGAATTGTTTTCAGTTAATAGCAGGCCTTTTGCTATTAGTGTGGTGGTAGCGTGTTGCAAGCTATATGATCGCTTAGAACCAAAAAGTTCACCGTTTAGCGCGCGTTCTAAGAAATAATAGTAATAATGCTGTTTCTGTTGGTTATCGACAAACCCAAAACGATATCCTAGCCGGTTATAGGTTGGTTTGCGCTGGTCTTCTCTTAGGTTCATATCAGTAAAACGGGTTTCTGAATGCTTTTCGATTAAGCTTTTAATAAAAAGCGTTGAGCTACAGGGCGCAAAGCGGCCTACAGGTTGCGGGGTCATAATGTATAAGGGTTGGTTATTGGTTTGCATGATTAATTCCTCATAAGTAAAAACATTAGTTATTAGCGGGTATGGGTGAAGCACAGGATGCAGAGAACCGCAAAGCCAATTTTTAGGCTCTGAATCCTGTTTAAAACACTGTGTTAAAAGGGTTTAGATCGGGCTAGCCGCTCGTTTGGTTTAGGTGTTTTGGCATAATCTCCCCTGTGTGCGCTCTACCCCCAAAGATTCCTCGTGCATGCTTAACAGCGCTTGCAAGGTTCTTGCTTCACTGGTCAACCAGTGGGCAATCTGTAGCCCATCCTTAATGGGGTTGAAAATGCCTTCGTCTGTATGGTGTAAAGCGGTGGTTAGCGCGTTGCTGATAGATTCAATTTGGTCTAGGCGTATTTGGGCTTCTTGAAAGCTAAAAAAGGCTATATCTTTAACGGCTTTCGCCTCGGTATCATCCAGCTTGTTTAGCCGCCCTTTATTCAAAGTTTCGTTAAGGTTTTGATTGATTAGAATGTTCATGATTTTATCGGTATACATTACGCCGCCCCTTTTAAACCAAGCAAAGACACATCAAATTCACATAATCCCGAATCGGCTAAATAGCGCGCTAGGGTGTCCAGTGAATCAAAGCGCATAGTTTGGCCTTGGTGGTTACAGATCGGGGCGTTTTGTTCCCGTGTGGTCGTGATGTAGGCTAGCCATTCCCCAGCGCTATACATCGCGGAAACGGTTTTTATAAATGAATCGTCAGGTAAGTTAACGACAAAAGAAAAGGCCGCAAGGCGGTTTGAGGTGATTAAAGGCATGGTTTGCCCTCCGTAGTAGTTTCCAGTTAATAACTCCCCTGTTTTAATGTCAGGTGAGCGGGTATTACTAAACGCTACTACACGTTTGGTCTTCTTTACCGTTACCGGCTCTTGTATCCGACCTTTAACCCGCTCATATTTAGAAATATGGTTGCGGTATTTTGCGCCTAAAGCGTGCAAACCTAAGCAGGCCTGGTTGATTTTAGACACAAAAAAAGCCAAGTTAGACGCGTGGCATGGCGTGCAGTAGTTTTTAGTTAGGATTCCGATATTAACCGATAATCCCGTATAATTCAACATAATTTTACTATTCATCGTTAAAAACCCTGTTAACCATTCAAGCCAAGGCGTTCATTCATCCATTCCAGCACCTCGGATTCAAGCCAAACGCTTGTGTTTGCCGTTAGTTTGCGTGGTTTTGGGAATCCTCCATCCCTTGCCAGCTTGTAAATATGCGGGATAGATATTTTAGTGAGTTCGTGAACCTGTTTAGCTCGCATCACCCGCAAGCGGCTTAAAGTATCCGCCGAATATGCACCCCCCGCTGCCTGTAAAAAAATTGTGCTTTGTTGTTTTTTGGCTTCTTCTATCATGTGTGCTTACCTCTGCTTATAAGTCTGTTTTATGTGTTCGGTTATTATTAAAGCATAGAATTTGCAAAAAGAATTGGGCCAAGATTGGGCTAATGTTTGCCCTTGACAAAATACGGAGGGAGTGATAAGAAATAAACCAAAATAAGCTTAAATAAACAAGAATATTACAAAAAGCAGAATTTTACATTCCTTTATTTTTACATATTCTGAAACGGTTTTTTAATCGGTTTTTTCTTTTCCCAGGGTAAAAAACTTGTCATTAAGGTGATTTTGTACTGTTGTTTGATTGTGATCGGCTAGTATAGTCGCACCGGCCCCCCCCCCAAAAAAAGCAGACAAGGACACCCGTCACCGACACGGCCACAAGATAGCCAAACAAGCTTCCGTTTGACGCTGGCAGGCTTGATTGAATCCACTGGTAGGTTAGCAGGCCTCGTTAGATCGATTGGCATGATTGCACCAGCTACACCACCAAAGCGGGTAACGACACCAGCACCGACACCAGCACCAGCACCGATACCGATACCGACACCGGCACGGCCACAAGATAACCAAACAAGCCACCGCTTGACGCTGGCAGGCGGGATTGAATCCACTGGTAGGTTAGCAGGCCTGGTTGAGTTGATGCGTTAGATCGGCTAGCTAGGTTGCGCCTACTCCACCCCCGAAGCGGGTAACGACACCAGCACCGATACCAGCACGGCTACCACATAACCAAACGCACGGACGCTTGATGCTCGCAGGCTGGATTGACTAGCAGACCTGGTTGAGTTGATACGCTAGATAGGCTGGTTTTATGGGTGCGTTTTTTACTCTGTTTGGGGGCGGTGGTTGGTTTGGTTTTACATGCTGTTTTTTTGATTAAATTGGATTGAAAAATGCAGGTGTTAAACGGGCGTTAAAAGTGATATTTTGCACACTATTTGCACACAACTTTCATTTTATCGTGTTTGTTATTACGTTTTATTTTGTATACAACCCCACTCACCCCATTACCCCACACCGTTACCCCACTAGAGTGGGGTTGTATAAACTACTGTTTTTATTGAAATAAAATTCAAAATCCCACTAACCCCATTAACCCCACTCGTTTTTTAATGGTATGCATATTTGCACACACACAAAACCAATAAAACAGACACTAAAAAACCGTGTTTTTACCCATGAAAAATAGGGGGCGTTTAACCTTGTTTTAGTGTGTGTAGTGGGATCACATTTTCACCCGTTTTAAGGCTGTCCAAAAAGTTACTCCATTGGGTCATCATGTCAAAACGCTGGGGCAAGTATTCGGCCTTGTTATACACCCCCCGCACCCCGCTTTGTTCATGAGCTAACTGTTTCTCTATGTAGTCACTAATAAAACCCATTTCATTTAACAAGGTGCTAGCTGTATGCCTAAAACCGTGAAAGGTTTGAATGTTTTTTAACCCTAGCCGGTGCATCCCCGCATTTAGGCTTTGTTCGTTTAGGGGGCGTTGTTGTGTCCTTGGGCTGGGGAATACATAAACACAATCACCGCTGATCGGGCGCATATACTCGATAACGTCTAAAACTTGCGGGGTGATCGGCACAAGATGGGGGCGTTTCTTTTTCATACGTTCGGCGCTGATCTCAATTAACCCTTGATTTAGGTCTATTTCATCCCACCGTAAACCGGCTAATTCTTTAGACCTCAAAAAAACGTGGGGTTGCATGGTTAATGCTTTCAGGGTGGATATATCGCCTTGATAGCTATCCAAGGCGCGTAATACTTGCGCCAATGCCTTGCGGTCTGTTGTGTGGGCGTAATTGCTTTTTATGGGTTTGTCGAATAGATCGCGGGCTATATTGCCAACGGGGTTATTTTCGCAGTAACCAAAGCCAATGGCGTGCAAAAATATTTTGTTGGCGTATTGCTGCATACGCCGCAAGGTTTCAAGCCTCCCTGTTTGTTCAATCTGTTTAAATGCATGGATTAATTGGCGCGTGGTGATCTCATCAATGTTAAGCGCCCCTATTTTGGGTAATAGGTGTTTATCAAGGCGTTGGCTAGTATCCCTCACATAGTTATAGGATTTGCTTTTATACATCTGTTCAAGCCAAAGGCTTGCAACCTGTTCAAAGGTTTTGCAGTTTTGGGCAATAAGCTGCTGCTGTTGAACCGCTTGCACGGCTTGGCGCTTTTGTTCAATCGGGTTAAACCCTTGCAATACTTGCACGCGGGCATCATCTCGAAGTTGTCGGGCGTTGGCTAACGTTACCGCCGGATATTCGCCAAAGGTTAGGGTTTGTTCTTTTTTATTGACTCGGAAACGGTAACGAAAAAATTTAGCCCCTGTTTTCCTTACCTCCAAATAAAGCCCGTTGGTATCGGCGTGTTTGTTTTTTTTCCCCTCTTTAAAGCGTAACCGCCTAATCTTTGCATCCGTTAACATCGCTAGCCCTCTGTTTATCAATGGTTGTCAAAAGCGGGTAACGCAAGGATTCAAAGCGGGTAACGCAAAATATTACCCGACCTGTTACCCGCTTTTCAATAATATTTGATAATACACGATAATACGTCTTAATTGCAAATAGAACGCTAAATTGTTGATTTTATATTATTTTATGCATAAAAAAAGCCCGTATAATCGGGCTTAATTTAGTGTAATGGCGGAGAGCGGGGGATTCGAACCCCCGATAGGCTATTAACCTATACACACTTTCCAGGCGTGCGCCTTCAACCGCTCAGCCAGCTCTCCGTGATGTGCGCGGATTATAGCGCTATTGATGAGGTTTGTCTAATTTTCGTTATTTGATTTTCAGACCTGGGATAACCAGGCCTAGAATAACCAGGCCTGGTTGTGTTACATCATTTCTAAATCCATTTGCACTGCTTCAACACCCGCCGCCGCACATTCTTCATCGACCATGCCATCAGGAGCGCCACTTACACCAACGGCACCAAACAAACGACCGCCGGCAGAAATAGTGACCGAGCCAGCCATAAAGGCTAAGCCTTCACCCAATGTGGGCAATGCGCCTTCGGCCTGGCGGGTTAGCTGTGAACCATTGGCGTTAAACATCACAGCGGTATAGGCTTTTTTCTGGCTGATCGGCAAGGATACCGGTGGAGCCATTGAATCTCGCATCTTGACCATAATGATGCCATTACGATCTACCACGGTAACAGATACAGGAATCCCTTTTGCCTCACAGGCTTTAATGGTTTCCATTGCTATTTTATTGTTTACTTCTAGTGTCAAGCGCGGCACTTCTACCACCAAGCTATCGGCATAAGCCACTGGCGCGGCAACGCTAACAAGTCCAACACTTAATAAAGCCGCTTTTAAAGTCTTTTTTAACATACACCCTCCTAGAGTCATATTTATGTTACATTTTTGTTGTATTATGGAGTTGAATGAATACTACACAAATGCAAAAGTATATTATTTATAAAGCAATTTGATTCTACCAACTTAATTGGCAAACGGAGACTTTTAGATCATGGATTTCACGATTTTTACACTTATTCTTTTAGGGGTTGTATTTGTTTACTTTATAGCGGGTATTCGAATTGTACCGCAGGCTGAGCAACAGGTTGTTGAACGTCTTGGGCGTTACCACCGCACTATGAGTGGTGGTTTAAACTTTATTATTCCCGTTGTTGATCGGGTAAGAGCAAAATTTAACACACAAGAACAGGTGATTGATATTCCGGTGCAAAAAGTCATCACCAAGGACAATGTCAGTATTGTAATTGATGGATTGGTATTTATGCGTATTGGAATTGCACGCAAAGCGACCTATGAAATCTTAGATTTAAAACATGCGATTTCGCAACTTGCGCAAACCACTCTTCGTTCTGAAATCGGTAAAATGGATTTAGACGACACCCTCTCCTCGCGTGACACACTGAATGCGACATTATTAATGGCATTGGATGCCGCTTCCGCCAACTGGGGTGCCAAAGTCACCCGCGTTGAAATCTCAGACATTTCTGTTTCTGAAGTGGTGCAACATGCGATGGAACTTCAGCTGCGTGCCGAGCGTGAGCGTCGCGCGACTGAAACCGAAGCCGAAGGCTTAAAAAATGCCACCATCGCCAAGGCCGAAGGTGATCGTCAGAAAGCCTTTAAAGAAGCCGAAGCGATTGAACGTACCGCAGATGCACGTCGTTATGAGCAAATCCAACTGGCGCAAGGCCAACAGCAGGCGATTGAAATGATTGCCTTGGCGATGCAATCAAATCCGAATGCGGCTGAATTCTTACTAGCAAAAGATCGTATTAAAGCTTGGGAAGGTATCGCCGCTAGCGATTCACAAAACAAAATCGTGGTACCTTATGAATCCGCTGAGTTGATTGGCTCGCTAAGCGCCTTACAGAGCTTGCTAGGACAAGCAGGTCAGCTGAAATGAGTTCAATTGGGCTATTGGAGTTAATTCCCAGCTGGATTTTAATTGCCGCGGGCCTGATACTGATTGGCATTGAAATTCTTTTTGGGTTGTTTGTTTTATTCTGGTTTGGCTTAGGCTTAGTTTTTGTCGGCTTAGTCGGCTTGTTTGTTGACTTTGAACATGGCGAATACCAACTCATCTTTGCCTTTGCTATCGGCATGGTGCTGTTATTCGCGTTACGAAAAAAAATCATCGCGCCGCATAATGCTGAAGCCGACCAGCTCGACACCTATCAAACCGGTGAAATAGGCCAGCTGTCGTTGCATAATGACCAATGGGTGGTGTTTTATCACGGTACTCATTGGGTAGTCGCCAATCCACAAGCCGATTTTCAAGCGAATCAGCGGGTGCGTGTCGATGAGATTAAAAGCAACCAGGCCTGGGTGAGCGCCCTTGATGTGCAAAACTAGCTGGTTTCAACTGTTCCTCGGCGTTGTGGTGATGCTCAACAGCGCATTGATTAGTGCCGCAGACGATCCGCACCCCGCTCTTGTCGATCCCCTGACGTTTGTTGCAAACTGGCAAACCACGGTGGACGATGGTCAAAGCGAAATCAGCCTTGATCAACTCAAACAAAGCCTGCCCCAGTACCGTGTGGTGCATGTTGGTGAAATCCACCCAAACTTTGAAGACCATCTGGTACAGCTGGCGATGCTACAAAGTTTACACCAACAACACCCTCAACTCGCCATCGGCGTCGAATGGTTTCAAGCCGCATTTCAGCCCTGGTTGGATGGCTACATTTATGGCGCCATCTCCGAAGCCGACATGCTCCAGCACACTGAATATTTTCAGCGCTGGCGGTTTGACTATCGCTTGTTACAACCGATTATGCGTTATGCCAAACAACATCAAATTCGAGTCATCGCGCTCAACGCACCGAATGAATTGACCCGCCAAGTCGCCAGCCAAGGCCGAAACAGTTTAAGCCTGATTCAACGCCAATCTATGCCTCAGATTCATTCCCCAGGTGACGCCCAACATCAGCGCCTCAGTCAGTTTTTTAGCGACAAAATTCCGCCTGATCGGGATGTCGAAGACTTTATTTATGCCCAACGCATCTGGGATGAAACCATGGCCGCCAATGCAGTGCGTTTTTTAAACCATCACCCTGATCACAAGTTATTGGTGTTTGCTGGTAACTTTCATATTGGTCATTTTGAAGCGATACCCAAAGACATGGCTCGCCAGCTAGCTGAACTCCAGCAAATCACCATCAGCAGCGGCTCATTTGAAAACTACCGCGCTGAATTTGTAGATCAATGGGTGTACACCGACTCGATTAACCTGCCAGATCATGGCAAGATCGGCGCACGTTTTAATGGCAAAACGCCCTGCATTCAAGACCTCACTGACGACAGTGCCGCCGCCAAAGCGGGTCTACAAAAAGACGACTGTATTTGCGCACTCAATCACCAATCATTAAAACACTATGCCGACTTAATCCTCGCCCTCTACACCACACAACCAGGCCTGGTTGTAAACCTAACAATCCAACGCGGTGAACACAGGTTTAGCTTAGATATTGCCTTGGAATAAGCCTTGCTGAATAATTTAAGCCATGCTAAAGTACTTTAAATCGTACTCTTAAGAGGTGAATTATGATTGTATCTGCAAACGAAATTAAAACCAAGGGCGTATCATTTTTCAGCAAACTGCTGGAAACCGCCGATGAGCTGATTATCAATGTGCGTGGAAAAAACAAATACGTTGTTTTAGATATGGCACGTTACCAACAATTTAGACAACAAGAACTTGATTTAGCCCATATGCTAGCGATGCAAGATATCAAGGAAGGTCGCTACAAGGTCCAAACCGCTAAAGAACATGCAAACGAGCTAATCAATGCCCTATAAAATCATTCGCACAGACGAATATTTTAAAAAGCTAACAAGGTTTATAAAAAAACACCCCGATGTTTTAGCGCGCTACATTAAAACAATAGAAATACTAGAGCTTGACCCCTACCACCCTTCACTAAGACTGCATAAACTACAAGGCAAATTGAACGACTACTACAGTGTTTCAATCAATATGAAATATCGCGTTGTGATTGACTTTATTCTAAAAGACAATGAAATCATTCCGATTGACATAGGCAGCCACGACGAGGTTTATTGATCCATCCCGAATATTAAGTTAATAAATCAGTGACAATACGGAGCGAACCAACTTGCGTCATTGCGAGCGAAGCGAAGCAATCTTTGGAACCAGTGCACAGTCGGCTGAAGATTCCGGCCTTCGCCGGAATGACGGGGTGTCCGCGGTTGGCTGGAGATTGCCGCGTCGCTGCGCTCCTCGCAATGACGGGCATTTTTTAAACTTAATGGCTGTGGGGTTAGGATAGGTTTTATAATGCGGCTGGAATAAGCCTTGCTGTATAATTTAAGCCATGCCATAGTCATTCTTAGTTTTCATTTTTTGAAAGAGGTTTCATATGCATACAATTATTTTTGACACACTTAAATATGCTAAAACCTTGGAGGCCAATGGATTTAGCGCTGAACAAGCTGAAGCCTTAGCGGAGCAAAATAAAATCGTATTTAACGAGTTTGCTGAGAACCAACTGGCAAGCAAGGGTGATTTGTTTAAAGTGAAAGAAGAGTTAAAAGGTGATTTATTTAAAGTCAAAGCAGAGCTGCAAGGTGATATCAGCCGCCTTGACAAAGAGCTTGCTGTGGTCAAATGGGTATCCTTTGCTACCTTTGCCCTAGTCGGTCTCAGTCTAGCCCGCGACCTGCTCAGCCTGTAACCTTTTAAAAAGTTTACAAAATCAACAACAGCCAAAACACCAGTGCAAGCCCACCGAGGAGTTGCATAAACCTTGGCCAGTTGAGTAGGTTTTTTTCTGCGGTATCGGCGCGTTGAAGGAAAGATTGGTAGCCTTGGCCTATTCTTTGCCAACCAGCACCAATGCGAAATTGAAGCCGTTGATAACCCTGCTGATAACCCTCTCCCCACGCCGCTAACTTGCGCCCAAACCATTCCAATAGCACCACCATATCGCCTGGAGGTGATTGAACTTGTTTGTGAATACGGATTCGCCAAGCTGTGGCGAGAATCAGTCCGATCACAATCGGTTTAAGCGCATCAATCAATGCGCCGCTATCCCAGCTCGGCATGGCCACCCAATAAATCCAGCTCGCGGCGATCGCCACCAATCCAAACCAACTGACCAGTGCCATCCGGCTCACTGGCTTAGCCTGATCTGGGCTTAGGGTATCCAGCTTCGCTAAACGGCGTAAAAAATGAATCATTAACAAAACAGTAGCGACCGAACCGAGCAACAATAACCAATAAGGCATAGCCAGCCCCACATCGACACTCGCCAGTTTCATTTGCATTTTGAGCCAAGCCCCTGCGCTAAACGGCATGCCGGCTAACAATAATCCGAGCAGTATCAACCCGCCCCATACCCAAGGTATAAACCCTTGACCCGCCGTTGAATATTTAATCCAGCCGACACCCAAAAACAAACCGCCTTTAATCAGCGCATGGTGCAAGGCAAACCAAGCCACCCAAATCATTAACAAACTCGGCTCTGCGCCCTGCCAAACCCAGCCGATACCCCAAATCAACCAGCCCATTTGACTAATGCTGGAATAGGCCAACACCGCTTTAGGATCGGTTTGCATTAAGCCAAACACCGCGCCAAACACCATGGTGGCTACCCCCAACCAGGGCATAAAACTAACAAACACCGAATCCTGCATCACCCAGCTCGGCATGAGCAACCACCAACCAATAATGCCCGCCTTAATCATCACCCCAGATAACACCGCACTGGCTGACACGGGTGCGGCAGGATGCGCTAAAGGCAGCCAAAGATGCAATAAAGGCACGCCCACTTTCACTGCTAAACCCAACCAAATCAGCCACAAGCTCCATTCCGAAGATCCGCTCACCGCCCAAACCGCCAAATCGGTGCTGCCCAATTCCGCCGCGCGTGCCACAATACCCGCAAACAATACCAGCTCAGCCAACACCGCTAAGATCAAATACCAGTGCGCGGCGCGTTTGGCGAAATCAGTTTGCTCGTGAATCACCAAGCCCCAAGCCGCCAAACTCATCAAGCTAAACATTAAGTAAAAACTAATCGCATCGCCCGCCAAACTCAGCCCTAAGCTACCGCTCAAACTCAGCAGGAAAAACAAACTAAACCGCCAGGCCTGGCGATCTTTGACCCAGCTGGAATGCCATGCTGCGGCCCCCCACACAAACAGCGCCAAACTTAACCAAATATAACTCAAACTATCTAGCGTGATGCGGGTACCCATTAAAAGATCAGGCGCATACAAAAACAACGGCCAATCGAAGTAAAGCCAATCCAACCACCCGAGCTGTGCCGCGCCAGCGACCAGCCAAACCAGCGCCGCCGGCAACAAAGCCCAAGGCAATAGCCGAATGCCATAGGGGCGCACCGCGGGCAGCGTCAAGCTCAACGCCAACAACAAAGGCCAAACTGGAACCAACCATAACAATGCCGCATAGCCAGCCATCATTGCACAAACTCCTGTTCAACCAACCATTGGACCCAGCCCAGCGTGCCTAATGCAAAGCCGGCAACCAAACCTAACGCCACCACCGTAAAGGCTGTCACCAACGGCGGTACTAGCAACATCCAATGGGTTTCACAATGTGGGCTTAAACGCCGTTCATTCGGCCATTCAGCCGGCGCGGGCAAAAACCAAGCACGATAGATCATCGGCAAAAAATAAGCCGCATTCAATAGACTGGATGCAAACAACACCGCCATCACCCAATAAGCCCCCACCTCCCAAGCACCGATACCCAGATACCATTTACTTAAAAATCCAACCATCGGCGGTAAGCCAATCATGCCCAGAGCCGCCAACGTAAAAGCCATCGTCGTCCAAGGCATACGCTGCCCAATGCCGTTTAGCTGGTTGATTTTATGAACACCGAGTGTTTCAGCAAAATTACCCGCTGTCATAAACAAGGTTATTTTCATTAAACCCTGATGGGCAATATGAATCAACCCGCCTATCGCGCCCATAGGCCCTGCCAACGCAATACCGAGCGCTACATAGGACACCTGACTCACCGTAGAAAACGCAAGCCGTTTTTTAATATCCGTTTGATACAGTGCGCGCACCGAACCATAAACAATCGTCAGCGACGCCAACACCAACAACACAAACGCCATGCCGAGGGCATCCGCGTATTCAATGCCATAAACCTCAAACATCACCCGCACTATGCCAAACGCACCGGCTTTCACTACCGCCACCGCGTGCAACAATGCACTCACTGGCGCAGGCGCCACCATCGCTTGCGGCAACCAAGAATGAAACGGCACCAGCGCTGCCTTCACCCCCAGACCGGCCATCAGCAACACAAACACACTCCAAAGCACCCAGCTTGGCAAATCAATAGCCGACAAATAGCCGCCAGGCTCAAACGATGGCGTTCCTGCAAACGAATGCAATAGCACTGTGCCGAATAACAACGCCCCCCCGCCAATCAAGGTATAGCGTAAATACACCCGCCCGGCAGCGATGGCTTTTTCGGTGCCACGATGCACTACTAATGGCCAGGTCGCTAAGGTCAAAAGCTCATAAAACACCACAAAGGTAAATAAATTACCCGCCATCGCCACACCGGCTGTGGCGCTCACACACAGCGTAAAAAAGCCAAAAAACCGCGCCCTATTCGGCGAGTTTTCTAAATAACCTATCGCATAAATCGTCGTCAATAACCATAAAAAAGCCGACAATAACAAGAACATCACCGCCAGCCCATCAATCTGCAGACGGAAATCTAGACCGGGTAGAAGCTGCCAACTCAGCTCATATACCTCACCCGCGTAAATGCCCAACACCAACAACACCACCAACTGCAGCTTAATCAGTGCGCCGCCAATATTCACCGCCGAGCGTAAAAAACGGCTATTTTCCGGGATAAAAAAGATCAGGATGGCGGGCACTAACGAACTCGCGATAATGAGCAAAGGCCACAGGCTATTATCGATCATCTAGCCTCCCCATAACCATTGTGCTTGCAAACCGGCCAACACGCCCAAGCAGGCTAAAATCAACACCACCCACTGGCGACCCGCATGAATCGGTATCATCACGGGTGCATGCTCAATCACTGGTTTTAACTCTTTATTCAGCGCCACATTCAAAACCCGAAATACATAACCTGCGGTCAATAAACTCGCGACCACCATCACCATCACCAACCACCAGGCCTGGTGGAAGATACCCAGTTCCAACAACCACCATTTTGCCAAAAATCCAGCACTCACTGGTAATCCTGCCAAACTCACCCCCGCTATCCCAAACGCAAATAGCGTTTTGCGCTGTACGCGCATCACTTCGCCCAAGTCCGAGATACGGTCATGACCCGCCGCCTGTTGCAAATTACCCGCCGCCAAAAACATGGCCGACTTCGCGAGCGCATGCGCCATCATTAACCACAGCAAACCCCACTGCCAGCCCTCCGGCGTATTTATGCCCGTTGGGGTATTCGGGTGCGCCAACAACCCCAAGCCAATCACCAAATAACCCACCTGCGCCACGGTTGACCAGGCCACCATCGGCTTTAACTGCTGGCTTGACAAAGCCTGCCACGCGCCCCACAACAACGCCACACTGCCCATCAGCCAGACCCCATAAACCAAGGCCAAGGTTGGAATAGGCGCAAACACCTCCAGCCACAAGCGCATCAACAAATAAAACGACGCCTTAATCACCAAAGCCGACAAAATCGCACTGACCGCCGCTGGCGCTCGACCATGGGCTAGCGGCAACCAACTGTGTAAAGGAAATACCGCCGTTTTAGCCATCAACCCAACGCTCATCACCACCAATGCAAATAGCATGGGAAAACTCGGTTCCATCTGCGTCGCCAGCGCCAATATATCTAATTGACCATATTGACCGTACAACAGGGCCACGCCCAACAAAAACAACATCGAACCCAGCAAGCTGACCAACAAATAACGCATCGCGGCCTGCAATGCGCCCGCTTTGAGTGAAATCGCCACCAGCGCCACCGCACTTAGCCCCAGCAATTCCAAGGTGACATAAATATTGAACACATCCGCCGCTAGATAAAGCGCATTCATCGCCCCCCAAGCACCCAACCACAATACCCAAAAACTACGTGGTAAAGCACTATCCCACCACGCATAGAGGCTCACCAACATGCCCACCACGCCGGTGAGCAAAAGCATCAAACGGCTGATCTCATCCAAGCGCCAACCAATGCCCAGCGGCCGCGCCCATCCACCGAGCGCCCACACTCCATTGGGCAAATTAAAAACCACCATCGACAACAACCCAGTACCTAACAGCGCCAACAGCGCCACCGGCTTAGTTAGTTTTGGCCAAATCGCGATTAGGCTCGCCATCGCCAAAGGCCAGAGCACCAAAATAGCTAGCCAGCCGCTCATAACACATCCTCATCCAGTTGCGCCTGCTTGGATTCAGACAAGCTGGCCAAGCGCTGCATCAGCGCCAAGCCCAAGGCGGTGGCACTGATCGCCACGACAATACCCGTCAACACCAGGGCTTGAGGCACCGCATCGGGTGTTTCACCTCGGCTCGCCAAGGTCAAGAGCAACATAAACACCCCCGCGCCCATCACATTCAACGACAAGATTTTATGCAGCAAATGCACCCGCCGCGCCAAACCAAACAACCCAATCAATATCAGGCCTGCGGCACTAAACAAATAAACCTCATAACTAGTGATCATTAGATTCATGCCGCGCTCCTACGTTCGGATACACCGCTAAACATCGCGGCTAACAGCAGGGCAATCGACAGGGTGGCAAACAACTCAATCAATAAAATCAGCGCGCCAGCTTGTGCGGGCGGATACCCCATAAAACCTAACCCCAGCGCAAAGCCAACCAAACCGACCAGCGCAAACAACCAAAACCCAGCTAACCACAAAAAACGTAAACCCAAGCCTTGCCAGCCGTCATAAGGCAAATCCGCCTTAAAACTTAAACTATAAAGCACCAGGCCTGCCGCCAATACCGCGCCTGCCTGAAACGCCCCACCGGTCGCATCGGCCCCGCGCCATAATAAATAGCCCCCCACTAACACCAACAGGGGCGCGAGTATTTTAGCGCTGCTGGTTAATACATGGCCTTGCAAAGCTAAAAACCCGGGGTGCTGTTCACGGTTTAATGCCTGCTGTGCAAACCAAGCCCAAGCCAACACCGCCAACTCCAGCGCGGTATCCCAGGCTCTAAAGTTCAGCAACACCGCGGTGACAGGGTGGCCGACACCCGACTGCTCCATATTCGCCATCACATCCGGCATTAAACCCTCGCCAGTGCGCGGCAACTGAGCGAAGGCCAATACCAAGCCAACCGCCAATCCAAGCCAAATCAAGCTCCAAGCCACCGACACACGGCGCGGCGACACATCCGTTTGTCTATCTAATCGTGATAAGGTCGCCAATAACAAAGCACCCGCCAAACCCGCGCCAATCGCGGCTTCTGCCAAGGCGGCGTCGGGCGCTTGCAGCCGCATCCAAGCCAAAGCAATCATCAAACCCAGCGCAATAAATAACACCACGGCTTCAAATAAATCGCGGCTAGACACACTCATCCAAGCCAAACCTAAAATCAACAAAGCCAGCAACACATCAAATATCAACATGCCTTATCCCCTTGCTCAGTCGACGCTATCGAGTCAGCGCTTGACGTTGGTGCGTCTTGTTTTCGAGCGTCTTGTTCGTCAGCATCTTGCTGCTCAAGCTGATAAGCACGTTGTCCCATTAAATGACTCACCACCGCCGCACTCACCAACACCAACCCCCAAATCATCACGTACTTCAACACCAGCGCCCAACTATCTGCCTGCAGCATGACGCCTAAAATAACAAAACCTAATCCCAAGTTATCCGCTTTTGTCAGGGCGTGTAACCGATTTAATGCCGAATCAAAGCGCAACACCCCGACCGTGCCTGCGACAAAAAACACCGCTCCTACCGAAATAAACAGCACACTCAAAAACTGAGAAATCCAAACCCAATTCAGCGCATCTATAAGCGCATGAAACAGCATCGTCATTTTGCCAACACCCCTGCCGCCCAAACTCTAACAAACGCCAAGCCACTGACCGCGGCCAATAAAGCGAATACCAAAGCGACATCACGCAATGCCGACTGCTCAAACGCCAAGGCTAATAATAATAAAATCCCTACGCTGCTGGTGCCCAATAACTGTGCCGCTAACATGCGATCCACCCGGCTAGGCCCGCGCATCACCCGAACCAGACCTAACAGCATGGTGACTAGTAGAATCAGCGCAATCATCATATAAAAGCTATTCATTTATGCGTCCTTCACTTCTAACGCCAAGCTAATAATAAACGCTCAAACGCAACCAGGCCTGGTTGGACATCCAGCGCTTTATCTAACACATGCACCTTGGCCAGATTACCTTCTATTGCGACCGCTAAGGTGCCTGGCATGAGCCCAATAGTCGCCAGCCAAATATCGCGTCGCCAACCTATCGGCAAACTGAGCGCATAGTCGATGACCACAGGATTCACGCGTGCATTTTTAGACAAGGCACGCTTCGCCACATCCCAACCGCCACGCCAAGACTGCCATAGAAAAAACCCAATAATTTTTGGCAATAATGTCAGGACATTAGTGAATCCAAAACGACTTTTAGGCCAGACACGCCACATCAAACCCGCCGCAATCAAGGCCAAAGGCACACCAAACCACCAGGCCTGGTTATCCCCTTCGGTCAACGCCCACCAACACACAAGCATTAAACCAAACAACACACTAAAACGAACCAAGCTGGACACGATCACCGTCTCCCTATTAAAAAATAAAATTCTGTCATCAAACCAAGAGTCTCTGCACATCTATTATGCAAACATTGTATTGCTAAACATTGTATCGCTAAACCTAGCCGAAAACACACACAATCAGCCAAGTTTCACAATGCTTTAAAACATAGTGCGGATAGAATAATGTGAAAAGAATTATCAACCAGGCCTGGTTATATTCACAGTCAAGAAAGTCACAAGTCATTGCGAGGCAGAATGCCGTGGCAATCTTTTGCCGACTGGCACGCCCTTGAAAGATTGCCGCGTCGCTTCGCTCCTCGCAATGACTGTTTTTATGCTAACTGAAGGCAGTGACGTGGAGCGTGAGAACGTGAGCCTTGATAGGGTAGAGGACACTTTAGATTGCACCACCAAGCAACTTGATTCTCGTAAAATGATGTGGTTGTTGGTATACTAAAATCTATTTAAAATGCATGATATTAACAGCTGCGTGGTTAATACGGTTAGGGGGATGCTATGAAAAAAACGTTTAAAGCACAAGCAAATGTACAGGATATTTTGAACACCTATTTAGTTAACAAAAATCTTGACGAGTTAAAAACCTTGTTCACCACTTATCAAGCGCAAGCCGCCTCGTCTGAGCGTGAAGCGAAGCTAGCTAAAAAGGTGAGCATAGCTAAAGGTTTTGCCACGTTTAACCTAAACCCGCAAGGTAATTCAAACCGATATTTAACAGGTATAGAGCTAGATGACCAGCGTGCGATAAGTTCTGATTGGGCGGCGGTGGGTGAGGATTTAAGCGCGGCATGGTTGCAGACCCAAATTAAAGAGGCTTTATAATGGTTAAGGCAAAATCCGAAGCAACCAATGTTTCAGATTTTGCATTTGGAAGCAATTGCCCTACCTCTACTCTTCAACCCAGGTTTCTATTCGATAAAAACCGTTTTGGGGTGCGAGTTGTTTCACTAGCCAAGGTAAGACAGCCTGCATAGTCGATTTCAACACCCAAGGCGGATTAATCAACATCATGCCGCTGGCGGTCATGCCACGCCCTGAGGTATCTTCACTTAAACCTAGCTCATAGGCTTCAACATGACGAATACCGCTAGCTTGAATCGCCTTCTTTAATTGCTGAATCCGTGTGCGCTCGACCACCGGATACCACAACAAATAACTGCCTGTCGCAAAACGCTTATGTGCTTGAACCAACACCTCGACCACGCGATCATAATCGGCTTTGACTTCATAAGACGGATCCATCAACACCACCCCACGTCGCTCTTTAGGCGGCATTTGCGCAATTAACCCTTGAAAACCATCTTGATTAAACACCTTGACGCGTCGATCTCGACCCGCCTGACTCATCGTTTTATCCAGTAACTTATTTTCCTGCGGGTGCAACTCAAACACACTCAAACGATCCTGCTCACGCAACACCGATTGCGCCAACCAAGGCGACCCAGGATAAAAATCCAAACCTTTCGCTTGATTTTGTTGATTAAACAGCGCCACCTGCTCCCTATAACGCCCCACCGCTTCAGGTAAATCGGCTTTCCCCCATAACATGCCGATACCATTGGCATATTCAGCATTTTTTTGTGCTTGTGCGGAATTAAGCGCATAGCCACCGCCACCCGCATGCGTATCAAGATATAAAAACGGTGTATCTTTTTGCATCATATATTGCAAGGTTTCCAACAACACCAGATGTTTAAGCACATCGGCAAAATTGCCGGCATGGAAGGCATGGCGATAACTGAGCATAGCTTTCTCTATATTTAAAAAAAGAGAGCATTATAACCCGACTCCATACCAAACTAGCCGCTAACCCCAATCAACAAAAATTTAATCGAAATCAAGTTTGCCATGAAATGGGCCGCTTTGTCATAAAACTGTCACAAAACTTTTTCTCGTTCCCACGCTGTGCGTGGGAATGCAGACCAGTAGCGCGGATTACCGCTTGCCTTGATGCCGTAGGAGTCTGATCAGTTAGTATGCGTTCCCACTGAGGACAGTGGGAACGAGGTTAATCATGCCTATCGCTATGATTTTTTATTATTTAGATGCGTTTGCCCTGCTAACCAACAAAATTTAATCGAAATCAAGTTTGCCATGAAATGGGCCGCTTTGTCATAAAACTGTAATAAAACTGTCAATTTTCCTGCTAGAATCGTCTGAGTTTTCATTTCAACACAAACGAGATTATTGCCATGGAATTAAAAAACATTCAATCGCTTGAAAATGCCGGTAAAAAAACCAGCCACGAGTTAATGCGCTTTGGGATTGCGCTGCTATTCATTGTAGCGGTCATCCTCTACACTTTTATTAATTATGGACATATTAGCTTCACCCTGGTGGTGGCCGCGATGATTGGTGGCTATATGGCGATGAATATCGGCGCCAACGATGTCGCCAACAACGTTGGTCCTGCGGTTGGCTCACGTGCAATGACGATGACCACTGCGATTATTATCGCCGCGGTATTTGAAGCGGCGGGCGCCATTATCGCCGGCGGCAGCGTAGTCACCACCATCAAAGGTGGCATTATTGACCCAAATGACATTGATGATGTTGAAACCTTTGTCTGGCTAATGATGGCCGCCCTACTCGCCGCCGCTGTGTGGCTCAATATTGCTACCGCGATTGGCGCACCCGTCTCTACCACCCACTCAATTATCGGTGGTGTCATGGGGGGCGGCATCGCGGCGGCTGGCTGGGCGATTGTTAACTGGGGTACGATTGGACAAATCGCCGCCAGCTGGGTCATCTCGCCCTTGCTCGGTGGCGCGATTGCGGCCGGCTTACTCTACCTTATCAAACGCACCATTACCTATAAATCAGACATGATGGACGCATCACGGATTATGGTGCCTTGGCTGCTGGCGTTGATGGGTTGGGCGTTTGGTACCTATCTCATGATGAAAGGGGTCAGCCAAATTTATAAAGTAAACTTCACCAGCGCCATCTTAATTGGTACCTTGGTTGCAGCGATTGTTTACTTTGTCACACGCCCACTGATTAATCGGGCATCACGCAAAAACGCCAACAACAAAGATGGCGTCAATCAAATGTTTATTATTCCGTTAATTTTCGCCGCCGCGTTATTGAGCTTTGCGCATGGATCTAACGACGTAGCCAACGCCGTTGGGCCTTTAGCGGCGATTCACGAAGCCCTAACGACCCATGAAGCCGCTACAGGCACTAAAGCGGCCATTCCAATGTGGATTCTGGTTGTGGGTGCTATAGGGATTGCAATAGGCTTGGCGCTTTACGGTCCAAAACTGATTAAAACCGTAGGCACTGAAATCACTGAAATTGACCAAATGCGTGCTTATAGTATTGCGATGGCGGCGGCCTTAACGGTGATTTTAGCCTCGCAACTGGGTTTACCGGTGAGTACCACACACGTCACCATTGGCGCGATTTTTGGTGTTGGCTTTTTGCGTGAATACCTGAAGGCCAATTACAAACGAATGATTGCACAAATCGAAGAACACCACCAAGGGCAAGACCGTCAAATAGTAGAAGCCTTTATTCGCAAATTTGATAAGGCATCACTCTCTGAAAAAGGCCGCTTACTGCAAGAACTCAAAGCCCAAAGCCTTGAAAATGAACCGCACTTAACTAAAAAAGAACGCAAAGGACTCAAAAAAGTCTACCGCCAAGAACTGGTTAAACGCTCAATCATGCTCAAAGTCGTAGCCGCTTGGGTGATCACTGTGCCCGCTACAGGCTTAATAGCGGCCGGCATCTTCTTTGCGATTCGCGGCTTTATGATCCCTTAACCACACGTTCACCAAACGCAAAAAACCGCGCCCACTGAATAAAGGTGGGCGCGGTTTTCACCCACACGCAACCCTCACCGCAACCGTTTAAACAGCACCACCGCCACAGTTAACAAAATCAACGACGGCAAAAATGCCCCTATCACCGTGGGGAACTGATACACCACACTTAAATTACCCACCAATTGATTTAATAAATAAAACCCAAGCCCAATCACCGTACCGACAAAAATTCGCTGCCCCATACTCACCTGTCGCTGCGAACCAAAAATCAATGGAAACACCAACGCAATCATACCCAGCACCACTAAGGGCGAGGCCAGTTTGCGCCAAAACTCAAGCTCAAAGGGCGCGGACTCCAATCCATTTGCTTTTAAAAAGCCAATATAATGATATAGTTCATCTATCCGCAAATACTTACTATCCAATTGCAAGCGCGCAAGCCCGGCTGAATCCAACGGAAACGCAACCGTCTTGTGTTCATAAACCACCTGATCACGCTGGATACTCGGCCATTGGCCACTCACCTCATCATAAGCAACAAGGCGAATAGACTGTTCGCGCACATCCTTTAGCAACCAGGCCTGGTTAACAAACTGCGCGTCTAGCGCCTGCGTAACACCGGTTACCTGCCCGGCTTCCAAATGATAAATCGTGATACCATGCATAGTATCGGCGGACAGCACCCGCTCCACATGAATTAATTGCGCAGGCGCTTTCATCCAAAAACCATCTCGACTGCCTAACGACAGATCACGCTGCAAGGCCTCCGCGCGTATTTGATTAGCATAACCCTCCGCCTTAGGCGCAAGCCATTCACCGAATGCGGCGCCGATCAACCACAACACGAATGCGGTCTTCATCACCGCCCACAGGATTCGCCCTACTGACCAACCTGTCACCCGAAGCACAGTCAGCTCGGCTTGGTTTGCCAAACCGCCTAAACCAATCAGTGTACCAATTAATAACGCAACCGGTAAAATCTCATAAAAATACACCGGCATTTTTAACAAGGTGTACAAGCCCGCTAGGGTTAAGGTATAGTTTTGATCAACGCGCGCAACCTGATTCATAAACTCGGTAAACGCAAAAATAATGAGCAGCACAAACAACACCAGCAAGGTATAACGCATCAGCACGCGCCCAAGATATCTTTCTATCCGGTTCATCTTCGGTGCCCGCCTGTTAAAAAGCGTTTTATGCTTTTAGGCTTGGCAAACACAAACGCCAAAAACACCAACGGAATCCACCACAAGCCAATCCATAAACTCAGCCTTTCCTTAGACAGCGCATTTTCAGTCGTAGTCAATAATTGGATATAGACCACATACAAAATAATCGCAATAAAAATCTTAGCAAATCGTCCTTGGCGTGGTTTGGTTTTACTCATTTTCAAGGCCAGCAAGCCGAGCACTAAAATACTCAAGGGCAACACAAGCCGCCACTGCAACAATGCTTGATGTGCGGCGATATCACTGCGCCAAAGCTCGGCACTGGAAATTTCCCGATTGCGCAATCGGGATTGGCTCGGCGTTAACTCGGGCAAAAACAAGGCTAAACGCTCAAACTGCTGCACCGTTAAGGCATCGGCTTGCGCTAAACCATCATAGCTGTAGCCTTTTAGTAAAACCAGCGCCAAGCGCCCATCCACCCACTCAAAACGCCCTTGCGGTGCGCTAAATATCGCATGATCGCGTGACTCACCTAAACGAATCCAGACCTCCTGCATATGGCCATTTGCCTCAATATCTCTTGCATACAATACGCCATTATTATTCGGTAAACGATTAAAGCGTCCAGCGACCAAGCCTGCAATCGGCGCATTTACCTGGGCCAGTGAGATAACATGGCGCTCCGTCTGTGCCGCCCAGGGGGTTAACCAGAGGGTAATGAACGCCGTCATCAACGCCCAAGGCACTAAAAACAAGGCTACTTGTTTTTGAAAATAGCCCTCTGGAATGCCGCAACTGCGAAACACCACCATTTCTTGATCTTGATACAAGCGCCCTATCGCCAGCATCACCGCCAACAACACCGCCAAGGGCAAAATCACCTCCAACGCCGCAGGAATTTTAAGCATCAATACCTGAAACACCACATCACCCGGCAGCTTTCCTTCAATCGCCATCGTCAGCACTCTCGTCGTCTCAGTGCCAAAACTCACCAATAACAACACCGCCAACACGGCTAACAGGGTAAATGTTAGCTCTTTATAAAGATATTTATCGAGAATCCGCAAAAATGAATCTACTCACGTTAAAATGTTGTCAAACATTATAAGTGAATCACTTGAGAAGGAAACCAAGAATGAAAAAAATCCAATTCCAATTAAACGCTAAACCAACCTTAACAGACTTCAACACACTTGTGCTGCCCGTCTTCACCCATGGTCAATCAATTAGCGCAGCGGCTGACTTTGGTGTCAACGGCTTAATTGATGCACTCGACAAGCAAGATGACTTCAAAGGCAAAACCGCGCAAACCCTCATGCTGCACCACGTAGCACAACTCGATTGCCCAAGATTATTGCTCGTGGGAATGGGCGATCAGGAAAAATTAACCGAAAAAGGCTATTTGTCCGCGATTCAGGCGATGAGCAAAACCCTTGAAAATTCAGGCGCGACCCAAGTATTAGATACCTGTCACCTCGCCACACCCAAGGGTCAAAACCAAAGTTGGAGCCTCTATCAAAACAGCTTAATTTTACAACGTAGCTTTTATGATTATAGCCATGAAAGCCGTGGCGAACACAAAGCCAAAAACCCACACCTCAACCAGGTCTGCTTTATGGCTGAAGACAATACGGCGCATCAACAGTCTATTGCCCAAGGTCAAGCCAGCGCCATAGGCATGGCATTAACCCAAGATCTAGCCAATATGCCCAGCAATTTTTGCACACCCACTTATCTCGCTGACACGGCCGTAAAGCTTGGCCAGCAAGCGGGCTTTAAGGTCACCCTTCTTGAGCGGGCGCAAATGATTGAAATGGGCATGGGCAGCTTTATGGCCGTCGCACAGGGCACAGATACCCCACCCAAGATGATTTGTATCGAATACCAAGGTGGCGCAGCGGAACAAGCACCGATTGCACTGGTTGGCAAAGGCGTCACCTTTGATACCGGCGGCATCTCACTGAAACCCGGTGCGAGCATGGATGAAATGAAATATGACATGGGGGGCGCCGCTACCGTGATGGGGGTATTTCAAGCCCTTGCTGAGTTAAAGCCAGCGATTAATGTCGTGGGTGTGATTCCCGCGACTGAAAACATGCCATCAGGCAATGCCATTAAACCGGGCGATGTGGTGCGCTCATTATCCGGTCAAACGATTGAAATCCTCAATACCGATGCGGAAGGTCGTTTAATTTTATGTGATGCGCTCACTTACGCTCAACAAACCTACCAACCCGGCCTGGTTGTCGATATTGCGACCTTAACCGGTGCGTGCATTATTGCGCTCGGCCATCATGTATCTGGCGTATTAGGCAATGACCAAGACCTAGTGAATCAACTGCTTGAAGCCGGCAAAACCACTTATGATCGTTGCTGGCAGCTGCCGTTGGGCGAAGAATGGGATGAGCAGCTTAAATCCAACTTTGCCGACATGGCGAACATTGGCGGGCGCGAAGGCGGCACGATTACCGCTGCACAATTTTTAGCTCGGTTCACCAAACAGGTTAAATGGGCACATTTAGATATTGCAGGCACGGCATGGCAATCTGGCGCGAACAAGGGCGCATCCGGCCGCCCTGTACCGATGTTGGTTGAATTCATCATGCAGCAAGTCAACAAATAACCCGATGAACGAACTGGTATTCTATGTCCTCAACGCAAGCGGATTTCGTGAGCGGGAGGCCTTTTTGGTGAAGCTACTGGCAAAAGCCCAACAGCAACAACGCAAAGTGGATGTGCGTTTTGGACAAACCCAAGACGCTCAACGCTTTGACCAAAAACTCTGGTGCGAACCGCCTCATAGTTACATTCCGCATGGCGTAGAACATACACCTGCGGCACCGATTCAATTGTTTGGTGAGCAGATCACAAAGCCCTGCCAGGATGTTTTGATTAATCTACCCCCTGAACTCTATCCAGGGTTTAATCAATACCGCCGTACCATTGAGCTCTTGGACCAGTCCGCAGAACTCATTGAAAAAGGGCGAGAGCGTTGGCGACAATATAAGGCGCAAGGGTTTTCACCGACTGTACATAAAATCGGATTTTAAAACACCGACCCACCTAAGCAAAGAGGCCACTTATGGACATTACCCAGCTACTCGAATTTAGTGCTAAACAAGGTGCATCCGACCTACATCTCTCGGCTGGCATGCCACCCATGCTGCGCACCCAAGGCGATGTAAGACGTATTGAGACCCCAAATCTGGCCGCCGATGCGATTCAAAAAATGGTCTACGACGTGATGGGTGATGTGCAACGCAAACAGTTTGAAGAACATCTTGAGGCCGACTTTTCATTTGAACTGCCGAATGTGGCACGCTTTAGGGTCAACGTATTCCGGCAAAACCGAGGAATTGGCGCGGTATTTCGTACGATTCCAAGTGAAGTGCTGACACTCGAACAACTCAACGCTCCCGACATCTTTAAAGACATATCCATGACACCGCGAGGCATTGTGCTAGTAACAGGGCCAACAGGGTCAGGCAAATCGACGACATTGGCGGCGATGGTAGACTTTATCAACGCAAACCAATACGCCCATATTCTAACCATCGAAGACCCTATCGAATTTGTGCATACCTCTAAACGCAGCCTGATTAACCAACGTGAAGTACATCGCGATACCCACAGCTTTAGCAATGCACTGCGCTCGGCCTTACGTGAAGACCCTGATGTCATACTCGTTGGCGAATTGCGCGACCTTGAAACGATTCGACTGGCCCTCACGGCCGCTGAAACCGGCCACTTGGTATTTGGTACGCTGCACACCAGCTCAGCGGCCAAAACCATTGATCGCATCATCGATGTTTTTCCCGCCGAAGAAAAACAAATGGTGCGTTCAATGCTCTCTGAATCCTTGCGTGCCGTTATTTCTCAAACCCTCCTAAAAAAAATTGGCGGAGGGCGTGTGGCCGCACATGAAATCATGCTGGGTATTCCCTCCATTAAAAACTTGATTCGAGAAGACAAGGTGCCACAAATGTATTCTGTCATTCAAACCTCGAATCAACTAGGTATGAAAACACTCGATCAAGACTTACAACGTCTTGTTCGAGAAGGCTTAGTAGACAAAGAACAAGCCAAGCGCAAAGCGGCCAACAAAAACTTATTTAACGAGTAACCTATGACTGACCCCGTTCGCCAACAAATGGACGCCCTGCTTCAGGCTTTTGTAAGGAAAGAGGGCTCGGATATGTTTATCACCGCTCAAGCCCCGGTTTCAATTAAAGTGGATGGCAAGATGCAAGCCTTAACGCGCGAAAAACTCAGCGCCGACATTTGTGCTCAACTGGTGCTGAGTTTAATGAACCCCCAACAACGCGACGAATTTGCACGCACCCAGGAATGCAACTTTGCCTATCAACTAACGGGGGTCTCACGTTTTCGCATCAACGCCTTTATGCAACAAGGTCAACCAGGCCTGGTTATCCGCGTGATCAATAGCGAGATTCCCGCTGTTGAAAAACTCGGCCTACCTGAACAGTTAAAAGACTTAATCATGGAAAAGCGAGGGTTGATTTTATTTGTTGGCGGCACGGGCTCGGGTAAGTCCACCTCGTTAGCAGGCTTAATCGGTCATCGCAACCAGCACTCCCAAGGCCATATTATCACCATTGAAGACCCGATTGAATTTGTCCACCCCCACCAAGGCTGCATTGTTACCCAACGTGAAGTGGGCGTTGACACGGTCAGTTACGAAGCCGCACTCAAAAACACCCTGCGCCAAGCGCCGGATGTCATCTTGATTGGTGAAATCCGTGAACGTGAGACGATGGAGCACGCGATTGCGTTTGCGGAAACAGGCCACCTCTGCTTATCAACCCTGCATGCCAACAATACCAATCAAGCCCTCGACCGCATTATTAACTTCTTCCCCGAAGAACGTCGTGCGCAATTGTTAATGGATTTATCACTTAACCTTAAGGCCGTCGTATCACAACGCTTGATCCCAAAAATAGGCGGGGGGCGCGTGGCCGCGATTGAGATTTTAATAAACACGCCCCGAATGGCTGACTTAATTTTCAAAGGGCAGGTAGATGAGATGAAAACGCTGATAGCAAAATCCGGTGATCAAGGCATGCAAACCTTTGACCAGGCCTTGTTTGAACTTTATGAACAACAGCTTATCAGCTATGAGGATGCCCTGCGCAATGCCGACTCAGTGAATGATGTACGCTTGCAAATTAAGCTAAACAGTCAACATAAACCAACCGAAGCACAAAGCAAACCCGCTGAACTTAGCCTCGACGCCCTAGAGGAATAAGTATAATGACAAGATCGAATCCATTTATTTTTTTAATGGTCAGCCTAATTATAACACTGTCTTTTACGCGCCTTTATGCCAATGAGCACCTTCATCAACACCCGGCCGTGGCGCAACTGTGTGCGCAATGGAGCGCTAAATTACGGACAACCGAATATGACCCTTGTCTCGCACTAGATTTACAAACATCAGGCCATCAAAGCGTTGAAGGACGCCCCCTGGTTCATCGCGAGTTTTTACCCCCTACACCCATTCGCCCTGAATATCGCGTACTGGCGATTGGCGGCGTCCATGGTGACGAGTTTTCAGCGATCAGCATTAGCTACCTCTGGATGCAAGCGATGCTCAACAATCCAGAAACCGTCAATCATCACTGGCTATTTTTACCGCTTGCGAACCCCGATGGCTTACTGAAGCCGCGTTCAACCCGGGAAAATGCCAATGGTGTCGACCTAAATCGCAACTTCCCCACCCCTGACTGGCAGGAGGCTGCCCACAAATACTGGATCAAACACGCGCGAAGTAACCCAAGACGCTTCCCGGGCGTGGCGGCGGCCAGCGAACCTGAAACCCAGTGGCAAGTGAGCATTATCCAAGCCTTCCAACCTGATGCGATTATCTCGATTCATGCACCTTATGGCTTATTAGATTACGATGGTCCCGAGTTTGCGCGCCCCGACCAAATGGGGCACCTAAAACTCAGACAACTCGGCACTTTTCCCGGCTCGTTAGGACGCTATGCGGGTGAATACCTTAACATACCGGTATTAACCATTGAGCTTGAAGCTGCGCGGCGCTTACCCAGTGAAGCCGATATTATGCAAATATGGCAAGATATGAATGACTGGATTGAAGGCAAATTGATTGTCGATGAACGGGACTTTTAGCATTAAGCGCCATCGACTTCAGCCGAGTGGCTTTCGTCCGACCCGCGCTTGAGCATTGATAAATATCTGGGTTAAGACAACCGGGTGAGTATCTTTTTCGGATCAAGGGTTTCTAGCACCAAATGCCAACCGCCATCATAACCACGACGCCAATATTGATGAACTAAATAATCCGGTTTATCCAACGATGGAAAAGTTGCATAATACAAGCCATCTTCATTAGGATAACGGTACACGCTGACTTGCTGCCAATTGAAAGGCGCCCCCTTTTCAACTAACCACGCATTAATTTCAGTTAACACCTCGATTTTTTCCGCTTCATACAACTGAATATCACTCTCTTGGTTAACAATTAATACCGGCGTCGCCAACCCTATATTAAAATGGGTCACAAGTGATGACATCTCGTCATTATTAAGCACCACACAGCCTTGGCTAGACATAGGCGGCCGGCTGAAGGTGTTGCTAGGCGTACCATGCAACCAAATACCATGCCCGGTTCGCCCCAAGGCCTTATCCCATACATTCGGATAATTTAAAGGCAACGCACCAAACCCGTACAAGTCAGCTAAACGATGGCCGGGTACCCAATCGGTGATATGATAAACACCTATTGGCGTTTTACGATCGCCCTCGCGCTCTTTGCCCGCCCCCGCTGTGCCCATCGAAATATAATAGTTTGCTAATAAATTCAGTTGACCCGCTTGGTTTTGATACACATAAAGGCGGCTTTTAGCGAGATTGACCACAATCAGATAAGGCTGTTCCCCCACTTTAAGTACCGCGCTTTGCAACAAGGTTTCCGCTAACCCTTCATCCGTATGCGCATATTGCCAACGCACCTGCGCTTCTTCACGTAAACGCCCTGTGGTGATAGGGTAAAGCGATTGCACCTGATCCAGCAACGCAAAATTACCCGCGCGTATCGCCAATAAATCAGCGCGCATCATTTGTGCCAAGTGGTAATCAGGGTGACGCGTAGCAAGATCTGAGACAATATTTAACGCCTCATTCAAATCAAAGCTCTCCAAACGCTGTAATGCTTCAACCACGAGCGTTTCCGCTTGCTTGGTCGGCGCTGATAGTAGCGCCGTTGAGTGCGCCATACTGGGAAGTGATACGCTGCAAAACAATGCCGCTAGTCCAAATACATTAAATTTCATTTATCACCGTCTCTTGAATAATTTTCCACTCACTCGCTTGCGACTTAAGCAACAGCACTTTGACCACCTCATCCTGAAAGCGATCCGAGCGATAACGCTGGGTAAACTGCACACGCACCGTTTCAGCATCAATCGGTAAAAGCTGGAGATCCGTTATAAACACCTCAATAAATCTCGGCGCACTTAAGCTACGTGCCCGCGCACTTCGCCAGGCGGCCAGGCTCTGGTTATTGGCGGGCACAAAATCCGCATGATACGCCGCCAGGTACGCCTGCACATTTTTAGCGGACCAAGCCGCACGCCAAGCCTCTAATGCACGCAACACTTCGGGTTGCCCATCAAAATCTGACTCCATAATCGTCACAACAGAGTTGGATTCGGTTAAGGCTAACATTTCACCCACCGGCGTTTTAGCCTCAACGCGCCGAAACACACTGCTGTAGGCCTTCTGCGCTTGGTAGCTATAAATTTTATTGAGATTTTCTAGCGCTTTGGAAATTTCGCGATCCGCATGTAACGACTGCTCTAGCGTGGCTTGTGCCTGATCAAACAAGCCTTGCTGCATTTGCAATACCGCTAGATTATTGCCTAAAATCAATTGTTCGGGATAACGCAAATGTAACGCCTGCCAAATTTCAAGCGCATCGCTAGGCTGTTGCTTTTGCAACGCCAACCATCCTTCCAAATAGGTTTTTTGATAATCCGACAAATCCTCCGCCGTCAGCAACATCGACGCCGCTTGTGTAAACTGTTTTTGCCCAATCAGCGTTTGAATCACCGTTAGCGCCTCATCGGCCTGTGCATTTGCGCCCCAAGCCAATGCGCCAACCAACCAACCACAACACAAAATTCGTTTTATTTTCGCACTTTTTTTCAATTCACTCATACCCTGATTCCTTTAACGGGTATTCTACCTTAAATCACCTACGCCTACCATGCTAGCCTTCAACTGTTTTAATTTATCACGCAATTGTGCAGCCTCCTCAAAATCAAGTGACTTCGCCGCCGCATACATGGCTTTTTCAGTTTGTTTAATCAACCTTGCCACCTCAGCGGGTTTCATTTTAGCCAACGCCAGCGCACTATACTCCCCCTCCTCCTCGGCCGCCTTCAACACCGCTCCCTGGCGACTTGGTTTAGACGCATAGGGCGAATGCTCAAGAATATCGGTCACTTTTTTATTGAGCGCCGTTGGCGTGATGCCATGTTGCAAATTAAACTCAATTTGTTTTTGTCGACGCCGTTCAGACTCCCCAATCGCCGATTCCATCGACTTGGTACGCTTATCCGCATACAAAATCGCGCGCCCTTCGGTATTACGCGCCGCCCGGCCAATCGTTTGAATCAACGAACGTTCAGAGCGTAAAAACCCCTCCTTATCCGCATCTAAAATCGCCACCAACGCCACCTCAGGAATATCCAAGCCCTCTCGAAGCAAATTGATTCCGACCAACACATCAAACTCGCCCTGTCGCAAATCTCGAATAATTTCAATCCGCTCAACCGTATCAATATCGGAATGCAAATAACGCACGCGCACATGATGATCTTCCAAATAATCCGTCAAGTCCTCCGCCATTCGCTTGGTGAGCGTAGTCACCAGAACGCGCTGCTGCTTCGCAACACACAACCTTATCTCACCCAACAGATCATCCACCTGTGTTGAAGCTGGGCGCACCTCCAGCAAGGGATCAAGCAAACCGGTTGGACGCACCACCTGCTCAACCACCTTCGAACTGTGTTGCTTTTCATACAACGCCGGCGTAGCCGACACGAAAATCGTTTGTGGCATAAGCCCTTCAAATTCTTCAAACTTCATGGGCCGATTATCCATCGCCGAAGGCAAACGGAAACCATAGTTGACCAAGTTTTCTTTGCGTGAGCGATCACCTTTATACATCCCGCCAATTTGCGGAATCGTCACATGACTCTCATCAATCACCATCAGCGCATTCTTGGGTAAATAATCAATCAGCGTAGGCGGCGCCTCGCCCGCTTCTCGACCCGATAGATAGCGTGAATAGTTTTCAATGCCTTGGCAATACCCCAACTCCATCATCATCTCTAAATCCAATCGCGTACGTTCTTCTAAGCGCTGCGCCTCGACCAGCTTATTCAAACGGCGTAACACATCAAGGCGGGACTTAAGTTCAACCTTCACGTTTTCAATTGTTTCAATCACTCTTTCGCGCGGTGTTACATAATGCGATTTAGGATAAACACTCACACGCGTTACCTTTGTCATGATTTCACCGGTTAGCGGATCAAACCAGCTTAAACCCTCTACCTCGTCATCAAACAGCTCAATACGCACCGCATACTGTTCCGCCTCCGCAGGATACACATCAATTACATCACCGCGCACCCTAAACGTACCGCGATACATTTCAAAATCATTACGGTTATACTGCATCGTCACCAAACGTGTCAACACATCACGCTGGGTTATCTTGTCGCCTAAACGTAACTGCAACATCATGCTTAAATATTGATCCGGATCTCCCAAACCGTAAATCGCTGACACTGTTGCAATTAAAATAACATCCTCACGCTCCATCAGCGCCTTGGTCGCCGAAAGCCGCAATTGCTCAATCTGCTCATTAACAGAAGAGTCCTTCGCGATGTAAGTATCGGACGCAGGCACATACGCCTCTGGCTGATAATAATCATAATAAGACACAAAATACTCCACCGCATTGTGCGGAAAAAACCCCTTCATCTCCCCGTATAACTGCGCGGCAAGGGTTTTATTGTGCGCCATAATAATCGTTGGCCGCTGCACTGTTTTGATGACATTTGCAATCGTATAGGTTTTACCTGACCCCGTTACACCCAGTAAGGTTTGAAAGGCCTCACCATCTTGTAACCCTTCAACCAGGCCTGCAATCGCCGCAGGCTGATCGCCAGCGGGTTGGTATTGCGACACCATTTCAAATGCTTTTGCCATAATCTTGCCTATTTTTCCTTGTTATGTCATCAAATTCTGTTTAAAAAACACCCAAATACAGTAAAATGAGAGTCTTTATTTACTATTATTATTTAACCCTGCTTATAGCGACCTTTGTAAAGGCGCTATTATACTAACCTGAGAGAGAGAAATGGCCTTGCTTTCCGATCGCGTTAACCGTGTCAAACCTTCCTTAACCCTTGTGATCTCTGCAAAAGCAGGGGAACTCAAGCGCGCTGGCAAAGATATTATTAGTTTGGGGGCGGGTGAACCCGACTTTGATACACCCGAACACATCAAAACCGCAGGCATTGAAGCGATTGAACAAGGACAAACACGCTACACAGCCGTGGACGGCACGACCGAGCTCAAACAAGCCATCCAAGCTAAGTTTAAACGTGACAATCGCCTTGATTATGAATTAAATGAAATTTTAGTATCTAGCGGCGGCAAACAAAGTTTTTACAATCTATGCCAAGCGGTGCTTAACGATGGCGATGAAGTCATTATCCCCGCCCCCTACTGGGTATCCTATCCCGACATGGCTCTGCTAGCCGGCGGTGCGCCTATTGTTATCGAAACAGGAATAGAACAAAACTTTAAAATCACGGCACCACAACTGCGTGATGCCATTACCCCTAAAACGCGCATGGTCGTAATTAACAGCCCTTCCAACCCAACGGGCGCGATTTACACAGCCGAAGAGTTAAAAGTGCTAGCCGATATACTGCTAGAGCATCCAAACATTCTCATCGCTTCCGATGACATGTATGAACATATTATCCTGGGCGATAAGCCATTTGTTAATATACTTGAAGTGTGCCCTGGCTTAAAAGATCGAACGCTGGTATTGAATGGTGTATCAAAAGCCTACTCAATGACAGGCTGGCGTATAGGCTATGCGGGCGGCCCAGCCAACTACATTAAGGCGATGAAAACCGTGCAGTCTCAAAGCACCTCCAACCCCTGCTCGATTTCACAAGCCGCATCGGTGGCCGCCTTAAACGGTTCGCAAGACTGCATCCAAACCATGTTAAACGCATTTAAACAGCGCCATGATTTTGTCGTTCAACGCGTGAACCAGATCCCTGGGTTTAAATGTTTGCCTGCGGACGGCGCCTTCTATATGTTTATCAATGTGGCTGAAGCGATGAAAATCAAAGGCTTTAAATGCGACGCCGATTTTGCGAGTGCGATTTTAGAACAGGTAGATGTGGCAGCTGTACCGGGTTCCGGCTTTGGTGCTGAAGGTTATTTACGCATCTCATTTGCCACCAGCATGGAACTGCTAGAGGAAGCATTGAGTCGTATTGATCGCTTTATGCGCTAATTTAACGCGTTCGCGCATTTTCGACATTTAAATAGGAGTGCATCGCTTTATTTGTGCGCTCCTCAACATTCATCAAGGCTTGAACATCTCTTTGCGCCTTTTTCACCAACGCTTGCACCTGATCTTGTTGCGCCAATAACTGCGTGGCTAACCCTTGTTTTTGATCATCAACCAGGCCTGGTTGCTCAAAATGGGCTTTCACTGCTTGTGCAAACTGCTTTTCTAACAATGACAGCTGATCCCAGTCTGCGTGCTTAGCCGCGTTTAACATTTGAGCAGACAAAGTAAGCAACATTAAATCGCCTTGATAGGATGTATACCCAACAGCCGACATGACTATTGCCCAGCCGTCTGACGCATTGAACCTAACTGGCTTTGCGATAAGCTCTGAAACTCCGCAGGCATTTGTGCCCAAGCCTCATTAAGATCTTTTAACAAGCCTTCAACTTCTTCAAATTTCGCTATATCGTTTTTAGCAGATGCTTGAAAACTCAACCGAATCATATAGTCGTACAAAGCATAAAGATTCGCCGCGACCTCGCCACCTGCCTGAAGATCTAGCCCGCCGCGCAAACCATACAACACCCCTATCAGCTTACTGACAAACTCAGACTTCTTCTCCATGTCCTTACGCTGAATAAACACCTTAATCACCGCAACATTTTTCAATCCCGCCTCATACAATAATTTAACCAACTTATAAGGCGTCGCTTCAGAAACCGCCGTTTCAACATAATTATTGGCATAGGCCTGAGCAAATTTATTTTTCATATTAGGGTACATTTCTCACTCCGAAGGATTTAATTAGCGTTCTCTTGGACGATTATAAGTCGCATCTAAAAAGCTACGCGTTTGGTCCATACCTGATAGTATCGACTGTAAAGTCGAAAACTGTAGTCTGTACTTCATTTCCAACTTCTCATACCGCAAATCAATTTTCTCGCGGCGCTCCTCTAAACGCTCATTGCGTAATTCTAAACTTTCTAGACGCTGTGACACTAAACCGTCTTTGGTCCCTATGTTATTATTAATCGTTTCATATAAACGACTCGCGAAGCCTTGGGTAAAATTGATTGGAGATCTTGCGTCTGTTGGGCCGCCGAGGACTTCAAATTCAAGGCCACGCACTTCAGCAGGGTTACCGCCTGCAAATGCAAAATCAGACACCTTTACTTTTCTTCCATCCTGTTGATCGGCATAAGCACCTATGTTTAATGTACTACCGTCACTCATCGTTAAAGTACCATCAACGTTTTGACCAGCATCCGTTAAATCCGCCACTAAACCCGCTTCAGCCATATTGGTAAAACCGGTTAACTCAATCAACGAGTTGCCACCGAAACGTTCAGAGGTAAAAGTCAGCTTATTACCATCCTCAATACCCACCGAAACACGTGCGCCCGATGAAGCGGCTGACGAGTTATTTATTGCTGTTTGCATTAACTGCGACAGCTGTGTCATTGAGTAGGTGCCACCAGCGAGGGTGATAGTAACGCTATCGCCTTGATCTAATTTAATAGAGAAGTTCGCTACTCCCGGTAAGTTAATGTTATCCGGATTTGTAGCCGCACCACCAACCACGCTAGCGCGTTCAGCCAACTGACTTATATTGATGTCATAGCTGCCAGCTTGGGTTTGATCGCTACTGCCCAACACGTTAATGAACGGATCAGCCGAATAGCCACCTTTAGCAAACAAACGTGAAACGCTATCAATATCACCATTCAGCGCCGTGGTTAAACGATCCTCATCCAACGACATTTCGCCTTTTAAGTCCATCGTAATACCCACATCAGCCAAACTCTGATAGGCACCACTTAAACCTGCTACGGCCCCTGTCAAAGACTCCCGAATTTGACTTCGTAGCTCACGCACTAGACTACTGCCCGCCAACAAACCAGTAAACTCATTCTCCGGCTTTTCACGGTCTTCAGCCGACAGCTTATCATACGAGCTGATATCCTTAAAAATGTCACGAAGCTGGTTATAAACAAAAACAAAATCCTTTACCGCTTCCATCGCGCCTTCAGTGTCACGACTTACCGTAATCGACTGATTCACATTTGGCTGCGCCGACTTTAACTGCAAACTCAAACCAGGCAATAACTCATCAAACGTATTAGTTGCGTTTGTAATGGGTAAACCATTAAACGTAATTTCAGCATCCTGCGCTTGTGATGTAATTTGAAAATCAGTAGGATCATCAAAACCCGCAATACCAGACAAGGTGAACGCATTCGCCGCACCGGTATTTTTAGCGCTAAACATCATTTGATACTCGCCACCCACATTAACCACTGAAGCACTAATGCCAAAATCACCGCTATTGATGGTATCTCGCAAACCCGATAAACTGGCATTCGATGAATCGACTTCAATAAGACGGGGTTGACCTGCAATATTCAAAGTTAATGTACCTTGTGGAATCGCGCTATTCAGCGAGGCAAACTTCTGCTCAGCAACAATAGTATGTGATGTGGCCAATTGCTCAGAGGTAAAATTATAGGTACCTGGAACGGGAGAACCCGAGATGGACACCCCCATTACGGACTCATTAGATGAACTAGCACTAAACTTTTTAAATAAGTCATTCGTTGCTAAATCTTTTGTGTAGGAGTTAAACGCTTCGAGATTAGCCTTTAAATAAGTAAGCCCAGAACTCTCTTGCAGAATACGTTTTTCAGCACGATCAATAATCGAACGAGGCCCTGCCACGTCAGCCTCTGCTAAAATTTTGGCCATGTTACCCGCATCAATACCACCGCTGCCTAAGCGATTGACAAGTGCACTACCGATTTCGTTTGACATGATTCTCTCCTGGCCTAGCGATATTTTTTATTTTCTAAAAGTATATCGGCTCAAAACTTAAATACTTAAGCCGCATTAAAAAAAAAGCGACACCTTGTCGCTTTATTCCGCAAACCCATCAATAAAAAGCGCTTAAGCGACCTCGCTCGCCAACAAGCCCAATGGCGATGCCGTGTTATTTTGCATAGTCGTCGCGGATATACCCTCAAGATAATCGGTTATTTTCTTAGACATATCCAAATAAGAATCTGAGGGTACCTGCCTAATCACCTCTGCCGTTTGACTATCCTTAATCAACAAGATCGGACGATTTGAATCCTTGTCCAACTCAAACATTAATGTTGTTCCCTGCGCACGAAAAGCTTGATTCGCTTTTTCTACCAACCCGACAATAGAGGCCTGCTCAGCAGCCTCAACAGATAGCGTATCAGTTTCAGCACGCACATTGGATGGACTTAGAGCTCTAATATCTGCGGAGCGAAAAGAAGAAAAGTCCCCTTTAAACGAAGGCATAGCTTCATCCGATGGGGACTGATTTTGATTATGAGATCGGATATTATTTAAGCTTGCCAAGCTTGAAATAGACGTTGTTTCCATTGCCCACCTCCAGTAAAACCATAATATAACACAGTGTTATAGTAAACAATCTGTATAACTATATGATTTCACTGATTAGGCTTCCTGTCAAACCTTTTGCATCCGAAATTTGTGTTTGTGAGGCCGAATCAAGATAGTTTTGAATATTTCGCATCATTCTTAACGCATCCTCACTCGGAAATTGTTTCATCACCTCATTGGAAGCTTTATCCACCACCTTCACAATTGAAGACCCTGTGTCTTGATCAACTGCAAAAGCAACACCAATACCCATTTGATCTAAACGCTGATTCATCTGGTCAATCCTATCCAAACTATCAGCCTCTAACGCCAGCGAGCTCGGCTTTGATGGCTCAACTTTCAATTCACTATTAGGGCGCTCGGTAGGTACAGCGGCTGACGCCTCTTTGACGGCGCCATCCTGCACGACTTTTGCACCCATAACAGCAGAGGGAGAACTTTGGGTATGTTGAATATCCATTGCTTATCCTCCCTATTACCTTAACTACGATTAACGTAACAATGACAAGACTTGTTGCGAGCCTTGATTTGCCTGACTCAACATCGACATACCTGCCTGCTGCAACACCTGTGTACGCGCTAAATTTGCTGACTCTTTAGCAAAGTCGGTATCTTCGATACGTGAGCGTGAGGCATTGATGTTTTCGTCAACGTTTTGTAAATTAGAGATAGTGTACTCCAATCGGTTCTGGACGGCACCCCAGTTAGCGCGCATATTTTTTATAACTGATAAGCTTAAATCAATTACAGACAATGCTGCCGATGCCATATTTACTGCTGAACCAAAAGTTGTGCTAGAGGCTGAACCCGTTATTCTAACAGTAGTTGCAAGCGCACTTAATGTAGAAAAATTCATTAACACAACTCCAATTTGGTTAGCACTCCCACCTTCCCAACCCACTTGCGCTTGAAATGTAGCTGATAATTTACTCGCAGTGGATAAGGCTGCTGCAGAAGTACTGCCAAAAGTTGCTGCAACAACACCTGAACCAAATGAGCTGGCATTCATTATATTCATGCCGTTAAATTTAGTCGTATCAGCGACACGCTGGATTTCATTTTGCAGTTGACCGAACTCAGCTTGCATTTGCTTGCGGTTGTCATTGTTATATGTACCGTTCATCGACTGCACAGTCAGTTCACGCATACGTTGCAACATATTCACCACTTCTTCAGTCGCGCCATCCAGCGTTTGAATCATACCAATACTATCATTCGCGTTACGCACGGCTTGCTGCGTACCGATAGACTGGGTTTTCATCCCAGTTACCACCGCTAAACCGGCCGCATCATCCGCTGATTTATTAATTCTTAACCCAGAAGTCAAACGCTCCATCGAGGTAGTTTGTTCACGGCTTGTGCCGTCTAAAATACGCTGTGCGTTCAACGCACCCATATTTGTGTTAATGACCATAGACATGGTGACTCTCCTTTTTGTTGATTAGTACAACATTTTGAAATACTACCCTTAAGGGTTTATATTGTTTTCAATCTATTTAACGACTGCAAAAAGAAAAGCTTTAGAAAAATTTTAAACTTTTTCTCAACAAATAAAAAAAGCGGTCATAAAGACCGCTAACACACAAGGAAACTCTTAAATTAATTCTTATCGTAACAACGTCATAACCTGTTGCGCATCTTGGTTCGCTTGACTTAGCATCGACATGCCCGCTTGCTGCAACACCTGTGTACGCGCTAGATTGGCCGATTCTTTAGCAAAATCTGTATCCTCGATACGTGATCGAGAGGCGTTAATATTTTCATCCACATTTTGTAAGTTAGCGACAGTGTACTCAAGTCGGTTTTGTAGTGCACCCCAGTTTGCTCGCATGTTCTTAATGACCGATAACCCAGTATCTATCACTGACAAGGCGACCGATGCCTTTGCGATCGCCGACCCAAATGTCGATATAGCTGAGTTACCAATACCGATTGCAGCATTGATTGCGCTTAAGGTAGAAAAATTCATTAAGGGTACTGCAATACGGTTAGCACTGCCACCTTCCCAGCCCACATGCGCTCTAAAGGCAGCGCTCACACTCGCTGCAATCGATATCGCACCTGCACTGGTATTAGCAAATGTAGCACTAACCACTCCCGACCCAAACGTACTGGCATTCATAATATTCATACCATTAAACTTGGTAGTATCGGCCACACGCTGAATTTCTTTTTGCAACTGGGTGAACTCCGACTGCATTTGACCGCGGTTATCCATATTATAGGTACCGTTCATCGACTGAATCGTTAGCTCGCGCATACGCTGTAACATATTCACCACTTCTTCCGTAGCACCATCCAGCGTCTGAATCATACCGATACTATCATTACCATTACGAATCGCCATCTGGGTACCGATAGACTGGGTTTTCATCCCAGTAACAACGGCCAAACCGGCCGCATCATCAGCCGCTTTATTAATTCTTAAACCCGAAGTCAAACGCTCCATTGATGTAGTTTGCTCACGGCTTGTACCGTCTAAAATACGCTGCGCATTGATCGCGCCCATATTTGTATTAATAACCATAGACATGATAACTCTCCTTTTTTAACGCTTGTTATCGAGTACTTAAAACTAAAATTTGATTTTTTATTATGGGTTTACTGCAACAAGGACATTACTTGTTGAGATTGCTGATTCGCCTGACTCAGCATCGACATACCCGCCTGCTGTAGAACCTGTGTTCTAGCCAGGTTTGCACTTTCTTTGGCAAAATCCGCATCCAGAATACGTGAACGTGAGGCCGAGATATTTTCATTTACATTCTGCAAGTTTGAAATAGTGTATTCGACACGGTTTTGTATCGCCCCCCAATAAGCCCGCATATTTTTAATCACTGACAAACCTTGATCTATGATCGACAGCGCAGCTGATGCTAAGGCTATAGCCGAGCCAAAGGTTGACATGCCCGATAAATGAAGACGCATTGCCGAATTAGCCGCGCTTAAACTAGTAAAATCCATTAATGCAACCGGAATTCGATTAGCACTGCCGTGCTCCCAACCGACATGAAAACGCATTGCAGCTGAAAAACCCTCTGCAGAAGTTAGCTCTGTAACCGATGTCGCCGCAAAATTAGCATCCACAACCGCACTTCCAAAAGAAGAGGCATTCATGATATTCAAACCATTAAATTTAGTCGTATCGGCAATTCGATGAATTTCTTTTTGCAATTGACGAACTTCAGAATCCATCTGCATGCGGTTATCATTATTATAAGTACCGTTCATTGATTGGATAGTTAACTCGCGCATGCGCTGCAGCATATTTACAACTTCTTCTGTGGCGCCGTCAAGCGTCTGCATAAGGCCAATACCATCATTGGCATTTCTAATCGCCATATCAGTGCCTATAATCTGGGTAGTCATTCCGGTCGCAACCGCAAGGCCAGCCGCATCATCCGCCGCTTTGTTAATGCGAAGGCCTGATGTCAAACGCTCCATAGAAGTCGACTGCTCACGAGAAGTCCCATCTAAAATACGAACCGCATTAATGGAACCCATGTTTGTATTGATTACCATAGCCATGATAATTCTCCCTTGTGTGTTTATGTGTGCTTTATTGATTATCGATTTAGATCGATTTATTTATCTTGTTCACTTTATATAACGACTGGTTTTCAATTTCTTTAATGTTATTTTCAATTTTTTTATATCGAAAACTTAAATAAAATCAATCCAGCGCGTTCAATAAACTTAACGGCAACAAAGGAAAAACTTGAGGGTTGAGATGTGATTTTTAGAAAAATACAACTAGGAGCCTGTCGGACTAAACCGGTCGAAGCGAAAAAAAGTCTGGTTTAGCTTCGCTTTCTTCGATTGAGTCAGTTTTTGTTCAATTCCGAGGAGAATAGCTAGCTATTTGACGAGGAAGTGGGCAAAAAATGGCCAAATCCAGCTTTTTTGCAGCCGATTGGCTTTAGTCCGACAGGCTCCTAGGCCTGGTTGTATTTGTGAGATTAACAGCAATGAAATAACAAGTTACACGGGATGTGTCTATGTTTTTAGTTTAGTGGATTAATTGACAGGCGGTAAATAACGAATAGCCGCTACAACAAGCGCGCCAATGGTAATCGTGACACCAAACGACCACATCATGAAACGATCAATACGGGTAGTCAAGGCTTCAAAACGCTTATCAACCTGCTCGAAACGCTTATCAACCTGCTCGAAACGTTTATCAACCTGCTCGAAACGTTTATCCATATCTTGACGCAGGGCTAACATTTCATTGCTCAAACGCTCATTCATTGCATGCATGTCATTACTCAACTTTAAATTGAGCTCTTGCATATCAGTTCGCAGATCCTGATCTAGGTGCGCAAAATGGTTTGTTTGCGCCTTTAACATGAGAATAATCATTTCATCGCTAGACAGCTTTTCCTTATCCAGCTTTAAAATAATCTCTTTGCTTTTATTATCAAGCCAAGTGTCAAATACATCGTTTTCAAACATGATAGTTACCCTCAATTTACATTCATTCGTTGTATTTTAACATTTTAATTATTTGTTAACGACGGTTGATTTAGTGCGTTGTTGTCGACGTTAAGCTCAAGCACTGGGCGAAAGTTATTTTAACGTTGACTTCAGCAATTTAATTTTCTCTTCAGATAGACGTAAATACAATGCAAACCATCCTTATTCATTCACTAACATCAACAAATTAGGTGACACCCCTTTTTCATTAAAATCAAAACCATACGCAACCCCTGAAGCTTCATAGCATATTTTCGATTTTAATACAAAATCATTTGGGGATTGAGTCAGCTTCTTGCTCACCATCGGCCAAGCACGATCAAACAAGGTTAGCATTGACATCCCCATACCGTGTTCTAAATTTTTAACCAGCTTACCATCTATATCGCCTTGATCAAAAACTTCCATGTGTACATCAAAGCCCTCTGAGATCATTGTCTTAGCCATATTAATTTTGGCTTGAGTGGGTGCGATATTGTCGTCAATAGCATGTGCAAAATAATAAAAGCAAATTGATCCATTCTTAGCCATCTGTTTTATTTGAGTATCATCAAAACCTCGTATGGCGTGATGGCTAGATAAAAAAGTATTGGGCAGGTTTGGTCTCATCGTCCACGCAGATAAAACATAATAATAAACCTTAAGATTACTCCAAAAGTAATGTGCACTTTCAGGCGTCTTTAAATCACGACCGACAATATAGGTCAAGCTCAGTGATGCCCAAGATGAATTATCAATCACGGCGCTAATGGTATTTGGCGCAATTTTTGACACAAGGTTGGCAATAAATCCGCCATTTGATGACCCGACTAAAATAACATCTGGATTTTCAACCTTATATTTGTTCTGAAAATCATTTATTGCATTCAGAATATCTAAGGCAGCCATCAAACCACCATTTTGGTATTCCTTTTTTTTCGGTAACAAAGTAGCCGTAATATTTTCCACAACACCTTTGACCTCAAGCGCCGAATTAAGCTTTTCAAGTGCGACTAGAGCGGATTCGGTTCCATCAAGTTTTACACCATGCTTAGTCAGCAACTGGCCAATCAACTGTTCATCAACCTGCTCAAAGTAAAGATCTTCTTTTTTTTGTGAGCGTGAAAGTAAACCATGGTAATCAACCGTCATCGTAACTAAACGATATTGCTCACAAATTTTCTGGCAAAAAACCTTTCTATAGGCACTCGCATCATCCCCAAACCCGGGAATGTAAACAACCAACCTAGGCTGATAATCATCATCTGGAAGATAGAGGTAATAATTCGATATACGCTTGACATGATGCTGGCCTAGCTCAAAATCACAAGCAGCAGTAAATGACTCTTTCTTTTCTTGCATGAATCACTCCACCCCCTTATAACCATGATTAAATAATGACATCAAATGCGCTGCTGCTTTATTTTCTGGGTTAAGGTCAATCACTTGGTTTAAGGTTTGTTGAGCTTGCGCTGTTTGGTTCGCCTCGATTTGCCACTGAGCAAGTTTAATACGCGCGTCAATTGCTTTCGGTTTCTGGCTGATATACATACCTAACACCTCCATTGCCGCCGCCCGATTGCCCAAAAGGTTTAACATATCAGCATAAGGCAGCATAAAGTCAAGGGAATACCCACAAAGTGCTTCCAGCACTAACAATGCTTCATCATACTTTTCTTGCTTGATTTTTATATTAAGCACCTTGTTCAGCGCTATTCGGCGGAAAAACGGCATTTCAACCTTAAGGTAAATATCAACAGCCTCTTCAACATCCCCCTCTAATTCCTCGCCCATGGCTTGAACAAAATGAACGAAGGAGGCTTTTTGTGAGACATCCTTGGCTTCCATGCTACTAGCATGGTCGTACAAACCTCTTAACTCGGTTACATTTCGGGTGCGGTAAGCTTCTTCTGCTCTCTGGTAAAGCGTAGCAACATTTGACACCATATCACGTAACATCTGAGTATGCTTATGATCAGTTTGACTGAACTCCTCCTCAAACTCATGAATGGCTTTTTGCAAACACTCGGTTTGTTTAGCATCTAGCACAACATCTGTATGACGTTTTTTCCAGTCGTAGGCTCTGCCTAACTCCTGCCACTCAAGCCAATCTTTATATAACTGACAAGGCTTAGACGTATTGTCAAACTCGTTTATGCGCAGCCTAACTCTTTGCAACCCTTTTTCAATCGAGTTAGAAAAATCACCAGATGATTTCTTTAAGCCAGTGAAAAACGCATCTAGCTGCTCAACCACTTCTGTATGAACCATATTCGTTTCATCTTCGATATGCTTGAACGTATCTGCAAAAAAAGCCGCTTGATAATTCACTAACATATCACCATCTTCTGCAATTAAATTAAGCACTTTCTTTTTTAACTTTGAAATTCGAGTCGCGGGTTTAGCTCTAAGTTGATCGGTTTTTTTGTCATATATTTTAGGAATCAATTTTAAAGCATCATTGGCAAACTCACTCAATTTCTTAAAGCGTTTTAACTGTAGGGTTAATTCTTTTTCAAAACCAGCTAACAACACCAGAGCCTCTGATGTCGGTAACTGAATTTTTTCTTGAACATTTAACATTGTTATTGTTTTGTCAGGACCTAGCAGTTGAATTTCTGTAGTTGGCAAATAACGTACATTTTTCATTTTTGCAGACTGGGAACCTAGGTTAATAAAAGCAATATCACGATATTGGAGATAAGAGGCAATACTTGCCTGCATAGCCTCCATCCCACCCATAAATGCGTTATTTGTTTCTGACATATTACCTAGATTGTCTTCAACCTTCAACTTTGACTCATAGCCATAAATATCAGATAACTGTGCCTCTTGGCTACCAGACTCATGCGTTTTTCCCCCAGCAAAACAAAAATCAATTCCTGCTAAAAATAGCCTTGTCGCACCAATCGAAACAGCAATATGCATCGCGGCGTTAGTGACCGTAGGACCGGGGGCGGTAATATTATTCAAATAACCTTCATGCTTCCATATAAAACGTTCCCCAGCAAACACCAATGGACCGCGCCATTGGCTCACCAAGCGATGCTGGGCATGAAAGCTAGACACCAAAATACTCTGTTCAGAGAAATTAAGTATCGCCTTTGAGTTATCATAACTCCATGGAAATGGATCCACTGTTACAAAGAAATCCGGCACAATGCCTTCTGCGGCCATCCTTCTGGCTACCCTTGCTGCTGCAAATATCACAAGCTTTGACTGATGCTGTTTAATCCACTTGATCGACTCATCTAAAGTAGGCCCACCACCAATAATAATGGCATCACAACCTTCTAAACTACCCTCAAGCCTTCTTACTGTCACCAAGTTATGCGCAAGATTATATAAACGCTCAACCTCAAACACCTTGGCACTTTGCGAGTTAAACTCAGCACTGATAAAACTTGTAAAACGCGCATCTACCTCTTTAAAAAACCTAGCATAAACCGAATCATGAGACGCGTCCAATACCGCGAATGATTTGATTAACATAATGCGACGGCGAACAATAAACCCGTTGAGGTCTTCAAGTAAACGACCAAAGTTAAACTGTTCATTTACTAAGCGTACCCGCCCCTCCCAGACTTCACCCTCAAGATTCGGGCAATGATCAATGACATTCTGTTTTTCAATAAAAATAAAGTTTAAATTTTTGGGGAGTTCGGCGTGTTTTGCATAGTTGTAAAATAATCCAGAATCTGAACCTACCACAATGAATAAATAATCTTCGCGCTCAAACAAAGGCGCATAATCACGTTCAAATAAGGTATCAGCCGGCAGTTTATCAAACGTCAAATGATTAATATCGGGGCAATAGACATCTCCAAATTTATTCTCAACCCACTGATCTAGATTTAACTTATGCTCCATGCTGTTCCCTATTTATTTTAATTTTCAATATGATGCCATTTAACTGCTGTACCGGCTTGAATGTCTAACAAGGCTATTTTTCCAATAACCTGTTTTGTGTATTTAGGCACTAATCCGTAACCTGGCCTGATACTCTTAATATGCTCAGCGGAAATAACTTCACCTTTGAGGATGTCTTTTACAAAATACAATGAACGTCGAAATTTAATATTCGCCTTTTCACTGGATTGCAATCCATAGTCCACCTTTCCTAATGCTTGCCAAGCGGTTTTGGCATTCGCACACAGGCTTTTTAAATCGGCCTCTTCAAGCGAAAAAGCATCATCCGCGCTGCCGCCTTCTCGATCTAAGGTAACATGCTTTTCAATAATGCAGCCTCCCAAAACCACACTTGCGATCGCCGTAGTATTATCTAACGTATGGTCAGACAACCCAACCGGAACAGCAAACCGACGCTGCATATCAACAAGTGTTTTTAGATTGTAATCCGAAGCGGGTGCCGGATAACCACTCACGCAATGCAATATCGCCAATTCCCGACATCCTGCGTCTCGTGCTGTAGCGATAGCTTCAGCAATTTCATCTTGATTCGCCATACCGGTGGAAATAATCATCGGTTTGCCCGTCTGTGCAACATACTCAATCAAGGGTAAGTCAATCGCCTCAAATGAAGCAATCTTATAAGCGGGCGCATTAAGGTCTTCTAGCAAATCTACTGCCGTATTATCGAAGGGTGAGCTAAAAAGAGTAATATCCAGCTGCCTAGCAAACTCAAAAAGAGGCTTATGCCACTCCCAAGGCATATAGGCACTCTGATAAAGTTCGTATAAATTTCTCCCATCCCACAAACCACCACGAATCATAAAGTCTTCGGCCGTTGAGTTATAGGTAATGGTATCAGGTTTGTACGTCTGTAATTTAACCGCATCGGCACCCGACCGTTTTGCCATACTGATAATATCGAAAGCGCGTTGAATATCACCATTATGATTAGCCGACATTTCGGCAATAATATAAGGCGGTTGATTAGGGCCTATTTTTCGACCCGCAATACTGATAGACATTACCCCCCCTTCACTGAAGCAAGCTTAGATGTTTGTTGATAAACGTCTAACAACACATCGGTGGTAAAAAACAAACCAGGTTTGCCACGCCCCGTAAACACCACATCCGGATTTTGTATTGCTACTTCCTTAAATAAAGAGTGCTGTATTTGTTGCTGTGCTACCACTGGAACTGGAAAACCGTAGGGGACCGTTGTAATGCCCGCCACCTGGATTGATTCTGGCGAGCTAAACAACCCCATCTCAACTAACTCTTGCTGAATGATCTTTGGCTCAGGCTTTTCACCATCGTAAATAACTTCAACTGTAGTTCTATAAGGTTGTGTTGCATTCTTGGGTGCTACATTGTCGTAAAACGTCAATCGATAACTATGAAAAGCCGCTTGCTGACAATAAATATAATGGCAAGCCGTATTCGGTGCGTATTGAGAGGTGAAGTGATAAATAGCAATCGAGCGACTAACAAATCGCGTTTGCTGCCCACCTGATAAGCCTGTATAGAAAGGCAAAGTCCATATCAACTTATCAGCTGTAATCTGATCACCAGATATTAACCTTATCTCGTATCCATCTCTAAGCTTAACAGTTTGTTCAAGACGCTGATTAAATTCAAACTTGACATTCTTATCCAAGCATTGCTGATAAAGCGTTTTCACCCACTCACCCACACCCTGCTCACCTGGGTAAACCCAGGTTGATTGCCTGGGTCTTTCGCTATCTTGGTTAAAGGCTAAGGCTTGATCTAAATGCGGAATTTGCTTGAGATTTAAACCTATCTGCCGGTTACCTAATGCAATACGTGCTAATCCATAAAAGTTTATCGTTTGTGGAACCAGTTCTTTCAGCTCAACGGCTGTCATTTTAAAAATCAAAGGCTTAAACACTTGTTGTGTCAGGGCTTGCCCATAGCGTGCGATTAAAAATTCTTCTAAGTTTAAATAGTCGGCCATCTCAGAAGGTTGTGTTTGTAGCAACTCAACCAACGCTTGACAGAAAATGGATTCATCTTTAGATACATTTAAAAATTGGGATTGTTGATTTAATTGGCCATTAAAAAAATTACCCACTTTTAATTCACTTAATCGCTGCCAATGCTTAATGACCTCTTCAGGAAACACAAGGGCATTTAATGCTTGATTCGACGTTAATTCAGGAATATGTGTACCAAGATCAAAGTGCAAGCTGGGATGCTCATCAAAACCGACCGAGCGCAGCAATCCCCCAGGCTCTGATGCCGCATCCAGCAAAGTGATATTTGCATCCGCGTGTACGGACTTAATCGTCAATGCCGCCGTTAAACCCGATACCCCTGCACCCACAATAAGATAATCCGTTTTCACCCTCCCCCCTTTTTTCAAGCATTCTTTCTAAGAAATAGAACCGTATTACGCCCCATACCAATCACTGAAAGAGCACGATAAAATTGATTAACCTTGTTAATATGATTTTCGGCAATTAAGGTTTCCAAGTGCAAGCGTGCTAGATGAGCGTTCACACCTACTTTTGGATTACTTACATAATTTGATTGTTCATTCATCACAAACCAATCTATTGGAAAATCAGCAAGTTGGTCTAAAACTTGCCACCCAAGTTGATCTACAAAATTTAACAGGGTCTCAGTATTAAAATAACTCAGATGATCAGGTAGAGTTACCCAAAACTGGGTATCAATTAAACCCTTATCTAAAGCACGAAGTTGAAGAGGAGAAAAGTCATTTGGCACTGTCAAAACTAGAACACCGTCATCAGCTAGTATTTTTTTTAGTTTTGCCATTAAATCGACAGGATCAATAACATGCTCAAGAACATTTTGTAACCAAATGATATCATATGTTTGTAACTGCTCCACCTTCACATGAAGCAGTTGATCGACATCTCCCGTTATGACACTATCTATCAAGTCTGGATTTTGCTGAAGCACGCCCGCATGACTGAAGTCTAACCCCTCAACATGAACACCTTGATTCAAAAAATACTTTAAAACAAAACCTTCACCACAACCAACATCTAGAAATCTTTGCATCTTCCCCTTATACACCTGTTGCAACGCCTTAAAGCGTGAAGCAATTCTGAATTCAATTAATTTTTTTTCAGTCTCTTCGTATGATTTTGCATAAGTCTTACTGGGCGTCTCTTGGTAGTATTTTTGAGAGTAATAATGAGCAAGGTCGTCCTTTAAGGGCTCATCTTTGACCTCAAAAAATCCGAGCTTATTTCTTCTTAGTGGGTAATTATTAAAAAGATCCTGCATTAAATAACTCCTGTTGATTAAAACCTAAATAACTCACCGGATCAACCCAAGCTAAATTAGGAACAAAAGAACCATAACGCTGTGCATAAACAGCAGGCTGCCAGCTTTGATACAGAACATCAACCCCCTGTTCTTTAAATTGTGTGATGGATTCATCTAGATAAACACTGGACCCCGCATTTGAAAGATAAACATTTGCATTTAACTCTAATGCCAAATTTAATAATAATTCAGCTCTAGTGCCTTGGGAATCCAGTTGAGAGGCACGAAAAAATTGAGTTTTAATCCCCATTCTTTGTGCTACAGTTTGGATAATATCAATATTTAAATCAGCAAGGCAAGTGTGTTCCTTTTCATATACAAGGCTGAGTAACTCGATTACTTCATTGATAAAAGGGGCTTTAGCAAGATTTAACTTGATCGATTTAAGGTGCTGCAAGTACCATTTATTGTTATCGTAATGAATTTCAATATTTTGAATAATTTCTGTTTGTTGATGTTTTTTCACTGGAACACTTAACCAAAAATCGTTTCCACTGGAGTTCTTTAGTCGATTTCTTGATTGCCATGAGCGCCGTTCAAACTGCACACTGTCTAAAAATACAAAATAGTCTGCACGACTGATTTGCTCAAAATAGCCTAACCAAGGTAGATAAGTAGGCTGACTGATCGCTACTTTAGTCATGTAGCCCTACCGCTTTAAAAGGGGCTTTATCAAGCCTGACACTGAATTCAAATGGAATCACGCCTGGTTTGACTTCATAGCTATGATTCAATTGAACATGGGTTGTTAGATTCGATTTACAATAATCAAACACCCAGCTTGGGTCAAAATAATAAAGACCTTCACTCTGATAATCAACATAACGGCTTAGGGCGTTAAACACCAGGCCTTTGTTTACATGTGCAAACAAGGTGCTCAGTACCTGCTGCATAAAACGTTGGTTATACTCCATATCATTGTTAAACACGCCACTAATAAAAACCCAGTCAAACGTTTCTTCAATTGGCTGTTCAAACACATTTTTCAACTCAAATCGTTCGTTTTGATGATGTTGTTTGGCTATCGCCAGCAACTCAGAAGAGATGTCAAAGCCGACATACTCACCCTTAAATCCTCGTTGCTTGAGTAAAGCATATAAATGACCTGTACCGCACCCAAAATCTAACACTTTCGCATGGGTCAAGTCTTCAGCCATATCCAATAATACATTCAAACGTTTTTCCTGTGTTTCCAAACTGCTTTGTTGCGTTGCATCGGGTGAATAGCCATGCTGTTTGCCAAGCGCATTGTAATGCTCGGAAAGCTTGTTTATTTGTTGGTTCATTTCGCTTTTCATAGGTTTCCTTAACAACCAGGCCTGGTTAAACAAGTTTGCACAAACTGAGCTGCGCGTCCTGCTGAGTCCTCTTTAAACATTTTTTGGCTATGTTTATATGCCAATCTTCTCGTTTTCACATCATGTAATAATCTTGTAAAATTATCAGCAAAAACCGTTCCATCAAATGCTTGGGCACGTCCAAAATCAAAACATAGGGCCGCTTTTGCGAAATCTAGCGTTTCCACCTGCTCCCCTACTGTTTGAGAAAACACGACAGCAGGCTTATGTACAAACGCCGCTTCATACTTGGCGAGTCCACCAGACGTTATCAACATATCCGCCCATTGATAAAAAAGATTAATATTACGCTGTAGTGGGTAGATTTCAAGTTGATGCTTGGTATGAACCTTGATTGAGTTGGCCGTGAGCACCCGAATTTTAAAACAGTATTCAACACTATTTAAGGCTTCAATAAGCTTGGTAACGAGATGAGTTGGATCACCACTTCCTATCAGAATTAACAGTTTTTCAGGTGTCGGGTTAAAGGCTTTACATGCGTTTTTTAAGGTTGGATGGGGTAAAAAATAGTCCAAACCCAAGGCCTGGGCCTTAGCCCCTTTTTTCTTATAGTCATATTGTGTGGCATTAATTGTGAAGTTGATCACCCCCTGCACAGGATAGTGTGACAAACGGCAGAAATCATCAATAAGAATAGTTTTTTGAGAAGCGATGAGATCGCTTGCTTGATAGTCATAACTATCCAGAACAATCTGTGCATTAGAAGGTAGACTTTTAAGAATCTGGGCTATTTCTAGGGTGTTACTTTGTTGATAAGCCATGTTTTGGCTCTCAATAAACTCAATGGCTGTTTGCGAAAAATGTCCAACGAGTTGGATACCTTTTTGAAGTATTTTTAATTCTTTAGCTAAAGACAAACAGCGTAATAAATGACCCAACCCGGTTCTATTATCTGCATTACAGACGATATAAATCGGGGCATCTTGGTTTGTCATGGCAAAGTATCTAACTGACGAAAGACTAATTCAGCTAACTGCCAATCATCAAGTGTATCAATATCATGAGCGCGATACTTTGGTACTTGGATCGATTTAACACGTCGATCATAAAACTGGGATGGATTCTGCCAAGCCTGTGCACTTCCAAAATAAAATTGACCGACATCATGATACAAAACTTCACAATCTTGCGTTCGTTGATCTAAGTTATCAAGATTACGCATACTAACCAACCCTTGATCATCCATTTTCAAAGCACGCTCAAAGGGGCAGGAATAGGCTATAACAGGCATAACAAAATCGGCGGCATTTTCATTAATTAATTGATAGGCTTTGGTCAATAAACTTGTGGTTAAAAATGCCGCCGCTGGGTAGATGCAACAGGCTGTTTTTAGATTAGAAATAGCTAACGCCTTTATTGCGTGCTGAATAACGGGGATCGTTGGCGCATAATCATTCGCCAGTTCAGCTGGACGCGTAAAAGGCACACTAGCACCATAAGCCAACGCGACTTGAGCGATTTCTTCATCATCCGTTGACACCACCACCTGATCAAACAAACCTGATTTAATTGCAGCCTCTATCGGATAACTGATTATTGGTTTACCGCAGAATTCTTTAATGTTTTTACGCGGAATACGTTTGCTACCACCACGCGCAGGAATGACTGCAATATTCACGATGCCGCTCCTTTGCGCTTAAACAGCATGATTTCGGAATGAAAGCCATCCACCGTTTTAAACCCAAAGGGAATCACATTGGTTTCGATTAAATCATAATCGCTCAACATGCGCGCATAATCCTCAGAGAAGATAGGCTTGTCCACACCAAACCGATGCTGAGTGCGAAGCTGTTTGCCTTCACGCATATTTCGCAACAAAATCCAGTCCGCCTGCAACCGCGTAACATGGTTTAGGTAATTTTGTACAATATCGGGTTCCATCTCTTGAAACGATATGAAGTTTACGAACAAATCTATCTTGCCTTGGAGTTTTTCTATTTGCCATGATGGCAGCACACTCGCCTGCTTTAATTGTTCAATTTCAATCTGCTCATTATTAGCGGTGTCATCGAAGCGGGTTACCGCTCCCTCGCCTATTACTTGTTGTAGATAATAGCTAGAACAGCAAAGCGTGGGGGGAATATCAATATCAATATAACGTGTCTCTGGCAATGTTTTATAAAGGATTTCGCCCAAGGTTCCAAAGCCACCGCCGATTTCCATTACCGTTTTAATCTGTTTAAAGTCGATATGTTTTTTCAAAAAACTCAGTCCAGTGAGGTAGTTGAGTGCCGAACGACTGTAATACTTGCCCTCTATTTCAAATTGCTCAACTGGATCACCCACTTGGCTTTCGCTAAAGCGCATTAAATCGGGTTGTGCGTTGCTGGCGTATTCTGAAGCCGCGAGGGTGCGATAGTCGGCCAAGGCTGCGCTATATCCAGATAAAAGCTGGGAGAGATAGGTGTGTTGCTTAGCCGGTAAATCCTGATCTTCTAACCAGGCCTGCCAAGATTGCATCGTTTCATTCGATAGGGCATTGCCTGGGTAGCCATAGGTTGGCACAAAAAACGATAACGAGCTGGATAGTTTTCTAAAAGACGCTAACCCTTCTTCAGCCATATCTTGCAGCATGTCTTTTGAGGCTTCTTGCCAAAACACGCCCGGTTGATAAAGAGGTGATTGCTTAGCTAACCGCGCCATAAGGTCTGTACATTTCATGGTTTAAATTCCGAGTTATTTTAAGCTGTATCGGCCAAGACTTATCAAACTAAAGCCTAAAGGTACTAGGCAAACTTTAGACTTCGTTTTTTAACCTTCAATGGCAAGCTGACAAGATAGATATTGGTTTGATTGTCTTGATGCGATGAGTAGTAGCTAATATAAAGCTGGCCGTGTTGCTCAACCATTCCGGCATAACTGGTGTCGCCGCCACTGGGTAAGGTACGCCAGTGCTTGACTTTACCTGTTTGTGGATTGAGCTTATAGAGTAGGGTTTTAGCGGTCCAGCGTTTGTAATTAATTCGTCGCACCGCCATCAGCCATTCGCCGTTGGATAGTTTAACTAGCTTAGGCCCACCTATTGACAGGGGCAAAATTTGCCATTGCCAGGACGTTAATGGCCCCTTGGATTGCCCCAATACGGCTTTGGCCCCACCCGCCTTGTCGCGTCGGGTTAAACAATACAGGTTATTGCCATCAGACACCAAAGAACTTTCATTGCTAAACACCGATGCATCGGGGAAAAAAGGCGTCACCCAGGCTCGCCAATGTAGCCCATCCTCTGATCGGTATAAACAGCCTTGCTTATCCGAACCCGAATAGCCCACACTGTACGCCATGCCTTGATGCCAAGTCGTCGCCCAGCGCCAGGTTCCTTCGCTCGTTTGATCAAGCACAGGCGCTGACCAGGCCTGGTTAGGCTTATCGAGCTGCCAACCAACCGAATAAAGCCGACTTGCTTGGGTGGTATAAACGGCCCAGCGAATCCCAGCGGTCATCACCAACTGGTTGTCAGGCGTGATGCTCAGCTTAGGATCACGCAAATCACCACCCTGCCAGCTTAGTCGGGAATGGATTGCCCAACTTCGTGTATCCTTCGAGGTGAGTACCAGAATGTGTCCATCCAACGACATGTGCGTGGTGCCTTCTCGAAACACGCAGTACCAGGCCTGGTTAAAATAAATTAAATCCGTAAAGGCCGAATGCGCATCCGATTGCCAAAGTGTCTGCAGTTTCATCTCACCCCTCTTTAACCAACTGGGCTAAGCATTCAACAACATAGTCCTGCTGGCTATCAGTCAAGCCTTGATGCAGCGGAATGCTGATCGCCCGTTGATAATAAGCTTCAGCTTGCGGAAAAACGCCCGGCTTGAATCCGAGTTGGCGATAATAAGGCTGAGTATGGACAGGAATATAGTGAACATTGACCCCCAATCCTTTTTCACGCAGTGCATTAAAGGCTTGGCCACGGTCAAGGTTAACGGGTAACAAAATCGGAAAAAGGTGCAAGGATGAATGGGTATCTGAATGCTGATAGGGTAAAACGAACGGTAAATCGGCTAAACGCTCACTATACTGCTGCGCCAGTTGGTGCCGACGCGCAACAAACGCCTCCAATCGTGTCATTTGACTGACACCCAGCGCGGCTTGTAACTCCGTCATGCGGTAATTAAAGCCCAAATCAACCTGCTGATAATACCAAGGCCCTTCTAATGGCTGGTCCATTAAATGCGCTTCGCGCGTCACACCGTGACTGCGCAATAACTGCATTTTCTCTGCCAGCTCAGGTTGATTGGTGGTCGCTAAGCCGCCCTCAGCGGTGGTAATAATTTTAACGGGATGGAAACTAAAAACACTGATGTCAGAAAATTGACACGCTCCAATCGGCTGATTTAAATAACGCCCCCCTATCGCGTGCGACGCATCTTCAATAATTTTAAAACCATAGATTTGGCTTAACTGATGAATACGCTTCATGTCGCAAGACTGGCCAGCAAAATGAACTGGAATCACAATTTTTGGTAGCTTATTGTCGGCTTTGGCTTGGATAAGTTTCGCTTCGAGCTGGTCAGCACAAAGATTATAGGTACGCGGATCAATATCAACAAAATCCACTGACGCGCCGCAATAACGCGCACAATTAGCCGATGCCACAAAGGTATTGGGTGAGGTCCAAAGCCAATCGCCCTTGCCTAAACCCAGCGCAAGGCAGGCCATATGCAAGGCGGAAGTCGCACTATTGACCGCTATTGCATACTCAACCCCACAATAACCCGCCACCGCGCGTTCAAAGGCAGGCACCTTAGGCCCTTGCGTGAGATAGTCAGACTGCAGCACTTCAACCACTGCATCGATATCCGCTTGATTTATCGCCTGCTTACCATAAGGAATCATTATAAATCCTGATCACTCAAACATTCTTGCGCCAAACCTAAAAACTGCTCATGGGACAACCAGGCCTGGTTAGTGCCTGAATTATATTCAAACCCCTGAACAACCTGGTGTCCCTGTTCGCCTAGTAGGTTATGAGCATAGTTGCGTTTGCGGGTAAATTGAATCGTGGGTGAAATCACAAAATGATCCTCAAACTCCAAGGTCAAATGACTATCATCGGCTGGACACATGATTTCATGCATTTTTTCACCGGGTCGAATGCCGATAATCTTTTGTGGCAAAGTGGGGGCCATGGCTTTAGCCAGTTCCACCATATTCATCGATGGAATTTTGGGCACAAAAATTTCACCGCCCTGCATGCGCTCAAAGTTTTTCAACACAAAATCCACACCCTGTTGCAAGGTGATCATAAATCGTGTCATATCGGGATGCGTAATCGGTAACTCGGTTGCCCCTTGTGCCAATAACTTTTTAAAAAAGGGCACAACCGAACCGCGCGAACCAATCACATTGCCATAACGCACCACTGAAAAACGGGTATCCTTACCACCGGCAATATTATTGGCCGCGACAAACAGCTTATCACTCGCCAACTTCGTCGCACCATAGAGGTTAATCGGGTTCGCGGCTTTATCGGTTGAAAGCGCAATAATGCGTGGTACACGGTTTTTAATCGCCGCCCGAATCACGTTTTCAGCGCCATTAATATTGGTTTTAATGCACTCCATCGGATTGTATTCAGCCGCAGGCACTTGCTTTAACGCCGCCGCATGTATCACAAAATCCACACCCTCCATCGCCTCTTCCAGTCGATTTTTATCACGCACATCACCAATAAAATAACGCATACAGCTATCGTTGAACACCTGTTGCATTTCAAATTGCTTTAGCTCATCACGTGAAAAGATGATTATTTTTTTGGGCTTATAGCGCGCTAACAAGGTTTGGGTGTACTTTTTACCGAAAGAGCCGGTACCACCTGTAATAAAAATTGTTTTGTTATCAAACATAGCGTGTCCTCAAAGAGCCTAGTTTTTGTAATTGAGCTATCGCATGCAACCATTCTTGCACGCCACCCCATCCTGCTCACCCACTAATATAACTATATTAGCGGCAATATTAGTATTTTGTTGAATTATTGTTGTGCGAGCGGGTCTTTTAGCCCTTATAGGATTGAAGTGGTTTCTGCCACGGCGCTTTGCTTGCGCACTGCTTGTATTTGGTCTGAAGTCATCCTAGGAGCCTGTCGGCTGCAAAAAATGGCCAAATCCAGCTTTTTTGCAGCCAATACAGCAAGCCGTATTCGGCGCGTGTTCCGGTGACAACGCAGATTTTTTTGGTGATTTGGTTATTCATCCATTGCTTCCTTTAGAAGTGCTTTGAGTTCTTCCTTGTTGGGCAGTAGCGTTTGGTATTGGCTGGCGAAGAGTTGGTTGTTATTCTCGGGCAGTGTCATTTCAACTAGGGCTTTGCTTTTGTCTTTACAGAGGACGATGCCAATGGTTGGGTTTTCGTCGTGTTGTTTTTCTGTGCGATCATAGTAGTTGACGTACATCATCAGCTGACCTAAATCTTGATGTTTGAGTTCGCCAATTTTTAAGTCGATAACAACGAAACATTTTAGCAGGCGGTTGTAAAAAACAAGGTCAATGTAGAAGTGTTTTTCGTCAATGGTGATCTTTTTTTGCCGCGCTACAAAAGTGAAGCCTTTGCCCAGTTCGAGCAGGAAGCTTTCTAGTTTGTCGATCAGGCGTTGCTCTAATTCGCTTTCGCTGTAGTTGGCTAGCACTGGCAAGCCAATAAATTCGAGGATATAGGGGTCTTTTACCAGGTCACAGGGTGATTCGATGACTTGCCCTTTTATGGCAAGCTGTTGTACCTTGTCTTTTTTGGTGCTGAGTTGGAGTCTTTCGTATAAGCCTGAGTTGAATTGGCGTTTAAGCTCTTTAAGGCTCCAGCGGTTATTGCTGGCTTCGATTTCGTAAAAACGGCGTTCGCTGGCGTTGTTGATGCGTGTTAGGAAGATATAATGCGACCAGCTTAGGGCGAATTGGTGAGACGCTGTCTCACCTTTTGAAAAACACTGATAAAAACGGCGCATGTTTTTTAAGTTATCAATCGAAAAGCCTTTGCCAAATTCTTGGGTGAGCTCTTGCGATAGCGTTTTTATGAGCATGGCGCCATATTGGGCGCGGGCTTGGCCTTGCTGTTCTTCTTCGACAATACGACGACCAATTTCCCAGTAGGTTTGGGTCATGGTTTGGTTGATGGTTTGATAGATCTTGTTTCGCGCACTGTGAAGTAGCGCTTTAATGTCGTGGTAAAAATCTGTTGGTGTCGTATTATTCGGTGTTTTCATTTCACCAGGCCTGAGCCGTTTCTATCAACATGACACTTCTCCATTCATTTTCAAAATATTCACGTATCTTAACAAAATGCCACTGCCTCGTCTGACATCAATGCTGTGCAAAAACTCAATAGCGTCAAGCTTCGCTTCGTACGCAATGACGTTTATTTTTGTCATCCCACTCTTTCTTTACGTCACCCCGGAGTAGGCCGGGATCTGTTGTGGTTTTGCGAAGTCGGCTTGAGATTCCGGCCTTCGCCGGAATGACCGGGGTGTGCGCGGTTGGCTGGAGATTGCCACGTCGATCCCCGCATATGACGCGGGGGTTCTATGCATGCGTGGTTGGCTACTGGTTTGTCACACTTTTTTGTCGAGCGTGCTGAACATTTGCTTTAGGCTGGTCGATTCCAAAAAACGTTCCACCAGTTGGTCGATTTGCGCTTCACTCAGTTGACTGATTCGCGCTTCGTAGATTGAATGGTCTTCGTGAGGGTATTTAAGGCGTATCATTTTAGA
>NZ_JYNN01000017.1 GCF_000934765.1 Thiomicrospira microaerophila | reverse complement strand
ATCTTCTTGGTGATGAACCTATTGGTGCTGTTGAAGGCCTTTTTTTGGCGCTATTTTTACCAAAACAGCTGGCTATTCTCGCCCTATAGGCTATTTATGGCTTCTATCGCATCCAAGAACACAGAATTACGCCATCACCCGCAATGTTCAGCGCATGAAAAAAACAAATTGGCGCTGAGTTCGAATTATCCGTTTTTTTGTTCGCTGATTTTTTGAGCGGACTCTAAATACCTTTTCATTTAGTGAGTTTTTACATTACAAAAACATTGCTCATGCCAATGAGCTTGAACGGGTTACAAATCGGATTCAGATTGCGATTGCTAAACAGGATTACCTGCAATGGGGTGGCTTTTTTGAGGTGATTACGTTGACTGATCCGATTATAAAAAAGGATCTGCTCAATAGTTATGCGAAAAACATTATTTATCGAGATATCGTGCCCCGCTTTAAGATTCGCCAATCCGAGTTGGTAGAGCGGTTATTTTATTATCTGCTGGGGCAGTCAACGAATGTGTTGAACTATAGCAAAATGGCTCAGATTTTTGATGTGAGTGATAAAAGCATTAAGGAATACATTGGCTTTTTTGAGGATGTGTTTCTGTTAAAGCGCATTGATAACTACCATAACAAACCGAAAGAGCGAATTAAGTCGGTTAAAAAGCTCTATACCTTGGATAATGGGTTCTTGCAAACCGCACCAAGGCAAAGTCCCGGCTGGGGGCAGGCGTTAGAGAATTTGGTTTTTTGTTATTTGTATCAACGAGACCCCAGTGTGTGTTATCGAAAAAACCAGGTTGAAGTTGATTTTTATAGTGAAAAAACGCTGTATCAGGTGGCTTATGAAATCGATAATGATAAAACCCGTTTGCGTGAACTCAATGCATTTAAACACTTTCAAAATCATGATGAGCGTTGCAGGCTCATCACTTATAACGGTGATGCCTTAGAGGGTTTGGAAGCGGTTGAACTTTTAAGCCTTGATGGACTTTTGTTAGAAGATGTTTAACCACCTCTAACCTACTGATGCGTTAAATTCGCCTTTGGCTTGGAGGTCAGCGTGGTAGGAACTTCTGACCATTGGGCCGCAGGCGACATGACTGAACCCGAGTTGGTAGGCTTGGGTTTCGAGTTGTTTGAATTCGTCCGGTGTCCAATAGCGTTCGACGGCAAGGTGATGCAAGCTGGGCTGGAGGTATTGGCCAACGGTCAACATATCCACCTGATGAGCGCGTAAATCTTTTAATACTTGCACCATTTCTTCAAAGGTTTCTCCTAAACCGACCATTAACCCTGATTTTGTTTTGACATGGGGTTGCAATTGCTTGAAGCGCGCTAATAAATCGAGCGAGGCTTGATAGTCTGCACCAGGCCTAGCTTGTTCGTAGAGTCTTGGTACGGTTTCAAGGTTGTGGTTGAGTACGTCAGGCGGACAGTGTGCCAGCGTATCAAGTGCCACGGTTAAACGTCCACGAAAGTCGGGTACTAGGATTTCAATTTGGGTATGGGGCGACGTTTGGCGCACCGCTTCCACGCAGTGTAAAAAATGTTTGGCCCCACCATCACGCAGATCATCACGATCCACCGAGGTAATCACGACATAGTTAAGGCGCATCGCTTTGATGGTGTTGGCCATGTGTTGGGGTTCGTGGCTGTCGAGCGGTTTGGGGCGACCATGGGTGACATCACAAAACGGACATTTGCGTGTGCAGATATCGCCCATAATCATAAAGGTGGCGGTGCCGTGACCAAAGCATTCACCCAGATTGGGGCAGGAGGCTTCTTCGCAGACAGTATGCAATCCGTTTTCCCGCAGAATGCCTTTGAGTTCACTGATGCGGTGGATGTCTTTGGCTTTGGGTAATTTGGCGCGTATCCAGCTAGGTTTATTGAGGCGTGTGCGTTCTGGATCGGGTTTGTGTTTGAGTGATTTGGTTTTGTATTCGCCCTTGCTCATCATTTGGTTACGGGCTTTTAGTCCGCCAATTTGGTCGAGTGTGATTTCTTGGTAGTTTTGCATGGCGCCGCTCGCTGAGTGTGGGGTTGTATTGATGTCTTTTATTTTAGTCGGTCATTATAGGCGAATTTTCGAGTTGTTGTCGAAAGTGTCTAACCAGGTCGGGTTGTATGTCGGCGACAGTGGCATCAGGCAAATAGTCGGCAAGCTGTGTCATTTGCATGGCTTGCAGGCCGCAGGGGGTGATCCATTCAAAGGGGGTGAGGTCCATATTGATATTGAGCGCTAGGCCGTGGTAACTCGTTTGGCGTTTTATTTTTAGGCCAAGCGAGGCAATTTTTTTGCCTTCAAGGTAAATGCCTGGGGCATCTGCACGCGCTTGGGCGCTTAGTTGATAGTCAGCGAGTAAGTCAATCACCGACTGTTCAAGTAGGCTAACCAGTTGACGCACACCCAGCTTGCGACGCCGCAGGTCAATCAGCACGTAAATGACCAATTGCCCAGGGCCGTGATAGGTAATTTGTCCGCCTCGGTCGGTATGCACCAATGGAATGTCGCGCAGGCTTTGATGAATATGCTCGGCTTGACCGTTAAGGCCTTGGGTGAATACGGGGGGGTGTTCGACTAGCCAGATTTCATCAGTGGTATCGGGCAGGCGTTGTGCGCTAAAGGCCTGCATCGCTTGGTAGGTTTGCAGGTAGTCTTGTAGGCCGAGGTGTTTAACCGTTATGACTGACATGCCATCAGGTCGCGTTGTTTAGAGCGTCCAAAGTACATCAGGGTGGTCGTTGAGCTCGCCATAAATGCCATGAATCTGTTCGATCTGGGTGGCGTAGAATTTGATTTTGACTGACACGTATTTGCCGTTTTTCGATGGGTTGAGGCGAATCGCTTCGCGCTCAACGTTGGGCACATGCTTTTGAGTGACGCTGTACACCAATTCTATAAAGGTTTCGCAATGGCTGCCCATGGCTTTGAGTTCATAGTGGCAGGGAAGCTCAATCAGTGTGTCGGGTTTTTCAGTGGTTGGGTTTTGGTTCATTGCGTTTTGGTTCATTGTTTTAGGTATTCGTTATTCGTTATTTGTTGTTTGTAGTCTTGGTAATGGGCGCGCAGTTTTTGCCAGACTTGTCCTGGTTTGCCATCGCCAACGGGCTGACCGTTGAGTTGGCATATCGGCAGGGCTTCTTTGGTTGAGCTGGCAAGCCACAATTCATCGGCGGTTTCGAGTTCAGCTTGATTGATTTCGCGCTCGATAAAGCTGATATGGTGCTGCTGCGCCAGTTTTTCAATAACCTGACGGGTAATGCCGGGCAAAATATGTTGGCTGAGAGGTGGGGTGATGATGACCCCCTCCTTAACCATCAGCATATTGCTTGCTGAGCCTTCGGTGACATTACCTTGCTGGTTGATCAAAATGACATCATCCACCCCTGCAGCTTGGGCTTGAAGTTTAGCCATGACATTGGGGAGCAGTGCAATCGCTTTGATGTCGCAGCGCTGCCAGCGAATATCTTCAAGTGTAATGACCTTAATACCGTTTTCTAAAATAGACGCGGCCAGCGGTTTTAGCGGGTTGGTATAGGCAAATACCGTTGGGGTGAGGTCTTTTTGCGGCAAATGATCACGCGGAATTTGCACGCCACGGCTGATTTGTAAGTAAATAAATTGATCCTGCCAAGGATGTGATGCAATTAATTTATTCAATATTGACAACCAGGCCTGGTTGTCAAATGGGTTGATGATGCCTACCGCGGCTAGACTGTTTTCTAGGCGTTGATAATGCGCTTGCCATTCAAATAAGGTTTGCTGGTAAACAGGGATAACTTCATAGACACCATCGGCAAATAAAAACCCGCGATCCATGGGCGAAATGCGGGCGGAAGCCATCGGCATAAACTCGCCATTTAAATATACAATTTGGTCACTCATGTCAGCTTAGTCTTCTTTACCAAGCAAACCACGGAACAAGAGTTTGATCCGATCCATTAAACGTTTAAAGAAGGACGCTTGCTCAATGTTGGCAAGGGCGATCAGCGGTTTCTCAATGATGATTTCATCATTGAAACTCACCACTAACTGACCAATTTGGTCACCGATTGCGATTGGAGCTTCAATTTGTTTGGGGATAAGCGTGTCAATTTTGAGGTTTTGGTATTGACCGCGGGGTACGGTGACATAGACCTCATCTGCGATACCTAATCCAAGTGTATCACGTTGACCGAGCCAGACGCGTGCATCAATCAGGCGTTGTTCTTGTTCATAAAGCTTATGGGTTTCGTAAAAACGGAAGGCATAGTTGAGGAGCTTTTGGCTTTCGCTAATGCGTTGAGCGGCACTTTCTGTGCCTGCAACTACCACAATGACACGCATGTTATTGCGCATGGCCGAAGATACAAGGCAGTAGCCGGCTGAGGAGGTGTGCCCCGTTTTCAATCCATCGACGGTTGGATCTTGCCACAGTAGGCGGTTGCGGTTGTATTGGGTGATCCCGTTAAAGGTGAAGCGCTTTTCTGAGTACCAGTTGTAGAAGTCTGGAAAGTCGCGGATGAGTGCATGGGTGAGTATCGATAGGTCGCGTACGGTGGTAAGGTGTTCTGGATCTGGAAGACCGGTTGCATTCAGGAAATTTGTGTTGTTCATGCCTAATTTAAGGGCATATTGATTCATTAGTTGCGCAAAGCGTTCTTCGGTGCCGGCAATGTGTTCAGCCAAGGCAACACTGGCATCGTTGCCGGATTGAATGACCATGCCTTTAATTAATTCTTGAACAGAAACCTGTCTGCCGACTTCAATAAACATGCGTGAACCTGGCATGCGCCAAGCTCTTTCACTGATGGTGACAAGATCTTCAAGTTTCATGCGTCCTTGTTTGAGTTCATCAAATACAACATAGCCGGTCATTATTTTAGTCAGACTGGCCGGCTCGATGAGCATGTCTGGGTTGCTATCTGCAATAATCGCGTGACTATCGTAATCGAGTACAATGTGCGCAGTACCGGCAAATGAGGGAGGCACAGGCGATACAAAAGGCGCGTTGGCTTTGGCTTGGAGACTAAAGAAGAATACAAGAAAACTTAGGATGGCGAATATAAAGGGTTTGTTTGAATGCGTTTTCATAAGCCTTATCTGTGTAAGTTAAAAAATTGTTATTAATCTAACATAAGTTTAGCTAAATCTAAACCTTTGGCCGTGCAACAATTCAGGATTCAGTGAGATAACATTTTTTTATGGGTATGAATGGACATCATAATACCAAAACTGATCATTAATGTGACCATCGATGTGCCGCCATAGCTCACAAGTGGTAAGGGTAAACCGACCACCGGTAATAAACCGCTTACCATGCCGATATTGACGGAAACATAAACAAATAATGTCATTGTGAAGCTGGCGACGACTAGGCGAGAAAAAACGTCTTGTGCACGGTAGGCCATATAGAGTCCACGCAAAAGCACAAAGCTATAGAGTGCTAACAGCACAACAACACCGATCAGGCCGAACTCTTCGGCAAATACTGAAAAAATAAAGTCCGTTGTGCTTTCAGGTAGAAAATCAAGATGCGCCTGGGTGCTACCCATAAAGCCTTTGCCTTCAATGCCACCAGAGCCGATGGCAATTTTTGATTGGATAATGTGATAGCCGGCACCTAATGGATCTGTTTCAGGGTCTAAAAAGGTGAGCACGCGTTGTTTTTGATAGCCATGCATAAAGTTCCAAACAATCGGTAAGCTGATGGCTAGACTTGCTAATGCGCCAACAATGAATTTCCAGGGTAAGCCAGCAAAAAATAATACAAACAAGCCACTCATGGCAATTAAAATCGAGGTGCCTAAGTCCGGCTGTACCACAATCAAGCCTGCCGTTAGAACAACAATGAAGAACCCTAGCACAAATCGAGCTGGGTGTGCGGGGTAGGCGCTATAGGCGAATAACCAGGCTACCATCATCGGGAGTGCTAATTTCATCAGTTCCGAGGGTTGGAATCGAATGATGCCCAAATCTAACCAGCGTTGTGCGCCCTTGCCCGTGTCGCCAAATATAATGACCGCCACCAACATGACCAGGCCTGCAATAAACACCCAGGGTGTAAAGAAAAGCAGTGTTTTAGGTGGGATTTGGGCAAAAACAGCGAGCAGGCCAAGCGCAAGTAAAATACGAATAGCATGGTTTTTTGTGACATTGATATCCCCCCCCGAGGCGCTGTAAATGGCGATTAAACCGGTGCCAAGCAGTAAAAGAAGCCCTAACAGTAACCAGCCATCTAGGTGTAGCCTTGCTAGCCAGCTAGTGGGTTTGACATAGGTTTGGTCTGCTGGGCTGAGCCATTTATCCATCATGGTTTATCAAGCTCTTTTAAGTAGTAGTTAATGGCATCAATGGCAATCGGTGCCGCTACCCGGCCACCGCCTCCTGCATTTTCTGCAATAACGGCGATGGCAATTTTAGGGTTGGAAGCCGGTGCAAAAGCAATAAACAACGAGTGTGAATGCAAGCGTTGGTCAAGGTCGTCGGCATTGTATTCACCATCATTTAAGCTAAACACTTGGGCGGTACCGGTTTTTCCAGCGATTTGGTAGCCTCGAATATGGCGGCCTGCAGACCAGGCCGTGCCTCTGGGTGTGTGGACGGTATCAACCATGCCTTGAATGACATACTCCCAGTTGTTGCGGTTATTAATCGGTATTTGCTGCGGTGTATCATCTGTATTATCTCTATGGGTCACAGCGCCTTTTAAGAGGTGCGGCTGAACAATACGTCCTCGGTTAGCCAGTATGGCGGTGGCCGTAGCCAGTTGTATCGGTGTTGCCAGGTTATAGCCTTGGCCAATTGAGGAGATAATCGTTTCCCCACGATACCAGGCTTCGTTATGGGTGCGCCGCTTCCATTCTTGCGAGGGAAGAATGCCGGTCAGTTCACCCGGTATATCAATTCCTGTGCGTTCACCAAAGCCAAAAGGGGATAGCATGCTATGTAGGCCGTCAATGCCTATATCTAAACTCATTTTATAATAATAAGTGTCCACAGACTCCACAATTGAGCGTTTTAGGTCGGTCCAACCGTGACCTTCACGTCGCCAGTTACGATAACGATGGCCTTGAAATTCAAAGTAACCTGGATCAAATAGGCGCTCTGTTGTGCTGGTGAAGCCTTGTTCGAGCGCGCCCAGCGCGATAAAGGGTTTAGTCGTCGAGCCAGGTGGATATTGGCCGCGTATAGCGCGATTAATCAAAGGTTTGTTAGGGTTATGGAGTAGGGCATTGTAGTCAGTATGGTTGATGCCATCAACGAAGAGGTTGGGGTCGTAGGTGGGTGTGCTAACAAGGGCTAAGACCTCACCGTTGAGCGGTGAAAGTGCAACAACAGCCGCACGTCGATTGCCAAGACTGTTTTCGATAAATTTTTGTAGTCGGGCGTCCAGTGTTAAATTAATATCCTGTCCTGCAACCGGCGCAATGGTGTTAAGGACGCGAATGACTCGTCCTTGTGCGTTAGTTTCAACCGTTTGCAGTCCAGGAAAGCCATGTAGCAGATCCTCATAGGCGCGCTCGATTCCGGCGCGTCCCGTTATATCTGTACCACGGTAACGGGCGGTATCGAGGCGTTGAAGGTCGGTTTGGCTGATGCGCCCGACATAACCTAACGCGTGAACTCCACTGTCTTGATGAGGGTAGACGCGTTTAAGTCTGGCTTCGAGTGTGACACCTGGAAAACGGTAGCGATTAGCGGCAAAGCGTGCGGCTTGTTGCTCGCTGAGCGAGAAGGGAAGCACCGTGTCACGGTGGCGTGGCGTGCGTGCTAAGCGATGGGCAAAGTCTTCTAATAGTGATGTAGGTATCTCAGGAAAAAGGTATTGAATTTGTTCAAAGGTATGTGTTGAGTCTAAAATGTTTTCGCGTCGAAAACTGAGGCTGTAGCTGGAAGTGTTTTTAGCAAGCAGGACTTGATTGCGATCAAAAATTTGCCCTCGTTGTGGCGGCAGGGTTTGTACCGTAACTCGATTGCCCTCTGCTTGATTTAAAAATTTTTCATGATTAAACCATTGCAGATAGGTCATGCGTACGATCAACAAGGCAAATACAATAAAAATAAATAGCACAACAAAGACTAAGCGATATTTAAAACTTTGTTGTTGCTTGGCACTCGCGCGTGTTTCGTCAAACTGCAAAAAGCTCATGATTCAAGACTAGGTTTGGATAATAACCCTAATACAAGTACGATAGCTGGCCAAATAAAAGCCGATGCCAGTGGCATCGACCAGTAAAGGTATAACGCGTTATCGATCAGTAGAGGGGTGTAGAATAAAAAATGCCCTGTTTGAAATAATAGCATGTAAATGCCGACCATCAGAGATTGTTGCCATAGCGGCACGCTGCGAAAACGTAAGCGCATCCTTAGCATAATAAAAGTTATCACAATAAACAGTAGGCTGTGGCTGCCAAGCAGTGTGTTGTGCAGCGCATCATGCAAAAGCCCTAGCGCAAGTGCCGTGTAAAGGTGAGTTTGATTTAAAATTTGCACAACCCAAAACATCAAGACTAACAAAGTAATGGGTGGCATTAACAATAACCAATCGATTCTTATCGCAAAAACATTGATGACAAGCGCAGCGAAATAACTAAAAATAACAATAAATTTAGCTGTTTGAAAGCTGGTGTCGTGATAGCTTTGAATCATGGTTGACCTCGGAAGCCGGAAAGAATCAATACTTCATGCGCATTAAATAAATCAGCAATCGGTTGGGCTTTAATCGAATAGTAGGTCTGGCCATCTATTTGAGTGATATCCGTAATCGTTGCGACAGGGTAGCCTGCTGGGAAGATTCCACCTAGTCCAGAGGTTACAATTAAGTCGCCTAGCTGCAGGTTTGCGCTAGTGGGGATGAAATCAATGCCAAGCTGGTTTTGACCCAGGCCTGTTAATATTCCACGTTGTCCTGTGCGCAGTACCCGGATAGGTACTTGATGGTTGGGGTCGGTGATTTTTAGTACACGGCTGGCGGTGGGGGTGAGACTGGTCACTTGGCCCACTAAACCTTTATCATCAATAATCGGTTGATTTAGGTTGACACCATCCAGCGCGCCCTTGTTGATGGTTAAGTATTGAGTTAGGGGGGTGTTGCTGTAGAACAACACGCTCGCAATTTGTAAACTTTGGTTATCCATTCGGCCAGTCGTGCCGAGTAAACGACGGTGGCGCTCGAGTTCTTGTTCCAGACTTTCCATCCGCTGTAAACGGGCTTTGAGCAGTAAATTTTCTGTATTTAACTTAAGGAGTTGATTTTGTAGGCTAGCATTGTCCTGCAAGCGATGTGTATACCACTTGTGTATTTGTGTGGGGATAGCCGCCAGCCGCTCAACCGGTTCTAATGTACTGGTAAGCAGGTTGCGGATATGGCCCATGTATTGACCGTAAAAATCTGAGCTCATTAAGATAGCACAAATTGCAAAGACAATAACAAAGTCAAGACCATCTTTCTGCGGTGCGGTGGCATTAAGGCTGATGGCGACAACTCCCCTGGCGAACTGTTTTTATGATGAACAAACTAGGTGACTAGTTCTTAATCGTGAGAAAACACATCCATGCCTTTTTCATCCATCATTTCGAGTGCACGGCCACCACCACGTGCCACACAAGTGAGTGGATCATCGGCCACTATGACAGGAATGCCTGTTTCCTCGCTTAAGCGGGTACTCAGGTTACGCAGCAATGCACCGCCACCTGTTAAAACAATGCCGTGCTCAGCGACATCGGCACCCAGCTCTGGCGGGGTACGTTCCAATGCAGTGCGTACAGCGCCGACAATCGCCGACAGTGGGTCTTGTAAAGCTTCTAAGATTTCATTGCTATTCAGTGTAAAGCTTCTTGGTACACCCTCAGCTAAATTACGTCCACGTACTTCAATAATTTTAGGGTCTGCTTCACTGTAGGCGGTGCCAATTTCATGTTTGATTTTTTCGGCACTGGCTTCACCAATCAGCATGCCGTAGTTACGGCGTACGAATTTGATAATCGCATCATCAAATCGGTCCCCCCCGACTTTAACCGAATCAGAGTACACAATCCCGTTAAGTGAAAGCGTGGCCACTTCGGTGGTCCCCCCGCCAATATCGACCACCATCGAACCATTTGCCTCACTGACCGGCATCCCGGCACCGATTGCAGCCGCCATCGGCTCTTCAATCAAAAATACTTGGCGCGCACCAGCGCCCGCGGCGGATTCACGAATGGCGCGGCGTTCCACTTGCGTCGAGCCGCAGGGTACGCAGACAAGCACGCGTGGACTTGGCTGAAAGAATTTGGCTTCGTGTACTTTACGAATAAAGGCTTGGAGCATTTTTTCGGTAACATGAAAGTCCGCAATGACGCCGTCTTTCAGTGGGCGAATAGCTTGAATATTGCCAGGTGTGCGCCCGAGCATTTTTTTGGCCTCATTGCCGACGGCGACAATGCTACGGCTGCCGCGACCATTGTCGCGAATCGCCACGACTGACGGTTCATTTAAAACGACGCCTTGACCACGAACATAAATAAGTGTGTTTGCTGTTCCCAAATCAATAGATATATCGTTTGAAAACAGGCCTATAATTTTACGAAACATATTGGACTTCCTAGCCTAGAGTGAGGAAAAACTAAATCGTGATAGTTTAAACCAAATTAGGGCAGGTTATTAGAAAAACTTATCATTAGATTGTAAACTTCATTAAAAAAGCGCCATATTTTTGAACAACGCCATACAATGTGGTAATTTAAGCGAATTTTTTAAATAGTGATTTAGGCGAAAGCGAGACTAATCTAGCGCGCGCCTTAACATAGGAGGTTTCAATGTCATTAGCATTGGCAGAAGTGAAAAAAATCGCACATCTAGCGGCGATTGCAGTAGAGCCCGAGGAGCTGGATGCGGTGGGCGCAAAATTGTCCAATATTCTGGATTTATTTGCTCAGTTATCTCAAGCGGATACCGAAGGGGTTGAGCCGATGGCGCATCCGCTGGATCAAACCCAGCGTTTGCGTGAAGATTTAGTCGCTGAGGTGGATCAGCGTGATAAATTTCAAGCGATTGCGCCCGCTACTGAAAACGGGTTGTATTTAGTGCCCAAGGTAATAGAGTGATAGAGTGAGAGAGCTAACCATGTATCAATATTCAATAAAACAGCTGAGTGACGCGCTGCAGACCAAGCAAGTGAGTTCGGTTGAGCTGACGCAGTATTTCTTAACCCGGATGAAAAGCCTAGATCCTCAGGTGAATAGCTTTATTACTCAAACGCCTGAATTGGCGTTACAGATGGCAGCGCAGGCGGATGAGGCATTGGCGGCAGGCAATGCGCATCCGTTAACGGGTATCCCGATGGCGCATAAAGATATTTTTTGTACCGATGGGGTGCGTACCAGTTGTGGCTCTAAAATGCTGGATAATTTTATCGCACCTTATGATGCGCATGTAGTTACGCAATTCAAAAACTGTCATATGCCTATTTTAGGCAAAACTAATATGGATGAATTTGCGATGGGTTCATCGAGTGAGTCGAGCTATTATGGCCCGACCAAAAATCCATGGGACTTGAATGCGGTACCCGGTGGTTCGTCGGGCGGTTCAGCGGCGGCGGTGGCGGCAGGCTTGGTGCCGTTTACCACCGGTACGGATACTGGGGGCTCGATTCGTCAGCCAGCGGCATTCTGTGGTATTTCAGGGATTAAGCCAACTTATGGAGCGGTATCGCGTTTTGGGATGATTTCTTATGCGTCCAGTTTTGATCAGGGCGGTCCGATGGCGATGTCAGCCCAAGATTGTGCTTGGTTATTGAATGCCATGGTGGGCTTTGATCAGCGTGATTCGACTAGTATGCAGATTGAACCGACTGATTACACGGCGCAACTCGATAAGTCTTTGAAAGGATTAAAGGTCGGTGTGCCATCGGATTATTTTGGTGAAGGCTTAGATCCGCACGTGGCCGCTAGTGTAAAACAGGCGATTGCAGAAATCGAAAAACTCGGTGCCGAAGTGGTTGAGGTGAGTTTGCCCAATCAAAAGCTGGCGGTGGCCGCCTATTATGTGCTGGCGCCAGCGGAAGCCTCATCGAATTTATCACGTTATGATGGCGTGCGTTTTGGTCATCGTTGTGATGCGCCAAACGATTTGAATGATTTGTACACCCGCTCCAGAGCAGAAGGTTTTGGTGCTGAAGTGAAACGTCGGATTATGGTGGGCGCTTATGCGTTATCAGCCGGTTATTACGATGCCTATTATCTCAAAGCGCAAAAAGTACGCCGTTTGGTGCGTGATGACTTTAGCCGTGCGTTTGAATCTTGTGATGTGATTTTAGGCCCCGTTGCGCCAACAGTCGCCTTCAATATCGGCGAAAAAACCGATGATCCGGTGAGTATGTATCTCGCTGATTTATACACCATACCTGTCAACCTCGCAGGTTTACCGGCGATGTCGATTCCGGCTGGATTTGTCAATCAGCGTCCGGTTGGCCTACATTTAGTTGGGCCTTATTTTAGTGAGGCTCGATTATTAAATGTGGCGCATCAGTATCAACAAGTCACGAATTGGCATCAACAGCGACCAGAATGGGTAGGAGATAAATAATGCAGTGGGAAACCGTTATTGGGTTAGAAATTCATGCCCAGCTTGCGACCAAGTCAAAGATTTTTTCAGCCGCCTCCACCGCCTATGGCGCGGAGCCAAACAGCCAGGCCTGCTTGGTCGATTTGGCGATGCCGGGGGTGTTGCCGGTATTAAATAAACGTGCATTAGAAATGGGCATTGCGTTTGGTTTAGCGATTAATGCCGAAGTACCGAAGAAATCGGTGTTTGCGCGTAAAAACTATTTTTATCCTGATTCGCCTAAGGGCTATCAGATTTCACAGTTTGATTTGCCGGTGGTGGGTAAAGGACAAATTGAGATTGAGGTCAATGGTGAGAAAAAAATCATTGGTGTCACCCGCGCGCATCTAGAAGAAGATGCGGGTAAATCCTTGCATGAAGATTTTCATGGTATGACCGGGATTGATCTCAATCGTTCTGGTACACCTCTGCTCGAAATCGTGTCTGAGCCGGATATGCGTTCGGCAGCGGAGGCGATTGCCTATGCCAAAGCGATTCATGAGCTCGTGCAGTTTATCGGCATTTGTGATGGTAACCTGCAAGAAGGCTCGTTCCGCATGGATGTGAACGTGTCGATTCGCCGTCCCGGTGAACCTTATGGCACGCGAACAGAATTGAAAAACATTAACTCGTTTAAGTTTGTGGAGAAAGCCATTGCCTATGAAGTGGATCGCCATATCGATGTGATTGAATCGGGTGGAACCATTGTACAAGAAACGCGTTTGTATGATGCGGATAAAGATGAAACCCGCAGTATGCGCGCCAAGGAAGAAGCCAACGATTATCGCTATTTCCCTGACCCGGATTTGTTGCCGGTGATGATTAGCGATGAGGATATCGAAGCGGTGCGTCAGCGCTTACCGGAGTTGCCAGCGGTATTGCGTGCCCGATTTGTCGCGGATTATGGCTTATCGGACTATGATGCTAATTTATTAACCTCCTCCAAAGCGATGGCGCAGTATTTTGAAACCATGTTGCAAACCGCAGGGGATGCGCAGGCCAAGTTGTGTGCCAACTGGATGTCGGGCGAACTGGCTAAGTCGCTGAATCGTGATGAATTAGCGATTGAGGCCTCGCCAATTTCAGCCACCGATTTAGCAGGCCTGGTTGTGCGTATTGTTGATAATACGATTTCTGGCAAAATCGCCAAGCAAGTGTTCGAGGCCATGTGGCAAGGTGAAGGCAGCGCGGATCAGGTGATTGAAGCCAAAGGCTTGAAACAGATTACCGATTCGGGTGCGATTGAGCAAATTGTTGATGAGGTATTGGCCGCCAATAGCCAACAGGTAGAAGCCTATAAAGGCGGACAAGAGAAAATGTTTGGCTTTTTTGTTGGTCAGGTGATGAAACTGTCTAAAGGTCAGGCAAATCCGGCGCAGGTGAATGCGCTGTTGAAACAGAAACTAGGTCAATAGTAGATTGAAGAGAGTAGATTGAGGATTTTTGGCTAATTAGTTAATTGGCTCTTGAATCCTCATAAAAAATCTTTATATTAGTCATTGTAAAATTTTAATCACGTTTTAATGAGGAGGAGTGGTTCCATGAAACGTATTGGTCTGTTTTTATTGACAAACATCGCGGTCATTGCGGTAGCGTCAATTGTGTTAAGTTTGTTGGGCGTGGGCTCCACGTTGCAAGCTAATGGTGTCGATTTGGCTTTAGGTAATCTGTTGATTTTTGCCGCTGTATTCGGCTTTGCGGGATCGTTCGTGTCTTTGGCCTTGTCGAAGTTCATGGCGAAAAAGATGACCGGCGCGCAGGTTATTGAAAATCCACGTAATGCGGATGAGCAGTGGTTGGTTGATACCGTTCGTCGTCAAGCGGAAAAAGCCGGCATTGGTATGCCAGAAGTGGCGATTTACGATGCGCCAGATCCGAATGCCTTTGCAACCGGTATGAGCAAAAACAACGCGTTGGTTGCGGTATCAACCGGTTTGTTGCGTCAAATGACGCGCAATGAAGTTGAAGCGGTATTGGGTCATGAAGTGGCCCACGTTGCCAATGGTGACATGATTACGATGGCATTGGTTCAGGGTGTAGTGAACACCTTCGTTATCTTCTTTGCCCGTATCGCCGGACACTTTGTTGATCGTATTATTCTCAAAAACGAATCAGGGCATGGCATTGGTTATTATGTGGCTTCGTTTATTTTTGAAATCATCTTCGGTATCTTGGCGAGTGTGATTACCATGTGGTTCTCACGTCGTCGCGAGTTCCACGCGGACAATGGCGGGGCTTACTTAGCGGGTAAAGAAAACATGATTGCGGCATTACGTCGCTTGCAGTCGATGCAGCCAGGTGAGTTGCCAGAGCAAATGGCGGCGTTTGGTATCTCAAACCGTCCAAGCAAGTTAGGTATGTTGTTTATGTCGCATCCGCCGCTTGAAGATCGTATTGCCGCATTAGAAGCAACACGTCAAGAAGAGTTGAAAATCGCTTAAAAACGCTTAGGTTTACAACCAGGCCTGGTTGTAAAACAAGATAAAAAAGCCCGAAATATCGGGCTTTTTTATGCCTGTATCTCAACTACTTGACAGTGCAAGCAGAGCAGGCTTTAATAATAACTAGTAGCATTTTAACAAGGGACACGAGACGATGTTTGCGCAACCGAAATACTTCCCGCATTACACTTGGGATGATTACCAACACTGGGAAGGCGCTTGGGAGATGATTGAAGGCATTCCCTATGCGATGAGTCCAGCACCGACGATTAGTCATCAGTCAATTAGCGGTCGAATACACGCTGCACTTGTTCAAACTTTAAGAAGTTGCAAAACCTGCCAAGCTTTGCTGCCAATTGATTGGCGTATTAGCGACGACACGGTGGTGCAGCCGGATAACCTAGTGGTGTGCGGTGATATTGGCGAGCCCTATCTATCATTTGCACCGAGTTTGATTTTTGAGGTGCTCTCGCCAAGCACCGCGCAGAAAGATCAGACCGTTAAGTTTGAACTTTATCAGCGCGAAGGGGTTAAATACTATGTGATGGTAGACCCAGTCAGCCAAGTGGCAAAGGTGTTTGCATTGGCTGAGGATGGTCGCTACATTAAAAAAAGTGATGCACGTCAAAACAAGTTTTCATTTGCCTTAACCGACGACTGTCAATTTGAGTTTGATTTTTCTGAAATCTGGCCAACAGGCTCCTAGTAGCCTGTTTTAAGCTCATTGAAGTTGTTTAACCGTTCTTTTTTAATGCTCGCGGTTGCTCGATAACTGAAAAACGCATGTTGAAGTTGAAGGTTATGCGCAAAAAATTCGAGCTATATGGGGATGGTGCGCTCTCCGGAGACTAAGTGAGCAAAAATCTATGCTTGGTAGCACCATGATCTGAATAGAATTATTGAAAAAAGTGTTCCATCATCGCGCTTTTGGCGCTTCAACTGCCACACACCTTGTCACCCTTTTGTCACCACGAAGTGCAAAAATTTAAAATTTTTTACAAAAAACATCGCAAACCCTTATAATATCGGCACTTTAATAAAGTACGCGCTTATAGTGAAATGGATATCACGAGGCCCTCCGGAGGCCTAGTTGGAGGTTCGATTCCTCCTAAGCGCACCATCTAACCATCGCCCCGCTTTTCTGAGCATAGCCTCAACATGTATTTTTTATGCGGTTGACGCGCCACTTCGTCGTTTACGGCCTGACATATGGACACTTCGTTTGTTGTTCCCATGCTGTGCGTCACGGCCATTAAGTTTAGAAATCGTCCGGTTTAGTCCGACAGGCTCCTTTTGATCTAAACTTTGCGCAATTAAAAATCAGCGCGATATTGGGTTGTAATAGGTTGATCATTATTTGTTTAAGATGCATTTGTCCTGCCGGTAATCGCTTCGGGTGTCTAAAAATTAACTGTTTTGTATAGATGGCTTTGGGTAAAATGTAATCCTGTCCATTAAATACACTAAAGTAGTTTAAGTTATGTCTCGTCTTCAGATTCAAACAGCTGAGAACTCAAAACCTAGCCAGTTGCCTAGTTCGCAAATTTATTTAGTTGGGTTGTTTTTGGTGTTTATTGTGGGTTTTGGCTTACAGGCGCTGTTGAATTACAGTATTGGAAAGACCATTGAGCGGCTGGATCAGCAAACTCAAAATACGCGTTATCAAGGTTATTTAAGCGAAAATATTCTGCACGCTATTCAATTAATTGAAACCCAGTTTTACCGTTTGACGATTTCTGAGCATCCTTTGACACGTCAACAAGGTTTGGCGCATATTTATCAGGCTAAAGCCGCTATAGAGGCGGATTTATTGGTGTTGCAGCAAGGTGGTCAGTTTTTACAAAGGCGCTTGGGGCAAGGGCTCGTCGAGGCGGAACCTATTTTTTATCACTATAATGCCGAACAGGCTTCACGCTGTCCTAAAACGGAAGCCGCGTTGTTGAAAACTTTGACAGATTTGCTCGTTGAAATTGAAGGGCTGGATGGGTTATTGAATCAGCGTGATCTGTTTATGGCTTCGCAAGCATCCGGTTTGACACAGGTGATGATCGATATTCGTCAGCATGTGCGCCATCTTGAGCCTTTGTTTGAGGAGTTGTTGGTGAGTGCTGATGGGTTTCGCCAGTTATATGCGCAAAGTTTGCAAGAGGTTGAGCAGGCGGTGGTGGCGGAGAAACGTCAGTATCGCCAATGGCAGATTGGTTTGACATTGCTGGTGATGTTGCTTGGCCTAATGAGTATTGATGTGGTAGCGCGTCAATTGCGTCGCGCGCATCAGCATTTAGAAGCGAGCGAGGCTTATGTATCGGATGTGTTGGAGTCACAATCAAATATTGTGGTGGTGACGGATGGGGTGACCATTATTGATGCGAGCGGCGGGTTTTTTGCGTTTTATGATCATTACCCCGATCTTGCGGCCTTTTTGCAACAGTATAAATGCATTTGCGACACCTTTATTAAAGAAGAGGGCTTGGTTTATAAGTTTGAGGATAAAAACTGGGTGGAGTATATTCTTGAACATCCTGATCAAACCCATCGAGCTAAAATTTTGCGTAAAGGCAAGGTGCATACCTTCCATTTGAGCGCCACCAAGTCAGCGCGGTTTAATCGTTTTATTGTATCGCTAACGGATATCACCGAAATTCAGGCGTTGAATCAGCGATTAGAACAGGAAAAGGATCGTGCGTTGGATTCGGCGAAGTCAAAAAGCGAGTTTTTGGCGAATATGTCGCATGAGATTCGCACGCCATTGAATGCCATTTTAGGGTTTATTGAGGTGCTCAAGGAAAAAGAAATGGATCCAGAGCGGCTGCGTTATTTGCGCACGGTGCATTATTCAGGTCAAACGCTGTTGGGGATTATTAATGATATTCTTGATTTTAGTAAGATTGAAAATAATAAACTTGAGGTCGATATTCATCGTTTTGATCCGCGCCAAGAACTTAGCTCGGTAGCGCATTTGTTTGAAGCGCGTTGTGAAGAGAAAAAGTTATGTTTTAATTTAGAAATCGCGTCTGATTTGCCAGGCAAAATTGAATCGGATCCCTTGCGTATTAAGCAGGTATTAAGTAATTTCTTGTCGAATGCGGTGAAGTTTACGCCGAGTGGCAAAGCGGTCAGTTTGAAGATTTATTATGATTTTGATCAGCAACGTTTACATTGTGAGGTTAAGGATCAGGGCATAGGTATTGCCAAAGAGAACCAAGCAAAGATATTTGAAGCCTTTTCGCAAGCGGAAAGCTCGACTACGCGCCAGTTTGGCGGCACAGGGCTGGGCTTGAGTATCTCAACGCGTCTGGTCGAGATGTTGGGTGGGGAGTTGAAATTAGAGAGTGAGTTGGGCCAAGGCAGTTGTTTTGCTTTTAGTGTGCCTGCAAAATTAATTCAGGCCGCACCCTCGGTTGCGCAAAAGAGCGAAAAGAAAATAACACTGGCCAAATTGAGCGGTAAGGTGTTGTTAGTGGAAGATAATCCAACCAATCAAATGTTGATGAAAGTGGTGTTGAAAAAAATTGGTATCGAGTTTGATGTCGCGAATGACGGTGTGGAAGGTGTGAGAATGTTTGAAGCTCAGCCTTATGATGCGATTTTGATGGACGAAAATATGCCGAATATGAGTGGCGTTGAAGCTACCCAAAAAATTCGTCAACTTGAGGCACAGAGCGGTCAGACGCCTGTGCCGATTATTGCACTGACAGCGAATGCGATTAAAGGTGATCGTGAACGCTTCTTGGCGGCAGGGATGGATAATTATTTGACTAAGCCGGTGGATTTTGTATTGTTAGGCCAGATTTTGTCAAATTATTTGCCGACGCAATCAACTGATGGTTAGAAGATCGGTTTTTTGTAAAGTTTTTGTATAAATGTGTGTATAATTTCTTCTTGTTAAATACTGGTTTAATGGGGAGAGATGATGCCAAAACCTGCTGTGCAGTTGGTCTGGTTTAAGCGTGATTTGCGCACCGCCGATCATGCGGCGCTTTGGCATGCCGCGCAGAAGGGCGCGGTGTTGCCGGTGTATATTTTTGAACCGGCGCTTTGGCAACAACCTGATGCCAGTTTGCGCCAATGGCAATTTATTGCCGACTGTTTGATTGAATTGGATCGTGATTTACGCGCGATAGGCCAGGGGCTGTGGTTTGCAATCGGTGAGGTGTCTCGTGTGTTCACTGAGTTGCGTCAAATTTTTGACATTCAGGCGGTCTGGTCACACCAGGAAACCGGAAACCAGTGGACTTACCAGCGTGATAACGCGTTGGCCGCTTGGCTGACGTCGCATCATATCCCTTGGTTTCAGTTTCAACAACAGCCGATTCAGCGTGGCGCTATCAATCGTGATCATTGGCAGGCAATGGCCGAATCTTTTTTAACCCAACCGCTTTATCCTATCCCTGTTTTACAACCAGGCCTGGTTGAAACACCGCACTTGAATCCTGTATTTTTAGAACAATATTTAGCGGGTTTGCTGCCTGCACCGCTGGTGCAAAATGAGCAGATTCAGCCTGGAGGGCGTTCGCTCGGCTTAGCGCGTTTGCAGGCATTTTTGCACCGTCAGTTACCGCGCTATTTGTATGAGATTGCCAAACCGCTGGCCGCACGCCAAAGCAGTTCGCGCCTGAGTCCGCATTTGGCATGGGGCAGTTTATCTATTCGTGAAGTAATTCAAACCGCTTATCAGGCGCGCGGGCGTGTCACCGACAAAAACCAACGTGCACTGAGTGCGTTTATTTCGCGGTTGCACTGGCAAAGCCATTTTATGCAAAAGCTTGAAACCCAGCCTTCAATAGAATGGCTTTGCTTGCAATCGGACACTGAAAACCTACGCGCTGACGCTAACCCCGAATATCTGAAGGCATGGTTTGACGGGCAAACAGGTGTGCCGATTGTGGATGCCTGTATGCGCTGTTTACGCCATACCGGTTGGCTACCGTTTCGGATGCGAGCGATGGTGATGAGCTTTGCTAGCTATCAGTTGTGGCTGGATTGGCGCCAAACCGCCCCTTTGTTAGCCAGCTTGTTTACTGACTATGAGCCGGGCATTCATTATTCGCAGGTGCAAATGCAATCGGGTACCACGGGCATTAATGCGATGCGGGTTTACAATCCCGTGAAACAGTCTCAAGACCATGATTCAGAAGGGGTGTTTATTCGCCAATGGTGTCCCGAGTTGGCGGGATTGGATGCGGATTGGATTCATGCACCTTGGGATTGTGCCCCTGAGTGGTTGGCGCAAGCCGGTTTGGTTTTAGGCCGAGATTACCCCAGACCGATTGTTGATATTGAGGCTGCGGCGCGCCAAGCAAAACAACAACTGGCGGCGTTACGCAAACAACCCAGCGCAAAAGCCCAAGCCAAGCAGGTGTATGTTAAACACGGCAGTCGTTTGCGATCTGGTCGAGGTCGAACAAGCCGGCCGGTTGAAGCCGATAATCCTCAAATGAGTTTGTTTTAAATGAAAATGCGAAAAAAATCCGATTTGCCGACGAAGATCTGCCCCGTTTGTCAGCGGCCGTTTGTTTGGCGCAAAAAATGGGCGAAAGATTGGGTAACGGTGATCTATTGTTCAGAACGCTGTCGGCGTACAGGAAAAAAGCATGATTAGAAAATTAGCGATTATTCTAGGTGATCAGCTCAATGAGGACGCGTCAATTTGGCAAGGGCTGGACCCCGCTCAAGATGTGATTTGGATGGCGGAATTAATCGAGGAATCAACGCATGTGCCCTCGCATAAGCAGCGGATTGTGTTGTTTCTCAGCGCGATGCGACATTTTGCACAGGCCAAACGTGACCAGGCCTGGTCCGTAGATTACCAAACTTTAGGCGAACATCCATTTAGCCATTTTGAGCAGGCATTGTCGGCGTTTCTGGCAGCACATCCTGTGCAAACGGTTGAGTTGGTGGTGCCGGGTGATTTTCGGGTACTTCAACAAATAAAAACGGCCTGTCGTGCGGCAAATGTTCCGCTGAATCTTCTGCCAGACACGCATTTTATCGCTGAACCCGGCGAGTTCAAGGCTTGGCTGGCGGAGCGCAAAAAACCGACAATGGAGTATTGGTATCGGGCATTGCGCCAGCGCACGGGCATCTTAATGGATGGAAAAAAACCGCTGGGCGGAAAATGGAATTATGATGCGGATAATCGCCAAGCGTTTGGCAAAGACGGGCCGCAATCTGTGCCGGTTCCCGTGCGATTTGAGCCCGACGAGATTACCCAAACAGTAATAAAACAGGTGGCTGAAACCTTTGCTAAGCATCCTGGGGAATTAGAAAATTTCGATTGGCCCGTGACGCGTCAACAAGCTTTGCAAGCCTTGGACGATTTTATTGCGCATCGGCTAGAAAAATTTGGCGATTACCAAGATGCCATGTGGCCCAACCAGGCCTGGTTATATCATTCGTTGGTTTCAGCGGCGATGAACTTAAAATTATTGAACCCGCGTGAAGTGATTGCGGCGGCTGAACAGGCCTATCACCAAGGACGGGCACCGCTGAATGCGGTTGAGGGTTTTATTCGGCAGATACTAGGGTGGCGCGAATATGTGCGTGGGCTCTATTGGTCGTATATGCCCGATTGGTTAGATTGGAATGCGCTGGATGCGCAGCAGAATTTACCGGCGTTTTACTGGACAGGTGACACGGATATGGCTTGTTTAAAGGATGCGATTGGACAGGTGATTCAGCACGGCTATGGTCATCATATTCAACGGCTGATGGTCACCGGGCTATTTGCGCTGTTATGGCAGGCTAAACCTGAGCAAGTGCATCAATGGTATTTGGCGATGTATGTTGATGCGGTAGAGTGGGTTGAGCTGCCAAATGTATTGGGGATGAGCCAATTTGCCGACGGCGGTTTAATGGCAAGCAAACCCTATATTGCCAGCGGGCAATACATTAATAAAATGTCGGGTTATTGTCAGAACTGTCGTTATAAACCAAAAGAAGCCACAGGTCACCAGGCCTGCCCGTTTACCACGCTATATTGGGGATTTATTGAACGTCATCAAGATGTATTTCGCGGTCATCCGCGTTTAGGTATGCAGGTCAAACACCTTGAGCGCATGCCAGATGAAAAGCGAAACCAGATTCAAAAGCAAATGGCGCACTTGCGCCAAAAGCTTGGTTAGTGCTTGGCCAATGATTCGCTAAAAGCGGGCGGCTTTAGCTAATCCAATAACAATATGCCGTTAATTGTTACTTGAATCATCTTTTCGCCCAGCTCAATTACTGGCGCGCTGTCCATCGCGGCGCTGGCGAGGGTCATGCGCGGCTGGGCGAAGTGGCGGGGTGGTTGTTGGATTTGAATATGGGTTTCAACTAACTGGTAGTCTTGCTGGTTAAAGCTTTTGGCAATGGTTTGCGCTTGGCGTTGATAACTAGCAAGCGCTTGTTCCATTAATGCCTGTTCGGCTTGGGTGCGCTTGGGTTGGCTGATATCGGCTTGCATCGATTGGTAGCTAAGATAGGCTTGTAGCCGAGAAAGCAGTTCACTGATATCGATGCTAATCGGTAGAGTCAGGGTGAGTTGTTGGTGTCCTCGCCAGTGTGTTATTTCACCTGCGCGGTTTTGTTGCGGTTGTACCGTGTAATTGCCGGTCTGCACCCATTTGCGCTCTTGCGCACTAAGCTGATTTAGGGCTTGACGCATTGTCTGATTAATATGTGTACTCACCGCTTGTGGGTTATCGGCTTGAAACTGCGCTTGAAACTGAACGATCACCCTGTCGTTTTCTACCATCGCTTGTTCGGATATCGAAAAGTGAATTTTATGCTGCGCCACAACCAGGCCTGGTTGTAAAGTAAGGCTAAAAGCTAAGATTGCGATTGTTTTGATTTTCATTTGTGTTGGCCTTTAGATGGTATAATCGGCAAATATTTATTTTACTCCCTGTTCGCAGGATGTTAAACAAAAAGGGTTATTATGTCTGAAGTTTTATCGCGCCGGATGAATCCGTTGGAGCGACGCGCGACGTTTTCTATTGCGGGCATTTTCTCAACGCGTATGCTCGGCTTATTTATGATTTTTCCGGTGTTCGCCTTGTTTGCCGAGCAAGAATTTTCTAATATCACTGGTTTGCAAATCGGTTTGGCGATCGGGGCCTATGGTTTAACCCAGGCCTTGTTGCAAATACCCTATGGCATGATGTCGGATCGTTTTGGGCGTAAGCCGCTTATTTTGCTGGGCTTGTTTGTTTTTCTGATTGGATCGATTATTTGTGCGATGGCCGAATCGATTGAAATGATGATTTTCGGGCGTGCGGTGCAAGGCGCCGGTGCAGTTGCCGCGGTATTGACCGCCAGTGTGTCCGATTTGGTGCGCGAACCTTATCGATTGCGCGCGATGTCGATAGTGGGTATTACGATTGGCTTGTCCTTTACGCTGTCTTTAGTCGCAGGCCCGTTGTTGGCGGAGTTTATCGGCGTGCGCGGCATTTTTTGGGTGATTGCAGGCTTGTCGATTTTAGGCATGTTGCTAGTGGTGTTTGCCGTGCCTGAGATTAGCAATCAGCAATTTCAGCGCGAAGCACAAGCGGTGCCGAGCCAGTTGGCGGAGGTGTTGAAAAACACGCAATTGTTGCGTCTTGATGTAGGTGTGTTTATTTTGCATGCGATTCTCACCGCGATGTTTATTGCCGTGCCGTTTATGTTGCGTGATGAGGCGGGGATGGACTCCTTAAGTCATTGGGAAATCTATCTGCCGGTAATGTTGTTGTCCTTTGTATTAATGGTGCCCTTGATTATTCAGGCCGAATCAAAAGGGCGGATGAAACAGATTTTTGCGGGTGCGATTTTAATGATTGCGCTTGCCCAGCTCGGTATGAGCCAGTTCCACTCCAGTTATGTCTGGTTGTTTTTTTGGTTGCTGTTGTTCTTCACGGCGTTTAATGTATTAGAAGCCTCTTTGCCATCCTTGGTGGTCAAGCTATCACCTGCTGACAAAAAGGGCACCGCATCGGGCGTCTATTCCAGTAGCCAGTTTATGGGCGCGGCGGTCGGCGGCGCGGTCGGCGGCCTGTGCTACCAGTATTATGGTTATGATGGCGTGTTTGCCTTTACGGTGATTATTGGGTTTATTTGGTTTGCATTAGCCTCAACCATGCAAAAACCTAATCCTTGGAGTATTGCTTCGGTTACAGTGGGCGAAGTAAATCCAAGTGAGATAGAGCAGTTGCAACATCGTATGTGTCAATATGAGGGTGTGTTTGAAGCGGTCGTGATTGCGGAAGAACAAAAGGCCTATTTTAAAATTGACCGAAAACGGGTTAGTGAAGAAGCCCTTATCGATTATTTTCAAAAAGCTAAAACGAGAGAGTAAATTATGCGCGGAGTAAACAAAGTAATTTTAGTAGGCACCCTTGGGCGCGATCCGGAAGTGCGTTATGCGGCAAATGGTAACGCGATTGCTAATTTAAGTGTCGCCACTAGCGAACAGTGGAATGACCGTGCGACGGGTGAGCGCCAAGAACGTACTGAGTGGCATCGTGTGGTGATTTTTGGCAAGCTAGCTGAAATTGCACAGCAATATTTAACCAAGGGTTCACAGGTTTATTTAGAAGGTAAATTGCAAACCCGCAAATGGCAAGACCAAGCAACGGGGCAAGATAAGTATTCCACTGAAGTGGTAATCGACGTGAGTGGTACCATGCAAATGCTAGGCGGACGCAGTGGCAACCAAGGCGGCGGACAAGCTGGGCAAGGCTACGGTCAAGGCGGCGATGTCGGTTTTGATCAAAGTTATGATGGCGGTTACGGCCAGCCTGCACCCGCCGCGCAACGTCCAGCAAAAGCCGCGATGGGTGGCTATGCCCAGCCTCCGATGGCTGGTGGTGCTCAACAAACCCCGCAGCGCCCGCCACAACAACCGCAACAAGCCGCACCACAACAACGCCCAGCTTACCAGCCAAACGATTTTGACGATGATGATGTGCCGTTTTAAAACATACTTGATACTTAAATGTAAAATTATTACTTGTAATCTGTTGTTTAATATCGTTTAAATTTAAGATACCTAACTTTAATTGTGTTAGGTATTTTTTTAGGTTATTATATGAAGTATTACGTTAAAAACTGTTAATGGTAGTCGTGTGAAAATTTCAATTCAAAGCTTTGTGATGGAAAGTGGTGAGCGCTATTGCCTTTTGCTTGAGGTTGGCTCAGGCTTGCCGTTGTTTTATCCAAATTTATTTATAACAACTCAAGTAAGAAACGCTTCACTGTCTTTCGCTTCTATGGAAAGTGCTTTGTCGTCAATATCTGTTTTACTGAAGTTCTGTGATGAACGGCAGATTGACTTGGTGGAAAGGTTGAGGGCAGGTACTTTTTTTCAATTGAATGAAGTTGATGCGTTAGCCGATTATTGTCAGTTCAACCTTTCAAGCAAAGTTGCTGCAAATAAGGTGACAAGTTTAGTTAAAGTAAGAAGGCCAAGGGTTGCAAGCGAAACTGTTTATAGAAGACTTTCAGTGATTGCAAAGTATATAGAGTGGTTAGCCGCTGTGTTAAATGTTGGTGGTTCTACCGATCAAAAAAAGCTTGTTGGTTTGGTCAAAAAAATTCGTTCTCGTCGTCCAGTAAAAAAGGGGCGCAATCAGTCATTGGTTGAAAAGGGATTGACTGATGAACAAGTTGAATTGTTGTTTGAGGTGTTTCGCCCGGAATCAGATTTGAATCCTTTTGAGGGTGAATCAACCAAGGTTCGGAATCGACTAATGTTTTTGATGCTGCATTATCTTGGAATCAGGATGGGTGAACTGCTCTCGATAAAGGTGAAAGACGTTGACTTTTCTAATAATCAAATAGTGATTGCGAGACGTGCGGATGAGAAGTCAGATCCAAGGGTAGATCAGCCTTTGGTTAAAACAATGGATAGAAGGATTCCGCTTAAAGAAAGTCTTGCCGCCGAGATTCATAACTACGTAATGAACTATCGCAGAAATGAGGTGTCAGCAAGAAAGCATGAATATTTGTTTGTGGTGCACAAGCCAGGTCCAACGTCAGGGCAGCCTGTTTCAAAAGCAACTTATAACAAAGTGATGACCACTGTTAAGGCTTTGTCTCCTAAACTCATTGACTTTACTGGCCATGCTTTGCGTCATAAATGGAATGAGCGGTTTTCTCAGTTAATGGATTCTATGGATGAGTCGCCTGATGAAGCTCAGCAAGAGCAGCTTCGCTCATGGTTAATGGGCTGGAAGCAAGGGTCTGGAACCGCGGCACATTACAATCAGCGTTACATCAAAAATAAAGCTAACGAGGCATTTCTTAAATTACAAACAGGAATTGAAAAGTAGATGCAAAAAAAGTTAATGAAGCTTTCAGCGAGTGATGTTGGAGATGAATTTATTTCTAAATCAGGTTATTCGTTCAACTTAACCGATGATAAATGGATTGTTTCAAAAGCTCTAACGATTAATTTTGGCTTAATTGAAAACCTTATTGATGCTAGTTTGTTCAATTCTCTGAAAAAGGTTATGGCTTTTTATGTAAGAAACTTTTCTTCAAGTCATGCAAGCAATATTTATGACCGTTTTAGAGATTATTTGAAGTTTAGTAAAAGCCAGTACATCACAGTTGAGAGTTTGATAAATTTCAGGTCTTCTTTAGATCGGGAGCATGAATGGTACTTAGGAACAATAAAAGGCTTCCTCAAAAAATGGCATGAACTTGGTTATGAAGGGGTTTCTGATGAAGTTGTAGATTTGTTGGATTCATGGCGTTTAAAATGTAATGTTAAAGGTGATGTGGTTAAACGGTTAGATCCTGAGCAAGGACCGCTAACAGATATAGAATTGCAAAACATCAATGAAGCCGCTGCAATTTTGTATGAAGGAAATAAGATAACAATCCATCAGTTTTCAATGATTCGATTGCTTAGTGCAACCGGTCGACGTCCTATTCAGCTTTCACACATGAAGCTGAAAGATGTCATTTATGGAAGTAACAAAAATCAAGGTCTGGCTTACGTCTTAAATATCCCGAGAGCAAAACAGCGTGGCGTTGGCTTTAGAGAGTCATTTAAGCAGATACAGGTGACTGAAGATTTATGGCGCATTCTTGATTTGCAGCGTTCAAATGTGATTTCAAAATTTGAAGATAAGTTTGGAACGGTTGAGGACAATGTTGTTTTGGAGCTCCCTCTTTTTCCAGATTACAAATTATTAGATAAATACAGTGCGATTAATCAACTGGTGAATGATTTAGCCTTGGATGTTTTGCATTGTGAGCGTGCCGAGTTTTCTAAGGCTGCTGAAGCAGTTGTTCAAAAAGCTGAGGTTATGTCTGAAAGAACCGGCGAGCTTATCAATGTTAATGCACAGCGTTTTAGATATTCTGTCGGAACTCGTGCGGCTAGAGAAGGTTATGGAAAGCTTATTATTGCAGAGTTGCTTGACCATACTGACACGCAGAGCGCCCAAGTTTACGTGGAAAATGTCCCTGAATACGCGCGAAAAATAAACGATAAAGTCGGTCACCTGCTTGTACTCTATGCCAATGCATTTAGGGGGATTATCGTTAATGACGAGAGTGAAGCTCGAAGAGGCAATGACGCATCTAGTCGTATAAAGTTAAATCCGCATGAAAATGTGGGAACATGCGGCAGTTATGACTTTTGTGGCTCCAGAGTTCCGATACCCTGCTACACATGTAACCACTTCCAGCCTTGGCTAGATGCGCCTCATGAAAAGGTTGTGCAGGACTTAATTAATGAGCGGGAAAGCGTTTATCAACAAACAAACGACCTCGCTATTGCTTCAATTAACGATAGAACAATTATTGCAGTCACCGAAGTAGTTAACCTATGTAAAGAAAAGCGGGAGGCCATACAGCATGGCTGAAATATTTCACTTTACCCCCAAGAAAGAGCTTGATGCAGCGCGGAATCTAAATGAGTTTATAAGCTTGTGTAGGAATCAGTTTACCGTTTTCGGTGCAGATTTAAAGTGGGGTGATTGGGCGTGGCCTAAAGCGGCAAATTTCACTAAAGTTGGTGTTAAATCGAGAGGTGTTAATCCCGATTTTGATCTGTTGGCACCTGAGTTTATGGATTTTGCTAAAGCTTATTTTCGCTATCTGCAAGGACACAACCCAACTGTAGCTAGAAATGAAATGCGAGCATTGCGATGTATTGAGCAAGCACTTTTAAAACACAACAGAACGGCAGATATTTCTAGGATTTCGATTTCAGTGTTAGATGAAGCTTCAGTGGTTGCACGGGAGTTTTATAAAAAAGCGGCCGCCTATCACGCTGGTAGGGAGATTGAGCGATTAGCTAAGTTTGTCAGTGATAAAAACTTAGTTCCCGAAAAGTTGGACTCATGGAAAAATCCAATAAAACGTGCGAATGATCGAGTCAATACTGGTCAAAAAGCCAAAGCTGATAGAGAAAAGAAACTCCCTTCTTCCGATGTGCTTGAAGCGATGGCTGAGATATTTGCACTCAACCCTGAAAATCCTAAAGATATTTTTACATCATCAGTATTTGCGATGCTGATGTGTGCGCCATCGCGTATAACTGAAATCTTGCTTTTACCCGTTGATTGCGAAGTGGAGGAAAATGACAGTCAGGGTGATATTCAATATGGCTGGCGCTTTTATTCTGGAAAAGGCTTTGGAGGTGATATCAAGTGGATTCCAAAAGTAATGGAGCCAATAGCCAAAGAGGCGATTGCAAGAATAAAATCATTGACCGCGCCTGCTCGTGATTTAGCGAAATGGATTGAAAACAATCCACAAGAATTTTACAGACATCCTGATTGTCCAGATGTTGATTCAATGAAAAAATTAACAGCTATTGAAGCAGCTTTGGCTTTAGGTTTTGCCGCAAGAAATTCAGGTTCCGCGATGTCATCATTATCTAGAATGCAGTTAAAGTCGCAGAATTACAGCTATAGCCTAGATGAACTTTGGAATGATTATGTAATGCCTCGACAGCCTGAAGCTTTTCCGTGGTTATCAAAAGAACAAGGCATTAAATATAGCAATGCCCTTTTTTGCATGACGAGAAATCTTCTTCATGAACAGAGAGGAGTTTCACCGGTTATTCTATGGGCTCCAGAAAATAATGTTTTCAATGACGATTTATCAACTAAAAAAACAAAAGATAAAGTGACGAAGCAAAGTATTTTTGATCGTCATGGTTACATAGGTGATGAAAACAATAGGTTAAAAGCGACTTCACATCAAATGCGTCACCTACTCTCAACCATTGCTGAACGCGGAGGTATGGCGCAGGACGAGTTAGCTAAATGGGCTGGACGTGCTGACGCAAAGCAAAACCGTGTTTATAACCAAATGAGTGAGTTTGAGATGGTTGTGCGTGCGGAGCAGTTCGACCCATCAAAATCATTATTTGGCCCAGTAGGTGAAGCGAAAAAGCATATCCCGATCACAATTCAAGAGTTCAATACCCTGGAAAAGGGCACTGCGCACGTCACTGAATATGGTTTCTGTGTTCATGACTACACCATATCGCCTTGCGATAAGTATCGTGACTGTTTGAACTGTGCCGAGCAAGTCTGCGTTAAGGGTGAGGAAGAGAAATTACGGCGAATAAAAGCCCAACTGGCCGAAGTTGAAGAGCAGTTTAAGGCTTCTGAAACGGCTATTAATGAAGGCTTAGCTGGGGCTGATCGTTGGTATGAATATCATCAACATACCCTGACCCACTTGAGGCAGCTTGTTGAAATTCTTGAAGACCCAACCGTGCCAGATGGCTCGTTGATTAAACTCTCAAATGACAAGTCCTTTTCACAAACAAACCGCGTACTTCGTAACAAGCACGGTGAGAATAGATTAAAACAAGATCAACAGAAATTAGCTGAGCAAGCTAAAGCACTTTTAGGAGGCGGCCTTGGCTAAGCATTTATCAAAGAGTGATATAGAAGCGGTTGTGAGTCATATTCTTGGATGGGGAGATGAGAAACTTACTTGGGATGCGGTTCTTGATTCTATTGAACCGCTAATCAGCTTCAGGCCGACCAGACAAACACTCTATGCAAACCAAGATATTCGTGATGCTTTCAAGTCTAGGAAATCAGGAATCAGGCAGCGTGGCCAAGATAAACCAAAGCCCAGTAATTTGAATGTGGCGGCAGATCGTATTGCGCACCTTCGGGCAGAAAACGACATGCTCAAGCAGAAAAATGCTGCTTTGTTAGAACAGTTTGTAAGATGGCAGTACAATGCCTATAAATATGGATTAACCGAGGCAAAGTTGAATGAGCCTTTGCCGATGATTGATCGAGAAAGAACAGAATAAGAAAACACGGTATAAAAAATTAAGCAGAAAACAGGAATTAACAAATGACAAGTTTACAACAACGAGCCGAACTTCAACGCCAAATATGGGCGATTGCCAACGATGTGCGCGGCTCAGTGGATGGCTGGGATTTTAAACAATATGTACTGGGTACGCTGTTCTATCGTTTTATCAGTGAAAACTTTGTCAACTACATCACTGGCGGTGATGAGAGCGTTAATTATGCGGCCATGTCTGACGATGACGAAAACATCAAGTTTGCTAAAGAAGATGCCATTAAAACCAAAGGCTATTTTCTTTACCCTAGCCAGTTGTTTAGCAATGTGGCGGCCAATGCGCACAAGAATGAAAATTTAAATACGGATTTGGCCGCTATTTTTGCTGCAATCGAAAACTCAGCCAATGGCTATGATTCAGAAAAAGACATCAAAGGCTTGTTTGCAGATTTTGATACGACCAGTAATCGTCTGGGTAACACGGTAGAGACAAAAAACAAACGCCTAGCTGCTGTTTTAAAAGGCGTAGCAGGTTTAACCTTCGGTAATTTTGAAGACAACCAAATTGATTTATTCGGTGATGCTTATGAGTTCCTGATTTCAAACTATGCCGCTAATGCGGGTAAATCCGGTGGCGAATTTTTTACGCCTCAGCATGTTTCAAAATTGATCGCACAGCTGGCCATGCACGGCCAGACCAGTGTGAATAAAATCTATGACCCTGCGGCGGGTTCGGGCTCGTTGCTCTTACAAGCTAAAAAGCACTTTGATGCGCATATCATTGAGGATGGTTTTTTTGGACAAGAGCTCAATCACACCACCTACAACTTGGCGCGTATGAATATGTTTTTGCACAACATAAACTACGACAAGTTTAATATTCAGTTGGGCGATACCTTAACTGAACCCCACTTTTTAGATGACAAACCGTTTGATGCCATTGTCTCTAACCCGCCTTATTCAGTGAAATGGATTGGTAATGACGACCCAACCTTAATCAACGACGACCGCTTTGCGCCCGCTGGTGTGCTTGCGCCTAAATCAAAAGCCGACTTTGCCTTTGTGCTACATGCGCTCAGTTACCTATCAAGCAAAGGTCGTGCGGCGATTGTTTGCTTCCCCGGTATTTTTTACCGTGGTGGTGCTGAGCAAAAAATTCGCCAGTACTTGGTTGATAATAACTATGTTGAAACCGTGATTTCATTGGCACCAAATTTGTTCTTTGGCACTACCATTGCGGTGAATATTTTAGTGTTGTCTAAACACAAAACCGACACCACCACCCAGTTTATTGATGCCAGCGGTTTGTTTAAAAAAGAAACCAATAACAACACGCTAACTAACGAGCATATTGAGCAAATCATCAAGGTGTTTGCCAGTAAAGAAAACGTAGAGCATTTTGCCAAATCCGTTGAGTTGGAAGATATAGCAAGTGATAAATACAACTACAACCTATCGGTTAGCAGTTATGTAGAAGCGAAAGACAACCGCGAGTTAGTGGACATTACAGAGCTTAATGCCGAACTTAAAATCACCGTTGCTAAAATTGATGCGCTTCGCAGTGATATTAACGCCATTGTGGCGGAAATTGAAGGTGAGGAGCTTGAAGCATGAGTCATTTGAGCTACATGAAAAAACTGCTGGATGGGGCTGAGGTTGAGTGGAAAGCTCTGGGCGATGTAGCAGAGTATTCCCAAACGCGAGTGGATGCGTCTTGTCTATGTGCATCGTCCTTTGTTGGGGTAGATAACCTTGTTGCTAACAAAGGCGGTCGTGTCGACGCGACTTATATGCCTAACACGGAGCGTTTGACCGCATATGAATTGGGAGACATCCTACTAGGCAATATCCGCCCATACCTCAAGAAAGTTTGGAAGGCGACCTATTCAGGTGGCTGTAGTGGTGATGTGCTCGCTGTACGCATATTAGAAAACTTCAAGAAAATAGTAAGCTCTGATTATCTCTACTACCTTTTGTCGTCAGACGATTTTTTCTCTTACAACATGCAGCATGCTAAAGGCGCAAAAATGCCACGTGGGAATAAAGCTGCGATTTTAAATTACCAAATCCCTATCCCATGCCCAGATAACCCAGAAAAATCGCTGGCAATACAAGCTGAAATAGTGCGCATTCTGGACGCATTTACTGCCATGACCGCCGAGCTGACCGCCGAGCTGACCGCCGAGCTTAACATGCGGAAAAAACAATACAACTACTACCGCGACCAGTTGTTGAGCTTTGAAGAGGGTGAAGTTGCGTGGATGACGTTAGGCGAAATTGCTGAAATTGGAACGGGCAAGCATGATACCAGAGATGCAATTGAAAATGGAGAGTATATATTTTATGCCCGTGGTCGTGAGCCTTTAAAACTAAATACTTTTGACTTTGACGAAACAGCAATTATTACCGCTGGTGATGGCGCAGGTGTGGGTAAAGTTTATCATTATGCTCAAGGAAAATATGCTTTACATCAAAGAGCTTATCGCATTGTACCTGATGACTCGATGCACCCAAGATTCGTATACCATTATATCTCGGCTTATTTTAACGACTATATTCAAAAAGCTTCCGTGAGCTCATCAGTAACATCGCTTCGCAGACCTATGTTTCTTAAATTTCCTATACCAGTTCCACCTCATTCAGAGCAAAGTCGAATTGTAGAGATTTTAGAAAAATTCGAAACCTTAACAACGTCAATCCAAGAAGGTCTCCCCCGCGAAATCGAGTTACGCCAAAAGCAATACGAGTATTATCGTGACCTGTTGTTGAGCTTCCCGAAATCTCATTCAGATGAGGCAGCTTAATGGCCTATCAACCGCCGTTTACCATTACCACCGATATTTTGAATTTAGTGGCGCAAATCAGCCAACAGGTCGGTGAATTAAACGCCAGTCAGTTGAATGCGTCGCCGCAACTGCGCAAGCAAAACCGCATTAAAACCATTACTGGCACTTTGGCGATTGAAGGCAACACCTTAACCGAAGAGCAGATTACTGCGGTGGTTGAGGGTAAGCCGGTTTTGGGGAGTGTGCGCGAACTGGCTGAGGTAAAAGGCGCGATTGCGACTTATGATGCGCTGCCAAGTTTTAAACCTGGCAATCTGAACGATTTACTCAATGCACATGGTTTGATGATGCGCGATATATTAGTAAATGCAGGTGAGTTTCGCAATAAAGGTGTGGGTATTCATAAAGGCGGTGTAGTGCATCATGTCGCGCCACCAGCGCACCAAGTATCCGGTTTAATGGCTGATTTAATCCAGTGGTTAAAAAATACTAAAGACCACCCACTGATCGCCAGTTGTGTATTTCATTATGAGTTTGAGTTTATTCACCCCTTTGCCGATGGCAATGGTCGTATGGGGCGACTTTGGCAAACGCTGATTTTATCTAAATGGCATCCGTTGTTTTTATCATTGCCACTCGAAAGTGTGATTAAAGAACATCAGCAAGACTATTATCACGCCCTTGAACAAGCCGATCAGCTTGCCGACAGCACACCTTTTATTTATTTTATGCTGTCCGTTATCCAGCAAACGTTAGAACAAAACGCCCCTGTAAACGCCCCTGTAAACGCCCCTGTAAACGCCCCTGTAAACGCCTCTGTAAATGCCCCTGTAAACGCCCCTGTAAAATTACCTGTTGATCCAGTCGCACAGATTGCAAGTCGTAAAACCCCAGAGGTTATTTTACATTTGCTATTGCAAACGCCTGAACTGACGAGGTCGCAATTGGCTGAAATAGTCGGCAAAGATATTCGCACCGTTGGCAGGGCGATTACCAAGTTGCAACAAGCAGGTAAATTAAAGCGAGTAGGCTCAGATAAAACCGGCCATTGGCAAGTGCAAGAATAATGTCATGCCGTGGCGATCCCCATTTTGGAAAACACCACGGTGAGCGAAAATAAACAGGATGTAGATTAATGATTACATATAAAAGCATTGCAGAATCTAATAATTATATTGTCTTGGATAGATACGTTAAAGATTGGAAAGTGGCTGAGAGCTTTCAAAGTGAGGGTGAGTTAGAGCGTGAGCTGATTCAAGATTTAAGCAACCAGGGCTATGAGTATTTACCCGCGCTAACGACGCCCGATGCCATGATGGTGAATGTGCGCAAACAGCTACAAGCCCTTAATAAGGTCGAGTTTACTGATGCCGAGTGGACTCGCTTTTGCGAGCAGTACCTGAACACACCCAGCGACAATATTCTCGACAAAACCCGCAAGGTACACAGTGACTATATCTTTGATTTTGTCTTTGATGATGGCCATATCGAAAACATCTACCTGTTCGATAAGAAGACCATTGCTCGTAACAAGGTGCAGGTCATTAAACAGTTTGAACAAATCGGAAGCCATGCAAACCGTTACGATGTGACGATTTTGGTCAATGGTTTGCCTTTGGTGCAAATCGAACTGAAAAAGCGTGGTGTGGCGATCCGTGAGGCGTTTAACCAAATACATCGTTATAGCAAAGAAAGCTTTAATGCAGAGAACTCGTTGTACAAGTTCTTACAACTGTTTGTGATATCTAATGGCACCGACACGCGCTATTTTGCCAATACAACTAAGCGAGACAAAAACAGCTTCGACTTCACGATGAACTGGGCGAAGTCAGACAATACGCTGATCAAGGATTTAAAAGACTTCACCGCCACTTTTTTCCAGAAAGAGACGTTGCTTGAAGTGATCTTGCGTTATTCGGTATTTGATGTCAGTAACACTTTGCTCGTGATGAGACCCTACCAGATTGCGGCTACCGAGCGCATTTTATGGAGGATAAAGAGCGCTTTTAACGCTAAGAATTGGAGCAACACCGAAAGCGGCGGATACATTTGGCACACCACGGGTTCAGGCAAAACACTCACTAGCTTTAAAGCGGCACGTTTGGCCACCGATTTAGACTGTATTGATAAAGTCTTTTTTGTGGTGGACAGAAAAGACCTTGATTATCAGACCATGAAAGAGTATCAGCGTTTCTCGCCTGATAGTGTGAACGGTTCAGACAGTACCGCAGGGCTTAAAAGCAACCTGGATAAAGACGATAACAAGATTGTCGTCACCACAATCCAAAAGCTCAACAACTTAATCAAAAGCGAAAGCGATTTAGCTATCTACAACAAGCAAGTTGTCTTTATTTTCGATGAGTGCCATCGAAGCCAGTTCGGTGAGGCGCAGAAAAACCTGAAGAAGAAATTTAAAAAGTACTACCAGTTTGGCTTTACGGGGACGCCCATTTTCCCTGAAAACGCCTTGGGTGCTGAAACCACTGGCAGTGTGTTTGGCCAGCAGTTGCACACTTATGTGATTACCGATGCCATTCGTGATGAAAAAGTACTCAAGTTCAAAGTGGACTATAACGATGTTCGCCCGCAATTTAAGAGCATTGAGACCGAACAAGATGATAAAAAGTTAAGTGCCGCTGAGAATAAGCAAGCGTTTTTACATCCCATACGGATTCGTGAAATCTCGCAGTACATTCTGAGCCATTTTAACCAGAAAACCCATCGCGCTTATTCTGGAGCGAAAGGGTTTAACGCCATGTTTGCGGTCAGCAGTGTTGATGCGGCGAAAGCGTATTATGATACCTTTAAATCATTGCAGGCTGAGGCTAAACATGGACCCACAAGTAAACCTCTGCGCATTGCAACTATCTTCTCTTTTGCGGCCAACGAAGAGCAGAATGCTATTGGTGATATTTTAGATGAGAGTTTTGAAGTTAGTGCTATGAATAGCAGCGCGAAAGAGTTTTTGAGCGCCGCGATTACGGATTACAACATCATGTTTAAATCTAACTATGGCGTGGACAGTAATGGCTTTCAGAACTATTATCGTGACCTTGCCCAGCGAGTTAAGAATCAAGAAATAGATCTGCTCATAGTAGTGGGGATGTTTTTAACAGGCTTTGATGCGCCCACGCTTAACACCTTGTTTGTTGATAAGAATTTGCGCTATCACGGTTTGATGCAGGCGTTTTCTCGCACTAACCGCATTTATGATGCGACGAAGACCTTTGGCAATATTGTTACATTTCGGGACTTGGAGCAGGCAACCATTGATGCCATCACCTTGTTTGGTGACAAAAACACCAAAAACGTGGTGTTGGAGAAGAGCTACAAAGAATACATGGAAGGCTTTTACGATATTGCTACTGGCCAAGCGCGTCGAGGTTTTGTTGATATCGTTAAAGAGCTGCAAGAACGCTTTCCGAACCCAGAGGATATTGAAAAAGAACAAGATAAAAAAGAATTTGCAAAGCTTTTTGGTGAATACCTAAAAGCCGAAAATATTTTGCAAAACTACGATGAGTTTGCTGGTTTAAAAGCACTGCAAAGCTTAGATACCAATGATCAACAAGCCGTTGAAGAGTTCAAAGCAAAGTACTATCTGGACGATGCTGACATCGAGGCAATGCAAACCATCGATATGCCGAGCGAGCGCGCTATCCAAGATTATCGTTCTACTTACAATGATACCCGCGACTGGTTACGACGCCAAAAACAAGGTGAAGAAAACGGTAAGTCAACGGTAGATTGGGACGATGTGGTCTTTGAAGTGGATTTGCTTAAATCTCAAGAAATCAACCTCGATTACATTCTTGAACTGATTTTTGATCATAATAAGAAGAACAAGAGCAAGGAGGGCTTGATTGAAGAAGTCCGCCGTATGATTCGCGGTAGTCTTGGCAATAGAGCGAAAGAGAGTTTGGTGGTTGATTTTATTAACCAAACAAATCTTGATGAGATCAATGACAAGGCGAGTGTTATCGATGCTTTCTTCAAATTCGCCCAGTCGGAACAGAAGCGCGAAGCCGATGCCATTATTGCCGCTGAAAAGCTAAATGAAGAAGCGGCCAAACGCTATATTGCCTCATCACTCAAGCGAGAGTATGCCTCTGAAAATGGCACTGCGCTGAATGAGGCATTACCAAAACTCAGCCCCTTGAATCCACAGTACCGAACACAGAAGCAAACGGTTTTTCAGAAGATTGCCGCTTTTGTTGAAAAATTCAAAGGTGTGGGTGGGTTCTACTAATCTTATAGTTTTCTCATAATGTATACATTTTGAGAATAACGCTTTTATATTATTATTTTATATCTTATAATTTAATTATCGGAAAGTTTAAGAGGTTTTGATAATGGCGATTGTGGGATATGCTCGTGTTTCAAGTGTTGGTCAAAAATTAGACGTGCAACTAGAAAAGCTGAAGAAGTATGGCTGTGAAAAAATTTTTGAAGAAAAAGTGAGTGGCACCACCGCCAATCGTGTTCAGTTGCAAAGGTGTTTAGAATATCTTCGTGATGGTGATAGCCTTGTTATTACCAAGTTAGACCGTTTGGCCCGTTCTACCTTTCATCTGACTCAAATTGCCAACCAACTTGAACAGAAGTCGGTTGATTTTGTTGTTCTGGATCAGCAAATTGATACATCAACGCCAACCGGTAAGCTACTCTTCAATATGCTGGCCAGCATTGCTGAGTTTGAAACAGAAATTCGGAAAGAGCGACAACTTGAGGGCATCGAAAAAGCTAAATCTAAAGGCGTGAAGTTTGGGGCGAAGAAAAAACTCACTGAGCAAGAAATTGAACAAATGGCTCAAGAGCGAGAGTCCGGTGTTTTAGTTAAAGATCTAGCCAAGAAATATGGAATCAGTATTCCAAGCGTTTACCGCTTGATTGGAGGGGAGATGGATTTGCAACGCGCCTTAAATTCAGTTGGAAAAACCTGTTTCGTAAAGTATTACCAAGAGTTTGCTTCAGACAAACCTGTAGAGGATATTGTTGAGCTTTTGCTAAACGAAGAGGGTTATGCAGAAGCTGCTAGTAGAACTAGAGTCAACAATGCTAGAAAAATTATTAGCCAAGGGTTAAGTAGTGTTGCTTTAAATATGATTGTTGATTCAAGTCACTCTGCTGTTACAGATGCAATCAAATCTCGTGCGAAAGATCTTATAGGAAAGGTCCATTGACTTTAATCAAAATGTAATTAGTGATTGACAGATTTGAGAAAAGCCTCATAATATTATTTACACAACAAAATAGTTGGGAAAAATGTTGCCTGAATTTGAAGATACTGGAAACCTACCGCCAGGAATACATCTAGCATCACTTGATGAGGTTATTGAAAAATATGGGTACAACCCAAAGCGAGCTTGGTTAATAGATGGTCTCAAATTGCTAATTCCGAAGCTGCAAGTAGCAGGCTGTAAGCTAATTTATTTGGATGGTAGTTTTGTAACTTCGAAAGAATTACCGGGTGATTACGATCTTTGTTGGAGTTTGGAGGGTGTTGATGAATCAAAGTTGGACTTGTCGTTAGTTGATTTCTCAGAACAAGGGCGTGCAAATATGGAAACTCTATATCGAGGCGATATTTTTCCAGCGGAAATCCCAGAGGGTGCATCTGGTAAGTTGTTTGTCGAGTTTTTTATGACAGATAAAAATACAGGTGATCCAAAAGGGATAGTTGCAATTCATATTGGGAAATTGTCATGATCAAAAATAATAAACAGTTAACTTTAACTAAACAAAGAATAACTGAGTTTGCAGAAGTTATTGAACAATTGCGTTTAAATGGTTCTGATTTATCACCTTTACTTGCAAAAGCTCAACTGGATGCTCTGATTGCTCAAAAAAATACTCTAGAAAAAGAGGTTTATGAGTATGAGAAGTTAATATCTGGTGAGTTTGATATTTTAGATGTCGAGACTATTTCTGATTTACCTAAAGCTTTAATTAGAGCACGAATTTCACTAGGATTAACTCAAAAAGATCTTGCTGATAGACTAGGAAAAAAAGAACAGCAGATTCAAAGATATGAGAATACTGATTATCAATCAGCGAGTTTTAGTACGCTCGTTTCGATAGTAGCTGCTTTAGACCTTAAAGTTACGGAAGATATTTTCCTGCCCAAAGAGTCTAGGGTGAAGAATCTACTTTTGAAGAAGTTGAGTGATGCCGGATTGGATAAAACCTTTGTTGAGAGAAGAATTTCCCCTCGAAGTGTGGATGTCCATGATTATTCAACCTGGGTTGAAAAAACAGTTGAGAGATTGACCTCTATATTTGGTTGGTCAAAGGAGTTTTTGTTAGGGGATTCTCCTTTGGTTATTGGTAGAGATGCTTCAATGGTAGCAAGGTTTAAAATGCCCGCTTCTGCAAATGAAGAATATGCTACCGCATATACTCAGTATGCGTATTCTATTGCAAATATTGTTGCCGCTAATATTCAGTCCGAGATTAAGCCTTTGAGTGATGATGCTCAAAATGTTCGTAATGAGATTATTCAAGAGTATGGTGAAGTAAATTTTACAAATGCTATTCAATATGTAATGGGTTTGGGTATACCTGTTATTTCATTAAATGATTCAGGTGCTTTTCATGGAGCAACATGGAGAATAGATGGTAGAAATGTTATTGTTTTGAAGCAGAAGTCAAGGCAAACATCAAAATGGCTTTTTGATCTGATGCATGAATATTATCACGCCACACAATCTCCAGATTTAAAAGAATTTTCTGTTATTGAGCTAAGTGAAACTTCTGAAGAAAGACGTTTAGATGATGAAGAATTAAGAGCAAATGCTTTTGCTGCTAAAATTTTATTAGGGGATGAGGCTGAGTCATATGTTGCCCAATGTTTTAAAAGTGCGCGAGGAAATATTGCATGGTTAAAAAATGCTGTTTTTCAGGTTGCGAAAAAACACGACATAAATTGTGGTGTTTTGGCTTATCAGGTTGCGAGGCGACTGGATGAAATGTCTAAAGAGAAAGGTAAAGAGCAAAATTGGTGGGGTGCTGCAAACAATTTGCAAGAGAATGAGTGCGATCCATTGGCATTAAGTCAAGAGTTGCTTCTCAAGTCAACGTCAATGGCAAATATGTCTGAAGCTAATAGAGAATTGCTTGAACAAGCATTTGCTTGAATAAAAATTGACAATTGTTAGAATTTAGGTAATTTCTTTACATTTTAATTTACGAAATTACTTAAGTTATTGAAATTTTTTGTTTATTTAATTATCAGGTATGGTTAACCGTTCTAGGGTTTACCTGTTGAGAAATTGTAAAGTTTATCTTATTAAGTTATTGTTAAATAAAATTTAAATTAAAAATACCTAGCAAATCTTGTGTTAGGTATTTTTTAATTTATCGTTTTAATGGCTTTAGTTTGGTAGGCGCCTAGAGCGCTATCAAGCGTTCTGTTCCCATTAGGTCTTCGTAGGTTTCGCGGGGTCTTACCAACCAGGCCTGGTTGGCTTGTACCATGATTTCAGCGGCGCGGGGGCGGGTGTTGTAGTTGGAGCTCATGGTGAAACCATAAGCACCCGCCGACATCACCGCGAGCAGGTCGCCTGCTTTTAGGTTGAGTGTGCGGTCTTTGCCTAAAAAGTCGCCAGTTTCGCAAACGGGACCTACTAAATCCCAGTGGGCATCGACGCCATCTTGACGCGGGCTGACGGCAATAATTTGTTGGTAGGCTTGGTAGAGTGCAGGGCGAATCAAGTCGTTCATCGCCGCATCAATAATGGCAAAGTGTTTGTGCTCTGTGGGTTTGAGGTATTCTACTTCGGTGACTAAAATACCGGCGTTACCAGCGATAGCGCGCCCCGGTTCGATGATGACTTCGATGTTTGAGTCGTTGAGTTCTTGCAATAATGCCTGTACATAGTCACGAATAGCCGGTGGGGTTTGGTCGGTGTAGCGAATGCCTAAACCGCCGCCCAGATCAAGGTGGTGTATCTCGATACCGAGGTCTTGTAGTTGGTTTTTGAGTTGTAGCACTTTTTTGAGTGCATCGACAAACGGGGTGATTTCGGTAAGCTGTGAGCCGATATGGCAGTCGATGCCGATAATCTTGATGTGTGAGCAGTGTGCGGCTTGTTGGTATAGCGCGGGTGCGGTTTGGATATCGACACCAAATTTGTTTTCTTTCAAGCCGGTTGAGATATAAGGGTGGGTTTTGGCATCGACATCTGGGTTGACGCGGATTGAAATCGGTGCGATTTTGTTGAGGCGTTGCGCAACCTGTTGGATGCGTTCTAGTTCGGCATCGGATTCAATGTTAAAGCACCGGATACCGACATTCAGCGCGCGTTCAATTTCGACTTCTTTTTTAGCCACACCGGAAAACACCACTTTGTTTGGGTTGCCACCGGCACGTAATACGCGTTCAAGCTCGCCTTGCGATACGATATCAAAGCCGGAGCCGAGTTGGGCTAGGGTTTGTAGCACCGCGAGGTTCGAGTTGGTTTTGACCGCATAGCAGACTAGGTGCGGCTGGCTACCAAAGGCTTGATCAAAGTCGTTCCAGCGGTTTTCGAGTTCGGTACGGGAATAAACATACAGCGGCGTGCCGTATTGTTTAGCAAGTTCGCTAATTGAAACCTGTTCGGCAAAAAGCTGGTTGTCTTGGTAGTGAAACATAGCGGATTTTCCTTTTAATGATAACTTGCCGAGGCGTTGGTGGCGGGTTGTGTCAGTTGTGCATCAGGCAGACTCAGCGGTGCTTTTTTTCCACATCCGCTTAGGCTGATCGCCAGCCCCAAGGCGCACAGGCTGACCAGGCCTGGTTGAAAAAAACGGTGCAACCAATTTAAACACATGTGCAGGCTCCGAGCTGAGGCGTTAAAATGGCGTTATTTTAACAGACTTTATTATCAGACTATAGGAACGAATTATGGCAGAAGATATGCCGATTATTGTAGAGCCGTCGAGTCCAGCTAAAGCAGCGGTGATTTGGCTGCATGGGTTGGGGGCGGATGGTTCGGATTTTGTGGATATTGTTCCGAGTTTGGGATTACCGGCGGATCATGCGATTCGGTTTGTATTTCCGCATGCGCCCGTGCAACCGGTGACGATAAATGGCGGGATGGCGATGCGTTCGTGGTTTGATATTCGTTCAATGGACATATTGGAGGATGTCGATTCGGCGGGGATTCGCGTGTCGTGTCATCAGGTGTATAAGCTGATTGAGCAGCAGCGTGTGGCCGGTGTGGCGAGTGACAGAATTGTGTTGGCGGGGTTTTCGCAAGGCGGTTTAATTGCGTTGCATGCGGGTTTGAGTTATGACCATCCTTTAGCAGGCGTGATGGCTTTATCCACATGGTGTCCGTTGGTGGAGCAGTTTTATTTACACCGCGAGATGCCGATTTTTATCGCCCATGGTGAACAAGACCCCGTGGTGCCGTTTGCGCTGGGGGCGAAGGCGCGGGATGATTTGTCGGCGAAGGGGTATGCGGTGGAATGGCATGCTTATCCAATGCAACATCAAGTGTGTTTAGATGAAATCGAGGCGATCGGTGCTTGGTTGCGTCAAGTGTTAGTGGAGGCGCCCTAGATGTTTATCCTAACCATGCGGGTACGTGATTATGAATGTGATATTCAGGGTGTGGTCAACAATAGCGTGTATCAAAATTATCTTGAGCATGCGCGCCATGAGTTTTTATTAGCGAACAATGTCAATTTTGCGCAGATTACCGCGCAGGGCATTAATTTAGTGGTGACGCGAGCGGAGCTGGATTATAAGGCCTCGTTGAAGCCGCAGGATGATTTTTATATTACGGTAGAGTGCGTTCGTGAATCACGCTTAAAATTTGCGTTTATTCAGCATATTTATCGCAGCGTCGATGACAAGCTGGTGATGCAAGCCAAGGTAATCGGTACCGGCGTTAATGCCAAAGGTCGCCCAGAAATTCCCGCGGCATTGAGTGAGTTGTTTTCTGTTCAAGCTTAGCGTTATGTGTGGCGAAATGCAGTTCTTATGATATACCCGGGTTAGAAAAAGGTTTTGAGTATTAGAACGATTATGCCACTTAAAATTAAACCTACCATCCATTTGGTAATCAATAGCTCCTTTTCAAGCTTAACAATATCACTTCTAACCAGTGAAATATCGGCTTTAGTGGCCGTTTGGACATTGGATAAGGCTTCGGCAGCACGCACGGCATCTTCTTCAGGAACGCCTGCTTTTTTGAACGCGGTATAAACCTCGGTGATCATAATGCTCATGTGTGGTTATTTCTATTAAAGTTAATAAGTTAAAATATAACACAGTTTAAGCCTGTTGCGCTTTATTTTTGCGGGTTGCATAATGACTTCAGGATGGTTGAGAACACAGGATGGGGTGTGATGAAAATTTTATTGGGCGTGAGTGGCGGTATTGCGGCTTACAAGGCGTTGGAGCTGGTTAGGCTTTGGATGAAGGCGGGGCATCAGGTGCAGGTGGTGATGACCGAAGGCGCGAAACAGTTTATTGCCCCTTTATCGTTTCAAGCCTTAAGTGGACAGCGGGTGCGTGATAGTTTGTTTGATTTGGCGCAAGAGGATGCGATGGGGCATATTGCGTTGGCACGTTGGCCGGATGTGATTGTGCTGGCACCGGCATCGGCGGACTTGTTGGCGCGCTTGCGAGCGGGAATGGCGGATGATTTGCTGACTACATTGTGTTTGGCGACGGATAAACCCTTGGTGTTTGCGCCTGCGATGAATCGCTTAATGTGGGCGAATGCCGCTACACAAGAAAATGTTCAGCTGTTGCAATCCCGTGGTTGGACAATGCTCGCCCCCGAATCCGGCGAGCAGGCCTGCGGTGAAGTCGGCGCAGGGCGCTTGGCGGAGCCTGCTAGTATTGTGAGCCGTGTTGCACAGATTATGAGCCATGCCGCCGAAAAACCTAACCAGGCCTGGTTGGGTAAACGGCTTTTAGTGACGGCGGGTCCAACGTTTGAGGACTTGGATCCAGTACGCTTTATCGGTAATCGCAGTTCAGGAAAAATGGGGTTTGCGATTGCGCAAGCGGCGGCGGATCAGGGTGCGCAAGTGGTGTTGATTGCCGGGCCAGTCAATTTGCCGACGCCTAAGGGTGTTGAGCGCATCAATGTACGCTCTGCTTTAGCGATGATGACGGCGGTACAGGCGAATTATGCACAAGCAGATGTGATGATTGGCGCGGCCGCGGTGGCGGATTATCGAGTTGAACAGGTCGCGCAACAGAAGATTAAAAAAACCGATGACCAAGACAGACTAACCCTTGAGCTGGTAAAAAATCCAGATATTATCGCTTGGGTCGCGCAACAGTCGGATAAACCCTATGTAGTCGGGTTTGCAGCGGAAACCCAAGATGTGGTGAACTATGCAAAAGAGAAGCTAAAGCGCAAAGGCTTAGATATGATCTGCGCCAATCAAGTAGGCGAGGGCATCGGCTTTGAAACCGACACCAATCAACTTACGCTGATCACCGAGAATGAGACCGTTGTATTAGAATTATCTAGCAAACGCCAACAAGCAGAAGCTTTGTTGACGTTTATCATTGAGGGCGTAAAAAACTAAGCGGCCTGTTCAATCATTTTTATGATGCTGGCTTCTACTTCGGCGGCTATCTCGGCTAATTCGGCTTGGTCGGATAGGGTGGCGAGCATGGGTTGTGGCTTGATCATGCCGATTTTAATTTGCCCGCTTTCGCTAAACACCGAAATACGGCAAGGAAGCGCCATATTGAGCTGCATATCGATATTAAGCACTTTAAACGCCTGTCCAGGGTTGCAAACTTCAAATACGCGGCATTGTTCGCTAAACTCAAAGCCTTTGGTGCGCAGGGTTTGACCTAGATCGTGAATATGCAACACGCCAAATTTATGGTCAGCGACCGCTTGGGCAAGGTCTTCGCAGGCCTGGTCAAATGATTTATCGGTTTGGGCAATATAGTACATGAGTAATTCCTGTTGTTGATCGTGTTCAAATCTGGATAAGAATCCATCTTAACCTCAGATGGGGCTGGCGGCAAGCGGGTCTATCGCCATTGCGTTATTTATCAATTTTGTCGGTGGCTTGTTGCGCTTGTTGTGTTTGGCGTTCTTTATGGCGACGGGCGATTTCATCCCAGTCGATGTTATTACAGGTGTCGCATTGCTCTTTGAGAATACCAACCTTAACTAATAACCAGTGGATTTTACAGCCCACACAAAAACCCAGCACGGCCTCCATCCACATAAAAGCTAAGCACAGCCAAACGAGCGTGGTCGGAATCCAGAAAGGCATGTAGTTGACATGGGTTGGCAGGGTCATTTCGCCTGTGATGGCATTCACCCAGCGCGCAAAGACTTCAGGGTTAAAAAAGATCAGGCAGACGATAATGAGTAACGAACCGATGGTCCAAGCAAAGCGTTTGGGAACTAAGGGTTTCCAAACGGCGGGTTTATCGGCGGCCAGCAGGCTGGCAATTAGAATAGTGGGCGACAAGCGCGATAGGTATTTGGACATCCCTGCAATCATTTCAAACAACGCATAAAACAACACATAGGTCTGTAGTGTCCAGTCAAAGGTGCGGCGTATCGCCTCCACTTGATAGATAATATTGCCATCCCAGTCGAGTTCATAGGTATCCACCGAGGTATTGCCATCAACAATCCAGTTGGATACATAAATCGCATCCCACAGGCTTAAACCCATATAAAGGGGAATGACCAGCAGCATGCCGGCACGAATGCGCACCGCCGTGTCATTGATATAGAGCGCTGATTCCTGCGGATCACGAAACCAAAGGTTTTTAAATACATTCAAATAGGCGTTAAGGTGATTTTGTAACATGGTTGACTCCTTGGTATGTTGAAGTAGTCAGGAAAGGATTAATTAAGAGTTTAATATTAGCAAATGCTTAAATCCAATAGAAAAGCTTGATATGGCTATTTGATGAATCTTGGTTTGCCGTTTGCGGTAGAATCACAATCCATTAATCTGCACTAACCTAAAAGGAATGAAAACATGACCATCCAAGTCGAATACAAAATTTTAGACCCGCGTTTAGGCAAGGAAATCGAGATGCCGCATTATGCGACGAGCGGTTCAGCCGGATTGGATTTGCGCGCCTGCATAGAGGCGCCCTTAACGGTCAAGCCGGGCGAAACCCTACTGATACCAACCGGCTTAGCGATTCATCTGGATGATGCCAGCTTGGCGGCGATGATTTTACCGCGCTCTGGCCTTGGGCATAAACATGGCATCGTGCTAGGTAATTTGGTTGGCTTGATTGACTCGGATTACCAAGGCGAGCTAAAAGTATCCTGCTGGAATCGTGGCGATACCCCTTATGAAATCCAAGTAGGGGAGCGCATTGCGCAAATGGTGATAGTCCCCGTGCTGCAACCCGTTTTTACGCAGGTTGAAAATTTTGGTGAAAATACGGCGCGTGGTGCGGGCGGTTTTGGTCATACAGGAGCGCATTAAGCATGATCGACTTTAATCCACTAATCTTTCGCGAATATGATATTCGTGGTCGGGTAGATACGGACTTAACCCCCTCACTGGTTGGGTTGGTGGGGCTGGCTTTGGGGGCGCAATTGCGTGAACAGGGGCAGCGCCAAGTGGTGATAGGGCGTGATGGTCGCTTGTCGAGTCAAGGGTTGTCCAATGCGCTAGCCAACGGCTTGCTTGATAGCGGTATCGATGTGATTGACTTGGAAATGGTCACCACGCCGATGGTGTATTTTGCCGCTAAAACCCTCAAAGGCGTCAATTCCTGTGTCGTGATAACCGGTTCGCATAATCCGCCCGAGTATAACGGTATAAAAATGGTGATTGATGATGTGACGCTATCGGGCGACGCCATTCAACAGCTTGCGCAACGGATTCGCAAGCAGCAGTTTGTATCGGGTAATGGCTGTTATGCGCTGCATGATATTGGGTTTGATTATCAACAGGCGATAACAAACCGTATCCAGCTGGCACGAGGCTTAAAAGTGGTTGTTGATGCCGGTAATGGCGTCGCTGGCGCCACCAGCCCAGCGCTACTGCGTGAGTTGGGTTGCGAAGTGATTGAGCTGTTTTGTGACGTAGATGGTTTATTTCCAAATCATCATCCCGATCCTGCTCAGCCCAAGAATCTTCAAGACTTAGTGGCGGCGGTAAAAACCCATCAAGCCGACATCGGCCTCGCGTTTGATGGCGATGGCGATCGTTGTGGCGTGGTGGATGAACAGGGGCAGATTTTATTCGCTGATCGCCAAATGATGTTGTTCGCGCAGGATGTGCTCAGCCGACAACCCGGTGCAACGATTCTGTTTGATATTAAATGCAGTTCATTACTCGCTAAACAAATAGAAAAACACGGCGGTAAACCGCTAATGTGGAAAACCGGACACTCATTAATGAAAGCCAAAATGCGCGAAACGCAGGCCGCATTGGGTGGAGAGTTATCTGGGCATTTGTTTTTTGCTGATAACTGGTTTGGTTTTGATGATGGCACCTACGCCGCCGCGAGAATGTTACAAATCATCGCCGCGCAAACGCGTCCAGCGAGCGAGGTCTTTGCCAGCTTGCCGGATGGCGTATCTACGCCTGAGCTTGAGATGAGATTCGCAGAAGGTGAAGCGCACGCATTCATGCAAGCCTTTATCGAAAAAGCGGCGTTTGACAGCGGACAGATTTGCACGCTTGATGGCTTGCGAGTCGATTTTGACGACGGCTGGGGCTTGGTGCGCGCATCCAATACCTCCTCCAACCTCGTCATGCGTTTTGAAGGCGAAACCCCCGCCGCCCTCGAGCAGGTTAAAACCCGCTTCCGCCAACAACTCCTCAATACTCAAGAAGGTTTGGTGTTGCCGTTTTGAGTTTTCGAATCGTTCGATTTAGTCCGGCCGGCTCCTTGATTCGGCTGTCTCGGCATCTGCTTGACTAATTCGATTTTTTTCATTTAAGTTACCAAGGGTGCTTGTTGGTTGGCGGCTTTGAAGGTACAATTGACTGTAATATTCTTTTTAGGTCTTTAAGGGTTTTTAGGTGAGCAAGTAAAACCTTGGCTCGGATATCTCGGTTAAGGATGATTGTTGTGATTATGGTTTAGGTCAAGACCTTTCAAGAAGTATATCTGCTGGGACGCTTAAAACCTCACATATTATTTTTAGCTCCCAGTCTGTGACCCGACGTTTTTTCACCTCAATTTTTGCGAGTGTACCGCGGCTAATGTCATAACCTTTTAAGTTAAACTTTGCAGCAAGTTGCTCTTGTGTGAAGCCTTTTTCTATTCTAATTAGTTTAACAGCTGGGCCAATAATGTTCATTGAATGCTCCGTTTTTGGAACTTGATTCTTACAGAACTTATTGTTATTTCTGCTCTGATATCGGAGCAGAAATGGTGTAAGATAGAATTTTTATTCTGCTTTGGATCTTTTTTGAAATGCAGGATTCATAAATAAGGATTGTTTAGGTGGCTATCAAGTATTTAGCATTAAAGCTTAAATCACGTATTTTGCTATTAACGTCACTGGTTTTTTTGTTAGTGGGCTTGGTTGGTACGCTTCTGTCCATGCGTGTATTCTTTTACCAATCGCAAGATACTTTTTTGAAACAGCAGGAATTTATTATGCAGCTTACTGTTGATTATATCGATAGCGGACTGCAACAACGGGTAGATATTCTTGAGCATTTGGCTAAGCATTTGCATAATGGCGATAATTTGTTGAATGAGCAAGCTTTGCAAAATTTTCTTGACAGCAGGGCGATGTTATACCGTTATTTTAATGGTGGGGCTGTTGTTCTTAACGCTGATGCCTCAGTAGTCGTTGACTCGCCCATAATTGAAGGTCGCGTTGGAATTAATTTGGCCGACAGGGAATATATAATTCAAGCGGGGTCAACTCGCCAATCTACTATTTCTTCGCCTTTAATCAGTAGGGCTTTGAGTGAACCCGTTTTTCTTGTAACGGTGCCTATCGTTGTGAGTGACGACAATATTGTTGGCTATTTGCTAGGGGTGACCCGATTGGCAAGTGATAATTTAATTACCGGATTACTCGAATTCGTGCATAGTGGGGTTGGCGATCTTTATGTAGTTGATTTTGAAAATGGGTTTTTTGTAACTTCTACACGTCATAAACTTGCTCTGGAGGCCCTGCCTTCAGCGATAGAAGACGAAATGCTTGGATTGGTCAAAAAGGGAGTGGCTTCAGGGGTTGCCTATGACCGTTATGATCAGCAGGTTGCATTTAGTTCTCATAAGTCGAATCTAATGGGCTGGCACGTTATTCACACGGTTCCTACCTCTTTAGCCCTTCAGCCCACTTGGAGATTATTTCAATCCATTGCTTGGCTAGGTGGTATCTCTGTATTGGTTTTTGGGTTTTTAATTTATTTGGTTATGAGTCGACAATTGCGGCCGATTGAGCAAGCGGCTAAACAAATTAATGACATGAACAATGGAGAGAAAAATCCTAGCCCATTGCCTGTTAAGTACGATGATGAGGTGGGCGTGCTCATAAAAGCGTTTAACTGGCAAATGCAACAGCAACAGTATGCGACAAATAGTCTTAAAAAATTGAATACACATTTACAAACGGCAAAAGAACAGGCAGAAGCAGCAAATCAAGCAAAGTCCGATTTTTTGGCCAATATGAGTCATGAGATTCGCACCCCAATGAATGGAATTATCGGTATGTCGGAATTGGGTTTGAAGGAGTCAGACCCGCACAAAATGCATCACCAGCTTAAAAGGGTGAATCAATCCGGGCGTTTATTGTTGGGCATAATCAATGACATTCTTGATTTTTCGAAAATTGAGGCGGGTAAGCTAGAATTGGACCCGCACCCGTTTAGTCTCGCGGATTTGCAAAATGAATTGGTTACAATTTTTCAGGGATTGGCACAAGATAAAGGGTTAGTATTTCGGGATCAAATAGTGGATGGACAAGCCGGTGAGCAGTGTCTGTATGGCGATAATTTACGTTTGCGACAGGTATTGATCAATTTATTGGGTAATGCGATTAAGTTTACCGAGCAAGGTGAGGTGAGCGTGGTTATCCAGTTAGATTTGGATGCTGACAACCAGGCCTGGTTGAGGTTTGAAGTCAAAGACAGTGGCATCGGTATGACAAAAGAGCAACAAGAAAACCTATTTCAAGCCTTTAGTCAAGCCGACAACAGTATTACTCGAAAGCACGGTGGAACGGGTTTGGGGTTGGTGATTAGTGAGCGGTTAGTGCGCTTAATGGGCGGAGCTCATATTGATATTGAAAGTGAGTTAGGAAAGGGTTCGGTATTTAGCTTTAGTGTGCCGATAGGTCTTTGTGATCAGGAGCAGCAGGCTATTTTTGAAAAGCGCCCATTGGTAAGAGAAAGTGTGAAGCTAAATGGACGCGTGCTGCTGGTTGAAGACAATGAGATTAACCAAGAAGTTGCTGCTGGGTCACTTAGAATGTTAGGCTTGAGTGTTGAATTTGCAGAAAATGGTCAAGTTGCCTTAGAAAAAGTGCAGCAGCAAACGTTTGATGTGGTTTTGATGGATATTCAAATGCCTGTTATGGATGGTTACCAAGCCACTGAAGCCATTCGTAGATTTAATGCTGATATCCCGATTGTCGCCTTTACAGCGGCGGCAACGGTGGAGGATAGAAACAAAGCGACCTCTGCAGGAATGAATGATTATATAACCAAGCCATTAGACATCGATGTCCTCTATCGCGTATTAAGCCACTTGATGAGGGAGAGGTGTATAGAAGTATTGGATATAGCGAAGTCGAAGCCTGAGTTGTTAATTTACAGTACGGACAAAAAACAACTTAAGAGTCTAGCAAAAAATGCGCAAAACGATTATCAGGTTAGGGTGGCTTTGCAACTTGAAGCTGCTTTAAGGCTGGTTAATAGTGGCCATATTGATCAGGTATGGTTGCAGGCTGGTCAACCAGAAGATTTTGCACCGCTGGTTTCCCAGCTTCAAGAACGTGGTATTCCTTTTGAGTTTAAGAGCTCTTAGCTCGGTGACTCATATCGCCAAAAAATGCAACGGACATTAGCCAAGTAATCCAGCATGTGGTGCATGATCACGACTCAAAGACCACGGCGATCTCTTGCAAGCTGTGCGCTCACTTGAAAGATTTCCGCATCGCTGTGCTCCTCGCAACGCATTCTTCCTTAATATAATCGCAGTGAGGTGCAACCTGAGAACGAGGTTAAACCTTCTCCCACATTCCAGTGAAGGCCATAATCTTTTTAGGTTGCTGGCACTTTCGTTTACTCATCTGTTTTTAGTCACCAGGCCTGGTGGGTTTGGTGTGTTAAAATGATTGCTTTTTTATTTAAGCTTAAAGGAAAAGCCATGCCTTCATTTGATATCGTATCCGAAGTAGATAAACATGAACTGACTAACGCGGTAGATCAGGCGAATAAGGAAGTGACGACACGATTTGATTTTAAGGGAACTGATTCCAATTTTGAGTTAAAAGAGTTGGAAATTAAAATGAACACCGAGTCGGAGTTTCAGTTAGATCAAATGTATAACGTGCTGACGGCCAAGCTCAGTAAACGCGGGATTGATCTGCGGGCGATTGAGTTGAAGGATCCCGATGTTCAGCTTAAGACCGCGAAGCAGAGCGTGATTGTTCATCAGGGATTAGATGCGCCAGTGGCGAAAAAGATTATTAAGATTCTTAAAGATGCGAAGATGAAGGTGCAGGCGCAAATCCAAGGTGATTCGGTACGCGTGACAGGCAAAAAACGTGACGATCTGCAAGAGGCGATTGCGCTGCTCAAATCCCAAGAAGACTTTGAGCGCCCATTGCAGTTTAATAATTTCCGCGATTAATTTTCCCGGTTAATCGGGGTTAAAACTCAAACATCTGCAAAGTGTCAGCCGGCAGCAACGAGCTGGCATTTTGCACGCGTCCTAACATCCACGCCATAAACAAGCTTACTTCACGCATATTCACCTGTTCATCAATAAAGGTGATAGACGACTGCACTTCAGCGGCGCGGTTACCCGGTTGCATAATATACTTGGCGCAGGTTAAATGGGTGTTGAGGTGGGAGAGGGCAACAAAAATTTCCGGGTTGTCTATGTGTTGGGGCTTGATTGGGTAAACCTGGCTAACGATAATCCGACTTAACTGTCCAGGACGAATGCGCGGTTCCATAATAAAGGCATGCTGACCGTAATAGACTTCAAGTTGGTGAGCATTGAGTGGTTTGGTAATATAGCCCTCGTTTTCAAGTGCTTGGCTTAATTGCGCCACTGATTTGTCAGGTTCACTAAATTGGAGTAGGGTTTGAGGTTGGGTTGGCTGGCTGGCACAGCCAGTGAGTAAAACCAATATGAATAGACTGGCAAACACGCGCATTTTTTGAGTTCCTATGTTATTTAAATGAATTCTAGGTAAAATACCATTTTCATTAACGAATTAACAGGCGAACTGGCCATGAGAGTGCAAAAAACCATGAATCTTAATAAAGACCAAGCCCAAAACGTCGCTTCGGTGCTAGCCGAGGCTCTACCTTATATCCAACGCTTTGCGGGTAAAACCATTGTGGTGAAGTACGGCGGTAACGCGATGACCGAAGATCATCTGATGGCCGGCTTTGCGCGCGATATTGTGTTGATGAAGTTGGTGGGGATGAACCCTGTCGTAGTGCATGGCGGTGGTCCTCAAATTGGTGATCTGCTTAAACGCGTTGGCAAGGAATCCGAGTTTGTGCAAGGCATGCGGGTGACCGATACCGAAACCATGGATATAGTTGAAATGGTGCTCGGCGGTTTGGTTAACAAAGAAATCGTGAATCTGATTCACCAGCATGGCGGTAACTCGGTGGGTCTGACGGGTAAGGATGGTAACTTGATTATGGCTAAAAAGCTAAAAGTGACCAAGCATACACCTGATATGGACGCGCCTGAAATTATCGATATTGGCCATGTGGGCGAGGTGTCAAGAATTAATACCGGCGTAATTGATATGTTGATTCAAGGCGATTTTATTCCAGTGATTGCACCCGTAGGGGTTGATGAGCAGGGCTGTTCTTATAACATTAATGCGGATTTGGTTGCGGGCAAGATCGCTGAAGCGTTACAAGCAGAGAAGCTAATGTTGTTGACGAATACCGCTGGCCTGCTGAATAAACAAGGTGAGCTGTTAACGGGACTTAACGCCAAAATGGTCGATGAGTTGATTGCTGATGGCACGATTTATGGCGGTATGTTGCCAAAAATCCAATGCGCACTGGATGCGGTTCAAGGCGGTGTTAAAGCGGCACATATTGTTGATGGTCGCGTTGAACATGCGGTGATGCTCGAAGTCTTCACTGACGATGGCGTCGGTACACTGATTACCGCGCGTTAGGTTTAGTTTTTAGTCCGATGACGCAAAAACATAAAGCAAAACAACAGCACGATACGGGGTATAAAGCACTTTTTTTACACCCCGAAATGGTGCAACAGCTTCTTGAGGGCTTTGTTCCTCAAGAGTGGGTGGCGCTGATGGATTTTGCCACGCTCAAAAACCATAATGGTCATTACATTACACCCTTATTTGAAGAAAAAATTGAAGACGTGGTCTGGTCCGTTGAAATCGAGCATGATGGACAACGCCACCCTTTATATTTGTATATTTTGTTAGAGTTTCAGTCAAGTGTAGATAGCAGCATGCCTTTGCGGTTTATGCATTATGTGGCTGGTTTTTACTCAACCTTAATCAAAACAAAACAGGTTGCAAAAGGGGGACCCTATCCTCCTGTTTTGCCGATGGTGCTATACAATGGCAACGAACGATGGCGCGTAGTAACGAACATTTTTGAACAACTTGAGTCTATTCCTAGTTTCTTAAAGCCTTATCAGCCTAATTTGAGGTATGTTTTATTTGATGAGGGTGCGTATAGTGAAAGTGAGTTAAATCAAATTCAAAATCCGCTGAGTGGTTTGTTTAGTATTGAAAATGCAACCAGTCCTGATAAATTAAAACAAGCCATTGCAAGAACAGTGGATTTAATAAATCAATCGCCAGATAAAGTAAGATTAGATAGGCTTTTTACTCTGTGGATAAAACGTTATTTACATCAAAAAGATATCAAGAGTAACATGAATAAACTAAACAGTATAGTGGAGGAGCAAACGATGTTAGCACAAAATTTAGATAGTTGGGCGCGTGAAGCAAGGGCTCAGGGTAAGTTAGAAGGCAAGTTAGAAGGCAAGTTAGAAGGCAAGTTGGAAGGCAAGTTGGAAGGCAAGTTGGAAGGCGTGGCTTTAACACTAGCTAAGCTGCTTAAGCTCAAATTTCCGCATATTGATCAACAGTGTTATTTTAACCAAATTCTTTCAGCTAGCCCTGCCATATTAGATCTTATGGTTGAGCGTGTTTTAACAGCAGAAACCTTAGAGTGTGTGCTTAATGTTGATAAAGAGCTGTTGGGGGGTTAATGCTATCTTTGTGGTGCGTAAAATACCATTCTCCAGATTAAACGTTTGTCTTGATAATCTCTCTTTAACGCCCTTGATTTAGGGCGTTTTTTATTTTTAGAACGGAATTTTTGTGTTTGACCAAATCTTGTTGTTTTTTATTTCGCTGGTTGCCAATCTGCTGTCGGCTTTAGCTGGCGGGGGTGCGGGGTTGTTGCAGTTGCCTGCCTTGTTGTTTTTGGGGTTGCCGTTTGGCGTGGCGCTGGCGACGCATAAGGTGGCGAGTGTGTTTTTGGGTTTGGGCGCGACGGCGCGGCATTGGCGCAGTTCGACATTAGATTGGCGGTTTGCGCTATTTATTCTGGCCTGCGGTTTACCTGGAGTAATTCTAGGTGCGAGTTGGATTTTGCAAGTTGATGAGCGCCTAGCGACATTTGCACTGGGGTTACTCACGCTTGGCTTAGGGATTTATTCATGGCTTAAACCCGAATTGGGTCAGGTGTTAAATTCACAGAATCGTCATCTATCCGGCTTTGTTATTGGTGGGTTGGTGATTCTCTTTATCGGGGTGTTAAATGGCTCGCTCACATCCGGTACAGGGTTGTTTGTTACCCTTTGGTTAGTGCGTTGGTTTGGTCTAGATTATAAAGCCGCCGTGGCTTACACCTTGGTGTTGGTTGGCATATTTTGGAATGGTGCGGGCGCGATTACCTTGGGTCTTTTGGGTGATATCCAATGGAGTTGGCTGCCCGCACTGATTTTGGGTTCGCTGATCGGTGGTTATTTGGGGGCGCATTTGTCGATTGTCAAAGGCAATAAATTGGTTAAACGTGCATTTGAAGTGATTACGGTATTGGTTGGCCTGGCACTTATTAACCAGGCCTGGTTGATGTGAGGTTAGTTAGTCGGCTGTTTGCGCTGTTTGATTAAGCGTTCGTGGAAAAATGATTTGCTCTAGCTGAACGTTTGCTTCTGGCTGCTTGCACCAGCTACCTTGCCAGCTAAACTGGGCGAGCGCGCCAGTGGGCATGATTTTGTCTGTTAGCCGCGCTGAATGCGAGGTCGCATCGGTTAGTTGCATCACCAGTTCCTCAAAGCCAGGATTATGCCCAATCACCATTAGGTTGTGTACGCGCTTATTCACTTTGCCAATTAGCTCCAAAATGCGTTCAGGCTCCGCATGATAGAGTTCGGGCAGAATCTCAACCTTTAGCGCCATACGTTTGCTGAGGCGTTTGAGGGTTTGCTGGGTGCGTTTGGCGCTTGAACAAAGCACTAAATCCGGGCGAACGGAATGGTCTAACATCCAGTTAGCCATGTCTTTTGCCGCCTTTTTGCCACGTGGGGCAAGCGGGCGGTCATGGTCGGCAAGAAATAGATTGTTCCAATCCGATTTGGCGTGACGCCAGAGGCAAAGCTGGCGTAGGGTGGTTGAGTTTGTCAATTATTTGACACCGTAGTTGGCACGATAAGCCATCATCGCTTCAAGCGCTTGGCTATCTTTGTTTTGTTCGCTTAAATACGCAATCAAGTCGTTGAGATTTAGAATGCTCATTACGGGTAAGCCATATTGTTGCTCGACTTCTTGGATCGCCGACAAATCGCCTTGTCCGCGTTCCATTCTATCTAGTGCGACCACGACACCCGCCGGTGTCGCGCCATGTTGGTGAATCAGGTCAATCGATTCACGAATGGCGGTACCCGCGGTAATCACATCGTCAATAATCAAAATGCGACCTTGTAGCGCGTGGCCGACAATTTGACCGCCTTCGCCGTGGTCTTTGATTTCCTTGCGGTTGAACGCATAGGGTTTGTTGATGCCGTGATCGCGCGCCAACGCCACACTGGTGGTGGCGGCCAATGGAATGCCTTTATAGGCCGGGCCAAACAATACATCAAACTCCACGCCAGACGCCGCAATCGCATGGGCGTAGGCTTTAGACAGTTGATCAAGGTGTTCGCCGGTGTTAAACAAGCCTGCGTTGAAAAAATAAGGGCTGATGCGGCCAGATTTTAGGGTGAACTCCCCCCATTTTAAAACACCGACTTCGCGGATGAAGTTGATAAATGCATTGCGTTCCATAATGATTAGCGCCTGAGTAAATTAAAAGCTTAATCATAAGGTGCGCCATCCTTTGGTGCAAGTGTTTTGAGTTGCTATGGGTGTGTCAAATAATTGACGCACTATATGTTGTAGTTGTTTGTGCGCTAGTTATCCATGTGTCAAATTTTTGGCAAAATAGCGCTTATTGTGTGTTTTAAGGGTTAAAAATTCTGCTAAAATAGATTTTTATTTTTTGGTTGGTGATAACTTTACAAGTTGGTATAGGCTTTGCTAAATCACTTAAACATTGATAATTCGGTGGTTTCAAACTTATAACGTGTCTAGAAAGTTGTTCTAAGTGGAAACGCTACTGTTTTGTTTTACTTTTAACCCTTTTATTGAATTTTAGGAAAGTGGCATGGCGATTGATTTAAGATCTGTTGAACCACTCGGCTCAAAAAGCGTGCTGTTAGAGCAGGCAATGCGTCGTAACAAAGGGCAAATGAAGTCGAATGGTGAAAACTATCTACAAGACATGGATTTGTCAGATATGTTGTCGCCTGACTTTGATTGGTTAAAACAAGACAAGGTAGCTATTGAAAATCTCGTGCGTCAAATGGATGCATCGATTGGTCAGCTTGCCGACCAGTTGCGCGATATGGGGCGTCAAACACGAACCATTGAGCAGTTTACACGCAAGTCTAAATCCCAGTTTGAAGATGAGCAGCGATTACTATTTAAGCAAATTCAAACGCTTAATCTGCTCCTCAAACGTCAACTCGAAATACTCAATGGTGTTGAGCGTCAAATTGAACAGGTTGAAATCAAGCAGAATAACTTTTACCCACACCTTGGTATTGGGGTGATTGCCGGTTTGATGTCGGCAGTCACGATTCTGGTGACCGCACCGTTGGCTATGCTAGCGGTTGAATATATTCGCGGCTAGCCGGCTGATTTGATGAAACTAAGCCTAGCGCAACAAACACTACTCACCCCGAATGATTCGGATGCACCTAGCTACTTGATTAAACTCGCATCTAATCAACCGCTGGACTATCAAGCCGGTGATTGGATCACGGTGCAGGGACAGAATCCATCTTATTTAGTCAACCAAGTCCTTGAGCGCTTAGCGCTCAAACCAGACCAATTCATTAGCTTGCGCCGTCAAGGTGAGCTTACTGTAGCGCAAGCCCTTACTCACCATTTGGAATTAACCCTGCTTGATCCGGCGATTTTAAATAAACTGGTTCGTCAGCATGGCTTTGATCACTGGTCAGATCGTGCGCAGATGCAAGCTTATGCACAAGGGCGCGATGTTTTAGACTTGTTATTGGCGTTTCCAGACTTACAGCAATGGGGTGTCGAATTTTTGACACTGCTCAGTCCGCTAGCGCCGCGATACTATTCGATTGCCAGTTCCCCTCTCTGTTATCCAAATCAAATTCATCTGCTATATAAGGCGATTCGCTATCAGCATGATCATCGTGAACGGGTTGGCGTAACCTCTGCTTGGATGGCGCAGGCACAAGTCGGTGATCTATTGGATATTGAGATTAAGCCGAATAAGCACTTTAAATTGCCCGATGATCCCAGCACGCCGATTGTGATGCTGGCAGCGGGTACCGGTCTTGCGCCATTTATCGGTTTTTTGCAGCAGCGTGAAGCGCAGGGCGCGAGGGGGCAAAACCTATTGTATTTTGGCGAGACGCATCGCCAAAGCCGTTTTTTGTGCCAAGCTGAATTAGAAGGCTGGCAAGCTCAAGGTTTATTAGCGCTGGATACCGCGTTTTCTCGGGATCAGCCCGATAAAGTTTATGTGCAAAATCGTTTGCTAGTCAACCAGGCCTGGTTGGCGGCTTGGGAGTCGAGTGCTCATCTATATATTTGTGGGGATAAAGCCGGTCTAGCTAAGGCTGTCGAACAGCAAATTAAAGCGATTTGGATGCAAAACTATCGCTGGCAGGCGGAGCAAGCCGACCAGGCCTGGTTGGACGCTAAGCAACAAAAGCGCATCCAGATGGATGTGTATTAGTCTTTAATGCTAACCTAATCCTATTCAGCCCAACCCTATTCAAAGGTTAGTTTGAAACCTGCGCCTTCTAAGCGTTTGGCTTCGATTTCTAAATCCATTTGCGACAGTGGGTGGGCTTTAAGCCAATTATCTTCAAAGCGCAGGTGCATATTCGTATTGTCTTCAATCACTAGCATTACCTCGGGTGATTCGGCATCCCGGCCTCGGTGAATCCTGACAGCTAAGCGCAACAGAACCGTTAAGAACACGAGTTTGGTATTGTGGGGTTCGAGTAGATTATCGAAAGACTCTTGAACAAACTTGCCGCGATGGTTCAGCATCATCGCCGCTAGCATTTGTTTTTCTTGGTTAGTGAAGCCGGCCATGTCGGCTTGCTCGATAAGATAAGCAGAATGGTGACGATAGCGTTTGTAGCTGAGTGCAATACCACATTCATGCAGCTCGCTAGCCCAGTTTAGCAGCTTGGGGTAGTCGTATTCACTGTCACGTAATTGCCAAATATTGTGTGCCTGGTTAAATAATGAGCGCGCGGTTTTGGCAACCATTGAGGCTTGTTGTAAGTCAACTCGCATCCAGGTTTGCATTGCACGTACACTGGATTCACGCGAATCTTCAGCAAATAAACGACCCAAGGTATCAAATACCAAGCCTTCACGCAGCGCGTTACTGCTGACTTGCATGCAGTCAATCTTAAGTTCTTCAAATGTGGCGATTAACACCGCTAAGCCACCGGCCAGCACCGGACGACGATCATCCTTTAAACCCGTTATTTGGCAATTCTGTGCACTGCCTGCTTTGATCAGTTCACCGCGAAGGTGTTGAAGCCCGTCTTGCGTGATACAGTTTTCAGACCAGCCATTTTCTTGTAGTAGTTGGCTAATCGATTTGATCGTGCCTGAGGCGCCATAAGCTGTATCCCATCCAAGTTGTGTAAGGGTTTTGCGATGTGGGCGCAAGACTTGCCGGCAACTGGCTATTGCACGGTTCATACGTTCTGCGGTGATAATGTCATCGGCAAAGTGCAGTTGAGTGATGCTGACGCAACCCATTTCGGTACTGGTAAGGTGTTCATTGGTAAAGCCACGACCAATAATATACTCGGTGCTCCCACCGCCAATATCCATCACTAAGCGTTGTTCTTCGCTTTTAGCTAGACCATGCGCTACGCCAAGATAGATCAGCCGCGCCTCTTCTTGGCCGGAGATGATTTCAATGTGATGCCCAAGCGCTTTACGCGCCGAAATTAAAAATTGGCGGCTATTTTGCGCATTTCGCAGGGTGTTTGTGCCGACTACACGCACATTTGGGGTAGGGATGTTTTTGATTAGCTGACCAAAGCGGGTTAAACAGTCCAAGCCTGCTTGAAAGGCCGTGTCTGTTAAGCGCCCTTGGTCATCTAAGCCTAGGCGTAACCTCACCATTTCCTTGTGCTTATCGACAACCTGTAGTTGACCATGCACTTCGCGTGCCACAATCATATGAAAGCTATTTGAACCTAAATCAATCGCGGCATAAAGGTCGTTTTCGTTGGATTCTATCTGCATGTCTGTCATGAGTTTTCAACATATTGTTTTCAAATTTCGGCTAGTCTAATCGTTTTTAAGCGATAAACCAAGCCGAAACTTATTGGTGTTAAGCTTCTATGATTGGGCTATATTTTTCAATTAGCGCTAACTGGGCATTAAATGCTAACTCATCTTCACTTAATTCGTGTAGTTTATAATGCCCATCCGATTGTAGTTCCCACGCGGCCGTGGTGTCATCTAAATAGATGGCTAGTCCCTCGGTAAATACTTGTTGAAAGCAGTCTGGGTCAAGAATTGGGAAGCCTGTTTCAACCCGTGCCAGTAGGTTGCGACGCATCCAGTCAGCACTAGAGCAGTAAAGCTCAGGGGCTTGGCCATGGTTTTCAAAATAATAGACGCGATGATGTTCTAAAAAGCGCCCAATAATTGAACGAACACGAATATTTTCAGACAGTCCAGGTACCCCGGGCACCAAACTACAGATACCGCGCACAATTAAATCAATCTGTACGCCCGCTTGTGATGCTTGGTAAAGCGCGTCGATAATCCCCTTTTCTTGTAATCCATTCATCTTGGCAATAATCCGTGCAGGCAGGCCTTGGCGTGCATTGTCTGCTTCACGCGCAATTTTCTCTAGCATGCCAGAATGCAGGGTAAAGGGCGATTGCAATACGACCTCTAAATCATTGGTATTGCCCAAGCTAGTGAGTTGCTGGAAAATTTTGGTGACATCGCGCCCTATTGCTGGGCGACAGGTAAATAGCCCAAAATCGGTGTAAAAACGGGTGGTGATGTGATGGTAGTTACCTGTCCCAAGATGCACATAATGGCGCAGTTTGCTATCCTCACGACGCACCACCAAAATCATTTTGGCGTGGGTTTTGTAGCCTACTACGCCATATACTACATGTACGCCCGCGTCCTGTAAGCGTGTGGCTTGTTGGATATTGTTGTCCTCATCAAAGCGGGCGCGTAACTCGACCACAGCGGTGACTTCCTTGCCATTGTTGGCGGCGCGAACCAATGCATCAATAATCGCTGACTTTTCGCCTGTTCGATAAAGGGTCATGCGAATCGCTAACACATCGGGGTCTTTAGATGCCTGGTTTAGAAAATCAATCACGGGTGCAAACGAGTCATAAGGATGGTGTAACAAAATATCCTTGCGGCTAATTTGCTCAAACAAGTTAGCCTGTTGTTTTTTGCGGGTAAACAAGCGGAATGGATTCTTGGCAGATTTAGCCGGCACCAGCGCGCGAGGCATATACGGCGGGAACAATAAGTCAGGACGATTCACCATGCTCGGTACTGCATCCAAACGATGTAAGTTTACTGGGCCATTGACTTGATACAAGGCGTTTTCATGCAGTTTAAAGCGGTCTTGTAGATATTCGACCATTGCGGGAGGGCAGTTATCCGCTACTTCTAAGCGAATTGCATTGCCATAGTGGCGACCATACAGTTCACCTTGTAACGCGCTCATAATGTCATCGACTTCTTCTTCATCAATAAATAAGTTGGTATTGCGAGTAACGCGGAACTGGTAGCAGCCTGTCACTGTCATGCCTGGGAATAGATTAGCGACATTGGAATGTAAAATCGATGATAAAAATACAAAGTCATTTTCACCATCGGTTGCTTCGGCTGGCAGTTTAACAATGCGCGGTAGTGAGCGGGGTACCTGAACAATCGCCAAGCCATTAGAACGACCAAACGCATCCTTGCCTTCAAGCGACACAATAAAGTTTAAGCTTTTGTTCAAAATCTTCGGGAAGGGATGTGAAGGGTCTAATCCCATCGGGCTTAAAACCGGTTTTAGGGAATCCAAGAAGAAATTACGGATCCACTCTTTCTGCTTATCGTTCCAATGGTTGCGGCGGATAAAACGAATATTCTCTTTTTCCAAAGCAGGAATCAAAATGTGATTAAGCGTGTGATACTGGTCTTTGACCACCTCATGCGCCACCTCAGTGAGCATCACGACCGCCTCTTCAGGGCGCATATTGTCAGGCTGAGTGCGCGCGGCGGAATCTTTGGTAAGCTCCATTACGCTGGCCAGTCGAACCTCAAAAAACTCATCCATGTTGCTACAAGAAATGCATAAAAACTTTAAACGCTCCAATAAAGGCACATCAGGGTTTTTCGCCTGCGCCAATACGCGACGATTGAACTCTAGCAAGCTACGCTCACGGTTAAAGTAGATAGGTTCAACAGGGTTTTGAATCGGCTCAACAGATGTGTTCATGGCATTCCCTAGATTTGTAGATTGTTCAAATTATTATTACTATTCTAGCGCAAATAAGGCGGATATTCATGACGGTTTAATGAAAAATAATCTGTAACAAGGGCACAATAAGACGTTACACGTTAAGCGCTTAACCTGGATATTAGTTATTATTTGCAGATGGACTGTATTTAATTGAGTTGGGTATGTGGCTACGCTATTCAGATAGTGAAGCCTTGTTGAACGTTAGGTTTATCTACAGTTTGTGATGTTGGGTGCATCGTAGTCTTCAGGTTCGTCGCTGTAAATACAGACATTCCATTTTTCTGCTAACCCATCCTCTGCTAGGCAATAGGTTTGAAAAAAATGTTGGATTTCAGTGCGCTGGCAGTGGGCTTCAAAACTTGATAGGTCTCGCCAAACTTCCTGAAATACAATTGGATAGCTTGTGCCATTGGCAAACGGGCTTGGGATTTGTCGGGTAACGCGATATTCGATACAGCCGTCTTCCCGCAAGGTATTGGGTTCAAGTGATTGAAGTGTTTTAAATAGTTCAGTTTCTTTACCCGGCTTAGGAAGAAATTGGGCATTGCAGTAGATCTTACTAGACATCAGGTGTCACCTTTTGTTGAGAAATTATTATTCTAGGAGCCTGT
>NZ_JYNN01000016.1 GCF_000934765.1 Thiomicrospira microaerophila | reverse complement strand
TATCGACAACGCATTCCGATTGAAGGCAAATTCGGTCAAGCCAAGCAATACTATGGTTTAAACCGCGTTCCAACCAAGCGCGCCAACACCAGCGTGGCTTGGATAAACTCAATCTTCTTGGTGATGAACCTATTGGTGCTGTTGAAGGCCTTTTTTTGGCGCTATTTTTACCAAAATAGCGGGCTATTCTCGCCCTATAGGCTATTTATGGCTTCTATCGCATCCAAAAACACAGAATTACGCCATCACTAAAAAGAGTTAGCGCATGAAAAAAACAAATTAGCGCTGAGTTCGAATTGTTCGGTTTCTTGTTCGCTGATTTTTTGAGCGGACTCTAATTAAACGATAAACCAACATTACGAATAGACCGAGTGCTCAATTCTTAGGAGGAGTTTTCTGACTTCATCCGTTCCGGCTTCGGTTTCCAACAACTCAAGCGGTACCGCTCCGTCCAAGAATTTAGCCGGTGTTTTTAGCCAGCGAATACTACGTTCGTGTTCACCCAGCGTTGACTCCGCAAGCGAGATAATGGCGGCTATTCGGTAAACTCTTCCTGCTTCGTCAGGCTTTAATCCTTTGCCTTCTTTCTTACGTCTTGAAATAGTCGAGCTCGAAATATTCACCAATGAATAAACCTGTTGCTCATTCAAATCCAGCTCTTTGCTAAGTTTTGAAATCACCTCAAGCGGTATCTTGTTGGAACGTATATTTTGGTCAATTTCTATGTTGTTTGCTGACGTAAAACCGATCCTGATAAAAGGGTTTGAACGCGATTTTTTGCGTTTAGTCGCTTGCGAGACTAAGAATGCAGAAAAACGATTGTCCTGAATGATTGCTTCCATTGTCATGCCATCCCTTCCAAATAGGTTATAGAGTAGGATCTTAGCATAAAAAATCAATCGGGAAAAATATTGTTGCAATTGATGTCGTATTGTTAGCACTTGAGCAAAGCCTACCGCGCAGTATCGAAGAGGTGTTGCTTAGCTGAATAGATGGCTATTGTTAAGCTTAGCGATTAGGGCTAAAGCCAGGAGGAGCACCCGCGCATCTAAAGCAAAAATGACCTGCGAAGGTAAAAGTTATTGGCCCAACTCGGTTAATAAAAATTGCCAAGCGGGTAAAATTTTCACCTCAATATTTTGATGCATGAACTCACGTGCTTCATTGAGGGTGATGATAAATCCTTTTTGTGCATTCAAAAATGCCGCCGCCTTAATCAACCCATTCAACTCGCGCGCCAAAGTATCAGGGTGGCTGAGATCATAGCATAGGCGACCTGTAAAGGCATCATCCCTTCGTTGGTTTGAAAAACAAAATCGCATTCTTGCGAACCTTTAATAAAGTGCAGACTTTGATTTTGAGCGCGCAAATTAATAGCAATCAGGTTTTCCAGAAGCTTGCCATGATCCTGCTGATAACGAAAACTTAGCTGGGTTAAAAAACCATTGTCGATAATATCGGCGATAAGCTGTTTAATGAGTGTTTTTTTATCCATGAGTGACAGTTTAAAAAAAATTGTCTTTTAATTAAAGATAGTTTGAGTGGTTGAAGGTTTTTTATTGTGTGAAATTAAAAATGGGTATCCTTTAAACAATTCTTGGCACTTGTCAATCTCACTCAATTGGACTATATTCCCACTCTTTAACGATTACAGGGAATATAGTCCAATTGGAGGGTGGTGTGGCTAAGCGTGATTTGCATAATATACTGTTTCCAAAGCAGCGAAAAATCCTCGCTTTTTTTGGTGAAGACTTATTGCTCGCTATGAAGCGTCGTGGTTTTACGAAAAAGTTGTTGTGTGAGCGAACCGGTTTTGATCCTAAAACCCTTAACAAGGTTTTTGCGGGTGATCCGGGGGTTGCTATCGGCACTTACTTGAAGGTTATGGCGGTGTTGGGAATGGAAAACAATTTTGCGGAGATGGCTGCTCACGATGAGGTGGGTATCAAGCTGCAAAACATCAAATTGTTGGGTGGTTCGAAATGAGCCGTGAAATTGTTCAAGTCTATGCCGATTGGTATCCCATTAAAGCCCCCGTGTTAGTTGGGCATCTCACTTACAGTGACTCAAGCCGAGGTGGCGTGTTTAGCTTTACCTACGATAAGGCATTTCTAACATCACCTTATCGCCTACAAATTGACCCTATGCTGACGCTGCACGCAGGCGAACTTTATAATGACGAGGCCGATAGAAACTTTTGTGCATTTTTGGATTCATCTCCTGACCGCTGGGGGCGGATTTTGATGCAGCGCCGTGCTGTTATTGAAGCACGTAAGGGTATTCGTGTGACTAGTCGATTAAGTGAGTTGGATTACTTGCTCGGTGTTCATGATTCTTACCGCATGGGAGGGATTCGATTTAAGCTGGCTGGTGCGGATTTTTTTCTGGACAATAATACAGAATTCGCTGCGCCACCTATGGCCTCGCTTCGTGCGTTAGAGCAGGCGGCCATTCAAATTGAAAACGACGAAAACATTGACAGTGATGACTATTATCGCTGGTTAAAAATGTTGATTGCTCCTGGTTCATCTCTTGGTGGTGCTAGGCCTAAGGCTTGCGTGACTGATGAGCATAATCATTTATGGATAGCTAAGTTTCCTAATTTAAACGATACCCATGATGTGGGCGCTTGGGAAATGGTCTGTTATGAGTTGGCTTTAGCGGCGGGTGTTGAGATGTTTCCAAGTGAGATCAGGCAGCTATCATCGCATCATCATACTTTTTTAACCAAACGTTTTGACCGGCAGGGTGAGCAGCGGCTGCACTTTTCTTCGGCGATGACTCAGCTTCAATACTATTATGGTGAGCAGTCGCAGGGAGCCAGCTATTTGGAGATGGCTGAATTCTTATCCGCACAAGGCGCACAAACTGAAACTGATTTAGCCCAGCTTTGGCGTCGAATTGTCTTTAATATTGCGGTATCTAATACAGATGATCACCTGAGAAACCACGGTTTTTTACTGGTCAAAAACGGATGGAAGTTATCACCTGCTTATGACTTAAATCCAATTGTTGGCAAGCGGGGTCTTCATCTGAACATTACCGATACAGACAACGCCTTAGACTACCAGTTGGCTTTTGAAGTGAAAGATTTTTTTCGGCTTTCTGAAGTCCAAGCAACTCAAATTTATGATGAGGTGTTAAATGCGGTTAAGGCATGGAAAACAGTTGCACACCGCTTGGGGATTAGCCGAGCAGAGCAGGCGATGAAGGAATCCGCGTTTAATGTTTGATGATTAACAGCGGCCAAAGAAGAAAACGGTCATATCGAGGTGCGCAGCGACGCGGCACTCTCTCAAGGGCGTGCGCCGTCTGCAAGAGATTGCCACGGCCTTCGGCCTCGCAATGCCGCGTGATTTTTTTAGCCTCGCAACGCAAGTTGGTTCGCTCGGTTTTGCCACAAATTACTTAATTTAATGGCCGTGACGCACGGCGTGGGAACTAGGCTAATCATGTCTATTGCTATGATTTTTGTATTATTTAGATGCATTTCTCCTGGTTTTGAGATGATTTGGTGTTCTAATCGACTCATAAACTGATACAATTAAGTCAATTAATCGTCTCACGTGGGTCTAAATATGGCGCAAAAATGGGTATGGCAATATGCAAACTGGCCGAACTGGTCTTTTGATCAGGCGCAGGTGATGCCGTGTTTGTTGAACACGGTCAGAGCGGTTGCGCCTTTAATTGCTTTAGCCAATCAACTTTCAGCGGAAAAACGGTTGGTGTTTGAAAGCCAAGTGTTGTTGGATGAAACCTTGTCTACCTCTCTAATTGAACAGCAGGTTCTTGACCGCGATTCGGTGCGCTCCAGTATTGCGCGCCATTTGGGTTTACCTAATGCCAAACCGACAGACAAACGCTACGAAGCCTTTACGCAAGTATTCCTGGAGGCGGTTCGTAACGCGGATCAACCGCTTGATCATGCGCAACTTCAACATTGGCAAGCGCAGTTGTTTATTGAAGTTCCAAGGTTAAAAGAAGTCACGCTGGGCGATTATCGAGATGAAGCGATGGCGGTGGTGTCCGGGCATTTTGGGCGCAAGGAAGTGGTGCATTTTCAAGCGCCGTGTGAGCAACGCGCCTGCGTTGAAGCTTATATGGATGAGTTTCTTGTGTGGTTGAATCAAGAGCAGTCAGATACAGATTATCCTGTGTACGATTATTTGAAGGCGGCAATCGCTAAGTTTTGGTTTGTCACTATTCACCCGTTTGATGATGGCAATGGGCGTTTATCTCGTATTTTAGCTGAACGCTGTTTGGCGCGAGCTGATGATACTGATATTCGGTTGTATTCGATTTCTAGCGAAATGGTGCGAAAAAAATCCGATTATTATCAAGTGCTGGAAAAAACCCAGAAAGGCGAGGGCGATTTAACCGAATGGATCGTTTGGTTTTTAAACTGCGTGCAAGCCGCAGCGCAAACCAGTTTGCAGAGATTGGAAAAGGTGCGTTATGCCACGCAGTTTTGGGATCAACATCGTGCGCACGTGTTTAACGAGCGCCAACGCAAATTATTGGCGCGCCTGTTGGAAACCGATGATTTTGATGACGGCATCGCTAGGCGCAAATATAAAAACCTAGTCGGCACGTCCGATGCCACCGCGGCGCGTGATTTAACTGAGTTGGTTGAGTTGGAGGTTCTGCAAGCTCAAGGCAAAGGGCGATCGGTTAAGTATTACCTGTGCTAGGAGCCTGTCGGACTAAAGCCAATCGGCTGCAAAAAAGCTGGATTTGGCCATTTTCTCGCTCCCACGTTGAACGTGGGCGCGCCTTATACTTGGGTTTGAGCGCTGTTTCATAGGTTAAATCGGTCTGCATTCCCACGCAGAGCGTCACTACCATTAAGTTAAGAAAAAAACGGTCATTGCGAGGAGCGCAGCGACGCGGCAATCTCTCAAGGGCGTGCTCAGTCTGTCAGAGATTGCCACGGCCTTCGGCCTCGCAATGACACAAGTTGGTTTGCTCCGTATTGCCCCAAAATCCTTAACTTAATGGCAGTGACGCAGAGCGTGGGAACGAGGTTACTAGCCAGGCCTGGTGAATGACTATTTCGAATGCGCCCAGTATGTAGCGCTATGTAGAACGATATGTAAAAAGAAATCCAAATGTTGTATAATAACCGAGCATTTTAATCAGGAATTAAGGAACGTTACAAATGAGTGCAGAACAAGAAACCTTGGCAAAAATTGATGAACAAGTAAAAAATAATCCGGTTGTGTTATATATGAAGGGCACGCCTCAGATGCCATCTTGTGGTTTTTCAAGCCGCACCGCGGCCGCATTAGTAGAAACGGGCGAGAAGTTTGCGTTTGTGAATGTATTAGCTGACCCGGGTATTTATGAGTTTTTACCTAAGTATCAAGACTGGCCTACCTTCCCACAGTTGTATATTGATGGTGAATTGCAAGGCGGTTGTGATATTACATTGGAGTTGGCCGCTTCAGGTGAATTAAAGTCGATGATGACAGCCGCAAATGCCAAAGTAGCGAGTTAGTTTTAGCTTGCTACCTTGTTAATAAAGCCTGCATTAGCAGGCTTTTTTATTTGGGCGACGGGTTAGCCCAGGGCAAACGCATCTAAAGTAAATAATAAATCAAAAACTTACAATCAGGTCTCGCTCCCACGTTGAACGCTAACGTATGCACACTTCTTTTCTCGTTCCCACGCTGTGCGTGGGAATGCCAGCCCATTCGAGACAGTAATGAGTGAATTAAACTGATTGTGTAACTTTTTAGCACTGTAAAATACCAGAAATTCTATTGTACACACCAGCAACAGCGCTCCCACGCACAGCGTGGGAGCGAGTTATAAACATATGTGCATACGTTAGCGTTGAACGTGGGAGCGCCTTGGACTTGGGTTTGAGCGTTGTTTCATAGGTTAAATCGGTCTGCGTTCCCACGCACAGCGTGGGAACGAGATTAATCATGACTATTGTGATGATTTTTTTATTATTTAGATGCGTTTGCCTTGCGGGTTAGGCCGGTTCTTGCGGTTTGACTAGCGGCCATTGATTGACTATTTTGCAAAACAGCTGTGCGGTGCGTTCAGTGTCGTAAGCGGCATCATGCGCCTGTTTATTATCCCACTCGAGTCCGGCCGCTATAGCGGCTTTGCTTAACACGGTTTCACCATAGACCAGGCCTGCTAGTGATACGGTATCAAAGGTGCTAAACAGATGGAATGGGCATTTTACTTTGGTGCGTTCGCTCGCGTGTTTGATGAAATTAAGATCGAACATCGCGTTATGGCCTACTAAAATCGCACGGGTGCAGCCGGTTTGTTTGATTTGGGTGCGGACAGGTGCGAACAATTGCTCCAAGGCAGTGCGCTCTGGTTTAGCGGCGCGAAATGGATGGTAGGGGTCGTCAATGCCATTAAATTTTAAGGCACTGGCATCGAGTTTAGAGCCTTCAAACGGTAGGATGTTTTCTTGATAGAGTTGGTCGGGGTGGAGTTGTCCTTGTTCATCCATTCGCAAGGTCATCACCGCGACTTGCAATAGGGCGTGGTGGTTGGCTTCAAAGCCAGCGGTTTCTACATCTACCACGACGGGCAAAAATCCACGAAATCGGTGTTGGATGAGGTTAACAGGTGACGTTATAGTCGGTTGTTCAATTTGATCGGCAAAATTCATGTAAGCTCTTTAATTAGCACTTTGGATTGGCGCTGATAGTTATACAGGCTTTGGCGGCTACTCGGTAGCTGTTCCAGCGAGCTGGGCACAAATCCATGTTCAATAAACCAGTGATGGGTGTGAGTGGTTAGTAAAAACAGTCGGTTAAACGACAGCTGTTTAGCGCTGGATTCTAAATGGGCAAGCAATTGCTCGCCTAAACTTTGACCTTGGTAGTGGCTATCCACTGCTAAGCAAGCGAGTTCGACGGCCTGATCTTCAGCGGTTTCTCCTTGGTATGGATAAAGCGCGGCGCAGCCAATGATATGTCCATCGCGCTCAATTACACTGAAGTTGTTGATTTCAAGTTCGAGACGTTCACGAGAACGCTTAACCAGCATGCCTTTTTGTTCCAGTGGGGCAATCAGGTCGATAATGCCACTGACATCTTCAATCCGCGCTTGGCGAATTTGATGATAGCGGTCAGTGAACACGAGGGTGCCTATGCCATCTCGACTAAATAGTTCGATGATGAGGCTGCTGGGGTCGGATTCATTCATTAAGTGAATCCGCTTAACCTGACGTGTTTGTTCACTGAGTAGGTCAATCAATTGGGCTTGATCTTGATTGTGGGGTTGGAAGGTTTTAAGGTCGGTTAAACTCACCTGCCGTGGCAAGCCTTGCATTTGTTCAGCCGTAGTGAATACCATCAGCTTGTCAGCCTGAAGTTTATTGGCGACGCTGCAGGCCTGCTCCAAGGTATTGAGGTTAAATACTTCGCCTGTCAGTGAGTAGGCAAGGGGAGTGAGTAATACCACCTGGCCAGAGTCAAGGATCGCACGTATCGCCTCTTCATTGACTTTGCGCGTCTGTCCTGTGTATTGAAAATCGATGCCATTAATCACGCCTTTGGGTTGGGCAATCACCCAATTGCCTGAGCAGAGAGTGAGCGGATGACCACTTAGCGGTTGCTGGCGGCTAAACGCGGCTTCAAGTTGGCTGCGCACCTCGCCGAGCGTTCGTTGCAAAACGGGCAGCATGGCGGCGGAGGTGATACGAAATTGTTGCTGCTGTTGCCAATCCATCCCCGCATTTTCTAGCGCTTGGTTGATTTGTGGGGTGGCGCCCATTACCAGCACGATTTTTAAACCAAAGGCGTGAAGATGGCTAATATCTTCGGCGAACTCTTGTAATGCTTGATTATCAAGAAATAAATCGCCTGGCAAATAAATAACGCAGGTTTTGCCGCGATGTAAATGCACATAGCCAGAGGCTTGGCGTAAACTATTAAGAAATTCAATGTCAGATTTTTTCATGCTTTAGGACAGTTGTGAGAAAATATCAAAAAATTATAACTATTATTAATTGCAAGTATAACAAACCGCCGGTTTTTACGGCGAACTAATTGAGTTAAGGAGTTTAACTATGCCCGCATATCGTTCAAGAACCAGTACCCATGGCAGAAATATGGCTGGCGCACGCGCCTTATGGCGTGCCACCGGCATGAATACCGAAGATTTTGGCAAGCCGATTATCGCGATTGCCAATTCATTTACCCAATTTGTACCTGGTCATGTGCATTTAAAAGACATGGGGCAGTTGGTGGCGCGCGTGGTTGAACAAGCCGGTGGCGTGGCGAAAGAATTTAACACTATTGCGGTCGATGACGGTATTGCGATGGGGCATGACGGCATGCTTTATTCCTTGCCTTCGCGTGAAGTGATTGCCGATTCGGTTGAATACATGGTAAATGCCCACTGTGCGGATGCCTTGGTATGTATTTCAAACTGCGACAAGATTACGCCAGGTATGTTAATGGCGGCGATGCGTTTAAATATTCCAACGATTTTCGTATCCGGTGGCCCGATGGAATCAGGTAAGTCGATCTTAGGTGGTGTGGAAATCAAACTCGACTTGGTGGATGCGATGGTGATGGCGGCGGATGATAATGTCAGCGATGCCGACGTTGAAGCCGTTGAAATTTCCGCTTGCCCTACCTGTGGTTCTTGCTCGGGGATGTTCACCGCCAACTCGATGAACTGTTTGGCCGAGGCGTTAGGCATGGCCTTGCCGGGTAATGGTTCGATGTTAGCGACTCATGCGGATCGCAAGCATTTGTTTGAAGAAGCGGGGCGTCGGATTGTTGAAATCGCCAAAGACTATTATGAAAAGGATAATCACAATGTATTGCCGCGTTCGATTGCTACTTTTAGCGCCTTCCAAAATGCCGTGGCATTAGACGTGGCGATGGGGGGTTCAACCAACACGGTATTGCATTTATTAGCCGTCGCGCATGAAGCCGATGTGAGTTTTACCATGGCGGATATTGATGCGGTGTCGCGTAAAGTACCATGTTTGTCAAAAGTAGCCCCTAACTCCAAAATCTATCATATGGAAGACGTGCATCGTGCTGGCGGCATTATGCGCTTGTTGGGTGAGTTGGATCGAGGTGGTTTGATTGATCCGACTACCTATACCGTACATGCCTCAACCCTAGGCGCAGCGATTGAGTTGTGGGACATTTCACGTGAGCCCTCAGAGGCGGTACAAAAATTCTATAGTGCGGCGCCAGGTAATGTACGAACTACCCAGGCTTTTAGCCAAGACAAGCGTTGGAAGACCCTGGATGATGATGCGCAAAATGGTTGTATTCGTTCGGTAGAGCACGCCTATACCCAAGATGGTGGCCTAGCCGTGTTGTTTGGCAATATTGCACAGGATGGTTGTATCGTTAAAACCGCCGGTGTTGATGAGGAGATTTTTAAATTCTCAGGCCCAGCACGCATATTCGAAAGCCAAGATTCAGCGGTAGCTGGGATTTTGGGTAATGAGGTCAAAGCCGGTGAAGTGGTGATTATTCGTTACGAAGGACCTAAGGGCGGGCCAGGCATGCAAGAAATGCTTTACCCAACCAGTTACCTTAAATCAAAAGGAATGGGCAAGGCTTGTGCATTATTAACCGACGGTCGTTTTTCAGGCGGCACCTCTGGCTTATCGATTGGGCACGCGTCACCGGAAGCCGCTGAAGGCGGTAATATTGGTTTGATTGAACCGGGGGATATTATTGAAATTGATATTCCTAATCGTTCGATTAATGTAAAGGTATCAGACTATGAGTTGGCGCAACGTCGTCAAAAAATGGAGCAGAAAGGTGACCAGGCCTGGCAGCCTGCTGAAAAACGTCAGCGTCATGTCAGTGCGGCTTTGCGAGCTTATGCGGCGATGACCACCAGCGCGGCATTTGGTGCGGTACGTGATGTGACTCAAATTGAAAAACGCGGAAAATAAACCTTTAAGGGGAGCGCCATGTTTATAGAAAGATTAACAGCCCAACAGCGCCAAGCTTTATTTGATTTGGCGGTGATGATGGCGGCCGCTGATAATGATGTTTCAGAGGGTGAGTTGGATTATTTACGTGAATTAAGTCAGAAGTACGGCATTGAATTGGACCTAAATAAATCTCATCTCGTCGTGCCAGATTTATTGAAGGTGATGGACACCAACGAGTCTAAGATTATCACGTTACAAGAGCTGATTCGTATCTCTTACAAGGATGGTCATTTTAGCCCGGATGAGCGTGATAAGATTTTTGTTATCGCGCAGAAAATGGGGGTAAATGACCCTAGTTTGATTCTTGCTGTTGAGAGATGGGTAAGACAAGGGTTTGACTGGATGTATGAGGGTGAGCAGTTGCTTGAGTATAAACTGTGATTTTTGTCAGTAAATAAAAAAAACCCGGTTTTAACCGGGTTTTTTTATTTAAAGCATTCATCAAAATTACTGACGATAGCTTGGCGCATTGATTTCTAAACCATTCGAAATATAGGCTTGGAAGAATTCCATATTGCGGTACTCTTCATCTTGTACTTTGTAAGCTGTATGACGCATGTTTTTGTGACAGCCTTCGTAGCGACGATGCAACGTTCCTAAACCATCACCACCAGCACGGGCCCATTTACCACGCCAAACAGGGAAGTGCGTTACGTGGCCTAATGCAGGTGAAAGGATATCTGAACGAGCACGAGCTGATGCGTTGTATACGTGACAACTAGCACAAGCTAATCCTAACTGGCCGCGAGGCTCAATAAACTCACGTTCACCGTGAGCAAATGCTTTGGCTGCACCTTCAGAATTAATCTGGACATTGATTTTTTCACCCCGTGCTTCATAACCTAAATAGGCGCTGACATGTGCAAGGTTACCACGCTTCCAACCGTAAGCCTTTAATCCAGCTTCAGTACGACAACGATTAATATCACCTTCTAATGTCACGACCATTTGAGTTGTTTCATTAAAATAAGGGTAGCTTGGTCTAATTTTGCTAACGCCCTTGTCAGAATTAACCAGGCAGCCCATGTAAGCATTTTTGTCGTTGTTGAACAGTTCTTCACCGCGCTCAACAAACTCTAAATACTGCGGAAATTCTTCCTCAGCAGCCCATTGCATTCTACGATCTTCATCATAACCATAAATTCCATGGATATAATCTTCTACTGGGCGATTCGGATGTTTAGCTTTGAAATAATCTACTAAATCTGTGCGACTTTTTTCTGCGTGTGCACTGTGATCAGCCGCAATGGCTGTCGTACCGAAGCCAGTCGCGAGGGCTAGGGCAATGGCACTTGAAAGTGTCTTCTTCATTATAATCCTCCGTTGGAGAGCTTTATTGTTCTTATGATTTTTTTATGTTGGCGTGCAAAAAATGCACGCCGATTCAAACTTATCTTAGTTTGAAGGTCTCTGAACCTGTTTCACCTGTGTTATCAACTAGGTTGATAGTCACTTCGTCGCCAGAATTTGCCGCAACGTTTACGTGCATGTAAGGGTTAGTAGAGATGTTAGCTGACCATTGTGCGTCAACAACTTTGCTGCCGTTTACAGAAACATCAACATTGGTGATTAGCTTCATCGGGAATGGACGGCCAGTTGACTGGTCCATACGCGCACCAGATTCCATTGGATGACGAATCAAAGATTTAATTTCTGCAACGCCGCCTCTTACTTGACCACGAGTTCTGATATTGATAGACATATTTAATTCCTTTTCAAAATTGTTCTATTTTAAGTTTAGCTTGAACCGAATAGGGCAGAAATTAACCGCCACAACCACCAATGGTTACACGAACTTCTTGTTCAGCTTTAAATAGCTTGCCGCCTGCTTTCACAACACCCATAACGGTTTGTGTTTCACCCATACGAATACGAGTTGACACGAAACCTTGAGCTGCGCCTTGGAACTTGTATTCGCAAACTAAAGGCGTTGGGTTTGAAGATGCAATGATAGCAATAGATTCAACACCAGACATACCAGATGCATCAACAGTTACAGGTGTAACAGCACCGTTTTCAGCGATTGCTGGAGCGGTTAATTTAACATCAGCAGAAGTAGCTGCATTTGATGCACCGAAAATACCATTTAATGCGTCATTAACGCTTTTTGCTTCAAAAGCACCTTTGTTCCAGCTAGCTAAAACAGTTGAAGGTGTTAAAAGGCCAGCACTTACTGCAACTGACGCTGCACCGGTTGCTAATGTAGCTTTAAGGAATGATCTACGTTTCATAAGATTTAAAACTCCCAATTTAGGTTTTAATAATTTTTATAAGAATCAAAAAGTAACGCTGGATTATGGATTTAAGCTCCATAGATAATCAACGATTTTACTAATTTCATCATCGGATAGGATACCATAAGCGCCGAAATAAGGCATCATGCTGTATTTAACTCTGATTTGTTCACCAGCGCGAGGTGCATCCTTAAATGTACCTTCTGGTGCCCAAAGTTTATCATACAGATTTTGTTTAGTGCCAAAACGAATCGCTGGCATGACCAATGCAGGACCGATTGTACCAGGGGAGGTACCCTGCGGTTGCCCCATAGCATTCATAATATTATGACAAGCTAAACAGTTGCCTTGACTTCGGCTAAATGCTAACTCTTTACCTTCGGCAATACGCTTATCCATAGCTTCTTTTGCTGCGGCATCGGTTGCTGCATAAACCGGTGCTGAAACTAAGGCCGCAGAAACGGTTAACGCCGCTATGGCTGTGTTGATTTTAGAATTTTTCATTCTCCCTCCTAAAGAGTCTCTTATTATTTTTTCATTGACAATGTAAGTCATGAAATTATCTTTGAGCTTTTGTTCTTGCTCTTGAAGTGTAAGCTTACGGAGTTAGCGGTTAAAAGCAAGTTTTTTGTTTAAAATCGCTATAGCAATATTTAATTGCCCAATAAAGTTTTTTCTATGAGGTGCGTTTTGACGCCATTTCAATTCTGTTTTAGTTTTTGTTTGGTTTAATTTGTGTCGCTAATTGTTGCTGTGTTTTTTGGTATATATTCGCGATGGGGCGATGGGTTCTTTTGCTTTGCATGAGTAGGTGCTGGGCACGCTGTAGATTACCGAGATCAAAATAAGCAAAGGCTTCAAATAAGTAGGCCTCAGCGAGTCGTTGTTGACTAGAAAAACTTTGACTGAGTTCTTGATAGAGCGCATATTTATATCGCTTGTTGTCCAGGTGGCTAATAATCAGTGTTTGGGCATTTTCTTCTTGGCCGAGGGTGCGGTAGGCTTGAGCAAAAAGTAACAGTATGGCTTCATCTTGCGGGTAGAGTTCAATGAGCTTTGCATAGTCGCTGACGGCGCGGTTTGGGTTTAGACCTTGTTGTTGGCGGATATGTTTAAGTTTTAGAAGCCGGTTATTAGGATGGGTGTTCAGCGCTTCGCTTAAACAGGGTGTATTTTGCTGTTTGTGTGCATTGAGTGTTTGCTGGTAGCATTCAAGTGTGCTTAGTAGGCCCGTACGAGACTGAAGTGTGGCGCGTTTTGGATTGAGTCTTAGTTGAATAAGTCCTAAATTTAGTGGGTCATGTTGGTGCTGTGTTTTCGATAACTGTGAAGCGCGGTGGGTGGCCTGAGCAAGACGTGTTTCGGTTACCGGGTGAGTCATGAGAATTTCGGGGGGGCGAAATTCATAAATCTGTTGTTGTTTAGCTAGTTTGCCAAAAAAATGCGCCATGGCATGTGGATCGTAGCCTGCTTTTTGTAGTAGTGTAATGCCAATATGGTCGGCTTCGTGTTCATGGATGCGCGAGTGACGCAGTTGCTCTTGCATGCTTAACCCGGTCGCGCCCATCAGTGCGGCTACACCGGCTCCTGGGTTTTGGGTGCCGATGAGAATAGCGGCGAGTAAAGAGGCAAAACTGGTGACATTGAGGCTGGATTGTTGTTCAAAACGTCTGGCAAGGTGCTGTTGTGTGACATGGGCAATTTCATGCGCAATTACCGAGGCGAGTTCATCTTCGGTGTCAGCCGCGAGGATGAGACCTTTATGAATGCCAATAATGCCATCGGGTCCTGCAAAAGCGTTAATCGCGTCATCATCTATCACATAAAAACGATAGTTACGGTTGTCTTGAGCGTGTTCTGCAATCCGATGTCCGATACGCCGAACATAACTGAGTACTTGTGGGTCTTTAATTAAGTCCACGTCGTTGTGCAAGGCTTGAGTAAAGGCACGCCCAAGTTCAATTTCAGTTTGGCGGTCGTAAATAACCAGGCCTGGGGAGCCTAAGTCCGGTAGGTTGTGTGCATTGGCGCTGATGCTGTAAAAAAATAGCATGAGTGTCATCATGAGCAGAGGGTATTTTTTGTGCATTTTGGTGTAACCTTTGTGAGCTAGTTAGCTTAGTATATGCATTATAGATGAGATTTTTTTGAGAGGTGTAAGGTGATTGAATTAGATTTAACGGATTATCGCTGTCCAATGCCGCTTATAAAACTTAAAAAAAGCCTAGTTGAGCATGCTAGCGAAGAGGTTTTTAAGTTAAGGCTTACGGATAAGAGTGCTTTAAAGGATGTGCCGGCTTTCTGTCAGCAAATGAATTTCCACTGCGAAACTGACGATTCGGCTGAAATTTTGGTAATATGGGTTAAGAGATCAATTTAAAATAAGGATATTTTAAGGTGCATAGAGGTTTAACGAAGGCAATTATTCCCGTAGCGGGGCTTGGAACACGTTTTTTGCCTGCGACAAAGGCGATTCCAAAAGAAATGTTAACCGTGGTGGATAAGCCACTGATTCAGTATATTGTGCAGGAAGCGGCAGAGGCAGGTATTACCGATATCATTTTTGTAACCCATTCCAGTAAGAATGCGATAGAAAACCACTTTGATAGTCATTATGAGCTTGAGAGTAAGTTGATTGAGTCGGCCAAGCACGATCGCATTGACGCGTTGAAGTCGATTACGCCAAAAGGCGTGAATTTTATAAGTGTTCGCCAGCCTGAGGCCTTGGGTTTGGGGCATGCTATTTTGTGTGCATCGCATATTGTTGCGCCTGATGAGCCGTTTGCGGTGTTATTGCCTGATGTGTTAATGCATCACCCTAAAAAAGGCTGCCTAGCGCAGATGTCGCAGTATTATCGTAAGGTGCATACCAGCGTGATTGCCCTGGAGCAGGTGCCGGATGATCAAGTGCAAAAATACGGTATTGCTGGCGTATTGGATGCGGATTTACGCATCACTGAGCTGGTTGAAAAACCCAAACCTGAAGAAGCCCCCTCGAATTTGTCGGTGGTCGGGCGTTATATCTTTACGCCGCGCTTGATGGAGTTGCTGAGGTCAACAAAGCCCGGTGTTGGCGGTGAAATTCAACTTACGGATGCGATGGCGGCGCTGTTGAGCGAAGAAGTGATGTTTGGTTATGAGTTTAGTGGCGGGAAAAGCTACGACTGTGGTGATAAACAGGGTTTTTTGCGCGCAAACATAGAATATGCTTTACGTGACAAGGTGTTGGGTGCTGACTTCCGTCAGTACCTGGCTAGCTTGGACTTAAGTTAATTAGATAGAACCTTAGGAGGCGGTATGGGGGTTGAGTTATCAGCAGCGTGGTTAGCTTTACAAGAATTAGCAGGTTCGCAAGCGGGTCAAGTACACATGAAGCAGTTGTTTGCTGAGGATGAGCGTAGATCAGCGCGCTATAGTCTTCAAGTAGATGATTTGTTTTTGGACTATTCTAAAAATAGAATTCAGTCCAGCGTCATGGACGGATTGTTTGCACTCGCCGAACAACAAAAGCTAGAAGACTGGATTGGACGCTTGGTATCGGGCGATAAGGTGAATGATACAGAAGATCGTCCAGCGCTTCATACTGCCTTACGTGTTCGCGGTGAAGCGCATGTTTCAGGATTTGCTGCTCAGGTCCAGCCTGAGGTGCGTCAGCAGTTTGTGAAGATGACGCAAATCGTTAATAAAATGCGCGCGGGTCATTGGCGTGGTTATAGTGGCAAGCCGATTACGGATGTGGTGAATATCGGTGTTGGTGGCTCTGATTTAGGTCCCTTAATGGTCACGCATGCATTGCAGACGCAAACATCACCGTTAAATCTACACTTTATTTCATCGATCGATGGTACGCAAACATCTAACTTGCTTAAGTGTTTAAATCAAGAAACCACCCTGTTCGTTTTGGCCTCTAAGTCGTTTAGCACGATTGATACATTGTCGAATGCGGAAACCGCTAAGGATTGGTTGGAAGAGCGTATTAGCAATCCAGCTACGATTATGGCACAGCATTTTATTGGTGTATCCACCAAGCCAGACATGATGACGCAGTGGGGGATTCCACCAGAAAACCAGTTGCTGTTTTGGGATTGGGTGGGTGGGCGTTATTCGATGTGGTCGGCGATTGGATTTCCGATTGCACTAAAAGTCGGCATGGAAGGCTTTTATCAAATGCTTGAAGGTGCTGGGTTAATGGATCAGCATTTTGCGAGCGCACCGTTAGCTGAAAACATGCCGGTGTTGATGGGGTTAATTGACATTTGGAATATTAATTTTTTGAACATCAATGCCAAAGCCATTCTTCCTTATGATGCGCGCTTAAAATATCTCCCCTCTTATTTCGAGCAATTGGTGATGGAGAGTAATGGTAAGTCGGTTAACCGTGAAGGTGAAGCGGTCAGTTATAAAACCTGTCCAATTTTGTGGGGTGAGGTTGGGCCGAATGCGCAGCATGCATTTTATCAGTTGTTGCATCAGGGCACACAGGGTGTCATGTGTGATTTTATTGCGCCGATTGAGCGTGATGATTATGATGCCAGTTCACACTCACATAAAAATGAAAGTTTGCGTTACCAGCACCGTTTAGCTTTGGCGAACTGTTTTGCGCAATCTCGTGTATTAATGTTGGGGGATGCGGCGATTCCTGAATCGCTGCAAGCAAGCTTTAATACGCCATTTAAGCATTATGCGGGTAATCAACCGTCAAACACCTTGCTGATGAAAACCATTTCGCCTAAGACTTTAGGCATGCTGGTGGCGTTATATGAGCACAAGACGTTCGTTGAGTCGGTGATTTGGGAGATCAACCCTTTTGATCAATGGGGTGTTGAGTTAGGTAAGTTGATTGCAAAGGAAACCTACCAAGCCATGCAGGAGCCCGCGTTAGTCGATGGGTTTGATTGTTCCACCGCTGGGTTATTAAACAAGGTGAAAGGACTATGAAAGTATCAGTTTTTGGTTGTGAATTAACAGGCCTGGTGACAGCGGGTGCGCTAGCACATGCCGGTAATGATGTGCTGTCTTTACCTGTCGGCTATGTCAAGGTTGAGGATTTGAATGCGAACCGTTTACCGCGTGAGGAGCCTGGGTTAAATAGTCTGATTGCCCAGCAAAAAGACGAGGGGCGTTTACATTTTGAGTCTGACTGGGCAAAAGGTATTGCGCACGGTGATGTGTTGATTTTAAGCACGCCTTCTTGGCGGATGGATCGTGCTGAAGCGGTGATTAAGCTTATTGGTGAGACAGTCAAAACTGATGTGTTGGTGGTGAACCAAAGCACTTTTCCAATAGGCACTGCAGACCGTTTTGAGGCCAAGTTAAAGTTGGCGTTGGCGGAGCGTGGCGTGGTGGTTAAGGTGGCGGTGGTTGCGATGCCCGACTTTATTAGTGAAGGCTCGGCGATTGAAAACTTTATGCGCCCAGATCGTATTGTTCTGGGTGGAACTGATAAAGCGGCTTTAAAAGTCATGCGTGATTTAATGCGCCCGTTTAACCGGATGACGGATCAGATTAAAGTGATGTCAACGCGTGCAGCCGAGTATACTAAATATGCCGTTAATGCTTTATTAGCAACGCGAATTAGCTTGATTAATGAACTGGCAAACAATGCGGAGCATTTTAATATAGACTTTGAGGAGGTGCGTCAGGGTTTAGGGTCAGATAAACGCATAGGGTTTAGTTACCTCTATCCAGGTTGTGGTTTTGGTGGTCCTAGCTTTGCAGCGGACGTAAAATCTTTAGTAGGTACCTTGCAGGGTAAGGGCTATGATGCGGATTTATTACGCACGGTGCTATCGAATAACGAAACGCAAAAAGAAGTGCTGTTTCGTAAAGCTTGGCGCTTTTTTGATAATGACTTACGCGGAATTAAAATCGGTGTTTGGGGTTTGTCGTTTAAACCTAATACGGCCACAGTCGAAAATGCGCCTAGTTTAAAAGCATTAGAGGCGTTTGTTGCCCAAGGTGCCGAGGTCGTTGCTTATGATCCGACGGCGTGCGCTGATTTTATGAAGCATTGGGGCGATCGCAAGGGCGTCACCTTGGTCGATGATATGTACAGCGTCCTTGATGGTGTTGATGCTTTGGTCATTTTGACGGAATGGAAAATGTTTTGGAGCCCTGATTTTAAGCAAATGAAACAGTTAATGCGTCAGCCAGTCATTTTTGATGGACGCAATATTTTTGAGCCTGATTTGTTAGAAGATAAAGGCTTTCGTTATTTTGCTGTTGGACGGGGCGAGATTGTTTGAGTTTGCAGTTTGAAAAGCCGTGCAAGCAAGGTAGAATGATGGGTGATTTTAAATTTAGAGGTATGATGTGAAACCCCCTTTTGAACGCGGTATTTATCTGTTACCCAATCTAATGACCACGCTGGCTTTGTTTGCGGGGTTTTATGCGGTTATTGCAGGGATGAACGGTGACTTTATTGCCGGTGCGATTGCGATTTTTGTTGCGATGGTGTTTGATGGCTTGGATGGCCGTATTGCCCGTATGACCAACTCTAGCAGTGCGTTTGGTGCCGAGTATGATAGCCTTGCCGATATGGTGTCATTTGGTTTGGCCCCCGCCTTGTTGATATACCAGTGGATGTTGAGTGACTTTGGTAAGCTCGGCTGGTTAATTGCCTTTGTATTTACCGCTGGCGCGGCTTTGCGCTTGGCGCGTTTTAACACTCAAGTCGGGGTAGCTGATAAGCGCTATTTTCAAGGCTTGCCAAGTCCAGCAGCGGCGGCGGTGCTGGCGGGTCTGGTTTGGATGGTTGAGGTGAATCAGATTGAAACGGGTTTTGAAGCCAGTTTCGCATTGTTTGTCACACTGGCAACCGGTTTGCTAATGGTCAGCAATGTTCGTTATAGCAGCTTTAAAGAGCTTAACCTGAAAGACAAGGTACCTTTTGTCACCCTGTTGCTGATTGTATTGGTTGTGGTGGTGGTGACCTTAAAACCCTCGGTAATCTTGTTTGCCGCCGCCTTTCTTTATGCATTGTCGGGCGTGGTAATGACCGTTTTCAGGCTAAGGCAAACCCAAGAGCAACGTAAGAAGGCGAAAGCCTCGTCTGTATCTACCGAAACCGAACCTACTGATAATTCTAATAGTTGATTGAGATAAATATATGAAAGACCATTTAGTGATATTTGATACCACCTTGCGCGATGGCGAGCAGAGTCCAGGCGCGTCGATGACCAAAGAAGAGAAAGTGCGCATCGCCAAACAACTCGAAAAAATGCGAGTGGATGTGATTGAGGCGGGGTTTCCTGCTGCCAGTGAAGGTGATTTTGAATCGGTAAAAGCCGTCGCCTCGGTCATCAAAGACTCAACGATTTGTGGTCTCGCGCGAGCGGTAGAAAATGATATTGTGCGTGCCGGTGAAGCGATTAAACCAGCCAATTCTGGTCGAATTCATACTTTTATTGCCACCTCACCGATTCATATGCAAATGAAGCTGCGCATGACTCCGGATGAAGTGGTTGAGCGCGCCGTTTGGGCAGTGAAGCGTGCGCGCCAATTTACCGATAATGTTGAGTTTTCACCTGAAGATGCAGGTCGTTCTGAGCTAGACTTTTTGTGCCGTGTGATAGAAGCGGTGATTAAGGCGGGTGCCACCACGATAAATATTCCAGATACCGTCGGTTATAACGTGCCGAAGCAATTTGGTTTGTTGTTTAAAAACATTATCGAACGTGTGCCAAACTCGGACAAGGCTGTTTTCTCTGCACACTGTCATAATGACTTAGGCTTGGCGGTTGCTAACTCTCTTGCCGCAGTCTCGAATGGCGCGCGTCAGGTTGAGTGCACCATTAACGGTTTGGGTGAGCGTGCGGGCAATACCGCACTCGAAGAAGTGGTGATGGCGATTCGTACCCGACAGGATTATTTTGATGTTGATAGCCGTATCCATACCCCAGAGATTTTGGCGGCATCGCGCTTAGTTTCGAACATTACTGGATTTAGCGTGCAGCCGAATAAAGCCATTGTTGGTGCGAATGCGTTTGCGCATGAGTCGGGCATTCATCAAGATGGTGTTTTAAAACATCGTGAAACCTATGAAATTATGCGTGCTGAAGATGTAGGCTGGAGCACCAATAAAATGGTGTTGGGCAAGCATTCGGGTCGCAATGCATTCCGCACACGCCTGCAAGAACTGGGCATTGAGTTTGAAACTGAACAGCAGCTTAATGAAGCCTTTAAACTATTTAAAGACTTGGCCGATCGCAAGCACGAAATTTATGATGAAGACTTACAGGCGTTGGTTACGGATGCCAATATTGAGCGCGTTGAGAACGAAACCATTCGTTTAATGGCGCTTAAGGTTTCAACGGAAATGGGTGAGCTACCTCATGCCGCGGTCACCTTGTGGGTGAACGGGAAAGAGCATTCTGCGCAAATCAAAGGCAGCGGTGCGGTTGATGCCACTTTTAAAGCGATTGAGCAGATTATCGGTTCGGGCACAACTTTAGAGCTCTACTCTGTTAGCAATGTCACCAATGGCACTGATTCATTGGGTGAAACCACGGTGCGTCTTGAAAAAGGTGGGCGTATTGTGAATGGTCAGGGTTCGGATTCGGATATCGTTACCGCCTCTGCGAAGGCTTACATTAATGCGTTGAACAAGTTTGCCATCGATGATAATAAAGCCCATCCGCAATGGCAAGAAACGGTTTAAAGCTTGATGCCAAGTGTTCAGTTATCACCAGGCCTGCTTGCCGAGTTAGGGGTGAGTGCTTGGCAAGCTAAACCCGCTTTTCAGCAGGCTGGCGTTGAGCTTGCGCCTGTCGTTGATTCGGCTTTACATCTGAATGATGAATCTGATGTCATGCCGCTGGCTAAAACCAACCAACAGCCAGTTCTTCCTTTCTGGGTGCTATTAGGCTCAGGTTTAAACGCAACTTGGCAAGCCGATAACAACCAGGCCTGGTTGTTATGGCAGGCCATTTTCCAGTTTCATCTTTCTGATGTCAGTCAAATGCGTTTTTTTGATACTGATGGTTTGCAGGATGAAGACCTGCAGTTCGAGGTGCTGGAACAGATCATTGAGACCGGTGCTGAAAGGGTGTTTACGATGGATGCGGATCACCCGATCAATGAAATGTTGATAGAAGGTGCACAGCTAGTTGTTTTGCCCAGTTTTGAGCAGATGCTGGATCAGCCACTGTTAAAGCGCGATGTTTATTTGGCATTATTGGAGGCTGGCTTCAATCGTGTCGAGGTTTGATTGTTTACGCTTGATGGATGAAACAGATTTGGATTGGGCGGTTTCGGTTGAGCAACGTGTGCATTTAGTGCCCTGGTCAAAAAAAGGGTTTGAGCAGGCGTTGGCGGATAGCGTTAGTTTTGTGATGCAGGGGGCGGATAATCGAGCATTGGGTTATATGATCCTGTTGCCTGTACTAGACGAGTTGCACCTACTTAATCTGGCGGTGGATAGCGATTATCAAGGTCAGGGGGTGGCGAAGGCGGCCATGCAAGCGCTGATTAAACGGTTTGATGAATCTGATTATCAAACCTTGCTGCTTGAGGTAAGAGAATCCAATAAAATCGCACGCCATATTTATCAAAAAATCGGTTTTCAGCAAGATGGCATGCGAAAAAACTATTATCAAACATCAACAGGGCGCGAACACGCCGTGTTGATGTCTTTGAAGCTATAACCTACTTTCTAAGTTCTGCTGGCACGGTTTTTACCAGGGTTTGCATCATTTCTTTCATTATTTTTGGCGTACAGGCTAATACATTGCCGGTTTCGAGTTGATTTTCAGTGCCAGCAAAATCTGTGCATAAGCCGCCCGCTTCTTTGACCAGCAAAATACCCGCCGCGATATCCCAAGGTTTTAGATTAAATTCCCAGTAACCATCAACACGCCCTGCGGCGACATAGGCTAAATCCAACGCCGCTGATCCCGCGCGACGTATGCCAGCGGTGGATTGCATAAAGGATTTAAAACTGGCCAAGTAGCTGTCTATGTAGTCAAACTCATAGTAAGGGAAGCCCGTGGCTAATAAAGCATTGTTCAGCGTTTTTTGCTCGGTAACACGAAGGCGACGATTATTCATGCGCGCACCCTGACCACGACTGGCATAAAACATTTCATCACGGGTTGGGTCAAACACCACGCCATGCATCAGTTTGCCTTTTTCAAGAACAGCGATAGAAATCGAGAACTGTGGAAACTGATGCAAAAAATTAGTGGTGCCATCCAGAGGGTCAATAATCCACTCGAAATCCGATTTGGCTTGGTTGCGGCCGCTTTCTTCAGCCAAAATAGCATGATCAGGATAATATTTATGAATAGCGCGAATAATAGTTTGTTCGGCGGCTTTATCGACTTCGCTCACATAATTGTTTCTGTCTTTTTGTTCAATTGTGAGTTGGTCAATCTTGTCAATACTGCGCATAATCAGCTCGCCGGCTTCGCGCGCCGCCATCATCGCTACATTTAGAATAGGGTGCATCGTGGTTTCCAATTTATTAAAGAGAGGGTAAACTAATATCTAAGCTGATTATTATAAAACAAAATTGGAACAAGGGTATGCCAGAAAAAAATATGTCGGTCAATTTGCTTGATAATATTCGTGTGGTGCTGGTTGAAACCTCGCATCCAGGAAATATTGGTGGGGTGGCAAGGGCGATGAAAAATATGGGCTTGAGCCAACTTTATCTGGTGAACCCGAATGAGTTTCCAAGTCATGCGGCTTCATCGCGCGCCTCCGGCGCTGGAGATGTATTAGCCAATGCACAGGTGTGTGATAGTTTGCAAGATGCGATTGCGGATTGTGATATGGTGGTAGGCGCGAGCGCACGTTTGCGCAAAGTCGCATGGCCCCAGTTGGATGTTCGGCAAACGGCAGAACTCGCCATGAGCAAAGCGAGTCACTCGACCATGGCGATGGTGTTTGGTCGTGAGGATTCAGGTTTAAGTAATGCCGAGCTGGATTTGTGTCATTATTTGGCGCATATTCCTTCCAACCCTGAGTATAGTTCGTTAAATCTAGCGGCGGCGGTGCAGGTGTTTTGTTATGAATGCCGTATAGCCTGGTTGGCTGAGCAAGCTGTAGACAAGCAAGATAATGAGGCATCTGGCTATAAGTTTGAACAGGCCTCTAGCGTGCAGATGGAAGGTTTTTATGCGCACTTACATCAAACCTTGATAGATATTGAATTTCTAGATCCTGAAAAAAATGCGCGCTTTATGCGTCGTATGCGTCGTCTTTATAACCGTGCGGAATTGGATGTTAAAGAGCTCGATATTTTACGGGGAATATTGACCGCGACGCAGCGGCAGGTGCGTTTGCAAACGCCTGAGGCGAAAAATGTTTAAACGAATTCGTCAGGATGTTAAATGTGTTTTTGATCGTGATCCCGCTGCTCGTAATCTGTGGGATGTGCTCACTACCTATCCGGGGGTGCATGCGATTATTTGGTATCGGGTCGCCCATTTTTTGTGGGGTAAAGGCTTAAAATGGTTGGCGCGTTTTATTGCGACAACCGCGCGATGGTTTACGGGGATTGAAATACATCCCGCGGCTAAAATTGGCGAGCGGGTATTTATCGACCACGGTATGGGTGTCGTAATTGGTGAAACGGCAGAAATTGGGGATGATTGTACTTTGTATCATGGCGTGACGCTAGGCGGTACTAGTTGGCAAGAAGGCAAGCGCCATCCGACACTCGGTGCCCGTGTAGTAGTGGGGGCCGGCGCAAAAATTTTAGGCCCCATCACTATTGGTGATGATGCGCGGGTGGGGTCTAATGCCGTGGTGATAAAGGATGTGCCGGCTGATAAGACGGTGGTAGGCATACCTGGCCGTATTGTGACGCGTAGCTCGGATGAAAAGCTGCAAAAACGTAAACAGATTGCTGAAAAGATAGGCTTTGATGCTTATGGCGTGACGCAGGGCGCGGATGACCCGATAGAGAAGGCGATTTATAGTTTGTTGGATCATGTGCAAGCACAGGATGAGCGTTTGGCACAGTTAAGTCAAGAAGTTGAGCGTTTGGGTGGCAAAAAGGTAGATATGCATCTACCTGATCTTGAAGGTGCCGTATTGGAACCTGATGATCCTATGCAAGCGGCACACTTGCATAAAGGTTGAGTGTTTTGCTTGGTTATTATACAATTGCTTCACATTTAGCAAGGACGATAAATAAACCATGAAACTAACATCAAAAGGGCGTTATGCCGTGACCGCGATGATCGACATCGCATTAAACCAAGACTTAGGCTCAATTACCTTGTCTGAAATATCACAAAGGCAAGATATTTCATTGTCTTACTTAGAACAGTTGTTTTCTAAAATGAAGCGTGCGGACTTAGTGCGCAGTGCACGTGGACCCGGAGGGGGCTACCGTTTAAGTCGCCCGGCGGGTCAAATTAGTATTAGTGAGATTATTTTTGCTGTTGATGAAAAGCTAGACCCACGCAAGTGTGAAGGCAAGGCGAACTGTCAATCGGGCAAGCAGTGCTTATCGCATCGACTTTGGGATGATTTAAGCGGTATGATTGAAGATTTTTTATCAGAGGTTAATTTACAGACATTGCTCGATAAGCACAATAAACGAAGAAGGGGGTAGCTATGGCCGTGACGTTAACGCAAGCAGGCGCGCAACGCGTGAAAACGATGCTCGAAAAACGTGGACATGGTATCGGTCTGCGTGTCGCAACAAAGGTGAGCGGCTGTACTGGCTTTGCCTATTTGGTCGATTATGCGGATGAAATAGAAGAAGGTGATCAGGTGTTTGAAAGCTTTGGTGTTAAGGTGATCGTTGATGCTAAAAGTTTAAAAAATATTGATGGCATGGAAATGGACTATGTTAAAGAGAGCTTGCTGAATGAGGGATTTGATTTCCGTAACCCGAACGTTAAAGATATGTGCGGTTGCGGTGAATCATTTAGTGTCTAAGTCACGCTGAGTTACAATCCGCGCTCATGCCCTTGCGAGGTTGCCGCGTCGCTGCGCGCGGGAACAAGAAAAGAAGTGAGCATGCATAGTGCCTAGCCCGGATATATCCGGGCTAGGGGCCAATCAGCTGCAAAAAAGCTGAATTTGGCCAATTTTTGCTCACTCTTTCGTCAGATAGCGTGCTACTTTCCCCAAAATTGAACAAAAACTGACTCAGTCGAAGAATGCAAAGCGAAATCAGACTTTTTTTGCTTTAGCCGGTTTAGTTCGACAGGCACCAAGGCTTTTTTTGTTTTTAATCAAGTATCTTTGTGCAAAGTGTTGAGAGACTTGTTAAAATAAAAGCCTTTTTCTATATCGCAAGGAAAACTTATGCCTGAACTAACACTTTCGATTATCAAGCCCGATGCCGTTAAAAAGCACCTTACTGGCGAGATTGTCAGACGTTTTGAAGCTAAGGGTTTACGTCCAGTCGCGATGAAAATGATTCAGATGACCGAGCAACAGGCCGCTGAGTTTTATGCCGAGCATCAAGGGCGTGAATTTTATCAGCCGCTGGTTGATTTTATGACCTCAAGCCCTTGTGTCGTCCAGGTATTGGCGGGCGAAAATGCGATTCAATTGAATCGTGAGATTATGGGGGTGACAGACCCAACCAAAGCGGCAGCCAATACTATTCGTGCTGATTTTGCAGAGTCTACTCGACTTAATTGTGTGCATGGATCCGATTCGCCAGAAAGTGCCGCGCGTGAGATAGCGTTTTTCTTTACTGAACATGAAATTTTTGTATAAAACCGAGTTTAAACTTTACCTTAGAGGCAATTGAATGGCGGATAGCGCTGAAAAGATAGATTTACTAGGCATGGATCGCGCCGCCTTAGAGGTGTTTTTTGCAGCGTTAGGTGAAAAACCCTTTCGTGCTGTGCAAGTGATGAAGTGGATTCATCAAATGGGTGTGAGTGACTTTGATCAAATGACCAATGTCAGTAAGGTTTTGCGTGAAAAATTGAAGCAAGTGGCTCAAATTCGCACACCGCGTATTGTCGAGGAGCAGCGTTCTGCCGATGGCACGATTAAGTGGGTGCTAGAGGTCGATAACCACAACTGTATTGAAACGGTGTTTATCCCAGAAGACGATCGCGGCACCCTGTGCATTTCGTCGCAAGTCGGTTGTGCGCTAGAATGTACATTTTGTTCTACTGCACAGCAAGGTTTCAACCGTAACCTAGAAAACTGGGAAATTATCGCGCAGATGTGGGTGGCGAATAAGGCATTGGGTGTGACACCACGCGATGAACGGGTGATCAGCAATGTGGTGTTTATGGGCATGGGGGAGCCTTTGCTCAATATCACACATGTCTTTCCTGTCGCGCGTATTTTAATGGAAGACAATGCGTATGGTTTATCCAAGCGTCGTGTCACCATTAGTACCGCTGGGGTTGTGCCGGCGATTGATAAGTTAAAACATGAGGTAGATGTCAGTTTGGCGATTTCTTTGCATGCACCGAATAATGCATTGCGTGACCAGCTGGTTCCTATTAATAAAAAGTACCCGTTGGAAGTCTTGATGCCGGCCTTGTTTCGTTATGTGGAGGGCGGGAATTCAAAAAAACATATTACGGTTGAGTATGTAATGTTGGATGGTGTGAATGACCACTTAGAACATGCCGATCAGCTTGTTCGCTTGATTAAGGACCTACCTTCAAAGATTAATTTGATTCCATTTAATCCTTTTCCAAATACGGACTATAAGCGTTCATCGAATAATGCGGTGCACCGTTTTCAAGCACGATTAAAGGAAGCGGGATTAAATTGTACGATTCGTAAAACGCGTGGTGATGATATTGATGCGGCCTGTGGTCAGTTGGCAGGCAAGGTGAAAGACCGCACTAAGCGAACCCTGCATCCCATTGAATTTAATCCGCAGGCGCTCAATGCATCGCGTGCGTTGTAACTCCTTTGAAAAAGGAAAGTGTAAATGAAAGACATTGAAAAGATCGATCCAAGCTTAGGTTCTGCGGAGTTGAGTAATTTATTGCGGCAAAAAAGACTGGAAAAAAACATCAGTTTTGAGCAGTTATCCGAGCAAATGAAGTTAGTGCCTGAAAAAATTGAGGACTTAGAAAATAGGGCGGATGCTATAGACTTGTCGCCTTTTGAACGTGGTCATTTGCGCAATTATGCAACCATATTGGATGTCGATATAAGCAGTCACCTGATGAGTGCCAAGCAAATCGAGAAAACCTATTCTAAATTAAGAACGATTCAACAGAAAAATCTTAACTTGCAGGCGCCACGTAATACGCGTTGGCTCGTTACATTGATTGTTTTATTTGTCTTGTTATTGGTGGTCTACTTGTTTGTTGATCTGTTTTCGTAATGTTTAAATTACTTTAAAAGTATTAGGTTAGCCCATTTTATGTCTAAACAAATTTCCGCTATTCGCGGCATGAACGATCTATACGCGCTGCCATCTCAGGCGTTTTCGACCATCCTGAGTCAAGCTGAGCAAGTGCTTGCCCAATATGGTTACCAGCAGGTTCGCCTACCGATTGTCGAAAAAACGGAATTGTTTTCGCGCTCAATTGGTGAAGTTACCGATATCGTAGAGAAAGAAATGTATACCTTTGCGGATCGTAATGGCGATAGTTTATCTTTACGCCCCGAAGGGACAGCGGGCTGTGTTCGGGCAATGATTGAAAATGGTTTACTGCACAATCAAGTGCAGAAGGTCTATTATTCAGGCCCGATGTTTCGCCATGAGCGTCCGCAAAAAGGGCGGTATCGTCAGTTTCATCAATTGGGTGTTGAAGTATTTGGCTTAAATGGGCCAGATATTGATATTGAGTTGATTTTGCTTAGCGCGCGTTTATGGGATGCCTTGGGCATAGATAATTTAGAGTTACAGATTAACTCACTGGGCAGTCAACAAGCGCGTGCAGATTATCGCGAGCAGCTCGTTAGTTATTTAAGTCAGTTTTCAGACCAGCTTGATGAGGACAGTCAACGTCGTCTGCAGACCAATCCCTTGCGCATTTTAGACAGCAAAAACCCGGCGATGGCGGAGATAGTGGCGGGGGCGCCTAAGCTGATTGATGCGTTAGATGTGGAGTCCAAACACCATTTTGAACAGGTTTGTGCGGCATTGGATTGCTTAGGGATAGACTATGTGGTGAACCCCAATCTAGTGCGCGGTTTGGATTATTACAATCGCACGGTGTTCGAATGGGTAACGACGGAGTTGGGTGCGCAGGGTACGGTGTGTGCCGGTGGGCGCTATGATGGCTTGGTTGAACAAATTGGTGGCAAAGCTACCCCTGCCGTTGGTTTTGCAATGGGGATTGAGCGTTTAATGGCGCTACTGATAGATCAGCAAAAAATTAGCGAAACACCGAGTGCGGATATTTATATTGTTTTAGCTGGCGACTCGACATTACAACCCGGCCTGGTGATGGCCGAGATGTTGCGCGATGCGTTACCACAATATAAAGTCGTGATGAATAGCGGCGGCGGTAGCTTCAAAAGCCAGTTTAAAAAAGCCGATAAATCGGGCGCGGCTTATGCCTTGATTTTGGGGGAGGACGAAGTTACTCAGCAGGTGGTGACTATTAAATCGCTGCGAACAGAAGCCGAGCAGCAAACGGTTGCTTGGGATCAATTAATTACATTTTTTAATCAGCCGTCAACAGACACTAAATAAAGGGTTTAGATAGCATATGAGTCGTCATGATACAGAGCAGGATCAGCTAGAAACAATCAAGGCATGGTGGGATAAATACGGCACGCTACTACTTAGTGTTATTTTGGCTGTTGTGGTGGCGTTTTCCGGGTATCGCTATTGGCAGAGCTACACCTTTAGCAAAGCCGCGGAAGCGTCAAGTGTGTTTGAAGTGTTGGATATGAGCCATGAAGCGGGTGTATTTGGCGAGGTATCGCGTGAAGCACGTCGTTTAATGCAAGAGCAGCCTAAAAGCCCCTATGCGGGTTCAGCCGCCCTGATGTTGGCAAATTTTCACTTGCAGGCGGGTGACGTCGAGGATGCGATTGACGCTTTAAACTGGTTGGTAAACAGCAAGCAGTCGATTGATTTAAAGCAGGTCGCGCAACTGCGTTTAGCGCGTATCTACATGCAACAAGCAGATTTTAGCGCGGCACAGCAACAGATCACACAGCTCAATGCGCAGCGTTTAACGCCGGAAGCTAAAGCCAATGTAGACTATGTGGCGGCCTTAGTTGCGCTGGCTCAGCAAAAAATTGAGCAAGCACACCAGTTGTTTAAGTCTGTAGCGGATAATGAGCAAGCGCAGCCCGATCTGCGTAATCTGGCAAGTATTCAAATGGATGACTTAGCAATCGAATGAAAACCTATTTTTTAATTGGCGCGCTCGCCAGTGCATTGCTGGTTCAAGGCTGCAGCTCAACGTCACAGACCGTGCGTATTCCTACAGAATTACAGCCTGTTGAGCAGCGTTATCAAATGGCGTTAGATTGGCAAGTTAACTTAAACTTGTTGGCTGAAGCCGATGGCCGTAGCTTACGGATGGCATCGGATTCAACACACCTGTATGTCGCGGCAAGTTCTGGGTTACTGACGGCGTTTATTAAGCAAAATCAAGCGCGTCATACTGATCAGGTTGCTTGGCAGACCCGGATGGACGCCGTTTTACTGGCAGGGCCAGTGGTTGTCGGTGATCAGTTGATTGTGGGTAGCGCGAAAGGTGATGTCATTGCGCTAGATGCTAAAACCGGTCAGGTACAATGGGTTGAAAACCTAGGTGCGGAAGTAGTGAGTCAGCCTGTGGTGGCAGGGCAAATGCTTTTAGTGCGCACAAATGACGGGCGCTTGGTATCACTTAACCGGCAAACAGGGCGAGTGATTTGGACAGCCGATCATCAAATGCCCAATTTGTTTTTGCGCGGTGCCGCACCTGTTGTGCTAGACAAAGAACGCCTGTTTATAGGTCGAGAGTCAGGGTTTTTAGAGGCGCTATCACTTCAGTCGGGCGAAAAGTTATGGGATGCGCGTATTGCTACACCGTCTGGACGCACCGACCTTGAAAGAATGGTCGATATTCAAGCCACACCGGTATTGGCTGACGGACGCTTGTTTGTACTCAGTTATAACGGTCGGATGGTGGCGATTAACCCAGCGAATGGCAATTTGATTTGGGCGAAGGATATTTCAGGGTTCCGTGATTTTATTGTTCACAATCAAGTCATTTATCTGGTTGATGAAGACGACATTCTCCGCGCATTAGATCCAGCTACCGGTACAGAATATTGGAATCAACAGGCGCTTAAATATCGCCGTTTAGCCGATGTGCGTTTAGATAGTGAGCGTGGAGCTCAGCCACAACTCATGTTGGCCGATGGCTTAGGTTACCTACATTGGGTTGATCCAAAAGATGGTAGTATTGTAGGACGTTTTAAGCATGCGAATCACCTCGATGCAGGACAAGAGATTTTAGATATTTATCAACAGCAACAACGTTATTATGTATTAGATACCGACGGCAATGTCAGTGCGTATCGTTTTAATGGTGTTTTTACAACCAGGCCTGGTCACGCCATTCAGACAAATAATGAGAAACCATGAGTAAACCGATTATTGCCCTTGTAGGGCGTCCTAATGTGGGTAAATCCACTTTATTTAACCGTTTAACCAAGACACGTGACGCGATAGTTGCCGATTTTCCTGGTTTAACGCGTGATCGCCAATACGGCACAGGCAAGGTGGGCGATTACGATTATATAGTCGTTGATACCGGTGGCTTGAGTGGCGATATGGAAGGGGTTGACCCGTTAATGGCGGGTCAGGTGCAACAAGCCTTGGCTGAAGCGCATGGCGTATTTTTTATTGTCGATGGTCGCGCGGGGCTTAATCCCGCTGATGAGGCAATAGCCCAATATATCCGCAGCTACGGTAAGCCTGTTCAGTTGTTGGTAAATAAAACCGAAGGCTGTAATCTGGATGTGATTACCGCTGAGTTCTATGGTATGGGCTTGGGCGAACCGATTGGCATTTCATCGGCACATGGCGATAACGTTGCCGAAGCGGTTGATGATTTGATTGAACGCCTACCGATTAATCCGTTAGATGATGGGTTTGATTTGGACGAGCATCCTGGTATTCGGGTGGCGATTATTGGCCGGCCAAACGTCGGTAAATCAACCTTGGTCAATCGGATGCTAGGCGAAGATCGTGTGGTGGCGTTTGACATGCCTGGGACAACGCGAGATAGCATCTATATTCCGTTTGAACGGGATGGCCAAGACTATACCCTGATTGATACCGCCGGTGTTCGTCGACGCAAAAACGTGGCGGAAAAAGTTGAAAAGTTTTCGGTGATTAAAGCGATTGAGGCGATGCAGGATGCCCATGTTGTTGTGATGCTGATGGACGGCTCGGAAGGTATTACTGATCAAGATTTAACCCTGCTGGGTCTGGCCATTGAGTCTGGGCGTGGCTTGGTATTGGCGGTGAATAAGTGGGATGGTTTGGATGCCGATCAGCGCGCTAAAATTAAACATGAACTTGATTTTAGGCTGCAGTTTGTCGAATATGCCAAAACCCATTTGATTTCGGCTTTACACGGTAGCGGTGTGGGTGATTTATTTAAAACAGTTAAAAAAGTCTATCGTGCTGCCACGCAGAAAATCTCGACCTCAGATTTAAACCGCGTACTAGAGCAGGCGGTATTGGACCATCAACCGCCGCTGGTGGGTGGGCGTCGTTTAAAAATGCGTTATGCGCATTTGGGTGGTTTGAACCCGCCGCGTGTGATTATTCATGGTAATAAAATTGATAAAACCCCTGCACCCTATAAGCGTTACTTAGAAAATACTTTCCGTAAAGCCTTTAAGTGGGAAGGCACCCCAGTGGTGGTTGAGTTCCGTGTCGGAGATAATCCGTTTGATCTGAATAAGGACGGTTTAACCGAACAGCAAAAACAGCGTAAGCGTCGTGTGGATACCTTCCGAGAATCCAAACGAACACGTGAAAGAAGTCGACAGCGATAATCTTTTAAGGCACCGGAAACGGTGCTTTTTTACCCTTAAACCTTAAGAACAATCTGGTGAGCCAAAACCTATGAACACAAACAAGCGTATTCGTGAGATTCCCTATAACTATACTTCGTTTTCAGATCGTGAGATCGTGACGCGTTTTATAGGGGAATCGGGTTGGCAAACGGTAGAGCAATTGCGCGAAAGCCGAGGTACCGGACGCTCAGCGCAAATGCTGTTTGAGGTGTTGGGGGATATGTGGGTCGTGACGCGCAATCCCTATATTCAAGATGATTTATTAGAAAATGCTAAGCGACGTGCGGCCTTGACCGAGGCGTTGCATCATCGTTTGTCGCAGGTAGAATCGCGGTTAAACAACAATAAATTGGCCGAATCGCTGTTAAATGCCGTGCGTCAGGCGGTCAAGCAATTTGAAGACTGGTTTCCCGCGCAAATTACCTTGCGTCAAAAAGTTAGCAAGCGACTGAAAAAAATTACCCGTCTAGATAATGTCGATTTCGGCGGCTTAGCACGTGTGTCGCATGCCACTGATGCCACCGATTGGCGAGTAGAGTTGCCCTTGGTGGTGATTTGCCCTGATACCGAACAAGAAACCGCCGATATTGTGGCGGCCTGTATTGAGCTGGGGTTGATCATTATTCCGCGAGGTGGCGGCACGGGCTACACTGGCGGCGCTATTCCATTGGATGCCAATACAGCGGTAATTAACACCGAAAAACTTGAGTTTTTAAGCCTGGTTGAAAAAGTGGAGTTGCCTGGCGTTGGTGTTAAGGTGCCTACGGTGCGCACTGGGGCGGGTGTGGTGACTAAACGTGTGACGGAATTGGCTGAGCGCAATGGTTTGGTGTTTGCCGTTGATCCGACCTCGCATGATGCCTCGACCATTGGGGGTAATATCTCAATGAACGCTGGCGGTAAAAAAGCCGTGCTTTGGGGGACGACACTCGATAACCTCGCCTCGTGGAAAATGGTGATGCCGGATGCCAGCTGGATGGAAGTAGTGCGTGTTAACCATAATCTTGGCAAGTTACAAGACCAAGCGACGGTGAGTTTTGAGTTGCATCGTTATGAGTCTGATGGCAAAACGCCAAAAGGTGAGGTTGAACGTTTAGATATTCCAGGCTCGGCATTTCGCCAAGCAGGCCTGGGTAAAGACGTGACTGATAAGTTTTTAAGTGGCTTGCCAGGGGTGCAAAAAGAAGGCTGTGATGGGTTGATTACCTCAGCACGTTTTGTATTGCATCGGATGCCAGAGCATATTCGCACCGTCTGCCTTGAGTTTTTTGGTACGGACTTAAGTTTGGCGGTACCGGCGATTGTCGAAATCACCGACTTTATCGAAAGCAAAAAGGCAGAGGGTATTTTATTAGCCGGTCTGGAGCACTTGGACGAGCGTTATGTGCGGGCGGTTAAATACAATACCAAAGCCAATCGGCGTGAACTACCGAAGATGATTTTGATTGGTGATATCGCCGGTGATAACGGCTTTGAGGTGGCCAAAACCTGCCAAGAAATCGTTGAGCTGGCGAAAAAGCGCAATGCCGAAGGCTTTGTCGCGGTCACCGCTGAAGCCCGCAAGCGCTTTTGGTTGGACCGTTCACGCACAGCCGCGATTTCTGCGCATACCAATGCGTTTAAGATCAATGAAGATGTGGTGATTCCATTACCACGCTTGAATGAATATAACGAAGGCATTGAACGCATTAATATCGAAATGTCGATGCAAAACAAAATCGAAATTATCGATGCGTTAGAAGACTATTTTAAAGCGGAAATCAAAGAATACACGCTGGTCGATGACTTTGAAGATTCGCAAGGGGATCCTGCGGCCTATTTCAAATCGAAGGTTGATACAACGCTGGCGCATTTGGCACAGGTTAAACGTAAATGGCAGAACCTATATAACGGCCTTGACCAGCCTGCTGAACAGTTCTTAGACTTGCTGGATGAAGCCGCGCGTACCGAAATACGCGGGCAAGAGGCGTTGGTTAAGCTGATTTTACGGCGTGACTTGGTGATCTCTTATCGTAGAGAAGTGTTAGATTTTTTAAAACAAACCTTCATGGGCCATGATTTTGAGCCGATGATGAAACGCTTAAAAGAACTGCATTATGAAGTGCGTAATGCAAGGTTGTTTGTTGCGCTACATATGCATGCTGGCGATGGCAATATTCATACCAATATTCCAGTTCACTCCAATAACTATCGGATGATTCACCAAGCCGAAACCATTGTGGAGCGGGTGATGAAACTCGCCACCGATTTGGGGGGAGTAATATCGGGTGAACATGGTATCGGTTTGACCAAGATTGAGTTCCTTTCACCGGAAAAAATTCAAGCGTTTGTTGAATACAAAAACAAGGTTGACCCTAATGGTCATTTTAACAAGGGCAAGTTAATGCCGGGTTCTGGCTTGCATAATGCCTATACCCCCTCCTTGTCGTTAGTTAAACAGGAAGCCTTGATTCTTGAAGCCAGTGAGTTGGATCAATTAAATAACGATATTAAAGATTGCTTACGCTGTGGCAAATGTAAACCTGTTTGTCAGACGCATATTCCGCGCGCGAATTTACTCTATTCGCCGCGAAATAAAATACTGGCCACAGGCCAAATGATTGAAGCTTTCTTATACGAAGAGCAAACGCGTCGCGGAATTTCGATGCATCATTTTGATGCAATGAACGATGTGGCCGATCACTGTACTACTTGTCATAAATGTGAAGCGCCTTGCCCCGTTGATATTGATTTTGGCGATGTGTCGATTCGGATGCGCAAAATCTTGACCGATATGGGTAAGAAAAAAGTTAGCCTTGGCACCAAGGCGGCGTTGTTTTATTTGAATACCGGACAACCAGGCCTGGTTAAACTATTACGTACCACCATGATTGGTTGGGGCGCGTTGGGTCAGCGTATGGGTCATAAGCTGGCGAAATGGACAGGAATACTCGGTTCAAAAGATCAGTTACCTGCTAAATCAACAGGCAATACGCCGGTGACCCAGCAGGTGATTCATTTTGTGCGCAAACCTTTGGATACTGGCCCGAATCAGCCGACTATGCGTTCGTTACTCAAACTCGAAGATCGCACGATTGTGCCGATTTTACGCGACCCGAAAAAAACAACCGAAGAATCCGAAGCAGTGTTTTATTTCCCTGGCTGTGGCTCGGAGCGTTTGTTTAGCGACATCAGTTTAGCCACCTTGGCGATGTTGTATGAAACCGGCGCACAAACGATTTTACCGCCAGGTTATCTGTGTTGTGGTTATCCACAAACAGCGGCAGGTCAAGCCGCCAAAGGCTCACAAATCACCACTGAAAACCGTGCGTTATTCCATCGAGTGGCCAATACCCTCAACTACATGGATATTAAAACCGTGTTGGTGTCTTGTGGTACCTGTATGGATCAGTTGCTTAAATATGAATTTGAGCAGATATTCCCAGGTTGTCGCTTGTTAGATATTCACGAATATCTAATGGAAAAGGGCGTCAAAATGGAAAGCACCGGTGGGGTGCAGTATATGTATCATGCGCCGTGCCATGACCCGATGAAAAAATACGACTCAACCAAGGTCGCCTCGACCTTGACGGGGATTAATGTGCCACTTAGTGATCGTTGTTGCAGTGAAGCCGGTACACTCGCCACCGCACGTCCTGACATTGCCAATCAGCTTCGATTCCGCAAGGAAGAAGAGCTGAAAAAGGGAATTAAAGACCTCACCGGCGAAGAAAAAGCGGTCAATGGTAATGTCAAGCTACTGACCTCTTGCCCCGCTTGTCAACAGGGCCTTAACCGCTATCAAGACGACACAGGGTTAAAAACCGATTATATTGTGGTCGAGTTAGCCAATAACCTAATTGGCAAAGAATGGAAAAACGAGTTTGTCGCCAAGGTGGAAAAAGAGGGGGTTGAGCGGGTGCTGTTGTAACCTTTGAATTCAATCTTGTTTTTGTTCAAAACACTCAACCCACCGTCATTGCGAACGAAGTGAAGCAATCTCTCAAGCCAACATCCCTCAGCACAACACATATCAGCTGTCATCCCGGCGAAGGCCGGGATCTTTTGAGGTTTTGCGCCGTCGGTATGAGATTTCGGCCTTCGCCGGCATGACGGGGGTGTGTGTGCGCGTTTTCATCCAGTGCCGGTGAGCGGGATTAAACATCTCAAGACTTTCTCAATACTCTTCGCAATGAATACCCGTAGAATAAATCCATGCGAACCTAACGTGACTACAAGGCCTCTTCAGTTCCCAATTTACGACGGCTTCGTTCCTTCAGTTCTTGTAGAATAAGGTTTTTAATTTTACTTGGAGACTTTTTGATGCCGCAACATAAGCTTAATCGTGCCTTTTTACTATTGACCCTCGCTTTTGGTGTATTTCTAGCGGGTAGCTATGCATTAATTTATGTTATTAAACCCACACCCGATAGCCACCCAAGTGCGCACAAAATTAGTTTAGAGGCGCCGCCAGGTGGAGACTTTACGCTGATGTCGCCACGCGGTGAAGTCTCCCTGTCTGACTTCAAAGGCAAGCTGGTGCTGGCTTATTTTGGCTATACCTTTTGCCCGGACATCTGCCCGACCAATTTAGGTTACTTATCAATGGCCTACCGTCAGATTAACCAAACGCAAAGAGATAACCTTGAAATTCTATTTATCTCGGTGGATCCAGAGCGTGATAGCCCGGAGCGTTTACAACAGTATGCCGATTATTTTGATGCCAATATCATTGGCTTAACCAGTACACCTGATGTCATTGCAGAAGTCGCTAGACGTTACGGTGCGGTGTATGAAAAAGTCGAAGATGGCAGCGAAAACTATGCGGTTGACCATTCGGCCTTTACCTATGTAATTGACCAACAAGGTGTATTACGCGAACAACTACCGCACGGTTTAAATGCCGAACAGTTTTTAGATGCCATTAACCGATACCTTACCCCTTAAGAAAACAAAAGGATAACACCATGAATAAACTAATTAGCCTAACCAGTGTTGCTTTAGCCGGCCTAATGAGCCTAGCTGTACAAGCCAATCAAGCTGCCCAGCTTGATGTTGAAAACCCGTTTGTGCGCGAAATGCCGCCGGTCGCACCGGCAACGGGCGCGTTTATGACTTTGATTAACTCTAGCGACCAACCGATTGCTGTCGTGCGTGCCGATTCAGATGCGGCAAAAACCGTTGAACTCCACACTCACATTCATGACAACGGGGTGATGAGGATGCGTGAAATCCCCGAAATCAGCGTACCCGCGATGGGGCAAACCGAATTAAAACCGGGTGGATTGCATGTGATGCTCATCGGCCCTACGCGTGCGTTAAAAGCCGGCGACCTAGTTGATATTAAACTTATTATGCAAGATGGTTCAGAAAAAATGATTCAAGCACCGGTGCGTAAAATCATGGGAATGGGGCAAATGCAAGGCGGCGGTCACGGCATGGGTCACCACCGCCACTAATAAATGAAATAGGCGGGTTAAAACGCTTCGAGCTTGATCACTTCGTAGGCGGGCTCTTCGTACGGATGGGCGGCTTTTAATGCCGCTACCGCCTGCTGAATACAAGCGGGATCAACCAGCACTTCAACCCGATATTCCTCCACCTGCTCTAACTCACCTTGCTGACCAATAAAAGGCTGACTGCCTTCACAGGGTTTAAATTGACCGACACCCAGCGCTTGCCAAGCACAGTGTTCATAGTTACCCAACCGACCCGCGCCAACACTAAACACCGCTAGCTTGGTTTGCTCTAACTGGGCCGCCGGCACAAAATAAATTAGCTTAAACATCATTACGCCTTAAATCGGACAACCCATTGCACGCGCATTTTCTTTAACACGCGCACGCTCGGCGTCATCTTCATCCGCATCAAAACCATCTCGCTCCACCCAACCTTGCGTGTGCTGTAAAATTAAGTCGGATAACGCATCCAAATGGTCTTCGCGACTATTCAGTGCTTTAATATAACTAAATTTTTCACCGCCAGCATGCTCAAAATACTCACGGTTTTCCCCATCAATTTCTTCAATCGTTTCCAAACAGTCGGCTGAAAAGCCGGGGCAAATAACCTGCACATGCTTAAAACCATCCCCAGGCAGGGCTTTCATTGTGGCATCGGTATAGGGTTTGAGCCATTCTTCTTTACCAAATAATGACTGGAAGGTAACGCGATATTCCTCTTTGCTCAACCCCAATTCTTGCGCGACCAGACGCGAGGTGACATGACACTCACAATGATAAGGATCGCCGTTGTCCAAATAGCGCTTTGGTACGCCATGATAAGACATTACCAATAAATCGGGCTTGCCATGCTCCGCCTGGTGTTCACGAATTGAATTGGCCAGCGCTTTGATATAACCTGGATGACGATGATAGTGGTTAACAAACCGTAATTCAGGAATCCAACGCCAACCACGCAATACCTCGGTCAGCTTATCAAAGGTAGAAGCCGTGGTTGCGCCAGCATACTGTGGATACAAAGGCACCACAATCAAGCGTTGTACCCCTTGGGCTTCCATTTTTTTCAGTGCCGATTCAATTGAGGGGTTGCCATAACGCATCGCCAGCTCAAACACGATCTTACCTGGATACTTCAGATTAAGTCGCTGTTTAATTCCATCCAACTGACGTTGGGTAATATCGAGCAGAGGTGAACCAGGCCCTTCAGAACCCCAAACTTCTTCATAAGCCTCCGCGGACTTGGCGGGGCGCGTGTTCAAGATAATGCCGTTCAAAATCAACCACCACAACCAACGCGCAGGTGGCGGTTCAACCACTCTTGGATCCCACAAGAATTCTTTTAGGTAAGGTTTTAAGGCTTGCTTAGTCGGCGCATCCGGTGTGCCTAAATTAGTAATCAGCACGCCTATCGCGGCTTGATCGCCATGCTTATAATGTGTATTGTTATGATATTTCATAGTTTACTCAATGGTTAAAGGGTGGGTTTAGCGTTTATATTTGGTTATTGTATAGGATTTGTATCAAATAACAAGCGGTCATACACTTTTGATTGCACGGCTTCAAACGTGACGTAAACATACGTTGGCCAAGCTTGTTAACCTGGATATTTCATAAATTCGCGTGATGATCGCGCTTAGGCCTGTCAAGGATTAGCAGTGAATACTTTACTTAAACAGCGTGGTTTTTCGTTAGTTTATTTTTTAATACTGGTTGGCATCGTCAGTGGTGCAGGTTTAATGTATTTAAAGCCCAATGCGCAAACCCTCAAGTTAAATCAGCAACAAAAACAGCTCGACCTACTTCAACAAGCAAAACTAAACCTACTCATTTACGCTGCCAACCTTCCAGAAATTCAAATCACAAATACATCAAGTGGTTTTTTTCCAAATGACCGCGTACCTAGCCCCGGTTATCTGCCGTGTCCTGATAGTAACGGTGATGGTGCGATGAATACGCCGTGTGGTCAGGGCGTGGATTTTGCCGCAGGGCGCTTACCGCAAGGAATACATTCTCGTTATGTTCAGTTTAATCCGTCAAACACGCCAATTTACTATGTGGTTGATAGCCGGTATGTCATTCAAAACAGTGACTATAACAATCCCCCTACGCAACGCTACGCGCCGCTCAATCCAAATAGCCCGGGTAGTGGGTTTTTGAGACTCGGCCACCAAACAAATATCGTGGCTTTTCTGTTTATAGACGAGCGTGACTTTAACCATTTTTTAACCGACCCAACAATCGGTCAGTTTAGTCGTCCCATGCTAGTCGCCGCCATTACCCACAATGAATGGCATGGCATGCTATTACAGCGTCTCAGGCCACAGCGTCATAAACTTTGTCGCCTACCCAATGCGCAAGCGCATTGGTTTAATGACTGCAATAATCAAACAAATCCATCAACGGCGTGCCCAGCCGATTTTTCTCGGGATGACAATCCTGTTGGTGCAAACTGGCGAGGTATTATGACATGCCCCTGAGATGCAAGAAACAAAAAGGCTTTAGTTTGCTGGAGGTATTGATTGGTTTATTTATTATGGGGTTAATCTTAACCATCGCTACGTCAGGCCTATCAACTTATGCAAGCAATAAGCAATACCAGAAAACCAACGTTGAACTTGAACACATTCGCCAGGCCTTATTAAGTTATGTGGTGATTAACGGCTTCTTGCCTTGTCCAGACACCAGCGGAGACGGCCTTGAGAATCGAACCTCGGGACGCTGCACAAACACCTATGGTCGACTTCCTTATCTTCAGTTAGATGGAGTTGGACGGTTAGATGGCTTTGGTCAGCCTTTTTTCTATAAAGTGAATGGAGGCGCCAGTAGCCTCAGCAGAATTACACAAAGCTGTGAAGCGGCTAGCCTCTTTGCTGAACCAGGCACCGCGCATGCCGCGCACTATCTCTGTCAAACACCTTATCGACAATATTGCGGCACCAACGCCCAAACCAATTGTGATAGCTTTTGTGCGCCCTCTAGTTGTATCGACGTCCAACCCACTCGAGCTAGGCCACCTTATTTTAATCTCCTGACGCCTCCGATAGGGACACAGACGGGAAGCAATGGGTTGGTGGTTTGCAGTGAAAACGCCACCAGCTGTACGAGTCTGACACAGAGCGCCGCCAATTACATCATACGCCACGTGCCGGTCATTGTGGGCAGCTATGGCCGCAACGGTGCGCAAACCTGGGCGAACTGCAATAACGCCAACCCCAGGGAGCAAACAAACTGTGACGGTAACCGCTACTTTCAGCTCGACCCTTATTCAGACAGCTTTGATGACATGCTCACCTGGATTAGCATGCATGAAATCAAATTTATGATGCAAAACCAAATAGACTGGCACCTGCCTTAATCGCTTAACCCGGATATTTAGCTTCGAAGCTAAATATCCGGGTTAACACCGGTGTGATGCGGATTAACGCCCCTGGCTATCTACCAACTGATCAATAAAGCGCAACTTGCTGAGGATAATGGGGGTAAGGACAAAAGGATAGGCATCGGCTAACCCCATGCTGCGATTCAGTGCGTTCATCACCTGACTGACTTGATTCCATTCCGCCACCCAGGTATCAAAATCATTTTTACTAGGCTCGTAATCGCTCAACCCATAAGCGTGCGCCGTGTCGAGGGTGTCGGTAATATGCATATAGTGCGCCCAGGTTTCCGCCCAATCTTCAAGCGGATGGCTGGTTGCATAACCACTAATAAAACTCACATTCCAATCGCGTGCCGCACCATACTGATAATAAATGCTCAGCGCACGTTGATAATCAAAACGCTCATCACCAAATACCCGCCGAAACTGCACCAGCGTATCGTCCTTAACCAGCTTCATCCAATAATAATGCCCGACTTCATGCCGGAAATGACCTAACAGTGTGCGATAGGGCTCGTTCATCGCCTCTTTCATCGTGTGCAAAAACCCCTCATCCGCCTCAGCCGCGTTCAGCGTAATCAAGCCGTTATAATGCCCCGTGAGCACATGTTCAACGTTCACATGCGGATTAGTGCGCTGATCCTCTAAAAACTGAAAGCTCAGTCCTTTTTCATCCTGTTCACGCCCCCTGACATCCAAGCCTAAATTGAGCAGGGTATAGAACAATCGCCGCTTCGCCTGCTCCAATTTTTTCCAGCGCAATGGATTTTTTGGGCGTGACAAATCTGGAATGGTCTGGGTTGTTCTGCATGATATGCACTGGCTGTGCGGATCATCGGCCGCCATCAGCCAATTACATTGCAAGGGTTCCGTATGATTGGCGCAGGTTTTGTATATCAGGTTGCGATGCTGGGCATCTTGACTCAAAAAACGCCCTTGCTCCCGATGACCACAAACCAGTGTCAAACGAACCGGGTCAAACGCTAAGTCACGTCCGCAATGTTCACAGTGGGTATTATGGAAATAGACTTCTTGTCCGCAATCACAATGAAAACGCTTCATGGTTTAGGCCGCCACATGCTTGGGAATAAACCAGGCCTGGTAGATGCTATTATTCACCCGAATAAATCCTTGTTGTAGGTGATCAAGATAGGCATGCAATTCTTCCGAACCTGCTTCAAACTGCGTCCATTCTTGTAGATAACGGAGTAGGGTTTGTACTTCTTCGCGCACCCCTTCACCATCTGGCAGGGCATCGAGCATTTCCTGCACCTTTAATAAACAATGGGTCACTGAGCGCGGAAATGGGCGGTCATTGAGTAAAAACTTAATCACGCCTTCGCCTTCTATTTGGGTTTGAACATGTTGGCGATACATTAAATACCCACTGACGGAACGTAAAATATTCGCCCACAGCACATTTTCATAGGCTTGCACCTGTTCAAGATGCTTTTGCTGCCCAAGGAAAAATCCGCCCTCATCCAACATTCTGGAGGTCATATCGGCGCGTTCTAAATTACGCCCCAGCACTAAAAATGCGAAGGTTTCATCTTGGCTTAAGGTACCCGCAAACATCCCGACCATCGCCTGACAATGCTGAATCACCTCTTCCATCAAGGCATTACGCTTGCTGCGGGTTTGCACATCGGACTCGCGTGAACGCAGCAATAGATGTAGCTGGTTAATTTGGTTCCAAGTTTCTTTTGGCAGAATATCACGTGTGGTGCGAATATTTTCACGCGCCGATTTGAGCGACGACATCAATGAGCCCGGATTATTCGGCTCCACCAGCAGCATTTGCATTACGCTTTTTTCGGTTTTATTGTCGTATAACTTGGCAAACAGCTCTTCACTACTGGTCAACTCAATTAAACGATACCAACACATATCAATTTTTTTCGGTAAATCATACATCAGATTCGAGTGAACCAAAACCATGCGCGCGGTGTTCTCCACCCGCTCAATGTAACGTGCCAACCAAAAAACCCGCTCTGCGACTCTAGATAACATCATCCACCTCCGTATCCACGATCCAAGTATCTTTACTGCCGCCACCCTGTGACGAATTCACTACCAATGAGCCTTTCACCATCGCCACCCGTGTCAAACCGCCGGGGGTAACATAGGTATTAGCCCCCTGCAAAATAAAAGGCCGCAAATCCACATGACGCGGCTCAATCGCATCACCACACAAACTCGGCACGGTCGATAAACTCAAGGTCGGTTGCGCAATATAGTTTCGTGGGTTATTGGCAATTAATCCCCGAAATTCATGATGTTGCTCTGCGGTGGCATGCGGCCCAACCAGCATGCCATAACCACCGGATTCATTGGCGGGTTTGACCACCAATTTTTCAATATTCGCCAATACATAAGCCCGCTCGTCTTCACGGCTACATAAATAGGTTGGCACATTGCTTACTAACGGCTCCTCATTCAAATAAAACCGAATCATATCGGGTACATAGGCATACACCACCTTATCATCAGCCACACCGCATCCGGGCGCATTGGCAATCGCCACGTTACCCGCGCGCCATGCACGCATCAACCCAGGCACACCGAGGGTCGAATCATCACGAAAGGCTTCCGGGTCAATAAACTCATCATCAATCCGCCGATAAATCACATCCACCCGCTTCAGGCCTTCAATATTGCGCATATAGACATAATCGTCCTCACCCACCAACAGGTCACCGCCTTCAACCAACTCGGCGCCCATTTCATGCGCCAAAAAGGCATGCTCATAATAGGCCGAGTTATAAATGCCTGGCGTTAACACGACCACCTCGGGCACGGCCACTTCGTTGGGCGACATGGAAGATAACATCGACAACAAACGGTTTGAGTAATCGCCGATTGGCTGAATATGCAGATTTTCAAATAGCTCTGGCACCACCTGTTTCATCACCGCGCGGTTTTCAAGCATATAGGATACGCCTGAGGGCACGCGCAGGTTATCTTCTAATACAAAAAACCTTCCCGACGCATCGCGCACCAAATCCGTACCACAAATATTGGCCCAGGCCTGGTGCTTGGGTTTCATCCCCACGCATTCGGGGCGAAAATTACGCGAACTATAAACCACCTCATCCGGCACGATGCCAGCCTTGAAAATCGCGCGTTCGTTATACACATCATCAATAAAACAATTTAGCGCTTTTAAACGCTGCGCCAAACCCTTTTCAACCTGTCGCCATTCACTGGCTTCAATGGTGCGCGGCCAAATATCAAACGGCCAAGCGCGATCTATATTACCCTGATCACTGTATACCGTAAAACTCACCCCCATTCTGGCAATGGTCGCATCGGCGAGTTTCTGTAACGCCTGCACATCCTTGATATCCATTGGTGACACATACGCCACCAAAGCTTCTGAGGCCGGACGCGCGCCTCCTTCCTCAATCAAAGACTCATCAAAACAGCCGGGGCTGGTATAATCTTGCACTAACATAGTAACGAATCCTCATTTTGCTTATATTTTTAAAATACCAAGCAAAATAGAAGACATAATAAATTAACTTATATTATTCATAATGTTAATTTAAGTTATACAAGAAAAAAACTAACCTAAGAACATTTATGCACAATTTTGGTGCTAAATGATTCAAAAAAATAAAAACTGTAAAAACACCCAAAACACCAATCAGGCTTTATATCCCTTTTAGCGTATGGTTGATAAGGACACAAAATGACAATAAAACTTGGCATCGTAATGGACCCGATTGAACAGATCAAATCCTACAAAGACAGCTCATTTGCGATGCTACTCGAAGCACAACGCCGTGGCTATGAACTTTTTTACATGCAACCCGAAGACCTGTATTTGCGTGACACGCAGCCGATGGCAACGAGCACCCTATTGAAAGTATGGGATCGTAATGACGGTCAGTTTTACGGCTTTGGCGCAAGCGCACACACCCCCCTCCGTGAGCTAGACATCATCCTCATCCGCCAAGACCCACCATTCAACCAAGACTATCTCTACGTTACACACATTCTTGAGCTGGCTGAGGCGCAGGGTGTTTTAGTGGTCAACAAACCACAAAGCCTGCGCGATGCGAATGAAAAACTGTTTGCCAGCTGGTTTCCCGCGTGCCTTCCCCCTACGCTGGTTAGTGCCAAAGCGACACTTTTAAAAGACTTTGTGAGCGAACAGCAAGACACAATTTTTAAACCCTTAGACGCGATGGGGGGCGCATCCATTTTTCGTGTCAAACAGGGTGACCCCAACCTGAGCGTGATTATCGAAACCATGACCGACCACGGCAAGCACCATATAATGGCGCAACGCTACCTGCCCGAAATTAAAGACGGCGACAAACGCATTTTATTGATTAACGGTGAACCGATTCCCTATGCGCTGGCACGCATTCCCCAGCAGGGTGAAACCCGGGGCAATATTGCCGCCGGTGGACGCGGTGAAGGCGTGGCACTGAGCGAGCGCGATATGTGGCTCTGCCAACAGATCGCACCCAAACTCCAGCAAAAAGGGTTATTATTTGTTGGCTTGGACGTGATTGGCGACTACATCACTGAAATCAATGTCACCAGCCCAACCTGTATTCGCGAACTGGACAAGCTCTATGATTTGAATATTGCTGGCACCTTATTCGATTGCCTTGAAGCCAAAATAACCCAGCCTTAGTAACAACGTCATGTCTTACATGGGCTATTTTTATAACCAGGCCTGGTTACGACAACGCGGTTTTTTACGCTTCACGCTGTCGTCATGTCTAACATTATTTCTAACGTTATTTCTAACCCAATTGCTCCTAGGTTGCAGCCAACCTAGGTCAAACCTACTTGAACAGACTTTTTACACCTTTGGCACTAAAGTTACGATTCAAATCCACCACCCTGACCTCGCCCAAGCGCAGGCGGCCATCAGTCAGATCGAACAGCGTTTTTATGCCTTTCACCAACAGTGGCATGCTTGGCAGCCTGACTCCATGCTCAGCGCCATCAACCGCGCGATTGCAGCCGGTGAGCCCATCAAGGTAGATAACCAAACCCAAGCCTTTATCGAAAAAAGCCAACAACTCAGTGCGCAGACCGATTACTTGTTTGACCCCGCCATTGGCGGTCTATTGAGGCTCTGGGGGTTTCAAGGCCAAACCGATTGGCAACCACCCAGTGAGCACGAACGCCAGACCTGGTTACAAAACCGCCCATCGATAGCCGACATTTACTTTATCGACAACCAACTCCATAGCTATCACCCTGGGGTACAACTGGACTTTGGCGGCAATGCCAAAGGGCTGGCGCTGGAGATAGCCAACGCGATCCTAAACCAACACCACATTGAACACGCGCTGATCAATATTGGTGGTGATTTGCTGGTGCGCGGTCGGAAAAGCAATAACCAGGCCTGGTCAATCGGCATTCAAAACCCGAAAAACCCACAAAACCGATTGCAGGCAATAGCACAGATTCAAGCACAAGATGGCGACACGATTTTCACCTCAGGCACCTACCAGCGCTATTTTGAATGGCAAGGCCAACGCTACAGCCATATCCTCAACCCCAACACCGCCTGGCCGGCCGACAGCTTCGCCTCGGTCACCGTCATCCACCCAGACCCGATTCTCGCCGACACCGCCGCCACCGCGCTGCTGATAGCCGGCCCAAAACATGGGCAACGCATCGCTCAACAACTTGGCGTCACTAAATTCTTAACCATCGACCAGCAAGGCCATATTAACCTAAGCCCTGAGATGCAAAAGCAGACGGTGAATATTAAGGGATGATAGTGGGTTTTTTGCCGTTACGCGGTCAGCACACCCACGTCATTACAAGCGCACTGAAAGCACTCTCCAAAACCCGTGCGAAGCCTCAAGAGATGGCCGCGGCCTCCGGCCCCGCATATAACGACAATAGAACCCTGCCACCAAGCAAAAAACCCCGCGTTTGACGGCGGGGTTTTTGGGTTTAATCAAAAGCGGTTTTGGCCGCGGATTGATTAGAAGCTGTGCTTAAGACCTACAGAGATTGCAGTTTCATCAGCAACTGGGTTATTACGGCTATCTGAGTCAATCATAGCAACTTCAGCAAATAATGCAGTACGTTTGCCCATTGCATAGTCCGCACCAAATGCCATGTTCATAGCTGAATCATTAGCACCGGCGTCATAAGAAATCATCGAAAGTTTAGCGCGAGGTGTTAAAGCACCCATTTTATAAGCTGCACCTAGTGTGATTGAGTTACCAGACGTTAGAGGGTTTCCACTGTCAATGTCATTGTACATGACATAACCTAGCATACCACCTTCGTTGTACTGTACCGTTACACGCATATTGTCACGACCTGCATCTAGCGAGGTCATTGCTGCTGCAGCATATAAGCCAGAGCGTTTAGAGCCATAAGCAATCGATACAGACATGTCGTCTGTTAAAGTATCACCAGAAGTATTTGTAAATGCTGCTGCAACTTGGATACCATTGAAGCTAGGAGAGATATAAGCAAGTACTTGGTTTACACGATCTTCACCAGAAACACCACCAGTAAAGCCGTTGAATACTGAAGTATTGTTACCTGCCCATGGACTGTCGTTGAAGCCGTCGTTAGGCTGAATCATGCGTAATGGGGTGTCGTGACGACCCATTACAACGGTACCGAATCCACCCGCGATACCAGCGAAGGTGTTACGGTCAAACGCGAAACCAGCTGAGCGGTTTGAGTAAGTGCCAATTTCGTTGCCAGTAGTATCTATAACTGTGCCAGCTGACGCTCCGCCAGTTTTATAATCAGTGCTTTGACCAACAGTACCTTCAATAGAATAAACAGCTTTTAAGCCATTACCTAGATCTTCACCACCTTTGATGCCTAGACGAGAGTTACGATGTCCTACAGACATATCACCATCAATCATGTCTACAGCAATGTTGAACTGACCATAAACAGTTGGCGCATCAGCCATTGCAACTGGCGCAGCAATCGCAGCAGCGATACCCATAGCTAAAATATTCTTTTTCATATAGTGTCTTCCTAATTAATTCGTTAGTTTTTGTTTTACCACTATTCGCTATCAGCGCGAACTTGTTGGCTACTCTAATGGAAGAGGGGCCGGTTGTGCAAGGGTTTGTTTAGCTTGTGCAACATTTTTTTCATGTGTTGTTTTTTTGCAACAGTGTTGCGCCGCTAAAAAGTGTATGGCGCGCGTTATTTACGCATGCAGCACACAACTACCGGGCTACCCCATCAATTTGACATCCTCCCCGCCGTGAACCTAACGTATGCACACTTCTTTTCTCGTTCCCACGTCGTGCATCACGGCCATTAAGTAAATGCGTTTGCCCTGGTCAACAAACGGGGATGGGTGAAATTTAAACAATGTTCAGGTTATACTAGCAGTCAAAGTCAAAGGTTCGCGTGATTGAGCGCGCAGAGTCTTTGGTGATGAAGTAGCTGACAGCACATAATATTAGATAACAAAAGGAGCGCCACATGCGTATGTTTCAAATCGTCTTCATCAGCCTAGCCAGCCTATTTGGCTTTAGCCAGCTAGCGCATGCCCAAACCCTAAAACCAGTAAAAGAAATCCAAGGCCCAAGCCAAGACCGCTTTCCCGGTGATCCGGCTACCCATAAAGTCGTCTACATGTTCAACCAAGCTGATAGCGACTACCAAACCAGTATTCTCAATTCGATTCAAGCGATGCTTCGACTTTACGACGATGATGTTGAAATCGCGGTTGTCGTGATTGGGCCTGGCATTCACGTACTCGCTAACAAACCGCAACGTGACGTCGACCCGCTAATTTATGACCGCGTTGAAAGCTTTGCAAACGACTACAACGTGCGCTGGATTGCCTGCGGCAGCACAATGAACACCATTGGCTGGCAACATCAAGACATGCGCCCGTTTGCAGAATACGTCGAGGTCGGCGCTTCAGCCCTAATGGAACTCCAAGCCAACGGCTTTGCGTTTATCGCTTGGTAAATACCCACAAAAGCCCCACCTAACAAACCGGGTAGGGCGATTTCTGGACGTAAAGCCGTTATAAGGGACAGTTAAAAGCGCACGCATTTTAACGTTGTTGTGCAATGACATAAAAAAACACCAGTCATTGCAAGGCCACAAGCCGCGGCAATCTCCAGCCAACCGCAAATCCCGTCATTCCGGCGAAGGCCGGAATCTCCAACCGACTGAGTCCTGGTTCAAAAGATTGCTTCGCTCCGCTCGCAATGACGTGGAAGTATGCTCGCAATGATGGAAAGTTTGTCATTGCGAGGAGCGCAGCGACGCGGCAATCTCTCACGGGCGCGCCATACCATCAAACACATCCACTCTGCTATACTAACAACCTGTAAAAACACTCAGCAGGGCCAGCGCATGAAAGAAAAATACCTCAACCTATTCACCGATTATGGCTTCAAACGCCTATTTGGCGAAGAAGACTCCAAGGACAACCTAATTGCGTTCCTCAATACCCTGTTACCGCAAAAACATCAAATTCAAGCGCTCAACTTCACCCATAACGAAAAACTCGGCATCACCCAGTTAGATCGCCGCGCGGTGTTTGATCTCAACTGTACCAGCCCATCTGGTGAACACTTCATCGTTGAAATCCAAAAGGCCAAACAAAAGTTCTTTAAAGACCGCAGTGTTTATTACGCCAGCTTCCCAATCCAACAACAAGCCGAGCGCGGCAACGACTGGGATTTTGAACTCGATGCGGTCTATACCATTGGCATACTAGACTTTGAATTCGACGAAGACAAATCCGCGGGCAACAAAGATGTCGTGCATACCGTACAATTGAAAAACCAACACAACCAAGTCTTTTATGACAAATGCATGTTCATTTACCTCACTATGCCCAACTTCACCAAAACCGAAGACGAACTTGAAACCGACCAAGACAAATGGCTATTCCTATTCAAAAACCTGCACAAACTACACGATATCCCCCGCCGACTACAACAACAAATCTTCCTACGCATCTTCGAAAAAGCCAGCATCGCCAAGTTCACCCCGACTGAGCGCCAGACCTATGAAGCCAGCCTAAAATACTACCGCGACATGAAAAACGTGATTGATACCCATGTTGAAGAAGCCGAAATCCGTGGCGAGGAGCGCGGGATTGAAAAAGGCATTGGCATTGGCATTGAAAAAGGTCGTGAAGAAGGGCGATTACTTGAAAAACTAACAATGGTGCGAGCATTAATCCAAAAAGGTTTTGATAATGATATGATCTTACAGCTTACTGAGTTGTCTATTGACCAGATTCAAGCTTTGCGCAAGTAAAGCGACGCGGCAATCTCTAGCCGACTGTGCAACCCACACCGTCATTGCGAGGCCAAAGGCCGCGGCAATCTCTTGAGAGCGTGCGCTGGTTCAAGAGATTGCCATTAAGTTAAGGATTGTGGGGCAACTGGACATGTTTCCCTCATTGCGCTGTCACCCTGCGCGAAGTCGCAGGGTCTATTACCGCCAGCGGCTGGATCCTGCGACTTTGCGCAGGATGACGGTGCTAGAAAAAACTGTCATTGCGAGGAGCAAAGCGACGCGGCAATCTCCAGCCAACCGCACATCCCGTCATTCCGGCGAAGGCCGGAATCTCCAGCCGACTGCGCACTGGTTCAAGAGATTGCTTCGCTCCGATCGCAATGACGGCTCATTCTGTCATTGCGAGGCCGAAGGCCGTGGCAATCTCTCACGGGCGCGCCATACCATCAAACCTATCCACTCTGCTATACTAGCAACCTGTAAAAACACCAAGCAGGGCCAGCGCATGAAAGAAAAATACCTCAACCTATTCACCGACTACGGCTTCAAACGCCTATTTGGCGAAGAAGACTCCAAGGACAACCTGATTGCGTTCCTCAATACCCTATTGCCGCAAAAACATCAAATCCAAGCACTCAACTTCACCCATAACGAAAAACTCGGCGCCACCCAGCTGGATCGCCGTGCGGTGTTTGATCTGAATTGCACCAGCCCATCTGGTGAACACTTCATCGTTGAAATCCAAAAGGCCAAACAAAAGTTCTTTAAAGACCGCAGTGTCTACTACGCCAGCTTCCCGATTCAACAACAAGCCGAGCGCGGCAACGACTGGGATTTTGAGTTGGATGCGGTCTATACCATCGGCATCCTAGACTTTGAATTCGACGAAGACAAATCCGCTGGCAATAAAGATGTGGTGCATACCGTACAGCTCAAAAACCAACACAACCAAGTCTTCTACGACAAATGCATGTTCATTTACCTCACCATGCCCAACTTCACCAAAACCGAAGACGAACTTGAAACCGATCAGGACAAATGGCTATTCCTGTTCAAAAACCTGCACAAACTGCACGACATCCCACGCCGACTACAACAACAAATTTTCCTACGCATCTTCGAAAAAGCCAGCATCGCCAAGTTCACGCCAACTGAGCGCCAAACCTATGAAGCCAGCCTAAAATACTACCGCGACATGAAAAACGTGATTGATACTCATGTTGAAGAAGCCGAAATCCGTGGCGAGGAGCGCGGGATTGCAATTGGTGAAGAGCGCGGAGAATTAAAAAAAGCCCTTGAAATCGCCAAGACAATGATAGAACAGGGTTTTGATGATTCAAATATAACGTTGCTAACTAAATTGTCGACAGACCAAATCCAAAACCTACGTGAAAAAATAGGTATCGGTGATGAGTAAGCCATTGCTTAAAGAAATGCAAGAAGAGATACCTGTGCTTTTTGAAGCGCTTGACAAACCTGTTCTCTATCTGTAGTCTTTAGCCCATCTCTCGGGGTGCTTTCGTGCAAGCGGATGCTGAGAAGGTCTTCGACCTAACCCGCTGAACTTGAACTGGTTAGAACCAGCGTAGGGAAGAGAATCATTTTAATCGGCGCGTTTATTTTTCGTTATTGCGCCGTTTCTGAATGCCTCCGGTGCCTGCGTTTGAATACCAGGCCTGGTTGAAAAACACCCCGCCTGTTATTAATCCAACGCCCCAAACCGACTTTTCACGCTGTTTTTCTACCCCAAAACTATTTGGAGAAAAACATGACTCAACACATTAAGCACACGGCTGAACACAGCGAAATCACCCGCGAACCGCTACCGGCTTCGACAAAAACCTATATTCCTGGCGAAATCCATCCTGACATCCGCGTGCCGATGCGCGAAATCGCATTGACCAATGGCGAAACCCTCACAGTTTATGATACATCTGGCCCTTACACTGACCCCAATGCCAAAATCGATTTAACCCAAGGGATTGAACCAATTCGCCAGGCCTGGATTGCGGCGCGTGGTGATGTTGAAGAATACGAAGGCCGTCAAACCCAAGCGGTAGACAATGGTTACAAGCGTGAAACCGATGTACCGGATGAATTGTTGGCGGCGGAAAAAGGTTTAAAACGCAAACCGCTACGCGCTAAAGCCGGCAAAAACGTGACGCAAATGCACTATGCGCGCCAGGGCATGATTACGCCGGAAATGGAATTTATCGCGATTCGTGAAAACCAACGCCGTACTGAAGTGATTGATGCCGAACGCGAAGCGCGTTTAAAAGGCGAAAGCTTTGGCGCGAACCTGCCAGAATTGATTACCCCTGAGTTTGTACGTGCGGAAGTCGCCGCTGGTCGTGCCGTGATTCCAAATAACATTAACCATCCTGAATCCGAACCGATGATTATCGGTCGTAATTTCTTGGTTAAAATCAACGCTAATATCGGTAACTCCGCACTGACCTCGTCGATTGCCGAAGAAGTAGAAAAAATGGTTTGGTCTACGCGCTGGGGCGGCGATACGGTGATGGATTTATCCACCGGTAAAAACATTCACGCCACCCGCGATTGGATTGTGCGCAACTCGCCGGTCCCGATTGGTACCGTGCCTTTGTATCAAGCCTTGGAAAAGGTGAATGGCATCGCCGAAGACCTGACTTGGGAAGTCTACCGCGACACCCTGATTGAACAAGCGGAACAAGGGGTGGATTATTTCACGATTCACGCTGGCGTGCTATTGCGTTATGTGCCGATGACTGCCAAACGAGTCACCGGCATTGTGTCGCGTGGCGGTTCGATTATGGCGAAATGGTGTTTAGCGCACCATAAAGAAAGTTTCCTCTATACCCATTTCGAAGATATCTGCGAAATTATGAAAGCCTATGACGTTAGCTTCTCACTCGGTGATGGTTTACGTCCGGGTTCGTTAGCGGATGCAAATGACGAAGCGCAATTAGCTGAACTCAAAACCCTAGGCGAGCTGACTAAAATCGCTTGGAAACATGATGTGCAAACCATTATCGAAGGCCCAGGTCACGTACCGATGCACAAGATTAAAGAAAACATGGATTTGCAGTTAGAGCTTTGTCACGAAGCGCCGTTTTATACTCTTGGTCCATTGACCACCGATATTGCGCCGGGTTATGACCATATTACCTCAGCGATTGGCGCCGCGATGATCGGCTGGTACGGCACCGCCATGTTATGTTATGTCACGCCGAAAGAACACTTGGGCTTGCCTAACCGTGAAGATGTAAAAGAAGGCTTAATGGCGTATAAAATCGCTGCTCATGCCGCCGACATTGCCAAGGGGCATCCGGGCGCACGTTATCGTGATGATGAAATGAGTAAAGCCCGCTTTGAATTCCGCTGGATGGATCAGTTTAATATTGGGCTTGATCCAGAGCGCGCAATGGCGTATCACGATGAAACCTTACCGCGTGATTCAGCCAAAGTGGCGCATTTCTGTTCGATGTGCGGGCCAAAATTCTGCTCAATGAAAATCAGCCAAGAAGTGCGCGATTACGCGGCACAACTGGGTGTGGATGAGCAAAAAGCGTTAGAAGCAGGCATGGCAGAGCAAGCGCAAACCTTTAAAGAGCTCGGCAGTGAAATTTCCGTGCCGGTTGATCAGCTTAAAAAGCGAGCCTAAACGATGCCAGATCTATCCTCGTTAAAAACCGTGGGGATTGCTGGAGCAGGCCTGGTGGGACGCGTGTTGGCGTTGAATTTAATTCAGCGCGGCATCCATGTCACGCTCTATGAAAAAGATAGCGCCAACACCCCACCCAATGCGGCCGGATACACGGCGGCAGGCATGCTTGCGCCCTTTGCCGAGTTGGAGTTAATGGATGCCGATTTGTTTCAACTGGGTGTGCGCTCAATTGAACTTTGGCCAAATTTGCTGAATTGGATGGCGGAGCAGGATTGCGCGGTGGACTTTCAGCATCGCGGCAGCTTGATTCTCGCGCACAATAATGACCGTGCCGACTTACACCATTTTATGCGTCAACTGACCCATAAACTGCCGGACGGCTACCAGGTTGAACAGCTCAATAATGCACGCATTAGCGAACTGGAACCCGAACTCGCCCATCACCACCAGGCCTGGTGGCTGCCGATTGAAGGCCAAGTGGATTCGACCCAGTTTTTTGCCCAAAGTGAACGTCTGCTGAAAAACCAATGGCTGGTAGACTGGCGTGAAAACCAAACCGTTGAAAAGGTCGAAAACCATCAAATTGACGGCCAAGCATTTGATTGGGTGTTTGACTGTCGCGGTTTAGGCGCAAAAACAGACATCAAAGATTTACGCGGCGTGCGCGGCGAGGTCTTTTGGCTGGATGCGCGAGAGGTGAAACTTTCGCGGCCGGTGCGCTTAATGCATCCGCGTTATCGCATCTATATTGTGCCACGCGCCGATGGGCGTTATGTGATTGGCGCGAGTGAAATCGAAAGCGAAGATCGCAGCCCGATGTCGGTGCGCTCTAGCTTGGAATTATTGTCAGCGGTCTACAGTGTGCACCCAGGTTTTGCCGAAGCGCGCATCGTCAATCAACTGACCAATTGCCGTCCGGCGCTGGGGGATAACCTGCCAAGGATTGAACAACTCGACGGTCTAACGCGCATTAACGGTTTATATCGCCACGGCTATTTGTTTTCTCCCGCTATTGTTGAAAAAGCATTAGCACAGCTTGCTTGAACGCGCTTTCGCCTTGTAAACGAATGCAAAGAGCTGGCTTATTTGTACGTCATCCCGGCGAAGGCCGGGATCTCTTGAGGTTGTGTGCCGTCGGTTTGAGATTCCAGCCTTCGCCGGAATGACGCGTTTTGCCCTCGTTTCCACTGTCCTCAGTGGGAACGCAGACCGACTTTTCGGCTGGAGCGAATTAACCCGACCTGCCTAGCAGGCGTTCCCACGCAGGAGCATGGGAACGAGGAAAAGTCGGGGTTAGGTAAAATAGTGTGATTAAAAACAGGTGAAATATGATTTTACTGATTAACGATAAACCCAATGAAACCAACGCAGCTAACCTAGCGGGCCTGGTAGCGGAATTAAACATTGAAGGCGCATTTGCCTTGGCGCTAAATGAAAACTTTATCCCCAAAAACCAGTATGCCGAGACACCCATAACCGAAAACGATCGCATTGAGATCGTCGCCCCGATGCAAGGCGGATAATCATTTGCCTGAGGTGAATAGGTTTACTTCACAGGCCAATAGTGGTACATTAACTGGTACGCTTTATAAATGCAAGAGGCTAACCCCATGATGACTTTAACCGCGACAGAAGCCAGAAAAACATTTTTTGAGCTAATTAAACAAACAAATCAGCAGCATGAAATGTTTCAAGTACAACACAAAGCCGGTAATGCCGTCATTATGTCGGCAGAAGATTATGAGAGTTTACAGGAGACACTTCACCTTTTATCACAGCCTGATTTTAAACAAACATTTAGTCAGTCTGTTGCTGAAGCCGATGCGGGTGATTTAGCCAGTTTTGACGAGGTGTTCGGAGAGCCACAGTGAGTTGCGAAAGCTATCAAATTGTGTTCACTAAATTGGCACAAAAGGATGTGGCAAAACTCTCTCCAAAGTTAAAAAACAAACTCAAGGACATTTTACGCAATAAAATCGCCATCGCACCCGAAACCGGCAAGCCGCTGATGGGGGACCTAAAAGGCTATTATTCCGTACGTCTAAGCTTTCAGGATCGCATTGTCTATCGCATAGAACAGGGGCGATGTATTGTGTTGGTTGTTCGCGCGAAAACCCATTATGGTGAATAAAAAACAGGAAATGAATATGACAACTCACAACCAGGCCTGGTCATTAGCGGATAGGTTACTACAAAGCCGTTTATTAATTGGCTCGGCGCTCTATCCGTCGCCGGACATTATGCGCCAAGCGATTCAAGCCAGTGGCAGTCAAGTAGTCACAGTATCTATTCGCCGCCAGAACCCCGGTGATAAGAGCGGACAAGCCTTCTGGAAAATCATTCAATCGCTGGGTTGTCATATTTTGCCAAATACCGCCGGTTGTCGAAATGCCAAAGAAGCCATTACCACCGCCCAAATGGCGCGCGAAATCTTCGGCACCAACTGGATCAAGCTCGAAGTTATTGGCGACGACTATACGTTACAACCTGACCCGTTTGATCTGGTCAAAGCCGCCCAAGCATTAATCGAAGACGGTTTTGAAGTCTTTCCTTATGCCAGTGATGACTTAGTCTTATGTCAGCGTTTAGTCGATGTCGGCTGTCGGATTGTGATGCCCTGGGCGTCACCGATTGGTTCCGGCAAAGGAATAATGAATCCCTACAATATGGAGTTGATTCGCAAACGCCTCGATAAAACCACCTTAATTGTCGATGCCGGCATCGGTAAACCTTCGCACGCGGCGCAAGCTTTAGAAATGGGATTTGATGGCGTGTTACTCAATTCAGCGGTGGCCCTCGCCGATGACCCAGTCAAAATGGCAATCGCTTTTAAATACGCCATCGACGCCGGACGCCTAGGCTTTGAAGCCGGCACCATGCCGCAACGCGAACTCGCCAGCGCCTCCACTCCCACCCTCGGCACCCCGTTTTGGCATCAGGGTTAATGTTGATCGGGGGTTGGGTGTTTGAGTTTTGCAAGAAGTCTATTAAAACCCTGTTTGATTTTGCCGACGGCTCTCAAAGCTACCGCAACTTCAAAGACACTGAGCACTTTGTCTACAGCTACTCCTTTATTTTCTATCAATTTGCGCTGTTCCAATCGGCGATCCAAAACCTCTCCGCCCACAACGCATTTGAAGGCAAACACAGCTCCGTTGGCGAGCGCCGCCCGTCGCGAACACTCGCAAGCGGTCAAAACACTCGAACAAGCGATACAACACACCGACAAACAACAGGTCACCGAACGCGTCGCCTACATCTGGTTCAACCGCTTCTGCGCCCTGCGTTTTATGGACGTCAATCGCTACAACACCATCAACATCGTATCGCCCGCCGACGAAGGACAGTTCCAACCCGAAATCCTCACCGAAGCCAAAATGGGGCATATCGACGAAGACATGGTGCCGACCAACATTCGCCAACAAATAGCAGGCCTGCTGGAAGGTCACACCGCCAGCCGTGACCCGCAAGGCGAGGCTTATCGCCTGCTAGTGGTCGCGGCTTGCAACTCCTGGAACAAGACTATGCCGTTCCTGTTCCAGCGCATCGACGACTACACCGAACTGCTGATGCCCGACGATCTGCTCTCCGGCAACTCGATGCTCGCCTACACCCGAGAAGCCATGACACCGGATGCCTGCCAATCGGTCGAGGTGATCGGCTGGCTGTATCAATATTACATATCGGAAAAGAAAGACCAAGTCATCGGCAAAGTGGTCAAGTCCGAAGACATTCCCGCCGCCACCCAACTCTTTACGCCCAACTGGATTGTCAAATACCTGGTGCAAAATTCGCTTGGTCGCCAATGGATGCTGACCCATCCGCACTCGCCACTCAAGCAGCAAATGGATTACTTTATCCCCGTGGCCGAACAACCCGCCGAAGCGCAACAAACCCTCGACGCGCTCATCCCCAAAACCCTCAATCCAGAAGACATTAAGGTACTCGATCCTGCCTGCGGTTCCGGGCATATTCTGGTTGAAGCCTATGATTTGCTGTACGACATTTACCTCGAATCCGGTTACGACCCAACCGATATTCCCGCACTGATTCTTACCAAAAACCTCTACGGCATCGAAATTGACGAACGTGCCGCTGAATTAGCCGCCTTTGCGCTCACCATGAAAGCCATGAAAGGCAACCCCTACGACGACAGCAACAACCGCCGCCGGTTTATGCGCAACCCAATCAAGCCCAATATCTGTAAACTCGACAACTTGCATTTCAGCGAACATGAAATCCAAGACTATTTTGAAATTGTCGGGCAAGATTTATTCACCGCACCGCTCAAACAAGCCCTCAACGACTTTGAACAAGCCGAAACCCTCGGCTCGCTGATTCAACCGCAACTGCAAAACCCGCTGGAGACCAAAGCGCAACTCGAGCACCAAGACCTGCAAAGTCAATTGTTTATAAAAGACACCCACGACAAACTCATGCAATTCTTGCATCAAGCGCATTACCTCACCCAACAATACGACTGCGTCATCGCCAACCCGCCGTATATGGGTAAGTTATCAAAAATCAAAGTGTTAGATGGATTTACCAAAAAAGAATACCCAAACTCGAAATCCGATTTGTTTGCCATATTTATTGAACGTGGTTTGAAATGGTTGCCGCCACATGGCTTAAACGCGATGGTTACGATGCAGAGCTGGATGTTTTTATCTTCCTACGAAAAAATGCGCAAATCGATTTTGAGCAATAACACGATTCTATCAATGGCACATTTAGGAACCAGAGCGTTTGATAGCATTGGAGGCGAAGTGGTTTCAACCACGGCATTTGTCATTCAAAAGGCGTATCTTGAAAAATACAAAGGAACCTATCTCAGATTGGTGGATGGTAAATCTGAATTGGCGAAAGCGGAAATGTTTAAACAAGCCATTAAACAAACCCAAACCTAACCAGGCCTGGTTAGGTTATCGCTCGGCCGTCATGAAAACGTTTATTGAGATTTAAATGAGCGGCGAAACGTCCGCGTAGGAATGATTCATGATTCATTATGTTTTTGGGTTTATAATTGTCAAAATGATTTGTCAAATTAAAAAAACATAAAACTCAAAGGAGGCTTGACATGATTGAAGCAACCCTAGCCGATTTGCGCTCCCCTAAGTACCTTCAGCAATGGGATCAGGTCGTGCACCTTGTGGATGCACGTAAAAAACATTCGGTTGGCTATTTTATTCCGGAAGCGTTGAGTGATGCGCTTAGCCCCGTTCTGGAAAAACTCGAACAAGAGCGAAAACACGCCTTGTTAAAAAAAATCGCTGCCGCGCAATTAGCCGACCCCATTGAAGAGGGAGCCACCGCAGATGGAATTAAATAGAGGCGATGTGGTACTGGTCAACTTTAATCCTGCCAAAGGCCAAGAAATCGGCAAATATCGTCCAGCGATTATTTTGAGTGAAGCGACCGATAACGAGATATTACCCACCTTAATGGTGATTCCTTTATCTACCCAACTCGTTGAGGATGCGCTGCCGTATCGTTTAAGGATTTCCGCAAGAGACAAGTTACAACAAGACTCCGATGCGTGTATTAACGAAATACGCGCCTTATCCAAGCAACGCGTCAAAGAAAAACTCACCACCACCAGCGCACAAGAATACCAGCAGATAACCAAAGCACTGTGCCAATTGGTTGAGCAAAAGAACGGTATCGGCGGGTAGCGTTTTAATTTAACGCTGAAGATTGTTTGGAGTGAGGCGTGAAGTGTGCAACCGTCATCCCGACGAAGGTCGGGATCGCTTGAGATCTTGCACGGTCGGTTGGAAATTCCGGCCTTCGCCGGAATAACGAGTTTGTTGTTAACTTAATGGCATTGACGTTCAACGTGGGAGCGAGACCTGATTTTAAGTTGTTGATTTATAATTTGCTTTAGATGCGTTTGCTCTGGGTTTTTGGGTTGGAATAGCGATTCGGTTTCCCTAAAGGTGTAAAATATTACTGGGGTCGTTTTTTCGAATCCCGCGTAAAACCCCGTCGTTCACGGCGGGGATATAAGCGGAACAGGCGAAGCCTGTTTAGTGTGGTCGTTGTTGCTGCTCAATATATTGCTTAATAATCGAGAGTGGCGCACCACCACAACTTCCTGCAAATAAATGCTGGAACTTATTAATTGTTAGTGGACTCATTGATGCGTAGTGCGCAACACGCTATAATTGAACGATGATTAAGTCATTCAAACATAAAGGCCTTAGGCAGTTTTTTGAGTCGGGTAGTGTAGCCGGCATTCAAGCGCCACATAGCAAGAAACTTAGAATGCAGTTGGCCGCTATCGATACCGCTCAAAAGATAGAGGATATTAATTTACCTGGATTTAGGCTTCATCCGTTAAAGGGTGATCGTGGCGGTATTTGGTCAATTTCTGTAAGTGGCAATTGGCGTATAACCTTTGAGTTTGTTGATGGCAATGCGTATATCTTAAATTACGAGGATTATCACTAATGACCATGTACAACCCTCCTCATCCTGGCGAATTTATTGAAAGTGTTTATCTAGAAACTACAGGTTTAAGTGGGCGGCAGCTTGCGGAGCACCTTGATGTTGCGCCTTCAACAATCCAGCGACTCTTGAAGAGAAAAAGTGGTGTTACACCGGAAATGGCGTTACGACTTTCAACAGTTTTAGGGCGTACCCCAGAAAGTTGGCTAGCCATGCAAGCGAATTATGATTTGTGGCATGCTAAGCAGAATCCTTTCTTTTCAAGCTTAAAACCCATTAGCATGGTTGCTGAGTTTGCATAACCATCTCGATTGATGCGGTTAAGTTAACTTTTTGAAAAATGAGACCGTTTGATTGCAGAAAAATCTGTAAGCTAGGAGCCTGTCGGACTAAAGCCAATCGGCTGCAAAAAAGCTGGATTTGGCCATGTTTTGCCCACTTCCTCGTCAAATAGCTAGCTATTCTCCTCGAAATTGAACAAAAACTGACTCAATCGAAGAAAGCGAAGCTAAACCAGACTTTTTTTCGCTTCAACCGGTGATTGAAAATCCATTTTGACATAACTGCTCTACCTGTCATCATCATTTCTAGACTTTCATAAACCTACATTAATCAATACATTGCTAAATCATCTGTTATGAAGCGGAATGTAGTTTAACTCTAATTAACATCTATTTATTCCTGGTTACAAGCTTACTTTTTATGACAAAAAGACCTGGTTTGTGGGAAAATTAAAACCATTGAAAAAAGCAAATTTAATGGTGGAAGCTTGTGAAAATAGGCTATGAAATTGCACTCAAAAAAACCAATGTAAGTGATACTAATTTTTGGCGGGAATTTACTGATATTCATTTGCATAAGAAAAAAGATCTCGAAGCGCTAAAGGTTTTTATTCAAGCTCCAGATAATGGTTATCTGCTTGTTACCATTTTAAGTAATTTTATTGAATTGGGTGATGGTCTTGAAAAGGGTGTGCCCAAGTATGATGATTTAAGCGCATTCATCTCAACTGCGAAGTGGATGCTTGTTGATATCAAATCTCGTTTTACACCTGAAAATGATTCCTACGCTCACCTATACTTCGATGCCTATATTGAAAAAGTCAGTCAATTAAATCACATTCAAATATCTGAGCAACAGGATTGGCTTACCCCATTTATACATGGCAGCCTGCTTCATGGCTATAAGAAGAAAAATGCCATTTATACGTGTCTCTTTTTCCCTTTTATTACAGATCCATCGGTGCTCACAGAAAATGCATCACTTACGATGACATTGAAAGTCCATGAGTTCATAAAAGCCCAAGCGTTTAAACTGCTAGCAAGTATAACTACAAAACTAAGCGAAAAGACATTATATGATTTTTCATCAAGCTTAATTAAGATCATTACATTAAATCAATATGATCACTTAAACATTACGGGTTATGAGTTAATGGACTCTCCAGCGAAAATTTATTTTGCCATTTTAAAGGGTACTCATGATGACGATGAGCATTTTTTAGAGGATAAAACAAAACGGTTACATCGAAAAAAGAAAAAGGGCCCAAAAAGCTTGGATGCTGACGAGAATGAAACAGCATCAAGGGAAGGAATAGAAAGAGCTAAGCAAGGCTTGCTGCAGTTTTTTGCCCGGTTTTTTAGGCTTAAGAAACCTAAAAAACAAAATGAAAAACCTGCAGAAAACTCAGAGCGTGGAGAGTATAACCGTAAGATGGGTTTAGTGATTCTGGATAAAACATTAAAAGAAAAATATACCTACTCGGAAACAGACGTTGCAACAAACATGAGTGGTAATCCAGCAAAAATAAGAAGCTTAAGAATTCCAAGAGCCACGGCGCATCGAAGTAGTTTTCCATCGGAATACTCAGAGTACGGTGACGATATTGATGCTGAAACAGAAACAATCGAGTTGAATTGGCTTCAACTTCCCCCTTGTGAAATTAATAATCCAATTGCAAAACTCATTCATACTAAAAGAATTGCCCCTCACATTGCATTAGCAAATCAAGGGTTACAGTATAGGCTGGCGAGCAACCATGTTAATGGTCTCATAAAACACATCCAGATTATCGTGAATGATATTGATTACAATGGACGCCAAAATTACAATGTTGGTGTGCGAAAAAATTTACTTTCACTGCTAATCAGTCTCTTATTTGGGCGACATTTCAAAGCAGTGATGCTTGAACATACAACTGAAAATCAGATCTTAGGTTTAAGCGATGACTGCTCAAAAGCCAGACTTGTATTTCCACATTATCATAATGAACATTATCTTGCTCATTCTGAACTATATCGAAAAGCGTCAGTTACCTATGTCGAATTGATACTGCCAGAGCAATTGAAATCATATCTCTCCGTTTTAATAACCTCCCTCCGGCAAGATGATCTTATAAAATCAAACAGAATATCTCTTCCTGATAAAAAGACCGTAAAGAATTATTTAGCTAGTCACTTTAACAATCAAATTGACCTGGCACGATTAATTGATGCAGTGACGCGCAGTTATAGCAATTATTCAAACAGTGACAGTTGGATGATGGCAATATTTAGTGGGAATGAAGTGGGTTTACAAAAAACGCAAAAACATTATGCCTCGAGTCCACTACGGAAAACTCAGGCAATTTTTGAAAAGCATTGTGCTTCGCTTTTCGGTATCAAAGTAAAACATTACGTAGGCTTTAATCGAGTCACCCATCGAATAGGTTCACCTTACTATTTAAATATCGGTGTATTCAATGAAATTGTAACCTCTCTCTATAAGTTAAGTGAGCCATTAAATGGATCGCTAAGATTTAATATCTCAAAGCTGGAAGAAGTTGTTGTACGATTTAATGCTTTGGCAATTTATATCGATCTATTCTGTGCGTTTTCGTGTGCAATTCGAAATGTGTATGACCCTTCCGTCGATATAGGCTTGGTTAGTGAGCAGGGGCTGTTCCGTGTTAATGATAAAAATATTCACGATGGATTTAACACGCGCATGACATATGTGCCGCCTAATCTTAAGCAGGCATTGAAACAATATAAGCGTATCCGCAGAATAATTCTTGTTGCTCTCGTTAAAGAGAAGTTAGTTGGGTCTTCTGAGCTTGCGTTGACCAAAAAAAATAATCTCATTTTTTTTGTTATCAATGCTGAGCAGGGTGTCCAAATAAACCGGTATGCACGCACAGCATCTAGAGATGAGCTCTACAGCCAATCTGAACTTTGTATGCAACTAGAGCGCGGTGTAAGTAAATTAAACCTGCTAAAACACTTAAAAACCAATGTTAATCGACACTACTTGAGAGGTCGATTGCTTGAGCTAAATGTTCCTGGTCATTACATTGATGCCTACTTGGGGCATTGGCACCTTGGAACACAGCCCTGGGGGCAGATGAGTTTGTTTGATCAAAAAGATTACATTGAAAAAATGAGCCAAACAATCCCCGTAATTTTGGACGAACTTGGTTTTAAAGCGTTTAGTCAGGATGTTTATCAGCAATGAGTCTTATTGAGTCACGCTTATCATTAAAACAAAGGAAGGTGGTACGAACCATCAGGCGTACTTCAACCATTATTCATCGATATAAAGAACAATGGCAACATAAACAACAAAAGGGTTATTACAGTCTAAGACGCATCAAGCACGATATTGAAAAAAACAAAGATCTTAATGATTTCTGGCAGGGTGAATTAAATGAGCAGCTGATGATAGATGCCGAGGCGTTAGAGAAGTTAAAAGCCTATCTGACAACGAGAATGCACCATAATTTAGGGTACTTTGAAGCGCAGAATGCCGACAAACTAACAAACGATTCGGTGATTATGTTTATTTACCATAAATGGTTACAGCTAGCTTTGTGTGAAGATCATAACTTGCACCCGTTTTGTGAATCCTCATTAATTGCGACCACTAAGTCCCAATTTCACAAACAAAAATTAGATATTAAAACGTTTGCAATTGAGGTGTTAGCCCAAAGTAAAGAGCCGATTAAGCCCGAATCTTACGAGGAGCCTGTCGGACTAATCAAACAATAATATGCTAAAAGACGATATGTGTTAAAATATGCCCATATTACTTATGAGATAAAAACAATGAGTCGCTTTCGCCCAATAGACCGCCTTAGCGGATATCTTCTACCGCCAACCTTAGATGAATGGCTGCCTGATGACCATCTTGCACGTTTTGTCGTCGAGGTCGTTGACCAGCTTGATTTAACCCAAATTGAAAACAGTTATGGTTTGCGCGGTAGTAGCGCCTACCACCCCAGTTTATTAATTAGCTTGTTGGTCTATGGCTATGCCACCGGTGTATTC
>NZ_JYNN01000015.1 GCF_000934765.1 Thiomicrospira microaerophila | reverse complement strand
TGTGTTTGATAATCAGTGCACCGATCACCAAACGTGCGGGTTTGGCGGGACGACCGCGTTTTTGATTGAGCTTGGCATAGTAGCTTTGGGCGAAGTCATCCCATGGAATGCACTGTGCAAGTTGAACCCAGCGGTTTTGTGGATCAAGATCTGATTGGAAGGGCCAATCGAATTCGCTGAGTGATAATTGGGTTACAGAGTGGTCTCGAATCATTTTTGTGCACGCTTTTTTATATCTTGGGGCTGAAAAACTGTGCATTACTATACCACAAAAACAAGTATTTTTGTTTTAAAACAATGATTTATATTTTCTGAGCAGACTCTAATTACGTTTTGTTTTAAAATAGCACCACTGCCAACAAAGCAGGCTTGCCCGAGTTGAGCGCCGCCGTTAATTTTTGCGCCGGTAGAAACATGACAATGATCTTCAATCAACGCATCATGTTCAATTAAGGCATGGCTATTAATAATACAATTGCTTGCCACACGTGCCGAGGCATTGAGCATCGCATAATGCATCACGATGGTCCCTTCACCGATTTGGGCATGCTTTGACACATAGGCCAAAGGCGACACCAGGCCGGGTTGTTTGAAGCCTAACGCTTTAAGATGATTAAACAACTTGATTTTAAGTTCGACTGAACCCAACTGACCCACGGTAACGAAGGCATAATCAAATTCCTGTCTAAGCCGGGGTAAATCCTCATCACAGCCTATCACAGGATAACCAAGTACATCCTCCACCCCCGAACCTTTGCGATCGACAATGCCGGCAATCTGCCATTGCCCGCTTTGCTCGATAACATCAATACACGCTTTACAATGCCCACCGGCACCAATCAATAAAATAGCAGGCTTAGGCATCATTGACCACACTGCTTGGCAAATTGACAACGCGGGCGGCGAGCCATTCGGTTTGGGTCATCTCGCCACGCAGCGCCTGCGCGTAGATTGGCAATTGATGCATCGGGGTCCAAAGTGGACGGGTTTGAATTTGCTGGCTATTTGTCCAATCTAAAAATGCATCGCGCTCGGTTTGATCTTGGCACATTAATGCATTAAGCCAATAGTTGGCTTGGGTGTTAGCGGGTTCTTTTTGCATAACCAGGCCTGGTTGGTGTTGATAATGTTGCGCTAACTGGCGTTTTTGGGCGATAAATTGAGGCAGTTTTTGCATTTGCGCCACCCCAAGTGCGGCATTCAAGTTCGGCATTCTTAAGTTGTACGCCGGCTCATCATGCTCAAACAACCAAGCATGCGGTACTTTCGCGGTCGTGCTCAGATGCTTGGCATGACGTGCTAACTCGGCATCATCGGTAATCAACATGCCCCCGCCACCGGTAGTGATAATTTTATTGCCATTAAAACTAAATACGCCCAGCTGACCGAATCGACCGGTATGACGGCCATGATAAACGCTCCCTAGACTTTCTGCCGCATCCTCCACCAAGGCGATATTATATTGGTTACAGATATCCAAAATCGCGTCGATACGCGCCGGAAACCCAAGGGTATGCATCGGTACACAGGCACGAATGACCCGTCCAGTTTGCCGGTGAATACACCGCCCATTTCTTTGATCGCTGTGTTCGGTTAAAAATGCCTTGAGTGCCGCTGGGCACAGCCCCATCGTTTCAGGTTCGACATCAATAAAAACAGGATCGGCCTGATGCATTTTTATCGCATTCGGTGTCGCCACAAATGTCAGCGATTGCGTCAGCACCAAATCGTTAGACTGCACACCGACTACCTTTAACGCCAAGTACAACCCCACTGTGCCATTCACCACCGCCACCGCATATTTGGCGCCGGTAAACGCGGCCACCTGTTGTTCAAACTCCGTGACATACTGCCCCACCGAAGAGACAAAGGTTGAGTCAATACAATTCGTAACGAGGTCTTTTTCACGCTGATCAAAGCACGGCGCATGCAGTGGAACAAGCCCTTCTGCTGTCGCATAATACTGGCGAATAAAACGGACTAATGATGACCAGGCCTGGGGATTAGACATTGTAAATACCGGTTTTATAGGCTTTTAAATTATCCGGCTGACTAAACCAATCAATGGTTTGCTGCAAACCTTGCTCTAATGAAGTCGTCGGTTGATAACCGGTCAGTTCAATGAGTTTTCGATTATCCCCCCAAAGCCGAAACACTTCCGAGTCTTTTGGGCGCAAGCGCTGGGCATCCTGCACAAACTCAACATCCGATTTCATTAAACGCTTAATCAGATCCAAGGTATCCTGCACTGAAACCTCATAATTCGAACTGATATTCACCGTTTGCCCAATCGTGCGCTCGCTTTCCATTAAAGCCATCATGCCCTGACAGGTATCCGCGACATAGTTGAAATCTCGAGTAGGTGAGGTGTCGCCCAGTTTGATTTGCGACACGCCGCTGGCGATTTGACCAATAATCGTTGGAATCACCGCCCGCGCAGACTGGCGCGGGCCATAGGTATTAAACGGACGCGCAATTGTCACAGGCGTTTGAAAGGCTAAAAAATAAGACATCGCCATCGCATCCGCACCGATTTTACTCGCGCTATAAGGCGATTGCGGCTGCATCGGATGCTGCTCATCAATCGGCACATACTGCGCTGTGCCATAGGTTTCAGAAGTGGAGGTATGCATAAACCGACGTACATTTTGATCACGCGCCGCCTGCACCATATTTAGGGTACCCGTGACATTCGTATCGACATAAGAGCCGGGCGCAATATAGGAATAAGGAATCGCAATCAATGCAGCCAAATGGAACACCGTATCCACGTCCTTACAAAGGGTTTGACACAAAAACGGATCACGAATATCGCCACTAACGATATCCATTTGCCCAGCCAGCGTACTTTGGTCCAACCAACCCCAGCTATTAAACGAGTTATACTGCACCAACGCGCGTACCTGCGCACCCGCCTGCACTAAGGCTTCCGCCAAATGCGAACCAATAAAACCGTCCGCCCCCGTCACCAAAACCTGTTTGCCTTGCCACGTTGCTCTCATCTCTTTTCCTTTGTTACGCAAACCAAAGCACAGGACTTAACGACTCGCAAGAATGCGGGCGTCTTCGCCGAGCAATGCTTGATAACGTGCTTTTGCCTGCAATACCTTATCTAAATAACGCCGCGTTTCATCTGAAGGATGATCATAACGCAGTTTACGATAGACCAAGCGCGGGTTCATTCTATTTATTTGTTCTACCGCTTGCGCAGGCGACTCACCAAACAGCCGCCAAACTGTTGATAACCCACCGTTATAACTTGAAATCGCAATCATCTCGCGCACCTCCTCGTTACGAATTAAGCCAAAGTAATCGTACTTTAACAACGCCAAATAAGCGGTACCTATACGGATATTGGTTTGAGGGTCAAACAACTCATCACGACTGGGCGCATCCAGCCTAAAATCAATCAACTTATACACATCCCGCCCCGCCGCTTCTGGCTTGATCTGCATTAAGCCTAAAGCATTTGAACGACTCACAGCGGTGGGATTAAAATGGCTTTCCGTTTCCATCACCGCAAACACCAACGCCGGCGACACCCTAAAATCCTGTGCGAACTGCATAATCATTGGTTCATAATACTGTGCGGGGGCGGCAATATTTGAGGGCACGAGCGGAATCACGATTTCCGTTCCCTCATCCAGAATACGACTGTAACGCGCATTCGCTAACAAATAATCAACATACTTAAATGCCGCAAATGGATAGCGAATCGGCTGACCATTAGCATCCAGCACACGCCGATAAAATACCGGACGCTCGCGCATTTCCATCGGCGCCAAGGATAAAATATCCTTCTCATTAAACGGCTGACCGCTTAACAAAATTCGCGCGACACCACGCTTGATATGCTGTTCAGAGGCTAGATGAGCCGGAAACCAAAAATATAAGCTGTCAGACTGCAGCCTAAACTGTGCCGTCAAAGGGGGGGGGATTGCAGCCGGTATAATCGCTTCTGGTGCGTCCACGCCGGGTTGCGGTATCGACGCATTATGTGTCCGTGCATTTAACAAAAATGGGCTATTGAAAACGGAAAAGCGCGGGGGCTCTTCAACCCGACTTGCCGGTTCAACCTCAACATCCTGTTGCGCCACTACAGGGTTATCCCGTGCTAAAATCTTATGCTCGTCCACCCGCCCCTCTGGCACATCATCGCTAGACGACAAACTCAGCGCTGTCGGATGCACAGGTACCGAAGCCTGCACATCCGACAAAGCCCAATTCTGAAAATGCTGAAAAGCCACACCACCCGCCAACAACAACATGCCAGCGGGCAACAATAGCGCGATAATAAAATGCTCAAATTTCATCAATAAAAAAGCCTCCAAACAGAGGCTAAAGCAAATTAAATACCAAGTCATCTTAACAGGTCGCTACATTTCAACTGCACCAACAAAAAAGCCGGGGGTTTCCCGGCCTTTCAACACAACGAATCGGCTATCGCTGTCGCAAGATCACCGTGTTATCATGAACAGGATAAGGCTCCCGAACAATCACACGCTTGACATTATCCGGCATCATTTCCATTTCACCGTTCAACACTTGATGTACTCGATGAGAAACCAAACCCTGCGCCGTCGCGACAATGGTTTGATCTGTCAAATCAATTAAACGTGCATTGACCACATACCCCGACCCCTGAGAGGACACCGTACCCGCCAAGGCATAATGAATATTCAACTCGGTTTTCAATTTAGACACATCACGTGTCATCACATGATCCGAAGCACTACCGACCTCAATCGCGCCCATAGATTTAAAATCAATCACCTTAAACCCACGCACATGCAATTGATGCATCATATGCTCACCGAGCAATACACCAAACTTATTAGACTTATTTAAATCATCCAACAAAACAAAGCTCGTCACCGCAACGCGGCTATCCTGCACATTCTTAATATTGCGATTTTGCACCAACTGATCCATCAAAAACCGTGACAACTCATTCAACTGCGCCGCCGCGGTACGCCCCTCAGCCGTAGAATAGTACACATCAGGCTTCTTAGAAAACTGCGCATAACGGTTTTCTAGTTTGGCATATTGATTTGGACTAAACACCGTATAATCTGAAGGTGCGTATCCCTTATAATGGTTATTAGCGAGCGCGGTACCGGCAAAAATAGTACCCGCAACCAAAACACTTAATTTCTTTAACATACTTAACTCCTTATCGGCACTGAGTGGGCGCAGAATAAACCACGCGCGGCGTATCACAACGATGGCATGAACGACCGGCATAACCCACTACTTCATATTCTCTCAAGGTATAGGTTCTGGCGGGACGCGTTTCCACCACATACACCACCTCTGGCGCACGCACTCTTGGCGCATAATGCGACTCCACCACCACATACTGCACAGAAGACGGATGATAATAACCCGAAACCACACTCACTGAAGCCGCATGCGATACACCTGAACCTAGCAACAACGCAGCCGAGGCCAAACCTAGTAAGCGCTTCATCTTAACGCCCCTTGCAGGCCGGCGCCTGTGGATCCGCACAACAGCTTTGTGCCTGAGAACGAATCGTCACAGGATAGGTGCAAGAACTGCAAGAAGGAATATACTTCACCACTTCCACCGCATGTGGGCAGTTTGGAATATACTCAGTTTGTACATGCACCGCTTGCGGCTCACAATCAAGACACTGATATTCACTCTGAACCGTCGCACACCCCGACATCAATGCCGATAAAGATAGCGCAGAGGCCACCAATAATCGCTTAACCATAAAACTCTCCTTTTTACTCAGTTATTTTATATAGCCCAGCTTTTAGATAAAACGATGGGTAATAGGTTAACGACACCGTGGCAGCAAACTTTAGTTTTTTTTCAAAAAAACAGCCATCACACAAAAAAACCATTAACCTACGACCTGCATTATAGATAAAAACATAATTTACACAAAAAATATTATTCGTTATATATTTTATACACCAAATAAAACCTCATCACACTAAGTAGTGCCAGTAAGTTAAGGAATGAGGGGCAACCAACTTGTGTCATTGCGAGGCCGTAGGCCGTGGCAATCTCTGGCAGACAGCACACGCCCTTGAGAGATTGCCGCGTCGCTACGCGCCTCGTAATGACGGTTTTTTTAACTTAACCCGGATATCTCATAAAGTTCACGCGCCCTCGCTTGTCTATTGATTTCCCAGTACTTTTTTCTCAGTCGGCTGTATGAATAACTACAGCGCTCCTTCAAAAAAAGCACTGGAAAACCAATATCCTGCGCGATCATCACGCGAATTTATGAAATATCCGGATTAAGAACAGTTAGGCACAGCATGAAAATGAGAAAAGAAGTGTGCAAGCGCTCGCGCCAACAGCGATTGGCGTTGCGCAAAGAAACGGCCGATATTTACGGTGGGCGTCTTAATCCAGCATATCACCTATGCGTCGAATCCAAGGCGGCGTAGCTAAATCAAGGGTCGAAATCTGGTCAAACGCCTGCTCTCGCGTAGCAAATGCCCCCAACAACAATACATAAGAGGTTTGTTTCGCCCCAGCCTGCTCCAATATCACCCCCTGCTCCAATATCACCCCCTGCCCCAAACGATCCCTTAATGCCTTCACTCCCTCATAATTCAACGCATTCGCTAACTGCAAGGTGTAATGTCGGGGCGATTGCTGGACTAACCAGGCCTGGCCTTGTGCAAGTTCCTCGGCTTTAGACAGCACAACTGAAGACGGCACGCTTGGTTTATTCGCCGGTAGTTTATCAACCGCCGGTTGAACAACACGCACCGATTCCACTACCGGCGCGGCCATTGTCGAAGCGGTAGGAGTCAAGTCGACGCGCTCCACACCACAAGGCAACCCCTCTCGTACTAAAGCACCGCAAATAAACTTCGCGTTATTAACCTGCGCCAGCGGCCCGAGCTTTAGCTCATAGCGACCGTTATCGGTTTTACCCATTGCCACTTCATACGGACGTCCGCTGTGCACTTGCGACAAAATCCTTGGAAACAACGAACGCATTACCCGCAGCACCAAGCGCGCATTCTCCTCCGATGCAAAATCGCCCAAGTCAACCCAGAAAGCCTCATTATCAAATGACTGGATAGGTTGAGGCTGATAAAGGTTTTCAGGAAAAATTTCAAAATTCGCCCCCATAATCAACGTGCCATTCGCCCCAATCGAAATCGGCATCGGCGAACGTGTCGCTAAACCACGGCGCGCTAAAAAGTCCGGCTTCACCGAGAGTAAATACTCACCAGGCGGCACCTTATCGAACAAGAAAAAGCCATCAAAGGTCGACGTGGTTTCCAGCTGACGCCCGTTTTGCTGATGGGTCAGCACCAAAGGCACCGCCCCCTGATCTTGACCAGGCCTAAATAAATCTGTTTTATAGCTCACAACGCCCTCAACCTCACCCGCCGTCACCACCGGAATAAACACCGTCTTAACCAGGCCTGGTCGCGGCAAGAAGGATACCCCTTCAAAATTTGGAATCCAGAAAGGGTCTGAAAGGCTGTCGGTATTAATTTCGATATCGGTCGGCTGATAATCAGACAATCCAGTTAAAAATGCCACACCTGACTCATTTGTTCTAGCACGTCTTCGCTGCTGAATCGTTCTGATTTCAGCTTTTTCAATTACGGGTTCTCCATCATCCCAAACTTGATTATTATTCAAATCCTCAAAAACCAAAGCAGCCACTGCCCCTTGATTGGACATTTGTCGCGAAGTGATTAGCGTTTTACCTTGAAGAGGTTCACGTCCTAAACCAAATCGAACAGTTAGCCTAACAGCATAGTCACCCTGATCACTCCTGTTTAGGCGCAAACCGCTTGTAAACTGTTTATCTAACCAATTTAAGCTTAAACCATAGCTTGTTGAATCGTTAATAAAACTTCGATTTGCGCTGACATCCGAATTCAACTGGTGCCACAGACGCAAATTTAAACCAATGCTACCGTCTTTTATAATATATTCGGGTTCAATGTCGTAATTAACACTTGTTCTTAAGAAAAAAAAAGGATTAAAAAATCGTGCTTGAAAAGCACCATGTAACCGCTCAGATGAATTGCCACCAGATAATGATGTTTTTTGAAAGCTAAGATTGTTGTTCAACCCTAATCTATTGACTTGCTTCCCTAAATTAAGATTATAGTTCTCAATTTTTTTGCCATCAAACCTCTGATCAAAACCTGCGCCCAACAGATAACCAACATTTGACAACCATCGCGACTCTAGACGACCAGATAAAGAAACACCATGACCATGTTCAACAAGTGAATCTTGGTCAGAGTTGATTTGAAAGTCATCAGATTGATGATAATATTGATACGAAAAACGATGATTTAAGCGCTTACCTAACCCACGTGAAAAAGATAACGAAGTGCGATGCCCTTCCTCAAGGTCTTTTAAAAAAGCAACATTAATCACAGACTTGAAAGCAAAAATTCTTATACCTGGTTGAACAAAATGATGCCTCTCACCATTATTGAAATGAAAGCTACTCAAACCCATTGTTAAAGACGCATTCCTATTGATGTTTTTTTCCAAATTAACATTCAAGCGATATTCATCCGTATCCGTTCTGGCATCAGTATCTATAAAATCATACAGTTGACTATTCTGTTTAGTTAAAGAAAAGTCATAAACAAGCTGATGACCAAGTGTGGCAGACTCATCAAGATAATATACTTGCTCTAATTGCTCTTGCTGACCTTGTGGCCCGTACAGTTGCAAAACAAAAATATTTTCACCAACCTGAAGTGTCTGATCTAAAAACTGATACAGACCATCATCAGCAACTTGTTGTGAAGCTAAAAAAAGACCATTACGGTAGAGCTCGACATCCCACCCTGGCTGAGCTAAGCCCGTAATACTAATAACATCCGACCCCGTGACCCGTCCATAAGGTATATTAGATAAACGAACCCCAAAATCTTTTGATCCAGTTGGCAATCCCGCAATGGTTACTGGCACTATATCGCCTAAATAAATCTGCGATGCATTCAAAACACCTGCTAAATTTTGCTCTTGCGATTTACGCTCCAAACCAAGGCGAAAGTTGTTTATCCATTGTTTTTCAGTGTCTGGTCGATAATCGGTCGAAATCGCATAGCGCCCTGTCATATAAGCCAAGTCACCGGATCCGACAAGGTTTACACCATACTGCTGCTTTTTGCTATAGGTTTGTACAGCTGTTAGTTGCACATCACCAAATACATTTCCAAAAGCCTTATAAGGTATATCATGACGTGGATGTACAGGATATGAAAAGTTCTCGCCGCGTTCGCCACTTCTTAAGCGTCGCCGTATTTGCTCTTCAATTGGAAGTGGTGCGGATGGTGAAAGCCGTAAAATCAACGACTGTGTATTAAGTTGGGCGTCAATATCAAAGGCATCAAAAAAAATCTCAGCGTCCAAATAAACCATACCATGCCGAATAACTACATCATCATCTGATAAGTCTGCGTTTAAATATGGTGTGGTTAACCGTGCAACAAAGGGGACCTGGTTCACCGTGTCAATTTTAAACGTATTATTAGGACGAATGAACCACCCCTTCGCACTTAAATCTGTAACGCTATTTGATTTAGAATCAATGAGATAATCAACATCAATAGGAAAATTCAACACCTCAAGCGCGCTTTGAACATTAACCCAAGTCGCGTCTTGTTTTTCAAATAACTCTATTTCACCCAAGTTAAGATTATTGACGCGAGCTGCGACGTATAAATCTCGTTCAATGACACGCGCTTTGAGCAATTCATCTTCACTAATGTATTGGCCCGTTGACGGATCATAATACATCACGGGCGCTGACTGACTTGAGGCTACACTAAAAACCAACAAACCAAAGATTATGAGAATAATTGGCATAATAGCTACTCAAATACTGTTAACAAGCGTGTTTTTAAGGTTGCCACTGAAATTCATGCGAATCAAAAACGCGATGATTAAAAAACTCATCACCTTTAAAAGTCACACGATACCAACCCGCTTGAAGCTTATGACCTTCATTAAGAGGAATCCGAGAATTAATACGCTCATCTAACTCTCTATAAACGGCAAAACTATTTACCTCACCAATTTTCTGATACTCAGACCTAGCATTAGGCCGCCATTCTATAGAGACTGTACCAAATACTCCAAATGTCCCTTGACGCTTAATATTGACTCTTACATCATCACCATTTTGCTTGTCCTGTATTAATTCCACCCGATTAATTGTAGCCTCTACCTCAGGATTCCCTTGTCGTACTACAACCGGAATTGTAATGCTTAGCAAAACATGTATCCCCGTTTGCGCACCCTCAGTCTGTTCGATGCGCTGGGGTTCAGGCAAGGCTGTAAAAGATAGATGGCTACGATATTCTCCATCAGACAAATTAGAAGGTCTTCTAACAGATAATCGAATTCGTTGACTTTCACCCGGGTTTAAAGTCACTTGGCGTGGACTGTAACGAATTAAATCCTTTGCAGAGCTTATTCGAGTTGAGGTATCATCCGCATCTGAAAGACGCTGATACCCTCCTGCTTCATTCTGTAAAAGGTCAACTAACTCAATTCTAAAACTCTGAACTTGAGATGTCGTATTTACAATATTAACGTGAGAGGCACGGTCACGAGTATCAAAGACCACACGAACCGGTGTAATCAATAAATTAGCATGCGCTAACATTGAAAACATTAGCAAAAATCCAACCAACAAACCTTTAAACGCAAACCAATACTTGCCCATTTTAATACCTCCACTAAAAAACTAATGATTAACAATTACACTCACAAATATATTCCACGAATATAAATTATTATGAAAAAACTGACCACTGGGTGCAATCAATGTTCCACCTATCGCAATTGGCGGATACGAACCATTGCTCGAAAACCAGCCTGTTCCTGAGCTAGGTGTGACATCTAACTCAAAAGGTCCCATTCTTTTCAATACTGAAACTGCATAAGTAAAATGAGTATTTGCTGGAAAAGCTCGCATTTCAAAAATAGCAGGGAACCCGGGCTCGACAATCCTAAAATTATCATTATGCGAAATTTGACCATCTGGGTGTATGGTAATTGATGTCTCATCAGGCGAAGATAAAACAACCAATCTACCGAATGAGAAGCTCTGTTCGATATAAAACTCGCCCGAAGCTGACGCTGGCACTGAAAAGCTCAGCACCACGATCAAAAAACCGACAGATAAATAGGTATAATTATCTAACTTCATTCATTCTCAATTTTATAGTTAGCCGTAATAAAGATTTACTGGAGCAAGCTTTATTCCAACTGTCTATTTTTAAAAAAACTTAAGCAAATTAGTTTATTTGTGGATGGAAAATTAAAGGAAGGTGCGTTTGCGTGAAAAAGAGGTGCGACAAATATCAAATCAGAGCGCATTCCAATTCCGATATAACTGAATTAGAATGCATCTTTAAAAATTACTAATAGTTTATTTCCACCGAGAAAGTTCCCGCATAAATACCCCCACCCATTCGCCGCCCATCCATCGCTGCTGTTGGAGCGAGAGTGGCACCAATTTTCACATTCGCACCCCCTGGATTAGCTGATAACGCTCCCCCAGTATAAACTTCATTACCTAAAGCAACCGCATCCACAGGCCCTCCATTATTAACTGAAAAAGTGGGGGCTGTAATTGCAAATACGTCCCCGGCATTATTTAACTCTAAAGCCGTACCCGTAGGGCGAAAAGATATTATCATTGTCAGAGGAACGTTTGGCGCCGCATCACTTATATTAAATTCAGCTGGTGTAATATCTGCAGCATCTACAATTAAAATGGTTCCATCACGATCAGTAGGCGTTGCAATGCCAGATTGTGGATTAATAATAATAGTGGGTTGGTCACCCACTGTTGGCGCAGCTGTAGCAATAATCATACCAAAATTTAACGGGTTTACTTCAGTTAGTGTGATATTTTCATTGATTTCTACCTGTGCATCTATTATCAATGTTTCCGCTTTAGCCGAAGTCATTGCCGCTGACGCTAGTACACCGCTTGCCACTAAAGCGGCAATTTTATTCATTTTGAAGTTTAATTTCTTCATGGTTATTCTCCCTGATGGATGAGTAAAAACATTTTTGTAAAATTTACACAATATAATTAGCGGCAACAAACACTAAATCTTTAGAAATGAATTTAAGTTTTGTTTTCAAGGTACTGATTTAATTTAATAATAAAATAAAAGTTCAAAATAAATAATGGAGTTAATCAAAAAATTATTCACGCTATTCCAAATGCTTCGCTACGCGTGATAAGCTCGTCATTACCTCTAACAACTCTTCGACTTCGGCGCGTTTTTTGGCTATTTCTTCCAGCTGGGGTTTTAGGGTGAGCCATTCGGCTAGGATTTTGGCGTTGGTGATCGACTCGGGGTTGAGGCGTGCGAGTAGCGCTTGGGTGCGGCTTAGGAGTAGCTGTTCTTCGAGTGCTTTAACTTGCTCGGTATCCGGTTGTGCTTGGGGATAATGGCGGGTTGGCTGGGCATATAGATTGGCCGGCGTATAGGTGTTTGCATAGAGTTCGGCAACAGAGTGACTAGCAAAGCTATTAGGCGTCACCGCCTGATAGGGCGCAGACGACGCGGCATAAACCGGCCACATGACAACCAGGCCTGCTATAGTTGTAAGCAGCCTAGACATGCACTTTTTATTCATTCTATTCATCGAAACCCACCTATACGCTAGACAAAATTGTCACCTATAGGTTATGTATCGGCTGTATAGAAAATTCATTAGAATTAATTTTAAAAGTATGGGGATACGACAAATTATTGGGAGCGTAGTGAAGCAATCTCTCAAACCCGTGCACAGTCGGCCAGAGATTGCCACGGCCTTCGTCCTCGCAATGACGAAGTTTTTTATGCGCGCCTCGTAATGACGGGGTGTTTTCTACTCGGTTTTAACGCAGATAATCAAACAGTGACATTTGTTGTACGCGTTGGAAGACTTGTTGTGCCATTTGGAGGGCGTTTTGCTTGACGGTGAATTCTGAGATACCTTCGACCAAGTCTTTCTCTTCAATTGTCATCCGACGCTCCGTCAGCGCCATTTTAAAAGTTTCACCCGCATCGTATTGGGTTTCAATACGATTTTGACGCCCGCCTATCGATGCTAAGTTTTCCGACATATTGGTGATGCTTTGTTGAAGTGACTCAAGCACATCATCACCGGGTCGATCGCCCACCATCAAACGCTCATACATCACCCGCATAACATTGTAGACGTTGCCATCAATCGCTGCGGGGTCATTAGGGATACCATTCTCGCTAACAATACCGGCCTTCTCACCGGCCTTCTCTAAGGTCGCGCCTGGATTTGTGATATCCATGCCAAACACCTTGGAGCCTGTATCGGTAATCCGCACGCGTGACATGTTAAACTCGTCGTCGGGCTTAAGTTCATTGGTCACATCAAACCCAATTTTTACGAAACGTCCACCAAAATTGGCTTCGGGCTTCCCGCCATCAGCAACATCAAGATTGCCAATATAGGTCAAAAAACCTGGATTGGCTGGGTCATCAACAAATGGCAAGTCGCGCACATTATTACCGGCAAACATGTGTTCGCCGTCGGAGTTTTTTTGGTTCATGATCGATTTAACATGCAACATCAGCTGCTGAACTTCTGAGGCCGTTTGTTTACGCTGGTCTTCGTTATAGGTGTCGGTTGACATTTGCACCGCCAATTCTCGCACGCGTTGAAGCGCATCGACGGTGTTGGTTATCGCGGTTTCTTCTAGCACGAGTTGCGATTTGGCGTAAACACCGTTTTTTGCATACTGGTCAATCGTGTTCATAGTTTGGGTGAGTCGGTGAATTTGGGTAATACCGACCGGATCATCGCTGGGGCGATTGACTTTTTTGCCTGAGCTAAGCTGTTCTTGAATTCGCAAGATATCATTTTGATGCTTGGTAATCGCATCAAAGCTGGTGTTGTGAATCATATTGCTTGAGACGCGCATTTTTTTATCCTCTCATCACACCGATTAGGGTTTGAAACATCTGTTGACTGGCTTGCATTATTTGCGCTGCCGCTTGATAGGCTTGTTGGAAGCGCAGTAGGTTAGCGGCTTCTTCGTCCAAGCTGACGCCGGATAAAATTTCACGCCGCTCATTAATATAACTAAAGCTACTAGACTGGGTTTCAAAGTTAATTTCTGCCGATCGCACAAACATCCCTATGCTACTGGCCATTTTTGAGTAGCCACCCAGCAGGGTTTCCGAGGCTTGACCATTGTTGTTGGCATACATCAGCTTAACCGATTGAATGCTCGCCATATTAGCCGCATTGACGTTATCGCCTTCAGCACCGGGCATAGCGGGCGCTAAATGGTTAAGATAATCTCTATAAGCAGGACTATTTCTAAACGCATTAAACTCATCAGGGTCTGTCACATCAAAAACAATCCCAGTAGCAGGGTTTATAAATTCAAAATCCCGTGGTGGTACTGAGCCCGGAATTACCCCCCCATTGTTTGCTGTGATAGATGCACTTATATCAGCTAAAGTATTAACCGGAGGGTTTAAAGGATCGCTATTGATAGGAATTGGGGACTGTCCACGTGTGGCGATGTTTTGTCCATCTTGCATCACTACCGAAAACTGCTCCATAATGCCCTTATGTGGTTTGATAACAAACCTGTCATTTTGCTCAAAGTCCGCAATGTTATTAGCACTTAAATCAAAACGCAAGCCGTCAAGCCAACCAACTTGATTGGTTAAGGGGTCTATCGGTGTACCGGATTCATCTAGCATTTCCAGTTTCTTCTTAGTTGCATTATCGAACACATCCATCGAGGTTCCATTCCAACGCAATTCATATTCTCTAGGCTGCAACTGACCTATTTGCTCTTTCGCAATTTTTAACTCTTCTTGCTTATAACCATAGGTCATTGGGTCAGGGGGCGGAACAAGAGTAGGTGGCTCACCGCTGTGCGGTCGAGGTGGAGTAAAGTCAACTTTAATATCCACGCCTTCGGTCACGCCTTGGTTATTCTTATTGGCTAGCGCACTAATTTCTAGTGGCTTATATATCGGATTTTCACGTCCCGACTCCCCATTCTCATCCCAGCCTTGGTACTGTTGCCAGTTATTGGCGGCGACAAAGGCGTTGAGCGTAGTGCCCAGCTCGTTTTGGGCGCGGTCTAATACGTTTTTACGAAAATCGAGCACACCACCCAATTGACCGGGCCCAATTAAAAGGTCCGTAACCTGTCGCTTTTCGCCGTTAATGTTAATAAACATTTCTGTTCGGTTTTCATGTGCGTAATCACTTGGGGCGGCAATCAAACTGGTTAGATTATTATCTGTTAAGAGCGGAACACGGGCGTTAGCAGAGTAAATATCAATCGAACCATCGGGTTGATTAAAGGTTTTGACCCCAATTAAATTAGATAACTCCATTATCGACTGCTCACGCTTATCTAGCAAGTCGTTGGGCGGCTGAGTGCCTCGGCTTTCGGCTTTAGTGACTTCTTGGTTAATCATCTTGATTGTATTGAGATGATCATTAATCGTTTTGGTCATGTCTTGAATTTGCAGGTTGGTTTGCTGCTGGGTTTCGCCTAGAATGGTGGTCATGTTATTGATATGACCCGTCAAGCTCCGCGCTTGGTCGAGTACATGCTCACGATTCACCCGTGAGGTGGGCAGATCAGCAAGATTTTGCAGCGAGTCAAAATAGCGTTGCATGTATTCTTGCACGCCTTGATCATTACTGGCAACAATGCCTTCGACTTGCTTGGCATAGGCAATCGCTTCTTCATAGCCTTTGACCAACCCATTACTGGTGAGGAGCTGTTTTTGAATATGGTCAGCATACATACGCTCAACAGTGGTCACCTTAGAACCGCCGCCTAAAATGGTATGCCCGCCAATTACATTTGGCGAGTTACTTTCTAGTATCGCGCGCTGTCGGCTATAACCCTCTGTGCCCACATTGGCGACGTTATGGCTGGTGACTTCAAGCGCTTTTTTAAAGTTATTGGCGGCTATACTGCCAATCGTTAACATATCTGCCATGGTTTACTCTCTTGGCGAATAATGTGTTATTCGCTGCGTGTACTCAGCAAAGGGCGAGCCATTAAGGCTTGCTGGGTATTTATTGATTGTTGTAGCGGCTTAGCCTGTTCCGTCTGCTGCGCTTCCCGCCAACGATCATAGTCTTCTGGCTTGATCGTCGGGTGTTTCTGAGAAAGCTGCTCTACAATCATATCGGCCAAACCGAGCGAACCTTTAGAAGAGAGGTCTTGAGCGAGCTGTTTATCATACATATCGTAGTAAATATCGGCTTGACCGCCATCCAACCAGCCCTCATCGAACTTTACTTGACGGGAGTTTTTTAATATCTGCTCTAAAAACAATGCCTCAAACTGCTCCGCAACTGGACGCAGCACCGCTTCCTGATCTTCACGGGCTTGACGTTTTAGTTCGTTGAGCCCTTGTATATTGGTGTAAATGGTATGGTCTTGCGGACGCACTGCAAAATGATTGTCTAACATATTAAATCACCATCAGCTGGGCACGCAAGGCACCCGCTTGTTGTAGGGCTTCTAAGATGGCAACTAAGTCGCTGGGAGCGGCGCCGACTTTGTTGACCGCATCGACTAAGGAGTCCAAGGTCACCCCCGAGTCAAATTTAAACATTCTGCCATCGCCCTGCTGTTCGATATCAATATCGGCATTTTGTTGCATAGCCGCTTGCCCACCGGCAAAGGCACCCGGCTGCACCACTTCTTCACGCTCCGCAATTCTAACCGTCATCCCACCATGGGTGACAGCCGCAGGGCTCACGCGCACCGTTTGTCCAATCACAACCGTGCCGGTGCGTGAGTTAACGATCACGCGCGCTGCACTTTCGCCCTGTTCAACCTGTATATTTTCGAGTACCGATAAAAACGAGACTCGCTGATCCGGAATTCTAGGCGCAAGCACTTCAATAGACCCACCCCCGAGTGCGCGCGCCGCCCCTTCACCGAGTAGTTGGTTAATCGCTTCGGTCATATTGTTGGCCGTAGTAAAGTCGGCACGATGTAGATTTAACACCACAGTTGAACCTAAATCAAACCCGGTATTTACCGCGCGCTCAACAATTCCCCCATTCGGCACACGCCCAACACTAGGTACATTAACCGTGACTCTGGAACCATCACGCCCACTCGCGTCCATACCGCCCACAATCAAATTACCCTGTGCAAGCGCGTAAACTTGATTATCAACCCCTTTAAGCGGTGTCAATAACAAGGTACCGCCCTGCAGACTTTTTGCGTTACCCAACGAGGAGACGGTAATGTCAATGGCTTGACCCGGCTCTGCAAATGCCGGCAAGGTGGCGTGCACGGCCACGGCGGCGACATTTTTGGAGTTGGTTCTGACACCAGGCGGCACGTTAATACCAAACTTATTGAGCATGCTTATGAGACTTTGCTCTGCAAAGGGGGTATTATCACCCGACCCATTTAACCCCACCACTAAACCATAACCCACCAGCTGGTTATCGCGCACGCCGGCAACACTTGCCAAATCTTTTATGCGCGAGGTCGCGAGGGCAATACTGCTCCAGGTCATTAAAGCGATCAAAACAAATAGGGCTTTTTTGCTTAACATGCTGTCCTCAGAAAGTAAAATGGGAATGTATTTAAAATTAAAGCAGGTTATATGCCAAACCTAAAAAGAAAGCGCCCAGACTGTACAAAGCAGGCTGGGCGCTTAAGAAGAAAAAACCGACTTGCAAAAAGGAGAGTATAAAAACAAGCCGGGTCACGTTTTAGGCCTTTATTTGAAGTTCGTCAACTCCATTTAAAGCGGCCAAAACTTTGACAAAAAACGTGTCATCGCACCCGGTCTTGCGGTATCACCCGCAATGCCTGTGTCGCGATATATAAGGCGGACATCGGCCACCTTAGAAGAATCAATACTGTTATCGGGTTTAATATCTTGCGGACGCACAATACCCGCAAAACGAATCACTTCTTCACCATCATGTACCGTGATCCATTTTTCACCCCGTACCACCAGGTTACCGTTTGGAATCACCTCAATCACCGTCACCGCGACAGAACCGGATACAGAAGAGTTTTGTTTAATATCACTGTTACCTGAGAAACTGTTACTGGAACCATAGCCTATACCGCCGGTACCCAGTGCGCCCGCAATATCAGCCGGTCCACGCCCTAAAAAATTAAGCGGATTGGTAACACCAAAGTCAGCATTATTATTACGGTTAAAGCTGGCCTGATCATTTTTATTGGCGTTAAACTTTTCGGTTAAAACAATGGTAATAATATCGCCAACGCGATGCGCGCGCGCATCATCAAACAGGGTCATGGCTTGTGCACTCTGATAAAGTGACCCGTTAGCCGGCCTGGGTGCTTGCGCCAAATTCATTGGATAACTTGGCTCATAATTGAACGCTTCCAGCCGTTCCGGGGTGCTCGAGCAGCCTTGTAGCACCAATAACCCAACCAAGGACAAGCCAAATGCGATACGTCTTGTTTTCACTCGTCTAGCCTCCTCGTTATTTATCTCTTTTAAACGTTATTATTCAAGTATTGCATCATGCCGTCTGCCGCTGATACCGCTTTGGAATTCATTTCATAGGTGCGCTGCGCTTCAATCATGCCAATCAACTCTTCTACCGTATTGACATTAGAGGCTTCTAGCGCCCCTTGGATCACCGCGCCAGCATCCTCATTGTTCGGGTTATTTACCACCGGCGCACCACTGGCGATGGTTTCGTAATACATATTCTGCCCGACGGACTCTAAACCGGCAGGATTGATAAACATCGCAATCTCTAACTGACCGAGGTTAATCGGCGCGGCCACACCCGGCTCTTTAGCCAGAATCGTGCCATCTCGCCCAATTGCAATTTCGGTAACATTAGGCGGCACCTGAACATTGGGTTCTAGCAAATAACCTGATGATGTGACAATATCCCCGTTTTGATTCAGCTGAAATGAGCCGTCACGGGTATACATAATATTCCCCTCGGGATCAAGCACCCGAAAAAACCCTTTACCATCAATCGCCAAATCCAGCTGATTATCGGTAATCATCAAATTACCTTGTGTGTGAATCTTTTGCACACCAACCGCTTTAACCCCTACACCTAGCTGCAAGCCTGAAGGCAAGGTATTGGCCTCATCTTGCCCGGCTTGTGCGCCAGGCATGCGCACATTTTGATAAAGCAAATCATCAAATTCAGCCCGCCCCGCTTTATAACCATAAGTATTGGCATTCGCCAGGTTATTTGAAATGGCGGCCAAACGAAATTGCTGGGCTTCCAAACCGGTTTTCGCTACATAGAGTGCTCTATTCATCTCAGGTCCTCACTATCTAATTGATAGTAGTTTATCGGATGCACCGGCATGGTCTTTACTGGTTTTCATCATCTTGACTTGCATCTCATATTTTCGGGTTAATTCAATCATGGTCGTCAAGGCCTGAATGGTATTCACGTTACTGCCTTCTAGCGCACCACTGATAACACGAATATTGGTCTGCCCCAACTCCTCATTGCCTGGGCGCTGACGAATAAAGCCATCCAACCCCTTTTCAAGCTGACGATGATCTGGCTCAACCAATCGTAATTGATCGATCACCACCACTTCATTCGCCGGCGCACCGGCGGGTACAACGCTAATTGTGCCATCATGGCCGATTTCTAGATAATCAACCGGCGGCAAAACAATCGGCGCACCCGCTGCATTCAACATCGGATGACCATGCACATCTAACAACTGTCCGTCTGCCGCAATCTGCATACTCGCTGAACGAATATAAGCTTCATCCCCTGCCGGTGTCAGTATCGCCATGTAGCCATTTTCTTTGGTGGCGACATCCATAGCTCGCCCGGTTACCTTGATAGGCCCTGCGGTAAAATCTGTCGCGGGACGCTCATCCAGCGAATAGGTTCGCGTATGCCAACCTGGGCCTTCCATATGCTGCGCCCGAAATTGGTTAAAATCCTGTTTAAAGCCATCCGTGGTTGCATTGGCTAAATTGTTTGCATTATTCGCCTGCGACAGCATGGCCTCTTTCGCGCCACTCATCGAGACATATAGCATACGATCCATGCAACAGGACTCCTTTGTTTATTTAATGTTAGCGATAAGCAACTTAGTGAAACCAACCTTGTGTGTTAGCGATCTCATTGCTTGACGAAATTCTTAAAGCAACCACCATGCCAAAAAACCATTTAGATCAAAAAAGACACCCGAGCCTGCAAGCTTAACCTACCTCTCGCTTTTTTCTATCATCTTGCAATGTAAATCATCTTGCTTAAATACATCACAAAGCCTAAACTTGCGCTATGAACTATACAACCATTACGCATAGCGACGCACTGCTCAAGATCTGCGACCATTTGGCTAACCAGGCCTGGTTAGCTATTGACACTGAATTCATTAGAAAGGACACCTACTATCCTATTCTGGCACTGGTACAAATCTGCACAGCCGAAGATGAACTTATTTTAGTGGACCCGCTGCCGATCGATGACTTATCTCCCTTGTGGCAGCTGATGGCGAACCCGAAGATATGTAAAGTATTTCATTCAGCAAGGCAAGACATTGAAGTGCTTTTTCAATTAGGCCAAACCATGCCGCAAAACCTGTTCGACACTCAAATTGCGGGGGTGTTTTTAGGCTATGGCGATATGGCAGGCTTTGCACGCGTGGTTGAAGCTGAGTTTAGCGTGATACTAGACAAGAGCATGAGTCGCACTAATTGGCTCAAACGCCCGCTTTCAGAGGCACAAATCCAATATGCTTTGGATGATGTACGCTATCTAGCCCCTTGGTATCGCAAACTACAGAACACGCTAACGGATGAACAAAAGCAAGCACTCCATGACGACATTCAACAGATGTTGCAACCCAGCCTGTACACCATTGACCCCGACCAGGCCTGGTTGAAAGTTAAAGGCACCAAGGGCTTTAACGCTAAACGCTTAGGCCTGGTTAAAGCGCTTGCTGCTTGGCGTGAAGAACAAGCCGTTAGGCAAAATTTGCCGCGAAAGTGGGTCATTAATGATGAAGTGATTGTCAGCCTAGCCAAGCGACCGGTAAAAGAGATTGAAAGCTTGTATAAGGTACCGGGCATCAGTGCGTCTATCGTACGCCAGTATGGTAAACATTTAATTGAACAACTAGACCTGGCGTTTGCTCACCCCGAATATTGGCCTAAAAAAAATAACAGCGCGCCACCTCCCACACTGGATGAATTGGAATGGCTGCAACGCGCACAAGATTTTGCACAGCAAGTTGCTCAAGATAAAGGCATTTCGCCGCATAATCTATACAACAAAGCCGCCCTGCTGGCGCTGCTTCGGCAACAACCTAATGAGCTAGAGAGGGGTTGGCGAAAGCGCATACTCAGCGACCCACTCAAACAACATCTTAGCTAGGCGCCTGTCGGACGTGTACGTTCAACAGCCTCCAGATCCTACCAAAGTCATTTTTTGTTCATCTAGATATTTTATAATGCTTGAACATTTATTATAAACTGGAAAAAACCCATGATTAAATCAGCAAATAATGTGCTTTATGCACAAGCGGGCGGCGTATCGGCTGTTATTAATGCGAGTGCGGCGGCCGTGTTTGAAACGGTCAAACAACACCCTGGCGTATTTGGTAAAACCTATGCGGCACTGAATGGCATTAAGGGGTTGTTAGACGAGGCGCTTGTAGATATTGATTTACTTAACACGCCGGAAATTGAGCGGTTAAAGCACTTACCTGGTGCCGCCTTTCAGGCCTGTCGATTTGATCTTGAGTCAGAGGCGGCACGTCCAGATCAATATGCACGTATTTTGGCAATTTTTAGCCATTATCAAATTGGTTATTTTTTCTACAATGGCGGCAATGGCTCGATGTTGACCGCACAAAAAGTGGCCGACTATTGTTGCCGCCACGGCCACCCTGTAACCTGCATTGGCGTAGCCAAAACCATCGATAACGATTTGGCGCTGTCGCATTGTAGCCCTGGGTTTGGTAGCGCCGCTAAATATCTTGCCACTAGCTTTTTTGAAGCAACACTCGATATTCAATCCATGCACCCTACCTCAACCCGCTTCTTTGTTCTCGAAACCATGGGACGAAACACCGGCTGGCTATCATTAGCCCCCGCACTGGTAAAACAAGCCTTACCCGACTTACCGCTGATTATCTTGCCGGCTGAACGCCCTTTTCAGCGCGCCGCTTTCTTAAATAAAGTGGCCCAGCTGATTGAACAAAAAGGGTATTGCGTTTGCGCTGTCTCCGAAGGCATTAAAAATGAAGAGGGGCAATATATTTCCGTGGAAGGGATTGAGCATGCACATGGCCATACCTTTACTCAACTCGGCGGCGTCGGTGAAAAACTCGGGCATCTTGTAGCCAAAGCGCTTGGGGTTAAAACGCACAGCGCCAACCCAGACTATCTGCAACGTTCTGCCAGTCATCTGATTTCGCTCACCGATTGGCAAATGGCCTATGGTGCCGGCGAAGCGGCGGTTAAAGCCGCATTAAGAGGTGAACAAGGGGTGCTCCCAATTATTATTAAAACATCAGACGCTCCGTTTAGTTACACCTTTGAGTCTGTCGCCTTAGACACGGTTGCGGAGCTTGAAAAAACCGTACCCGATGCCTTTATAACCGAAGATGGCATGGGGGTAACACAAGCAGGCATTGACTATCTACTCCCCTTGATCCAAGGTGAATATCCGATTCCATTCAAAAACGGGATGGCCGACATTTCACCTTTAAAACTCAATACCTTGCCTAAACAGCTCGCAGCATTTAACCCCGATACATCACTAGAATAACCGCCTGCCAAAAGGGTGCGCACAGCACCCGCTAGGGATAAGTATAAAGTCGATCTGTAAAACGGTTGGAATACGTATTGGAGTAACTATTGGAATAGTGCGCCTGACCAGCAGGGATTGTATACCTGCCGGTTGATGAGGACGGCGATGTGTAATTCATTTGATCTTCTAACATATTTAGGCGAGATACAATCGACTTGATTCTCGCCTCATTGTCTTCAGACGTTTGTATTTGGTTCACTTGCTGGGCTTTAAGCTCATTCATTTGCCGCTCAAATTGCGACAATTTGGTTTCAAATACGTTCACTCTAGCTGAAATACTGCTAGCCTGGGCAACAGATTGCCAGCCAAAGCAGAGCGTTAACGATCCCATTATCACCACTTTAGCCAGCATGTATCACCTCTCGTTATGGATTAGCCACGCGGCTATCGATAACTGTCCGCGTCGTAACAATTGATACCCATGGTACAGGTTTCCATGGGTTCTAAAATCATTCGTCTTTGATTGTTGTTAGAGTATACAAAAACATCTTCAAAAAATCCACGATCAACGAACACTTCTAACACGGTTTCATAGTTATTATCGGCCATTGGCGTAATACTGACAATACGCGCACCGCGCACAACGGCATTTACACGTGCTCTAAAACTATCACTCTGTGCCGTTAAAGTCGCTACAGATGTATTACTGTCAATCTTAATACCGTAAATCTGCTCCGCTAACGAACGATAAGCATCCAACTTAGATGCACGAATGGCCATCAGTCTGCGCTGACCATCAGTAAAACCTTCAAAGCCGTTTTCAGCACCGTAACCCACACCGGTAATTTTAATCTTTTCCTGGGGAGCAGGTTCCTGTACCAAGATACGCGCGGGCATCATCTCTTGACGTATGACATCTTGCCTTACGACGCGCTGATCAGGTTTTGCGGCTTGGTCCGCCGCACGCTGCTGACGAATCAACTCGGCGGCCAAACGTTCAATATCTTTATCAGACAAGTTTAGCCCCGCCGTTTCTTGCTTACTCGCCATCAACGCACCATTTTGATTATAGCCGCTGTTTGCTTCATTCATTTTAGGGTTCTGTTCACAGCCCGCCAACGTGATGACACTCGCTAAGCTTAGTACCATTATTTGTTTTTTCATTCCTTGCTCCAGATCTACTCATTAAACTTTTAAAAATTTATCAAACATCCGGGCTAGGGGTACACACCGGACCCAGCAGGCTGATACATTAAACCTGTGGGCGCTTGATAACGATAATTATGCGTAGGCGCCGACTGAGGCCTTTCAATACCAGCGCTTTCTTTTTCATCTTTTTTTACTGACTTATCTGGCGTTGACACAGATAACTGCTGTTCAAGCATGTTTTTTTCAATATCCTTAACAGATTTAAGCACCGTCCCCTGCTGCTGCTGCAAACTCGTTACACGATTATTAACTTCGACAATACGGCGCTGAGCAAGCGCAAGACTTCTGGTTATACTATCGACTTTATCCTCTAAACCTTGAGATACTTGAGCCGCTACCTGAGGGCTAGGCGTAGGCACGGTGGCAACAGGTGCAGGCAAGATACCGCCACGTTCAACTACCTGCCCGCCTTGAGCACTTTGGTTAACAGCAATCATATCGGCACTCAATTGCTCAACTTGGAAACTTAAGGCATCTAATTTACGATTTAAATCTCGCAAGGCTTTTTCATTTGACTGTACGGCGATACGGGCAATTTCAGTTTCTTCTTTTATTTCTGTTACTTTTTCATTTAGTGCGGCATCAGTGCCAGAACTAAATGCGGCCATCGCCGCAAATACAATAGCTACAATCAGCAATATAATTAAGCCTACACCAAAACCTATTATCATTTTTTTAATAGCGTCCATTTCTTCCACCGTTAATTCATCTGTTGTCTGGGATGCTTGCGAGCGACGAGATATAAAATCGTCGGCATCATTATCACTCAAGGATTGCACAGCGGCAGCGGCCGCACCGGCGGCCACCGCTGGCGCTACCGCTGCCGCAGGAGAAGGGGTATCATCTAACCCCAGCATGGCATTTAATTCTTCGTCTTCAGCCGTTTCCTGCGACGACTCAGGCTCGCTATCCTCTGCGGGTGAGGTCACATCTGGCTCTAGCTGCTCCACATCAAGATCAAGATCAAGATCAGGTAGGTCGCCATCTTGCTCCGCCTCATCAAAATCAAATTCCGCTTCATCCAATAACGCATCGATGCTATCAAGATCATTCGGGTCAATGGTTGTGTTTGCTTCTGCCACGGGCACGTCCAATCAAATGTCTAAAAATCTAAGGGGTGATATAAATCTTTTCGAGCGCCACTGGCGTTAACTGACCCTTATCCAATAAAATTAAGCTCGGTAAAAACTGATAATGCCCAACAGCATTAACTGACATTTCACCCATTTCAGTCGTCACGCTATAGGGCAAAGGCTGCTCAGCGGTTTCCACTAGTTTTACCAATGCCTTGGCTAAAGCACGAAACAGACCAACTTCTGAATTTAGATTGTCTTGATCAGCTAATGAAACCCATTTCTGTGTTAAATGCGCGGGAAACAAAGCATAGGTGGATTGCCAGCTCGACTGCCTATTTCTAAAGTGCTCAACACTGGGGCTTTGAGTGGGTATCCATAGAAATGGCGATGTGCGTTGATAAAAATCCAGCAAGGGCTTTATTTGTAACGCTGATGACTGGGGCATCACACCAATCACCAGGCGCTTATCCGCACGCACATAAGGGGCGGTTTCAATCGTACGCCCTAATGTCGAATGTAACCAGTTTTGACGAACAACGGACTGATTGACACCCAACATCGCCGATACCGATCGATCGACCCCCTGCTCCAAATAAAAACGCTCTATCAACGCACCAGAAACACCACGTTGCTGATAAAAGGCCTCCACATCCTGCATCAACTGATTCGCTTGCGCTGAGCGGTCTGTTAGCCATGCAATACGCGTCACATCTAACCGGTCAAGGATTGGAGCCAAATACTGAATTTGAGAAAAACTATTCGAGGCTAAAGCACGCACATAAGGCAGGTGGGTGGCAAGAGGGGTAAAGCTGATCGCTGGGATTTGAGGGTCAAGCGCATAAAAGGGTTCGGCTTTGTGTTTTTCCAGTGGCCCAATAATGAGGCCTGGGTTAAATAACTTAACCAACGCCCAAAGCGCTTGCACATCCTCATATAAATCGGTATCAATAAGGTGAACACGTCGCCCACTAAATTCGCGCTCAAAGACCTCAGCCATCACACGCGACGCATCCGAAATGGCTGATGACAACGGCAGCAATAATACAATATCACGCGCATACCGCGCGCTACGAAACTGGGACTGCTCTACCTGCTCTACCGCCAAGGCTTCAAGCTCTCGATTCAAAAAGTTCCATCTCGCTTGAAACTCAGCCGGCACAACTTGATTTGATAATTCATGCATATTAATTAAAAACCGACCGCGCTCCCCATTGCGTAGCGCGATTTCGGTTCTTAACAATAAAATTTCAAAATCTAACACCGCGAGCCGCTGTTCTACTGATCGCTCAGTATCGGCAAAGCTTGCCATAGGCAAGCAAGCAAGGTTAAAAGCCAAGACGCCAAGCACCAGAGCTGGCATAAAACATCGCTGTTTAAGCAACAGGATTAGGTTCATAATCGCCTATTCCAATAATGACTTCTCCAATAGCTCATAGACATCTTTTGACTTAACCTTCTCTTTAAGCATGTGAAGTTCAGCCAGCATCAACGCTTGACGCACGGCATCAAAGCGGCGCCACTGGGTCAAGGGAGTTAACATTCTGGCGGCAACCTGTGGATTAATGGTATCCAGCGCCAGCACCACCTGTGATAACCAAGCATAAGCCGCGCCATCTTGACGATGAAACCCAGCATGATTCAGTTTTGAAAACACCCCAACCAAACTTCTTACTCTATTGGGGTTCTTTAAACTAAATTTCTCGTGCTTCATTAACAACAGGATTTGCTCAAAGTTATCGGCACGTTGTGCGCTTGCTTGAATACTAAACCATTTATCCAATACCAGTGGCTCATTCTGCCAGCGCTGATAAAAATCCGCTAAGGCTTGGTTTGCTAATGGGTGGTTATGGTGTGAAAGCCCTGCCAGTGCAGCCTGCACATCGGTCATATTGGCTTGAGCTTGATATTGTGCATACGCACAGGCTAACATTGCCTCATCCTCGATCAACACTAAATACCCTAAACAAGTATTTTTCATTAAGCGTCGCGCAATGGCTTGCTTGTTATAGCTATAGGCCTCATCGGTATGACAGTGCTGATACACACGATGCAACAAGACTTGATAGCGTGAAGCAAGGCAAATCTTCATTTGTTGATAGGCTTGCGTCAGGGCTTCTATATTCACCTGCTGATATTGCTCAATAAGATAGTTCATATCCGGCAAGGTCAATGCATAAGCCTGTAACGCCAAATCCGTCTGATCGTCTGCCATCACCTGAGCCAACAAATCACCAAACACCTCTGCATAGGCAAGACCTAAGCGATAAGGCTTGTCAGCGGCCATGGCGTCAACATTCCGCATTAGATCGATCAGCGCTAAGCGCTGTGCCGCCTCCCACTTATTAAAGCTATCCGTGTCATGACGCGCTAAAAAGGCCAGATCGGGTTCCTGGTATGCATAATCCAACTTCACTGGGGCACTAAAATCACGCAGTAACGACAAATAGGGTTGTGCACTCAGGCCTGTAAACTCAAATACTTGCACAGACTCAGACACCTGTAAAACATAACTCATCTCATCTTCTTTAACACGCGTTTGCGTTACCGCTGTCAAGGTAGGCTTGATGGGGTCACCCGCCGGGTTCAAGAATCCAATTTTAAGGGGTATCAACAAGGGTTCAAACGCATCTTGCTGGGCTAAAGACTGGGTGCAGGTTAATTGCAATAAACCTTGGTCTTCATCAAATTTTGTTTCAACCCTTAAGGTCGGGGTCCCCGCTTGCGTGTACCAAGCTTGCATTTGCTGAAGATCAACCTGGTTAGCATCGGCCATGGCTTGACGAAAATCTTCAACCGTAACCGCCTGCCCATCATGTCGCGCAAAATATAAGTCCATGCCTTTACGAAAACCGTCACGTCCCAACAGTGTTTGATAAAGCCGCACGACTTCAGCCCCTTTTTCATACACGGTAAGGGTATAAAAATTGTTCATTTCAATATAGGATTGGGGTTGAATAGGGTGCGCCATCGGCCCAGCATCTTCAGCAAACTGGTAGCTACGTAAACGCCGAACGTCCTCAATCCGTTTAACCGCAGGTGATAAACGTTCTGCGGTAAACTCCTGATCACGAAAAACGGTTAAACCTTCTTTCAAGGTAAGCTGAAACCAATCTCGACAGGTTACGCGATTGCCCGTCCAGTTATGGAAGTATTCATGCGCAATAACCGCTTCTACACCTTCATAATCAACATCGGTGGCGGTCTGAGGGTCAGCAAGCACAAATTTTGAATTAAACACATTCAAGCCCTTGTTTTCCATCGCCCCCATATTAAAGTCATCAACCGCCACAATCATATAGATATCGAGGTCATACACTAACCCAAATCGCTGTTCATCCCAATGCATTGCCTGCATCAATGAGTCCATCGCATGTCGACATTTCGGCAAATGCCGTCTATCGGTATAGATTCGCAACACAATGTCTCGCCCATCTGCGGCATGATAGCTATCCTCTAGATACACTAAATTACCGGCCACTAACGCAAATAAATAACAGGGTTTTTTAAATGGATCCTGCCAAACGGCATAATGCTTGCCATCGAGCAAGTCACCCGACTCAACCAAGTTACCATTCGAGAGTAAAACCGGATAACCCTGTTTGTCAGCGATGATTTTAGTCCGGTAGATACTCAATACATCAGGACGATCTAAAAAGTACGTAATACGCCGAAAGCCTTCTGCTTCACATTGGGTACAAAAATGACCCGATGATAAATACAAGCCCTCAAGTGCGGTGTTTTGAATAGGGTGGATTCGAGTCACGATCTCTAACTCAAAATCCATAGCTTCAGGTAGTAGTTGTAAGTATTCGTCTGTTTGTTCATAATCAGCCAGCGTCAACACCTTGCCATTCAGACGAACCGAAACAAGCTCAAGCCCTTCGCCATTCAACTTCAATGGCTCCCTACTGCTCTTTGTCGTTGTAGGTTGGCGTGTTATTTTCATTGTGTTAGTTACAAGGGTGTTTTCAGGCGCAAGCTCAAAACACACATCGACTCGCTCAATCAAAAAATCACTGGGTTTATAATCTTTTAAATAATTTACCGCTACTTGCTCCATGCCCTTCTCCTGGCGTTCCGCTAAAAATAAAAAAGCCCTCTAAATGAGGGCTTCTATCACGCTATGATTCACAACAATTAGTAAACAAACTCGGCACGACGATTTTTGCTCCAAGCTTCATTATTGCTTAGCTCGACTAAAGGCATGTCTTTGCCAAAGCTAATAACATTTAAACGATTTGGGTTGACACCTTCCGCGACTAATGCATCTTTTACCGCATTACCACGACGCTCACCTAGCGCAAGGTTATATTCACGAGTACCGCGCTCATCACAATGGCCCTCAATAGTTAAGCGTGCCTGGGGGTTTAACTCAAGGTAACGTGCATGTTTTTTAATCACTTCGGCAAACTCTGTTTTCAATTCTGAACGGTCAAAATCAAAATGTACACGCAATCCTTGTAAGCTCGCAAACAGTGCCGCTATTTCATCTTCCTTGGCCACCGTTTCGTCAACTTGCGTTACGGCTACTGGTTTTGCTGTCACCGTGGACCCGGCTGGCACAACAGCGGTAGAAGCCCCTGTTGTGGTTTGTGTTGATGTGGCGCTACTCACTACTTCCGCATCATCGGAGGTAGGGGTTGAACTACAACCTACTGCGAACACACCCATTGCCGCAACCAATAAAAAATTCTTAACACGAAACAAAGACATCACCCACTCCTTAGGTTTGATAAATTAACTGTTTGATTATAACAAAATTTAATTTAAATATTTTATAAATTCGCATGTTGCTAACGCAACACATGGGTACTCAACAAGCGAAAACAAAAAAACCCGACGCAAAGGCCGGGTCAAGCGGGCTACATTAGAAAACCACATAAAGCAGCTCTCCATCACTCAAACAACATTAAAACATAGCTTCACTTGTATCATCTTGATTAAAATCAATAAAAATGCAAAAAATAGGAAAATGATGGATATCCATGGATACCCCTGCAAATACCCGTCATTGGGAAGCGCCTAGCGACGCGGCAATCGCTCAAGGGCGTGCGTAGTCTGCAAGGGATTGCCACAGCCTTCGGCCTCGCAATAACGCGTAATTTTTTATATTATTTAGATGCGTTTACCCTGAGCCTACACGCCTGTGACGCGTGGTTTAGGCTTGTTTAACATCCAATACATCCGGTAAGCTTAAAACCTTTTCATCAGCCAATCTTGCCAAAGCCGCCATATCTAAAATCTGAATATCTTTTCGTCGCCAAGCAACAATATTTAACTCCATGAGCTTGGACAAGATACGAGAAAAAGTTTCAGGCGTTAGACCTAAAAACATCGCGACTTCTCGATGTAGCACACCAAATCTGAATTCAGTATGTTTGTAACCTCGACTCAAAAATCGGCGTGATAAATACCAAACAAAATAAGCCACTCGCTGATCGGCGTTACGTTTGGACAAAATCTCGGAGTGAATGCGCCCATCATTTAACCCACGACTCATCAAACACAATAACTGATGATTGAGCGCCGGAATTTGCAAGGCCAGGCGCTCAAGTTGGTCAAAGGGCAATAAACATACAGTGGTACTTTCCAGCGCCACAACATTACACTGGTGCATCAGATCTTGCAGACCATCCATGCCAATAACATCACCGGGTAAATAAAAACCTAAAATTTGCTCCTCACCTTGCTGCGTAATATTAAAGGCTTTGACCGCCCCCGCTTTAATTGCAAATAGCGTTTCAAAGGTTTGCCCTGCTTTATAAAGGTATTGCCCCTTGGTTACTTTTGGCGTCCTTTCGACAATCGAGTCTAATCGCATAATATCGGTTCTCATCAAACCCGTCGGAAAGCATATACGTTGTAGCCCACAACTACTACAGCCCGAACTAAAGGTTGTTTTTAGCTCATTCACACAGCGCCCTCTTTTATTTTTTATATATATTTTTTTAACAAATCGATAAGCTAGGATTCTAACGGTTAAGCACGCGCCTGTCACTCTTACTCGTGGAGTCTTTGAAATTAGACGCCTAAAATTTTTTATGGGCCTATTTATTTCTCCACTAGTGCACAAGCATTGACTAAAAATTAAGCGATGGCTTAGATTAAATCTAAAATAAACCACTTAGCACCTATTCAGGTTTTAAACCCACAGACTTATCCACAGGATTTGTGAATAACACAATACAGCAAAATACAGGATAAATTTCAAATTACACATACATTTCAAGTAGTTAGCAAATGTCAATTCCAATATTTAACCTGTTTGCAATAAATTTACAAAATGTTATTCACCTCTTGACAGCCCCTGCAATAAGGGCTATGAACTTTCTAACACCCAACACGAAGGATGGCGCGCGCACGAAACCAATTCGCTGATTTTATCAACTCCCGATATTGTTAGACGTCAACGACAAGCCTCCAAGGCTCAGGGCAAACGAGAAAAGAAGTGTGCATACATTTATGCTAAAATTGATTCATTTTAACGCGCTTTTTATTTATTCATGGGCTAAAAAATGGCTAAAATTCTGGGCATTGGTAATCTCGTATTAGACACCTTATTATTTTGTGAACACTACCCTAAAGAGGATGCAGAGGTTCGGGCGCAACAACGCCAGTTTAAGTTTGGCGGCAACACCGCCAATAGCTTATACGTGTTGAGCCAACTCGGCCATCAAACGGCGATTGTCACCACCTTAGCGACGGACGATCAAGCCAAGCATCTAAAAAAAGCACTCGAACAACAGCAAATTGATACCCAGCATGTGCAGCGTTTTATAAAAGGCGCGACCCCCACCTCCTATATTACGATTTCACAGCAAACGGGCTCGCGCACCATTACTCATTACCGCGACCTGCCTGAGTGCGATTTTGAGCATTTTGCTAAAATTGAAATTGAGGACTATGACTGGCTGCATTTTGAAGGGCGAAACCTGGAGGCATTAGGTGGAATGCTAAATATTGCTAAAACTTTTTTGAGCCACCAACCCATTTCACTGGAAGTTGAAAAACCTCGCGAGGGCATCGAGGGATTATTTGAGCAAGCCAACCTAATCATCTTTTCGCATCATTATGCAAAAGCCAAGGGTTTTGCAGAGGGTGCGCAACTCTTGCAAGCTATTCATCACCAGCACCCTGGCAAGCAGTTGGTCTGCACCTGGGGCGAACAAGGGGCTTGGTGCATGAGCCATCAAGGCGAGTTGCACCACCAGCCTGCGGTCAAGCTAAAAAAAGTGGTTGATACACTGGGGGCGGGTGATACCTTTAATGCGGCACTCATTCATCACTTAATTGCAGGCCTGGATTTGAAATCAGCGGTTGAGCAAGCCAGCCAATTAGCCGCCCGCAAGTGCCAACAAATCGGGCTTGATAATCTGCTTAGCCCACTGGTCACGCGCAAGCCGATTGCTAACCTTAAACACATTACTAGCGCCAGAGCAACCGTGGTTCCCGCGCCCGGATTAAGGCATAAGGTGGTGTTGATTAAGCATGACAACGAAATCAAAGCCTATGAAAATAATTGCCCACACCAGGATGTGCCACTGGATGAAGCGTATAAAATTGACATTAATCCGTTTGAAATGACGATGAAGTGTTCAGTGCATGATGCTTTTTTTAGAATTGAAGACGGGGTGTGTGTCGAAGGTCCTTGCTGGCGTGAGGAGCTCAAGCCAGTTGATATTGAAGTGGATAGTGAAACAGGGGCGATCTATCTTGCCGACATGAAAAAAGATTAGCTCTAAACCCCGCGTTGACGTAACACCTCGTAGAGCGCCACGCCTGTGGCGACCGATACATTCAGGCTTTCAACCTGCCCTTTCATCGGAATCGCCACCAATTGATCACAATGTTCGCGGGTTAAGCGCCGAAGGCCTGTGCCTTCCGCCCCCATCACCAAACCAACCGGACCTTTGAAATCAGCCTGGTAGAGTGTTTGGTCGGTTTCTCCCGCTAAGCCTACCAACCATAATCCCGCCTGCTGCAATTGAACCATAGTACGTGATAAGTTGGTCACCACCACTAAGCGCACGCTATCGGCGGCGCCGCAGGCGACTTTGCGCACTGTCGGGTTGACCCCCACGGCATTGTTTTTTGGAATGACTACGGCATCAACACCTGTCGCATCGGCGCTGCGTAATATCGCGCCTAAATTATGCGGGTCTTGCACTTCATCTAAAAACAAAATTAAGGCTTGAGGATTTGACTCGACCAATCCGATTAAATCATCTTCGTTAAAACGTGTTTGTGGCGACACCTCGGCCATGATGCCTTGGTGAACCGCGTCAAGCTTGTCAAACCGGGCTTTTGGCAGGGCATTGACCTTCACACCCAGCTGTTCTGCTTGCTGTTTAAGGCTTTGTAATCGCGGGTTTAAACGCCCTTCAATCACGCTGATGTGAAAAATTAGATGCGGTGACTGTTTTAACAATCGCTCAATCGCATGAATGCCGTAGATTTGGTCGCTCATTCAGTGGCCTTTTTGCTGCGAGAACGACTGCGTTTTTTATTGGCATAATTACGCGAGCGACGTTTTTTCTTTGGCTGTTCAGTCGCATCAGCTTCTGGCTGCGACGTTGGCGATTCTACCGACTCCGTACCACTGCTAGTTAACTGACGCACGAGCCTTAGATCAATTTTACGTGTATCTAACACTACCTGTGCAACCTGCACCTCAACACGATCACCCAAGCGATAAACCTGACCGGTCCGCTCACCTTTCAAACAGTGACGCACCGGGTCAAAATGGAAGTAATCCTCCCCTAACTCTGTAATATGAATGAGCCCTTCGATATAAAGATCATCCAGCTCCACAAACATGCCAAAGTTAGTCACCGATGAAATCACTGCTTGATACTGCTCACCAAGTCGATGTGATAGAAACTCACACTTTAAGAAAGTCACGGCATCACGCGTTGCTTCATCCGCACGGCGCTCGGTATCTGAGCAATGGCGGCCAAAACCTTCCATCGCGGGCGTGTCGTAATGAAAGCCCTCCGCGCCCTGCTTCAGCCAAGCATGACGAATCGCACGATGAATTAATAAATCAGGGTAACGACGTATTGGTGAAGTAAAGTGCGCATAGTGCTCAAAACTTAAGCCAAAGTGGCCTTTATTTTCAGGCTGATAAACCGCCTGATTCATACTGCGCAGCATCACAGTATTCACAAGATGCTGGTAGGATTGTCCTTTAACCTGCTGCATCACTTGATCAAAATCATGCGCTGTCGGGTCATCCCCTCCCCCCAGCTGTAGACCAAAGTCAGCAAGAAACCCTTTTAGTTTTTTAAGTTTCTCTTCCTTTGGCTGTTCATGCACGCGATAGAGAATCGGGATTTTATGGTGTTTTAGATAGCGCGCTGTGGCAACGTTTGCCATTAACATACATTCTTCAATCAGTTTATGCGCTTCATTGCGCACCACCGGCACAATCTTATCGATTTTACGATCACCGTCAAATACCATTTTAGTTTCAACCGTATCAAACTCTAGCGCACCCCGTTCGGCACGCGACTTAGCCAGCACTTGATATAGTTCATTTAAGGTTTCTAAATGCTCAACCATCGGTGCGAAGGTTTGGCGGTACTCACTTTGTGAGTCGGTTAAAACATCATGCACCTGATTGTAGGTTAATCTGGCTTTTGAATTCATTACTGCCTGATAAAACTGCGTACGCTCAAGCTGACCTTCTTCACCAATATACATATCGCACACCATACAAAGCCGGTCAACATGCGGATTCAGCGAGCAAAGTTCATTAGACAACTTTTCAGGCAACATGGGAATCACACGCTGTGGAAAATAAACCGAGTTACCGCGCTTATAGGCTTCTTTGTCTAGCTCGGTACCTGGCTTAACATAATGCGACACATCCGCAATCGCAACAACAAGACGCCAACCGCCTGTTTTGCGACGCTTGGCATAAACCGCGTCATCAAAATCACGTGAGTCATCACCATCAATCGTAACCAAGGGCAAATGACGCACATCCTTACGTCCTTCTAAGTCGGCCTCGGTGACCTCATTAGGTATCACATCCAGCTCACTGATCAATGCCTCAGGCCACTCATTCGGAATACCAAACGCATGAATGGCGGTATCAATTTCCATACCGGGTGCCATATAATCGCCCATCACTTCAACAATGCGACCAATCGGCCCGTGACGCTTTGAAGGCTGCGTCAGGATATCCACCTTAACGATCTGACCCTCCTGCGCGTCCATAATGCCATCAGCGGGCACGAACACATCTTGAGTGATACGATTATTGTTTGGATGCACCCAAGCCAGACCGTCTTCTATATGCACACGACCAACAAGCTGAGTTGAGTTGCGTTTAGTGACTTCCACAATCGCCGCTTCTTTACGACCTCGCTTGTCTTCGCCGACAATCGAGGCAATGACTTCATCGCCATGCAGCACCTTATGCATTTCTTGCGCCGAGATAAACAAGTCAGGCTCATCACTATCACAACTTAAAAAACCAAAGCCGTCTGGATGCCCCATCACCTTGCCCTTGACCAAATCCATCTTTTGGATTAGACAAAATAAGCCTCGGCGATTCTTCATTAATTGACCATCTCGCAACATCGCTTTTAAGCGACGTGACAAAGCTTCAAAACGCTCCTCATCATCTTCATCTACACCCAAGCCAGCGGCAAGCTGGTATTGGCGCAGGGGTTGATTGACCTCTTCCATAAACGCAAGAATAAACTCGCGACTCGGTACAGGGTTTTCATATTTTTCAGCTTCACGATCAGCAAACGGATCCGCTGTTTGATTTGTTTCTTTAGTCACTCGATTCCATCTTAAATTATTGGCCCAGCCAAATAGTAATTCATAACATTTGGGCTCAAAATCACTGCTTCTCAACCAGGCCTGGTTGTTATTACGCGTCTAATTATAACAGACTTCCGTATTTCAGCTCACTCCATCGGTTTTGAGTTTTGCATTTAATTGTTTTAATACCGACGCCACCGCTTCTTCGAGAACCGGGTGGTAAAAAGGCATCTGCAAAATCTGTGCCACAGTCATGCGTTGCTGCACACACCAAGCAAGCAAGTGTGCCAAATGCTCCGCTTGAGGCATCACCAACTCACCGCCTAGCAGTTGGCCTGACGCACTATCTGCAAACAAACACAACAAGCCGTGATCTTGATCCATCACAATGGCACGACCGTTATTGCAATGCAAATCAAACGCAGCCACCTCTATTTTTGCAGGATCAAGCGCATCAAATCTATCGCCAAAATAGGCAGCACCCGGCTCGATAAAGCTAATACCTAAAGGCGTTTTGCGTGGTATTGACTGCACATGAGGAAACCCCACGGCATTCAACGCCGCTATCTTACCCTCATCACCGGCTTCATGCAAAATTGGACGGTACCCACTGGCATCACCCGCAATAAAAACCGGCAAATCTGCAACCTGCATCGTTTCTGGGTTAAACGGCGGCATACCCAGATCATTTAACGCCACATTTAAATTTTCCAGGCCTAATTGATCAATATTAGGCGTTCGACCCATCGTTACCAATACCGCATCGACTTCAAAAATTGCGTCGCCACGCCGCACCTTCGCACAATGCGCATCGACATCAACATCAACGGACTGATTTAAATAGATAGCGAACTCGGATGACATACATTCTACCAACTTCGCCGATGCCTCGGGGTAACGCAGGCCACTTAATGTATCACTCGCTTCAAAACCGATTACGTCAACCCCCAAGCGTGATAAAGCCTGACCCAATTCAAGACCGATTACCCCTAAGCCCACCACCGCAACACGCCTTGGCAGCGTCTCCAGCTCAAATACTGTATCACTGGTGAGCAATCGCTTGCCCAGCTTTTCACGCCAAGTCGCTGGCACCACTGGACGCGAACCTGTACCAATAATAATACGCTCTGCCTCAATCAATTCACCGTTTACTTCCAAGCGATGAGGGGCAACAAAGTGAGCCGCACCCAAAATAACTTTGTCCGCGGGCAAGGTCTCCACTGTGCCTGCATTAATACCCTTAACAAAACGATCACGAAAACGACGCACTCGCTGCATAACGGCCGCATGATCAATAGTTAAGCCCGCTACGCCTTTTACACCGACTGCACCTGCACCTTTTGCATGAAAAAAATGATTAGCGGCATGAATCATCGCCTTTGAAGGCATGCAACCTACCCGTGCACAAGTCGTGCCCCACTCACCCAGCTGAATTAAAACATAATCATCGGTTTGTTCTTTAATAATATCTAAAGCCGTTAACCCGACGGTTCCAGCGCCAATAATGGCATAACGCACCTTTCTCATGCGAGCACTTCCTTTTTTTCACGCGATTAAAATAAATATACCACCCTACAGAAAACTTGTAATTTTACCCGCTTAGCGGTAAGCTAACACGATTTTTACACAAACGAGAGAGCAAATCCATGATTCGTCTACATGAAGTCTTAAAACGCGATGAAGTTAACAGTGAACTAAAGCAAGTGATCAGCCATGTCATGATCGCTTGTAAAGAAATCTCCCATAAACTAGGTCAAGGTGATTTAGCGGGTATTTTAGGTTCAAGCGTGAATGAAAACGTGCAGGGTGAAACCCAAAAATTACTTGACGTCGTTTCAAATGATCTTTTGAAAAATATTTTAACGGAAGATAACTGCGTTAAAGGCATCGCGTCTGAAGAAGAAGACTATACTGTTGCTGGCACAAGCACCGGTCGTTACCTTGTGCTATTTGACCCACTAGATGGCTCATCAAACATTGACGTAAATCTATCTGTAGGCACGATCTTCTCGATCCTTGAAGCACCTGCGGATGAGCGCCAAGGTGATGACCAAACGATTTACCTACAAAACGGTCGCAAGCAAGTCGCGGCAGGCTATGTACTTTACGGCCCATCAAGCCTTTTAGTACTCACCACAGGTAAAGGCGTTAACTTCTTTACCCTTGACCGTCACATTGGTGAGTTTGTATTAACGCGTGAACAAGTGACTATTCCAGCGGATACGAATGAATTTGCCATCAACGCGTCCAACCAGCGCTTCTGGGAAGATGGCATGAAGTCTTACGTTAGCGACTGTCTAGCGGGCGAAACCGGTGCCCTAGGCAAGCGCTACAACATGCGCTGGGTTGCATCAATGGTTGCCGAAGTTCACCGCATCCTGGTTCGTGGTGGTATCTTCATGTACCCTTGGGATAGTCGTGAGCCTAACAAACCAGGCAAGCTACGCCTCATGTACGAAGGCAACCCAATGAGCATGATTGTTGAACAAGCGGGGGGCTTATCAACGACTGGACGTGAGCACATTATGGATGTAGAACCAAAAGACATTCACCAACGCTGCCCCGTTATGCTGGGCTCGAAAAATGAAGTCGAAAAAGCGATGGGTTATCTAAAAGATTAATCGATTTTCTTTTTGCAATGTTACCACCCGCCTAAGCGGGTGGTTTTGTTTTAACTTAATTTTTTAACTTTACAAGGAACGCACCATGGGCTACGCCGCTGTAAGCGCAGGTCAAGACCTGCCAAATGACATTAATGTGATTATTGAAATATCTGCTTTTGCTTCACCCATTAAGTATGAAGTCGACAAGGACACCGACCTGGTTTGGGTTGATCGTTTACAGGGTGCCACGATGGCCTACCCAGCCAACTATGGCTACATCAACCAAACCCTTGCGAATGACGGCGATCCGGTTGATGTGCTTGTCGTCACCCCTCATCCTTTAATGGTAGGCTCCGTTATTCGCTGCCGCCCAATCGGTGTATTAAAAATGACCGATGATGGTGGCGAGGATGCTAAAGTTATCGCGGTACCCGTCAATAAACTGACACCGATTTATAAAGACATCACCGCTGTTGAGCAGATTCCATTACTTAAAGAGCAAATAGAGCACTTCTTTAAACACTACAAAGATCTTGAACCTGGAAAATGGGTCAAAATTGATGGATGGGAAGATGTCGAATCTGCTAAAAAAGAAATCCTAGACGGCGCGAATCGCTACCAAGGATAATAACAACACGCTTAACCCGTGTTAACCCGAATACTTAGATTCGCTTTATTCGATTCATAGGCACTCGGGTTAAAAATCCCCTCCCCCATCAATCCGCCTATAAACCTGCTTCTCAAATCTGTTATAATCCTTCACACTTTTTTCAAAAAAACGAGATGGCTATGGTTACAATGACGACTCACGATCCACAAGACAAACTTTTACGCGCACGCGTAAAGCTGCTCGGCAAGCTACTGGGCGAAGTAATAGAAAGCCAAAATGGCACGGACATGCTAGAGGCTGTCGAAAAACTGCGCAAAGGCTATATTTCACTTCGCAAACAAGATGATCCGGCCCTTCGCGCTGAACTCCAAGCGTTTATCGAACAACAAACACCCAAAGCACTGATTATTATTATTCGCGCTTTTAACCTTTACTTCAGCTTAGCCAACCTCGCTGAAGAAGAACACCAATACCATGCTCGCCAAAGCAAATTAAAATCTGAAGAACACTTATGGATGGGCTCCATGCTTGAAACCATTGGTCAATTCAAGCAAGATGGTATGAGCGCAGAACAAGTAAGCTTACTCCTTGGCAAGCTGAATTATGTGCCCGTATTTACAGCCCACCCTACCGAATCCAAACGTCGGGCGGTAATGGAAAACCTACGCCGCATCTTTGTCACACTCGAAGATTTTAACGAAGCCGATCATTTTGAAAACAATTTTGCACGCAACGAAGTGATTAATAAACTCAAATCACAAATTCAAGTGCTATGGAAAACAGATGAAGTGCGCCACACTAAACCAACGGTCAGTGACGAAATTCGCAATGGCATCTACTATTTCCGTCAATCCTTATTTCAATCTGTCCCCAAGGTGTACCGTTTTATGGAACGCGCACTAGAGCGCCATTACCCCGAAGCCAAGATTGAAACGCCGACCTTTTTAACCTTTGGGTCTTGGATTGGTGGCGACCGCGACGGTAACCCATTTGTGACACACGAAACCACCGAACAAGCACTCTTTCTTCAATCACGCGCTGTGATGTATGAATACAAGCGTCGCTTGTTTGAACTGAGCGCGATACTCACTCACTCTCGCTATATTGCCAAGATTGATCCAGAACTGGTCAACCGCGCTAGTATTGTCGATGTTGATCTACTTGAGCTGGTCTTCCATAAGCGCTCAGAACGCTTCAAAGACGAACCTTACCGTCGCTTTTTATATTTGATGCATGGACGGTTACAACAAAACCTCGACTACATCGAAGCACGGATAAACGGTGACCAGCGCGCACAAAAAAGTGGGTTTGCCTATCAAAATGAACAAGAGTTTCTGGCTGACCTACAATTAATTCATAGCTCGCTATGTGGCCACGGTGATCAGAGCATTGCCGATGCCGACCTAAAAGACTTGATAGGTCTAGTAAAAACATTTGGCTTCTATTTAATGCGCCTCGATATTCGCCAAGAGTCAACCGTGCATACGGAAGCCGTCAGCGACCTTCTCTCTCATTTAGGCATTGACTACAACAGCCTATCTGAAACGCAGCGACTTGAACTGCTGGCGGATCAAGTCAGCTCCCCCACAATTATTGACACGCAACACCTGGCTCTAAAAGAGATGACACGCGAAGTACTTGAAGTATTCAACGTTATTCGTGAAATGCGCAAAGAAATCAGCGAAAAAACCTTTAACAACTATGTTATTTCCATGACTCACGAAGCCAGCCACGTCATGGAGGTTTTATTCCTTGCCCACCAAGCAGGCTTGGCGGGCTATAACGCCGGCCAGCCTTACAGCGACATTCATATCACGCCACTGTTTGAGACCATCGAAGACTTGGGACATATTGTACCCGTCACCTCAGCGTTATTGAAGAACCCAACCTACAATGCACTGCTAAAAGCCTCAGGCAATCAACAAGAAATCATGCTAGGTTACTCCGACTCTGCCAAGGATGGCGGTAACCTATCATCAGCTTGGAGCCTTTATCAAGCACAACAACAAATCATGAAACTTGCCGATGAATGCGATATTGACTGCCGCTTATTCCATGGCCGTGGCGGCACAATTGGACGTGGGGGCGGCCCAACACACATTGCGATTTTATCGCAACCTACAGGTACAGTTCGCGGTGAAATCAAATTCACTGAACAAGGCGAAGTATTGTCTTATAAATACTCTAATGCCGAAACCGCAACCTATGAACTGTCGCTAGGCGTGACCGGCCTAATGAAAGCGAGTACCTGCTTGGTGCACCCAGTGACACCAGACAATCCGGAACACCTTGAGATCATGCAGCAACTCTCAACCGATGGTGAACAGGCTTATCGTGAATTAACGGATCATACTGAAGGGTTTTTTAAGTTTTTCTATGAAGCGACACCTGTGAATGAAATTGGCTTACTTAATATTGGTTCACGCCCATCACACCGCAAAAAGAACAACCTAACCAAGTCATCAATCCGTGCCATTCCGTGGGTTTTCGGCTGGGCGCAAGCACGCCTGACCTTCCCGGCTTGGTATGGCACAGGTTATGCACTCGAAAAATGGGCACAGGCTCACGGTGATACAAAGCTCAAACAAATGTATCAACAGTGGCCGTTTTTCCGTGCGCTACTAAGTAACATTCAAATGGCACTATTCAAAACTGAACTCAAAACAGGTAAAGAATATAGCGAAATTGCACAGGACCAGGTGCAGGCCGAGTTGATTTATACCATGATTGCCTCGGAACACCAACGCACGGTCAGCCACAGCTTACTGGTGAGCGAGAATCCTTATTTAATGGCTGAAACGCCGAGCAACGCCCTATCGTTAAAGCGTCGCAACCCTTATTTGGATCCACTCAACCATATTCAAATTGTGCTGTTAAAGCGTTATAAGTCAGAAGAGGTAAGCGAGCAAGAACGTGATAAATGGCTTAGCCCACTACTTAATAGCATTAACGCGATTGCAGCCGGGATGCGTAATACCGGTTAGTTTTAACATTTCATTTATTAAAAGGAGCATATCATGGCAACGATTACAGTAATCGGTCAAGGCACTTGCGAGTTTGACGGCGAGTTTTCCATGTTAGAAGCACTCGACAATCAGGGCTTTGACATGCCCTACAGCTGTCGTGGAGGCAATTGTGGGGCGTGTGAAGTAAAGTTAGTCTCGGGCAGTGTAGAAGAAATTCAAATGCCCGCTTATGACTGTGATAAAGGTTATATTTTAACCTGCAGCGTCATTCCAACATCCGATGTGGAAATTGAAACACCCTAAAACTGCACCAAAATAACACACGCACTTCCAAAACCGTGCAACACGAATCTCGTTGCACGGCTTAACCCAGAAAGACAAAAAGGATAAATTTCTTTTAATTTCAAACCACTAAACAAACAACGTTTAATATTTCAAATTTGGCACGCTTTACGCTATATCACAAATAACAATCATGAAAATGATTAACACCTAAATACAACACTAAACGAAGGATAAGCTTATGTCAGCACAAGCCATTATGGATTTAATCAAAGAAAACGATATTAAATACGCCGACTTGCGCTTTACTGATACTATCGGTAAAGAGCAACACGTTACAATCCCTGCCAAAGACGTGGATGAAGAGTTTTTTGAAGACGGTCAAAACTTTGACGGCTCATCAATTCGCGGTTGGAAAGGTATTCAAAGCTCTGACATGGTGTTGATGCCTCAAACGGACGGCTATTTTATTGATCCATTTTTTAATGACCCGACCATTATTATTCGCTGCATGATCGTTGAACCCTCAACACTTGAGCCTTACGAAAAAGATCCGCGCGGCATTTCCAAAAAGGCGGAAATTTATCTACAGTCTACCGGCATAGCCGATACCGCTTTCTTTGGTCCAGAGCCTGAATTCTTTATCTTTGACGATGTGCGCTGGGGTGCCGACATGTCTGGCTGTTTCGTCAAAATTGACGGCGAAGAAGCCGCAATGAACTCAGAAAAAGTCTATGAAGGCGGTAACATGGGGCATCGTCCAAAAGTGAAAGGTGGTTATTTCCCCGTTCCACCGGTTGACCAGCTTCACGAAGTACGCGCCGACATTTGCGCCATGGCTGAAGCCATGGGCTTAAAGCTTGAAGCACATCACCACGAAGTCGCTAACAACGGACAGTGTGAACTCGCTGTCGCGGGCAATACCTTGACCGCTAAAGCTGACGAAGTACAAATTCTAAAATATGCCGTGCATAACACCTGTCACTCACTGGGCAAAACAGCCACATTTATGGCTAAACCGATTGTAGGTGACAACGGTTCGGGCATGCATATCAACCAGTCGCTATCAAAAAATGGCAAAAACATTTTTGCCGGTGATGTCTATTCTGGCTTATCACAAGAAGCGATTTGGTATATTGGCGGCCTCATGAAGCATGCGCGTGCACTTAACGCCTTCACTAACCCAGGCACTAACTCTTACAAGCGTCTTGTTCCTGGCTTTGAAGCACCCATTTTACTGGCTTACTCCGGCTCTAACCGTTCGGCATCTATCCGCATTCCGTACGCACCCTCTGAGCGCGCACGTCGTGTGGAACTACGCTTCCCTGACCCTACCGCTAACCCTTACTTAGCGTTTGCGGCTTGCTTAATGGCGGGCCTTGACGGCATCATGAACAAAATCGATCCGGGCGCGCCTGCAGAGAAAAATATGTATGACCTACCACCAGAAGAAGAAGCGAGCTACACAGCTTTGTGTGCTTCTTTAGAAGAAGCCTTGGCGGAATTAGACAAAGACCGTGACTTCTTAAAAGCCGGCGGCGTATTTACCGATGAAGTGATTGATTCTTACATTAAATTAAAAATGGAAGAAGTAACACGCATGCGTGCCACCACGCACCCCATCGAGTTTGATATGTACTATTCTTCTTAATTTTTCATTAATCCCCAAACAAAAAACCCGCTCAAGCGGGTTTTTTGCTTTTTATCAACCAGGCCTGGTTGTTCAAACTGGTCAGCGGTGCCATTAAAGGTTAAAATACACCCTTTATTTTTTGGTTAAACACGCACGCCTATGACACCTCGGTCACCTGCACTATCTGACCCTAAAACCTGGCAACTTTATAAACGGCTTCTAGGTTACATCAAACCCTATAAAGCGATGATTGCGCTTACCCTCTTTGCTTTAGTTGTCATCGCGATTACCGAGCCTGCGATGGCCGCTATCCTAAAAGAGCTGGTTGATAAAAGCATGATCGAACAAGATCCGGACAGCTTCGTCCTCCTGCCCTTAATGTTAGTAGGTATCTTTTTTATCAAAGGCGTGGGCGAATATGTTTCAAAAGTCAGTAGCCACTGGATTGCAGAACGGGCGATCCTCGCCATTCGCAATGACATGTACCAAAAAATGCAACACCTGCCAATGGCTGAGTTTGGGCGCTACTCTGTAGGGCAACTCATGTCTAAGATAACTTATGATGTACAACAAACTAGCAATGCACTTTCTCAGGCTTGGATAGTTTTAATTCGCGACAGCTTAATTTTAATTGCCTTGCTTGCTTACATGCTTTACATATCCGTCTATTTAACGCTTTTTATGTTAATTGTCGGCCCACTGCTTGGACTCATTATTCGCCAAGCCAGTAAAAAAATGCGCACCCACAGCCGTAGTATGCAAGGCAACATGGGGCTGATGACCCATTGCCTCGAAGAAGGCTTAGTAGGGCATAAAGAAATAAAAATATACAACGCTGAAAACTACGAACAGCAACGCTTCCATAGTGCGGCAAAACAATTATTTAAAAACAGCATGCGTGTTACGCGCGTTTCAGCGCTTAACTCCCCCTTAGTTCTATTCATTGGCTCTATTGCGTTAGCAGGGGTTATTTATGTCGCGATGAAACTGTCTAGTTTTCAGCAACTCACACCGGGCGAACTCCTCTCGTATATCACCGCCATGGCACTCACGTTTGCACCGCTTAAACGCCTGACCAATATCAATATCATTGTGCAAAAAGGCATGGCCGCCGCCGAAAGTATTTTTGCCCTGCTTGACAGCCCAATTGAAACAAACAAAGGTCAAGCTAAACCCGCTATACATGGCAAAATTGAATTTAAATCAGTTAGCTTTAACTATCCCGACACAACTCAACCTGCACTCGTTAATTTCAGCCTACTCATTCAAGCCAACAAAACTACTGCGCTTGTCGGACATTCAGGTAGCGGTAAGAGCACGCTAGTTAACCTGATCGCCCGGTTTTATCCGTTTGAACAAGGCGACATCCTTCTTGATGGGTACCCGATTGAACAGATTGACCTGCACTACCTACGTAGTCAAATTGGCTTTGTCAGCCAGCAAGTTGTGCTTTTCAACGACACCATTCGCGCCAACATCGCTTATGGACATAGTGAGTATGATGAACAAGCCATTATTAACGCCGCTCAATCCGCCCATGCTTGGGAGTTTATCGAACAACTGCCTGCAGGACTAGATACCCAAGTTGGCGAAAATGGCGCTAAACTATCTGGCGGCCAGCGTCAACGGATTGCTTTAGCCCGCGCATTTCTTAAAAATGCACCTATTTTGATTTTAGATGAAGCCACCTCTGCACTCGACAATCAAAGCGAAGCACTAATACAACAAGCGATGGATAAGCTTCGTCAAAACCGCACAGTCATTATCATCGCGCATCGCTTAAGCACAATTGAAAATGCCGACCAGATTGCTGTTATTGATCAAGGCCAATTAGTAGAGCTAGGCGACCATACAAGCTTGTTAAAAGCCAACGGTGCCTATACTCGTCTTCACCAGCAAGGAATCAGCGATGAAAGCCTCTGAAGCAATGAAGTTTCGACCCCAGTATTTAGCGCCGAAATACTGGGGGATCTGGCTAGGGGTTGGGCTATTAAAAATACTCAGCCTACTCCCACGCGCTCTTCAATTCAAACTAGGGGCCGCCGTCGGTCGCCTCCTGTATCACATGGCCAAACAACGCCGAAAAATAGCCATCGCGAATATTCGACGCGCGTTTCCAGCGTTAGATCGCCAGCAACGCAACACACTGGTTAAACAGAACTTTGAATCAATGGGCATAGCCTTTGTTGAAATGGCAATGACCTGGTGGGGGGACCATCGTAAACATATCAACCAACCTAAAATAAAGTCCTGTTTTCACTACAAAGGCTTGGCGCATCTAGACCAAGCAAAACAAGCTGGCAAAGGCGCTCTCTTGCTGACCCCACACTTTACTCATGTTGACATGACTGGACTTCTTGCCTCTTTCGTAACCGACCTACATCCGGTATATAAGCCCAATAAAAACCCTTTAATTGATCATTTAATCATTAAAGGCCGCACACATGGCCAACCACCTAAACTGCCGATTGATTACAAGGATACTCGCCGCCTCGTTAAAACACTGCGCGAGGGTAAAAATATTGGCTACTTGCCCGATCAACGCTACCGAGGTAAAGGCCATTTAAATGTTCCTTTTTTTGGATTTGAGGCGAAAAGTCATAGTGCCACCTCAAAACTCGCTAAAATGACCGGATGCATGGTCATCCCTTCACTTGTGCGGCGTAAGGGCATGCAGTATGAACTTGAATTTTTGCCTGTGCTAGACAACTTTCCAAGCGGAGATGATTTTGCTGATACACTTCGACTACACCAACTTTATGAACAAGAAATTCGCCACAACCCAACCCAGTACCTGTGGGTTCACAACCGCTGGGACCTAACTAAACAAGAAATTGACACACTTAACCAAGAGGATTAAAAAAGATGAAACTAACACCGATGAACAAATTACTTTTAACCTACGCCGTAATCCTTGTGCTTGGGATGAGCTCTTATTTTACCGGAGTGGTCTATTATGCCAATGTCGCGGGATTTATTGGCGCGATGGGATTAATGCTCGTCTTTTTCAAGGACAGACCAGAGTTAGAAGAGGGTTCAACGGAAGAATTAGCTGACAAAAAAATGCGTCGTTATTGGTACCTCGTGTTTGGTACGGGATTATTTTTTAGTTTATTATTTGGCAGCTTATGGAACCATCAAATGGGCGGGATGGTTTAAACCCGCTTTCTTTTACTGCATAAAAAAACCGCCTTCAAGGCGGTTTTTTTATGCAGTAAAAGAAAGCTAAAATTATAGCTTTTCTTTGATACGCGCGGCTTTACCCGATAGGTTACGCAGATAGTACAGTTTCGCACGACGTACATCACCACGACGCTTAACAGCAATGCTGTCAACCAATGGGCTGTAAGTTTGGAAAGTACGCTCAACACCTACACCGTATGAAATCTTACGAACGGTGAATGCTGAATTTAAACCACGGTTACGCTTTGCAATAACTACACCTTCATAAGCCTGTAAACGCTCGTTAGTGCCTTCTTTTACTTTAACCTGAACAACCACAGTGTCACCTGGGCCAAATGTAGGAATTTCTTTAGTCATTTGTTCAGCTTCAATACGCTTGATGATATCGCTCATCGTTAAGCTCTCCATTTCACTGAAGTGTCTTTCTAATTATTGGACACTTCAAAACTGCTATTCCACTAACTTAAGTCGAGCATCGAGCTGACGACGCTGCTCAGAGGTTAGTGCCATTTTTTCTATTAAATCAGGGCGGCGTGCATGGGTGCGCAACCATTGTTGCTGCTCCCGCCAAGCGTCAATTTTTTTATGATGACCTTCAAGCAATACCTTCGGTACGCTCAGTCCATCAACTTCCTCAGGTCGGGTATAGTGTGGGCAATCCAACAAACCTTGCGAAAAAGAATCTTGCTGAGCAGACAGATGATGCCCTAACGCACCTGGCAGCAATCGTATTGCCGCATCCATCAACATCATCGCCGGTAACTCGCCGCCACTGACAACAAAATCACCGACACAAATTTCTTCATCAACAAAGCGTTCAATTACACGCTCATCCACCCCCTCATAGCGTCCGCACAACAGCGTAAGCTGAGGCTTGGCAGCGAGTTCAATCACCTTCTGCTGGGTTAAAGGCTGGCCTTGGGGCGATAAATAAATCACATGGGACGTTTGCCCAGCAAGTGATTGCGCTATCGCTTCAAATGCCTGCTTTAACGGTTGATAAAGCATTAACATACCCGGCCCGCCGCCATAAGGACGATCATCAACCGTATTATGGCGATCCGTAGTATAGTCGCGTGGATTCCAAAACTGCAGTTGATATAACTGATTTTGTAAAGCTCGACGACTAATACCCTGCTCTGTTAATGCCGCAAACATAGGCTCAAACAGTGTGATAACATCAAACCGCATGCGCTAGTCTTGCTCAACCTCTTCAGGCTGCCAATTCACTTTTATCATTTGCTGTTCCAAATCTACATCAAGGATATAGTTGTCCCAAACAAAGGGTATCAAATGGCTGGCTTCACCCTTCACTCGCATCACATCATGTGCGCCAGTTTCTAATAGCTCAGTGACCTTACCTAGCAAAACACCCTGCAAATTTTCTACCTGACAACCGATTAAATCAGTCCAATAAAAACCGCTTTCATCGTCAGGCAGTTGTTCGCGGGTCACCGCTATATCTGAACCCATTAACTCACGCGCTTGTTCGCGCGAATTGATGGTTTCAAGATGCGCCACAATGGCTTTTCCGCCTTGTGGTGCATGGGAGTCAATGACTTTCATCTCAACCCATTCGCCCTGGCGCTTTACCCACCAGGGCCGGTAATGCAAAATATTACCCAAGGGGGATGTGTGTGAGAAAACCTTCACCCATCCCTTGACGCCATACACGCCATTAATTCGGCCTATTAATAACTTTTCGTTGCTCATATTAGGCCGAAAGCAATTAGGCTTGTTTTACAAGACTTTTAACGCGGTCACTCATTTGCGCACCTTGCGCAACCCAGTGATCCACTCTCGCCTGATCAACACGAAGACGTTCTTCGTTGCCACGGGCGACAGGGTTAAAAAAGCCAACTTGCTCGATAAAACGACCAGTTACGGCGTTACGGCTATCTGAAACAACCATTTTATAAAATGGACGTTTTTTTGAACCGCCACGTGCTAAACGGATTACTACCATTATGATCTCCTTAGATTATTTGATCAGGCGATGATGGGAAACCCCACCAACAAATTCTTCTAGTTTAAACATTTGCTTGAAATTTAATTAAAAAGCAAGCAAGCCGGCAATTATACACGAGCGAAACCTCAAGTGTAAAAATTTAAAGCAAATTAACCCGGGTTAAAGCAATGGCACATCTAAGCCGCGTGCGGCATAAAACTCGGCGACAAACTCATCGAATCGCTGGTCACTAATCGCTTGGCGAATATCGCGCATCAAGGTTTGATAATAATGCAGGTTGTGAATCGTATTTAGCCTTGCGCCTTGGATTTCACGGCATTTATCTAAATGGTGTAAATAAGCACGCGTATAGTTCTTACAAGTATAGCAATCACAGTGTTTATCTACCGGCTCTAAACTGGTTTTATTCACCGCATTACGAATTTTCACCACACCCTCATGTGTGAATAAAAATCCATTACGCGCGTTGCGAGTTGGAATCACACAATCGAACATATCGATGCCACGACGTACCGCCTCAACAATATCTTCTGGCTTGCCAACACCCATTAAATAACGGGGTTTGTCTTGCGGCAACAAGGGTTCGGTGGCATCGAGCACCCGCTTCATGTCTTCTTTTGGCTCACCTACCGATAAGCCGCCAATCGCATAGCCATCAAAACCAATTTGCTGAAGCTTTTCCGCCGATTCTTTTCTTAAATCGGCATACATCCCCCCCTGAACGATACCAAACAAGGCCGAAGGATTATCGCCATGTGCGTCTTTAGAACGCTGCGCCCAACGTAGGGACAAGCGCATCGACACATCGGCTTCGAGATGCGTCGCTGGGTAAGGGGTACATTCATCAAAAATCATGACAATATCCGAACCTAAATCGCGCTGAATCTGCATCGACTCTTCTGGCCCCATAAAGATTTTAGAACCATTGACAGGATTCGCAAAGGTTACGCCCTCTTCGGTGATTTTTCGCATTTTACCCAAACTAAACACCTGAAACCCGCCTGAATCAGTGAGAATGGGGCCTTGCCAATGCATAAAATCATGCAAATCACCGTGTAGTTTAATCACCTCTGTACCTGGGCGAATCGCCAAATGAAAGGTATTGCCCAAAATGATTTGCGCACCCGTTTGGGTGGTTTCTTCGGGTGTCATACCCTTAACCGAACCATAGGTACCAACAGGCATAAAGGCGGGCGTTTCAACCGTTCCACGCTCAAATTTCAATCGCCCTCGGCGCGCACGCCCATCATTGTTATCTAATTCAAATTTCATTATTTTCCATTTCTCTGTGTGTTTTGTTTAAAGACCAGCATCGCATCACCATAACTAAAGAAGCGATATGCCTGCTCAACTGCATGACGATAGGCATTCATGGTATTCTCATAGCCAGCAAACGCACTTACCAGCATAATTAAGGTGGACTCAGGTAGATGGAAATTGGTGATTAATAGATCGACCTGCTGAAACACATAACCGGGTGAAATAAAAATATCCGTTTCTCCAGTAAACGGCCGCAACTCACCCTGCACCGATGCCGTCTCTAAACAGCGCACCGATGTGGTACCCACCGCAATTACTCGACCGCCAGCTTGACGCGTTTTGGCGACTTGGGCCACCAGGCCTGGTTGTACTTCGAGCCATTCTGAATGCATTTTGTGCTCTTCAATCTTATCCACCTGCACAGGTTTAAAAGTTCCAGCACCGACATGCAGGGTGACAAAACCAATGTCCGCGCCCTTTTGTTTAATTGATTCGAGCATCGCGTCATCAAAATGCAGCCCAGCTGTCGGAGCGGCCACCGCACCGGGGCGTGTTCCATACACCGTTTGATAACGTTCTTTATCCACTTGCGCCTCTTCGCGCGCAATGTAAGGCGGCAAAGGCATATGGCCGAATTGCTCCAGCCATTCTAGTGGCGTTTTCGTTGAATCAAACACCACTTCAAATAACGCGCCCTGCCGTCCGACTACCTCAACTTCAAACGCTTGTTCAATAATGAGCTTGGTACCCGGCTTTGGTGACTTAGAGGAACGAATATGACACAGTGCTTGGGAATCACTGACAATGCGCTCAATCAGCAACTCAACCTGACCACCGGTTTGTTTCTTGCCAAACAAACGCGCGGGAATTACCCGGGTATTGTTAAACACCAGCAGATCATTCGGTTGAATAAAATCCAATAAATCAACAAACTGCTTATCCAAGCAGTTTTGACCTTCTAGCACGAGCAAGCGGCTAGCGCGTCGCTCTGCGGCGGGTTGCTGGGCAATCAATACCTCGGGCAAATCAAAATAAAAATCTTGGCGTTTCAACGAGCTGTCCTGACTGTTGTTGATAAAACGCGTATTTTGACCGATTTAGCACCAAACTGCCAGCACTTAACCGGGATATTCCAAAAACAAAAAAGCCGGCCATCTAAACAGATGACCGGCAAGACCAGAAACCAAATAACACTATGAAAAATTATATTACAAATTTAAGATGGTTCTTGTTAATTCCTGTGACGTAGAAATCACCTGCGCACTGGCTTGGTAGGTGCGTTGCAACTGAATCATTTTCACCAGCTCACCGGCGGTATCCACGTTGGAGTACTCTAATGAGCCCGCCTGAATAGCACCTACGACACCCGAACCGGCTTTCGAAATCTGTACAGGCCCTGAACCAAAGGATTCAGCGTACATTTGACCGCCCAGCTTTTCCATCGCATTCAAGTCATTAAAGTTACCCAATGCCAATTGCGCTACCGGAATCGAGCGGCCATTAGAATAGCGGGCTTCGATAATGCCCTCACGACTGGTTGTAAGCCCCACCAGATCACCAATTTTAAAACCGTTTTGCGTCACACCGCGCAACAGGTTATCGCCAGCAAACTGGGTCATTTCAGCAAAATCAACTTTAATCTCAAACGTTTGAGGTTGACCAACGATTTCACCACCTAACGGGTCTGTTGCGCCATTGAGTGGGTTAATTAAAAAGTTTAAGGTAGGTTGTCCATCGACTCGCGTCCAAGGATCTGCAGTTGGATCAAGCGGATCGCCCAAATCAGTTGAATTAATTGCTTCACTGGATACGGGCGCACCCACAGGAAGATTGGCTAATACACCGCCTGTTTGATAGTCAATAGGCTGATAGGCACCTAAATATTGTCCGTTTGTATCGAATCGTAACTCATAAACTTGACCGCTTAAAGGATTATTAGCTGGATCTTCTATCAAGGTACCATCAGGTGCCGCTAGCTGACCCGTTAAATTGCCCTCTTTATCAGAAACGGTATACTGCACCAACCAAGAGGTGTACTTAACGCCCTGGCCTGCGCCTACTGGACTGCCATCTGCAGCTGTTGTTGAAGCGCCCTCTGGCACCACGTCGCGTTTATAAAAGTTAGCCTGCAACACATGCTGCCCACCCAAACTGTCATAAATAGTAGTCGGATAAGTGAAATCAGGAAATCCTTGATAAGTCCCGCCTGCTGGATTGAGCAAGCGTTGAAGGTTATTGGTTGCACCGACCGAGTGGTCATCTGGATCGCCAGCGACCGCTGCGGCAGTCCCATTCGGGTCGACATTTCGTAAGGCTTCGCCGTCCACATTAATATTATAGGTCATTTCATCAGTGGCTCTGGGTGTTTTATTTAGGTCCGCTAAATTAATTGCGCCCAGTGCGGTATCAAAAACTGGCCTGGTTTCGGTTGATAAATCTGGATTCAAATTAAAGCCCAACAAATTATTGCCGACTTGGTCGGTTACAAAACCTTCTTTATCCAGTTTAAATGACCCGTTTCGCGTATAGATATTGCTGTATTTTCCAGATTTATCTTCTAAAATAAAAAAACCTTCTCCATCAATGGCCATATCCAGTTCGCGCCCTGTTGCCGCAATGGTTCCCTGAGAAAAGTCTTGCGTAATTTTTTCAACACGCACACCATTGCCCGGTGAGTTCTGGGAGCCGGAAAACATATCGGCAAATTCTGCCCGTGAGGACTTAAAGCCCATGGTTTGGGCGTTGGCAAGGTTGTTTGAGACTACCGATAGCCCCTGTGACATCGCATTGATACCACTTAATGCATTTAAATCGTAAGCTGACATGGCGCTTCCCCTAAACTAAAATTAACTAATTTCTCTTACCGCGTCCATTTTGACGCGCTCACCGGTTGACAGGGTTAACATCATGCTACCGTCTTTCTCAACCGACACACTTTTTACTGAGGTGCCTACAAAACTATCTACCGCTTTTATTTCGCCTTCAGCATCATAACCAAAGGCTACCAATCGATAATCCCCCCCAGCCACATCGATGCCTGCATCATTTTTACCATTCCAGCTCACGGTCGTTTCACCACGTGCTAGACTTGGATAATCCAGCTCTCGCACGACACCTGATGAGTTTGTAATCACCAACTTAACATCAGTGAGCGGTTGTTCGGTATTTAAACGAATTGTCGAGGCTTGACCTGCTTGATGCGAAATCATCTCCCCTTGTGCGACCACATTTTTACCAATCATGCTAGAGGCCTGCATAATTTGTAGATTTTGAAAACCCATCGTCATGGCCATCACCGAACTATTAAGCTGGGTTGTCGCCTCTAATTGACTCATTTGGGTTAGATCACTCACAAAGGCGGTCGGGTCCATGGGCTGAGTCGGATCCTGGTTCATCATCTGGGTGGTTAACAACATCAAAAAGTCTTTTTGACCCATCACTTTTTCAGGTGCAAAAGCCGCCGGGTTACCCGCCTGCTGCAAGGCTTCGGTTTTCGTTTGTGTACTCGGAAAAATATTCATCTGTTAACTCCTAGCCCTTGCCTAATTGAATCGTTCTTAACAAAAGCTGTTTTGAGGTATTCATCACTTCCACATTGGTCTGGTAGGTTTGTTGAGCGGACATCATGTTCGCCATCTCCTCAACCACATTGACATTCGGTCGAAAAATATACCCCTCTTCATTCGCCATAGGGTGATTAGGGTTATACTCCATTTTTAACGGTGCCGGGCTTTCAACAATTTCTTTTACTCTCACACCATTAACAGGCTCACCGGTTCGTTGGTCTAGAATGGTTTGGAAAACCGGCTGTTTGGAGCGATAGGTTTCATCTGCATTCGAGCTAATGCTATCGACGTTAGCCATATTTGAAGCCACGGTGTTCAATCGAATCGTTTGAACATGCATGCCTGTACCGGATATATCCATAATATTAAACAAAGACATGATTATTCTCCTTTAAGCGCACCGCTAATGCTTTTAATTCGACTATCTAAAAATTCCAAGGTCGCTTGATAGTGAAGCGCATTTTCGGCAAATTTTGCCTTCTCTATATGCGTCTCTACCGTATTGCCATCTAACGATGGCTGAGTGGGCATCCGGTATTTGAGATAGTCACGGGTTGATAACTCGGCAAACCCCTCTAAATGGCGCGCGTTGGTACGCTGCATGTCCGGTTTAAACCGTGTATCTGCGCTTAATGACACCTCGTGAATCGCTTTACGAAAATCAATATCACGTGCTTTAAAGTTAGGTGTATCCGCATTCGCTAGATTATTAGCTAGCACTTCTGCACGATCACGACGCACTAACATCGCGGATTCATGGATACCAAATATGGAATTAGACATGGAGTTGACCTCGCTATTACTCTTAAAAACCTATAAGCAATAGCAGTGCCAAGAAAGAAAAGTGATGTATTACCAAGAACGGGCTACATCGCCAATTTGTATTTCAGCTTTTTCAGCAACCAAACGGCCGACGGCAAACTTAGGTAAAATACGGGTAATCTCAATAAACCCCGCAGGCGCCTCATCCATACCTAACACGCGCCCCTGAAAGCGCACCGGATTACCTGCTCGGCTGTATATCGCCAACTGATCGCCGACCTGAATGCCTGACTGATCGGCTAAAAACATGACATACTCCCCATTGCGCACATCAATAATCTGCGTCTCTAACATTTCACACTTTAAATGATCAATGACTCGCTCGACCTGCTGGGCTAAGATTTTATCAAACGCTTGACCAGTATGTGTTCTAAAAAAAGCCATTGAACCAAAAGGCTTGTCACGTCCGACACGCGGTTCCCCTTCCATTTCAATGCTTTCAAGGTGTTGGCGAACAATACGCTGCTTGTTTAAATCAACCAGATACCACTCAACCTCAACATAACGCCTATTATGTTTGGCATCGTAATTATAAAAACGACGAACACCGTCTAAAAATCCACGCCCCTCACTGACACTGACCACTGAACGTATCACACTCAACAATAAGAACTGCCCCCCCGTTTGATCTTGAATCGGCAGCAGCACGTCTTGTGACAAATTGGGGGTCACCATAGTACCCGGGTGAAGCCCTTGGGCATATTCAACCATTTCCAGATTACGATAACCGGCGATATTTAAACGGCGAAACAGCTCTGCTTGATAGCCCGGCAATAAATTCGCTATATCTCGCCCTTCGTAAGTATTCTCTATCACCACAGGCGCAACCACCAAACGGTTTTGATACTGGGTCCCAACCAGATTACCGCAAGCACTCGGGTCCGCCGTTAAACACACATAGAGCACCACCTCATATTCATTCGTCTGCTCATTGTAAAATTCATCCACTAAACTAAAGCGCTCAACTTTGCTGCGGGTAGTAAAGCGGCTGGCTTGGTTTTGAAGTGCAAAATTCTCCATGTCTGAGCGTGCATTGATTTCAAGGTTTGATTGCATGCTCGCCAATTCAATCGCATTACGTATGGCCATCTGACGCGCAAACGCACGATCATCGGTTTGCATACTCGCCACACCCGTGACCTCAATACACCCTAGGGCGTTGACCGACATGGGTATCATCGACAGAATCCAAAACACAACCGAGGCATAACCCGCACGCTTCATAGGCTTACCCTCGCACGGCCTCTAGGCGTTTCACAATCTCAACGGCCAACTCCTCAGAGTGCCACTTGGATAAAAACTTATTAGCGCCTACTTTTTCTGTCAACTTTTCATTAAACCCACCGCTTAGTGATGAGTTCAACACAACATATAAATCCTTTAACCTATCGTCTTTTCGAATATTAGTCGTGAGCGTGTAACCGTCCATTTCAGGCATCTCAATATCCGAAATGACCATTAAAACGCGCTTAGACACAGGCAGCACACTACCCTGATCCGCCTCATCTGCCCATTTCTTTAATAAATCCAACGCCTTTTTACCGTTATTGACAATAACATGCTTTATTCTTAGCTTTTCAAATACATTTTTTAATTGGGTTCTTGCAACAGTTGAATCATCCGCGGCCAAAATAAAATACTTTAAACCTTCTGATTTATCGGCATTGGCTTCAGCAAAATCATCCGACATTGCCGCCATTGGCCCAGACACTTCAATCAAAACCTTCTCCACATCCACAATTTCAACAATTTGATTTTGGGCGCGTGTAATACCGGTTAAATAATTCACATGCATTAATGAGTCAGGCGGCGGCAATATATCCTCCCAGCGCAAATGAATAATCCGATCAACATCTTCGACCAAAAACCCTTGAATAGAGCTGTTAAACTCGGTCACAATGGTTAAGGATTCGGACAATTTATCTTTTGCGACAGGCTCCAAGTCCAACGCCATTGCTAAATCAATAATGGGCATAGTGAGGCCTCGAATATCTGCCACACCCACTACGCGTGCATCCGATTTAGGTACAGGCGAAATTTCAGGTGTACGAATCACTTCACGCACCTTAAAAACATTGATGCCAAAAAGCTGTTTACCCTTAATGTTGAACAACAGCAACTCCATGCGATTCATTCCGGCTAGGGACGTTCGTTTATCAACACTTTCTAGAAAACTCGACATCTTAAACTCACCTTATATTACAATGAACAAATATGGCCATATCTGTATTATTAAACAACACGCGAACGAAAATAGCGAATGGCATCTATATTATTTTATGTGGATGGCTATTTTTATTTTCTAATACGCTCTATGCACTCGAAAATCAGTCTCTTGACGCCATTCATCAAGCGGTATTCGATCATCTAAAGCAAAGTTTAGACCAAAGAATCATTGAACCCAAAATAAACATTCGCCACCTCTCCCAAAACCTCACGCTCCCGGCCTGTACAACCCCACTCTCACTCAGCAACCGTAGCCAAAATTTGCTATTTGGCAGACAAACCGTGTTGGTAGAATGCACAGAGCCGAATTGGCGTGTTTTTGTTAGCGCTGAAATAGACGGCAATGTCATGGCGGTCGTTGCCAAGCGCGGGATTGTTCGCCAAGCCTTTATTCAGCCTGAAGACATCGAACTCAGGCCTGTTGGCTTAAGTGAGGTGCGGCGCGGCTGGCTTGAAGAATTAGACAATGTACAAGCGATGCGTGCAAAGCGCGCCATCAGACCTAACACGGTCATCACCTTACCCATGCTCGACATTCCTTACTGGGTCATCGAAAAGCAAGAAGTTAATCTTATCACACGTGTCAGCGGCCTCGAAATACGTACCACAGGTGTGGCACTGAACAATGGCATGGCACAAGAACAAGTCGAAGTTCGCAACACACAATCCAATATTATAGTAAAAGGCATAGTTATTGCTCCTAACACTGTATTGGTTCCATAAGGCTTTTTAAACCGGGACGTTTAATAATGTGTCACACACAGCTATACACCGACACAACCATGGGGGTTCTATCGGGAACCGATACCCTCCGCGAGAACAGATGAAGGGCATTGAAACTAAATATAAAAAAGCCAAATAAAAAAGCTAAAGTTTTGGCTTTTTTGCCGTTAAAGTCTATAGAAAAGTAAAACTTGTTGCTAAAATAGCACAAAATCATGAGGGTAAGGTCATGGACATTAAAAATTTAAATAGCAACCTTGTTAACAATACCAGGTTGAATGAAAATAGCAGAGCGGTTGAAAAAACAACCGCCAACGCAGAAAATACAGTAAAAGCACCGACAGATAAGGTAACACTCACACCGCTCTCTAGCCAAATTCGTGATATAGAGAAGCGTGCGCATACGGCTGATACCTCCAATGAGGCACGTATCGCTGAGCTCAAAAAATCAATTAATGACGGCAGCTATAAGATTAACGCCGATAGCATTGCTGATAAATTAATTAGAACTGAGCTATTACTTGCTCGCGCTTAGCCGCTGAAAAGCCGAAAAGATTAGGCGATATGTCATCGAACACCACTCAAAACCTTACCCTCAACCTTGAAAAGCTGGTCGATGACTTAACCCAATTTAAACAGCTGCTGCAGACAGAGCACGAACTGTTGCAGCAATCAAAGCTTGACGAGCTCAATGCGCTCACCGATACAAAAAACCAGTATCAAATTGAATTGAACACATTTACAAAAGCATTAGCCGCCGACCACCCTGGTGTGTTTTTAAACAAAGATAGCGAAACAATAACCACCCAAACCGACCGCCATCTAATGAAAACGATTGACAAACTAACACGCGAATGCTTTGAAATAAACCAACAAAATGGCATGATACTCGCCGCGTTAGAAAACGTAAACACAGGCCTGATTCATCAGCTTTTTCAAGCGCCTGACAACGTAAGCCTTTATGGCGCAAGCGGTAAAACCCGAACGAGTGATTTCAGAAAAAATCTGGGAAAAGCATAATTTTCTTTTACTAAACAAAAGTGCAGGTCTATGTCTCACGAACAGCGTAGTTTTTTTCGTCTTGATGTCATGCTTCCTTGTAGTTATCGTGTACTGACGGCACAAGAAGCTCAAAACTTTGAATTACCGACTGATCCAGATAGCAGCTTTATAGAGCGCTATTTTATGGACAACCTCGTTAAGTTAGATGAAAAAATCGATGAGTTGATTGCCCAAATTGGGACAAAAAGTACGCTCATCGCCAGCGTATTAGCGGCGTTAAACAGCAAAGTTAACTTTATGCTACAAACAATTGATGAAGATCAGCTCACACACAACATTCCTCAGCGAATGGTTAATCTGAGTGCGGGAGGCTTGTCCTTTGTTATTAATGAAGAGCTAAATGAATCTTGCTTTGTCGATGTATTGCTGCGCCCTTTAAAAAATGAGCACCCGATTTTGGCACGCTGCAAAATTGTTAAAATCATTCCAGTAGGCGACACCAAAAAGGTCGCATTAGAATTCACTGGGCTCACCGAAGAAGACCGAAGAAAACTGGTGTACTTTATTCAAATAAAAGAAGTAGAGCTCGCCAATAAACAACGCGATACAACCAGTTAAAGCGCACGCAGCCCGCAAGAGATTGCCACGGCCTTCGGCCTTGCAATGACGCGTGATTTTATATTATTTAGCGCCGTTTCCCTGGGTGGGTGGAATGCGGGGCATGAATAGCCCCGTTTAAACACCATCAAACTAACCACATTTAACGTCAAGCTTATCTTCAACTAAATCAATCACCGCTTCGCCACCATTCTGCAACTCACCAAACAAAAGCTTTTCAGCTAGCGGCTGCTTGATTTTTTCTTGAATTAACCGGCTCATTGGACGCGCACCCATTAATGGATCAAACCCTTTTTTTGCCAGCCATTCACGTGCCGCAACCGTTAAAACTAGGCTGACTTTTTTCTCCAACAAACTTTGCTCCAACGCATAAATAAACTTGTTAACTACCGAAGCCATTGAGTGCTCTGACAAGCGATTAAACTGAATCACCGCATCTAAACGATTACGAAACTCCGGTTTAAACTGCTTTTTGAGCTCCGCCTCAAAATCCATACTGTGATCTTGCTCAGTAAAACCGATGCTAGCACGACTCATCTGCTCTGCACCCACATTGGAAGTCATAATGAGCACAACATTACGAAAATCAACTTTACGCCCATTGTTGTCGGTTAAGGTACCATGATCCATTACCTGCAATAATAAATTATAGACATCGGGGTGCGCTTTTTCGATTTCATCAAGCAACACGACCGAATGTGGCTGGCGATTTACGGCCTCCGTCAGCAATCCACCTTGATCAAACCCCACATAGCCAGGGGGCGCACCAATTAAACGCGAAACCGTATGACGCTCCATATACTCAGACATATCAAAACGCACCAACTCAACACCCAAGTGCTTGGCAATTTGTTGGGTTAATTCTGTTTTACCAACACCTGTGGGCCCGGCAAATAAAAAACTGCCCGTAGGCTTGTCTGCTGTTGCTAAGCCTGAGCGCGCTAGCTTAATCGCTGCCACAACCTGCGCGATCGCATGATCCTGGCCAAACACGACGCGTTGCAAACTGGCCTCAAGGTCAAACAACTTGTCTTTTTCTTTTTGCGTGATGTTGGCAATGGGAATACGGGCAATATTTGCCACTACCTGCTGAATCTCGGGCACCCCAATTTGTTTACGGCGACGACTGGCCGGCATTAAACGCTGTTTTGCGCCGGCTTCATCAATCACATCAATCGCCTTATCAGGTAAATGGCGATCCGTGATGTAGCGTTCCGCCAACTCAGCCGCCGCCTTCAGTGCAGGCTGTGTATACTTCACCTCATGGTGCGATTCAAACTGCAGCTTCAAGCCTTTTAGAATTTCAAACGTTTCATTGACGGTGGGTTCACGCACTTCGACCTTTTGAAAACGGCGCGCTAACGCGCGATCCTTTTCAAAAATACCACGGTATTCTTCATAGGTCGTCGCGCCAATACAGCGTAACTTTCCATTCGCTAAGGCTGGCTTCATCAGGTTAGAGGCATCCATTGCGCCACCCTGAACAGCCCCTGCCCCAATAATCGTATGAATCTCATCAATAAACAAAATAGCATGCGGCTGCTTCGCCAGCTCATTTAACAATGCCTTAAAACGCTTCTCAAAATCACCTCGATAACGCGTACCTGCCAGCAACGCGCCCATATCTAAACTATAGACCACTGCATCAGCCAAACTATCGGGTACATCACCATGCACTATTTTATGCGCCAAACCTTCCGCAATCGAGGTTTTACCCACCCCAGGCTCCCCCACCAGCAGCGGGTTGTTTTTGCGCCGACGACTGAGTATTTCTAAAGTACGGTTCAACTCCCAATGACGCCCAATCATAGGGTCAATACGCCCTTCCAGGGCTTGCTTATTCAAGTTCACACTAAAATGCGTCAACGCAACCTCAGAATCCACCGACGGCTCCGCTTCACCAGACGGTTCTGATTGGTAAAAATCTTCATCTTGTGATGAGATCACACCGTGAGATAAATAACTCAGCACATCCACACGTTGCACCTGATTCGACTCTAAAATAAACACCGCTTGCGAATCCGGTTCAGCAAACATCGCCGCCAGCAAATGCACCCCGATTACTTCATTATAGCCATTCGACTGCACCATATAGATAGCACGCTCAATCACGCGCTGAAAGCTCATCGTTGGGTGAATATCCTGCTTACCTGGATTCATATCCAAGGGCTGCTCACCCAGAAAGTCTTCTAACTGCTGTTCAATATCTTCAACACGACCACCACATGCCGCGACCACCTCATGAACATCTGGCAACGTCAATAACTCAAGCAACAGATGCTCTAGCGTCACAAACTCATGTTCATACTCATGCGCCATTTCAAACGCGTTACTCAGTGACATCTGCACGGATTTACTTAACATAGACTTTACTCAATCAGATTATTCGGCTTCAATTTGACACATCAACGGATGTTGATGTTGACGCGCATATTGGTTCACTTGAAAAGCTTTGGTTTCAGCCACTTCACGACTATACACACCACACACCCCTTTACCTTTTTGATGCACGGCAAGCATGACCTGTACAGCCTCTTCCTCGCTCATCACAAAAAAGCGTATTAATACATCCACCACAAAATCCATCGGTGTAAAGTCATCATTTAACAAAATGACTTTATAACGCTTGGGGGGCTTGGCTTTTTGCTTAACAGGCTCGAGAACTAGGTTATCATTGGTTTGATCAAAATGAGACATAATTTTTGTTTTTCAATATTTTTTGAATAATTAAACGCAGACTAAGCGGCAATCAATCGAGCATAAAGGTGACCGGCCAACCCGCGCTCATCCGATGGCAACCCCTTATTTTGCACCTTAATAAATTCGTTTTGATTATAGTTAGCCGGTACAACCAAGGTTAACGGCCCTACGGGCGAATCAAATTGCACTTTGCCACCGGCAACGAGTAAGCTTTTAGGCACCTTTACATCACCATACAAGTCGGCGCCCTGAAGCTTCCAACTTAAACTTTCTTGGCTAATATTAAAACTGACCAAGTAATCGCCTGGCTTGCCGCCAAATAGACCTTGATACCCCTTGCCTTGCAGACGAAATGTTTTTCCTTCAAATGCATGACGGGTAAATTTCATCTTTATTTTAAGGCCTGGAATGTAAAAATACCCCTGTTGAAGCAATCGAATGGCATAACGAAGTGTGAGCGGATAGCAAATAACACGATCCTTGCCGTTAATCGGTGCGCGTTTCCAATGACTGTGCGTCTGATGATAATCATGACGCTTAAACCCTTCATCAGTGTGTGCTTTAGATGCGCCATCTTCCGAAGAGGCCGGACGGCGCTGGAAGCCCGAAGCGCTGGCGTTAAACCGACTAAACGCACGACAGTAGGCATCACGATACTTACTCAACACCTCATAAGCTTCAGAAATCTCTTGAAACTTGAGTGTAGCATCAGGCATTTTGGATACATCAGGATGATAACGACGCGCCAACCTACGATAAGTGAGCTTAATCGTTTTTTCGCACGCTTGGTTATGCAAACCCAAAACGGCAAAATAATCTTTATTTGCATCAAAGTGTTGTGTGAACATGCTTTGAAAAGATTCCCTAGTTAGTCAAAAAACAATGTAAGTGACAAAGCAAAATAAATGCCAAAGCAAAACTTCATCAAATTTAAGGTGTGTTTCATTAATTTAAGATACAATTTGTACTATGCCAAATTTACTCTTATTTAACAAGCCTTTTGATGTGCTTTGTCAGTTTACCGATGACTTAGGCCGTCCCACACTCGCTGACTACATCAAGCAACCGGGTTTTTACGCAGCGGGACGCTTGGATCGAGACAGTGAAGGGTTATTGCTGCTCACGGATAACGGTCGTCTGCAGCAGCGCATTGCTGACCCTAAATTCAAACTACTTAAAACCTATTTGGTGCAGGTCGAGGGCGATATTGATGCGGCCGCGATTCAAAAACTGACCCAAGGCGTCATACTCAAAGACGGTTTAACCCGCCCAGCCCAAGCCACAAAAATCATTCAACCCAATTGGCTATGGCCACGCACCCCTCCCATTCGTGAACGCAAAACGATTCCTACAAGCTGGATCGAGCTTAAAATCCGAGAGGGTAAGAACCGTCAAGTTCGCCGAATGACAGCGGCGGTCGGGTTTCCGACCCTTCGGCTAATTCGTAGTGAAATAGGTGAGTTTAAACTAGGCGCGCTGCAACCTGGTGAAAGCCAACGCCTGAGCACGAATCTGTTAAAATAAACAATTAAATTTTAATAAGCCATAAACCTATGAACCAAAATACCAAAGTAATTGTGGGCCTGTCAGGTGGCGTTGACTCCTCCGTGACAGCCCTACTGCTTAAACAACAAGGCTACCAAGTCGAAGGTCTGTTTATGAAAAACTGGGAAGGTGATGATACTGATGACTATTGCCCAGCCGCCGCTGACCTACAAGATGTGTTTAGTATTTGTGAACAGCTAGCCATTCCTTTGCATATTGAAAACTTTTCCAAGGACTACTGGGATCGGGTGTTTGCGCATTTTTTAGCAGAATACCAGGCCGGCCGCACCCCTAACCCCGATATTTTGTGCAATAAAGAAATTAAATTTAAAGCCTTTTTAAACCATGCATTACAACTTGGGGCGGATAAAATTGCCACCGGTCATTATGCACGTGTTACACAGGCAAGCAACGGTGAATACCAGCTACTCAAAGGCCTTGACCCCAACAAGGATCAAAGTTACTTTCTGTACACACTTCAACAAAACGCATTAAGCAAAACCCTGTTCCCTGTCGGTGAGCTGCAAAAGCCCGCTGTCAGACAACTGGCTGAACAAGCAGGCCTGGTTGTCCATAACAAAAAAGACAGTACCGGTATTTGTTTTATTGGTGAACGTAAATTCAAAGACTTTTTACAGCGCTACCTGCCCGCACAGCACGGCGAGATTATTAAACCCGACGGCACGGTCATTGGCCAACACGAAGGCTTGATGTACTACACATTAGGTCAACGAAAAGGCTTAGGTATTGGCGGCGGCCACGGTGAAACTGATGCACCTTGGTTTGTAGCCGATAAAAACCTTCGCACTAATCAACTGATTGCCGTTCAAGGTGAAAAAGACCCACTACTCTATCACTGCGCACTCATCGCACACCAATGTGACTGGACAAATGGGCAAACACCCGACTTAAACCAGCCACTCAAAGCAAAAATACGCTATCGCCAACAGGCGCAGCCTTGCCAAATTAAACAAGCTCAAGATGGGAAGATTTGGGTTGAATTTATTGAACCACAGAAAGCCATTACTCCCGGTCAATCGATTGTTTTTTATCGCGACCAGGCCTGCCTAGGCGGCGGCGTTATTGCGCAGCGCGCTCACCACCTATCTGAATTACACTAGAGGAAAATATGTCAACATATACAGACCAAGATCGCACGCTTGCATTGATCGGCATATATCAAGCATCCAAACTGGTTTTTGATATTGCCACTACAGGCAAACTAGATGAAACGGCCTACCACACTTGCATCAATAGTTTATTTTCTGAAAACCCGAGTAACACACTCGATGTGTATGGCGATGATGTAATGAACATTCAACTCGGTGTGCGCACACTACTTTCACAAATGGGTTCAAGTGACGCCGAAGATATGCGCAACCTTGAAATCACCCGCTACGCGCTTAGCGTGATTTTACTGGAACGTAATCTCGTTAAAGAAGATGGCGCGCTCGACAAGGTGGCGCGCACACTGGAAACGGCAAAAACACAGCGCGCGCATTTTGGTGACTTTCATGAAAATGTGATTGCATCGATTTCACGCGCCTATACCGAAAACCTCAGCCATCTCAATCCACGAATCATGGTTAAAGGGCAACATGGCCATCTACAAAATCCGCAGAATGCGAATAAAATTCGCGCGCTGCTACTTGCAGGCATTCGCTCTGCGCTACTATGGCGACAAGTCGGAGGCTCTCGCTGGGGGTTAATTTGGAGTCGCAAAAAATATCTACGCAGCGCACAAGCATTAAACAGAACAACGCCCAGAGATCCCACTGAATCCCTATTCCGCAAACACTAAGCGCCTATCGCGCTTAAACTGTCCGCTTGCGCGGGCAGGTTAAGCCTAAAAACAAGACAAAAGAGACAGGCGCTTAAACCTGGATATTTCACAAACTTCACGCGAATGTATCAAACATCCGGGTTAAAAAGCTGTATCTGGATCTAACCAGTGATGTAGCTTTTCCGACAATATTTTAGGGTTTATCGGTTTGGCTACATAATCGTTCATTCCACTGGCAAAACAACGCTCCTGATCTCCCTCCATTGCGTTGGCGGTGAGCGCAATCACCGGCACATCCTTATTGATACCCGCTGAAGCACGCAGCGCTTGAGTGGCGCCGTAACCATCTAAAATCGGCATCTGACAATCCATTAGCACCAAGTCATAATGCTCGACTGCAAGCTTATCCAGTGCTTCCTGACCATTATTAGCCACATCCGGGGTTAAAGCTAACTTTTTCATTAATGCCAAGGCTAGCTTCTGGTTGACAAGATTATCCTCAACCAACAAAACGCGCGATTGCTCAAAAATTTTCTTTGGCTCAACCAGTTCAGACGCATCCTGCTGTTCGACTGAGAGAGTGCGCCCTGCGCTATTTATCCAATGAGACAAGTTACCGTACTTAATCGGCTTGATACGCATCTTAACACTCATGCGCTCCATTTGATCGCGCCACTCGCTGGCTTGCTTATGGCTCACCATCAGAGTAACACTTTGATGGTGCGCTTTGATATCATTGATTAAACTCAGTGGACGCTCATAAACACGTTCAACTTCACCCATATCCAACCAAACGGGAATAGCAGGATCCAAATTTGCTTCATTTAAAGCCACTAAATCAAATGGCATTACCTCAATATTTAATTGGGCAAACTGATGGATGTACATATCACGCAATCGATTGTCACGCATGACCCAGGCTAACTGAACCGGCGACACCATCCCTGGCAAACAAGGCCCGGCCTCAGAGGAATCACTCGGCAACGAGAAGTAAAAAATAGAGCCATTGCCCAAACTACTTTCCACCGCAATTTGACCGCCAAGTAACTCGACAAGCTGTTTTGAAATCGCCAAACCTAAACCGGTTCCACCAAAACCACGCGTTGAAGAACTATCGACTTGACTAAAAGCACCAAAAAGTTTGGCTTGACCCTCTTCAGAAATCCCAATGCCTGAATCAACCACCTCGAACTTAAGCGTGTCATCGGCCCCTTTTTTAACCGCTAAGTAAACCGCGCCCTGAGCGGTAAACTTAATACCATTACCCAGTAGGTTAATCAAGACTTGGCGCAAGCGAACAGGGTCTGTTTTAAGCCTAGCCGGCAAACTAGGTTCAATAAAATACCCAAGACTGACGTCCTTAGCTTGCGCACTCGGTGCAACCATGTCAATCACCCCGTCAAGCAAAGCAATCAGATCAACCTCTTCCATCGACACTTCAAGCTTACCGGCTTCGATTTTAGAAAAATCGAGAATATCATTGATAATGCCCAACAACGAATCTGCACTCGACTTAACCGTTAAGGTTAACTCTCGCTGCTCATTGGTGAGCGGTGTATCGAGCAATAATCCAGTCATCCCAATCACACCATTCATCGGAGTACGAATTTCATGACTCATATTGGCCAAAAACTCTGACTTCATTTTCGCAGACTGCAAGGCCTGGTCGCGTGCCTGCTCCAGTTCGTTTTGTACTTTCTTACGCTCTGTCACATCACGAATCACGCCAGTAAAGCGTCGCTGCCCCGCGTCCCATACCTCACTAACAGCTAAATCTATCGGAATTTGCCTCCCCCCCTTCGTCACCGCATCAACGTGCCGTGTAAAACCAATAACTTTTTGCTCACCTGTTTTTAAATAGTCCGATAAATAGCCGTCATGCGCCGAATGATGCGGTTCTGGCGTAATGATTTTGATATTCTGCCCTATCAGCTCTTCAGGTTTATAACCAAGCACCGATTCTACAGAGTGATTTGCTTCGAGAACCGTACCTTTATCGTCTATGACCAAAATCGCATCCACAACTGAGTCCATGATCGACTGCGTTTTTTGTTGTTGTCGTGTTGCTTCAGCCATCGCTTGCTTATTACGTCTTAACACCAACCCTAACATAAGCAGGGCCACAAGCGCCATCAATACCATGGCAATAAAGGTTTTTAACGCACTCGCTTCATTTTCTAAATGCAATGAAGACATCGGTCTGGTCACCTCTAGCACGCCCCGCACATCGCCAAGTTTCCAGTCTGTGCGCGGTGTACCTGGGTAGCTATTATGACAAGCCACACAAGACTCGCTTAAAGTGTCGGCTACCGCATAACGCAAAACCTGCGAGCCATCCTCCAGTGTTTCATAAGCACTAAAATAGCCTTCGGGATTATCACGCAAATAGTGCATCGCCTGCTGTTCAAACTTATCACGCAACCCGCCGCCTTCCCGCCAACTAAAAGGCAAGTCACTGTACAAGCGAACCTTATAATGGCTATTTTGTGACAGCTTTTCACCAAAATCAATCGCAAAAGTCGCCGGAAGTGGTATGCTACCGGGAATATTTAAATAGTCATGGGTAATGGGTACATGGTGCTGACGGACGGCCGGCACAATCGTATCGGCGTAAAAGTTACGAAACTGCGCGACAGACCCTGAAAAGTTTTTTGCATCCTCAATCGCCACTTGATGCAAATGTTGCTGTGAAGTTTTAATATGTAGCCAGAAAACGGACGAAATACCTACCACTAGCATCACAGCCAAAATAGGTGCCAAATAATCCACTAACCATAAATAAAATTTTTTCATTGTGTTAAGTCTGCGTTTGAATCGTCAAAAAAGATGGAGTAGCGCCTAGCTAAAGAAAAGTTAGACCGACAAGGAAACGCGCGCGCAACCGATTGCGCGGGTTTTCCTAGAGGTGCATTAGATTAATTTTTAAAATACTTTTTAACGATAGCTACAATTTCTTTAGTATCAATTTTACCAATAAACGCATCCGCACCCAGCTCCGCCGCTTGACGCTGTGAGTCACCGACGGTCATCGAGGAATGCACGACTACCGGAATTTTCAACCCCATCTTCTCCTTGATGGTTCTGATCACCGTATGTCCTGATACATTGGGCATTTCCAAGTCAGTAATCACCAGTCCAACTCGGTGACGATTTTCTTCAACCTCTAAAAACTGAATAATACCCGAACCATCTGGATACACCTGATGCTCGATACCTAGGTTTTCTAACACCGCTTTTACATAGCCGCGAATACTTGGCTGATCATCAGCAAATAAAATAATTTTATCTGAACGAATACCCAAGGAATCAACTTTTGACTCCTTCTCGAGATCGGTACCCGAAATCTCTGCAATCATCTGTTCAACATCCATAACCAAACAAAGCTGATCTTCTATACGGGTTTGTGAAACAATCTTTCGTGCATTTTTATCTGTTTGTTGAATTTCCTTCCAGTCCTTCTCCGCCACACCATGAATATAGGCCACCAACAGACCTATTGTTTGATGGTTTACTTCACAGACAATAATAACGCTTCGATCGGTTGATTGTTGCTTGTCATGCCCAAACCACTGTGCCGTATCATAAACACTGATATATTCACCACGTACCGACACAACACCCTTAAAGAAAGCCGCACCACTGGTGCCCGACATGGTGATCGGGTATTCTGATGCGTTTAATACCTCTTTAATTTTAAAAATATTCATTGCATAAAAAGGATGACGTGCAAACTCAGCGTCATGCTCATCAATCAACTTAAAGATCATTAAGCTCATCGAATTGTTTTTGCTTAAGTTAGCCGTTTTATCAATTGTATTTAAATCCATTACAACATGCTCCTAAATCAGTGGTTTCTCATATTATGGCTTAATTTTAATTGTCTTTCTGAATTAATTTTAAACTTCGCCATCATTTCACTCAATTCATGAGAGGCCGACTGCATTTGCTCAACCGAATCACGTGTTTGCTTAACCAGCTCGGCATTTTGTTGCGTAATGCTATCAAGCTGCACCACTGTTTGATTAACCTCACTGACACCTTGCGCTTGCTGTGCAGAAGACTGGGTAATTGATGAAACAATTTGTTGCATTTTTTCCGTTTCCTGGGTAATAGTTTCAAGGAAACCATTGACACTATCCACCTTCTTAACCCCCTGATCTACAGAGACTACCGCTTTATCAATTAACGCGCCGATATCCTTCGCGGCCTGTGCTGACTTGCCTGCCAAAGTGCGAACCTCACCCGCTACCACCGCAAAGCCACGGCCATGATCACCCGCCCGCGCCGCTTCGACAGCCGCGTTTAATGCTAAAAGATTGGTTTGGAATGAAATGGAATCAATCAAACTGGTGATATCTTGAATTTGTGCCGACACCGCTTTAATACCCTGCATCGCTTGCTGCGTTTCACTCATCGAGGCGTTGGCATCTTGCAACAATCTTGTTTGCTCATGCGCAATCTGGTTGGCTTGCTCCGTCGCTGTCGCGTTCGCATCTACCTGCTTGGCCGTATGATGCATGGCATCGCGTGTTTCAGCCAAAGACGCTTCTTGTTCATGTGTGCGCTGATCTAATGAAACCGTTCCCCCGGCCACTTCATTTAGCGCATCCAAAATATTAACAACAGCACGATTAACAATATTAATCGTGGCGCTTAAGTCCAGCATCGATTGATTAATCGCCTGCTTAGCTTGCGCAAGCGCAAATTGATATTCACCCTCAATTGGCTGAGTAAAATCACCTTTAGAAATGCGATCTGCCGCGCCCACCACCTGCGCAAATCCGCTCGATAAGTTAGCTATAGAGTCATTAATTGCTTGTACCAACACCGCCAATTCACCACTTGCCTCAACCGTCACTTGCGTTGAAAAATCGGACAGCCTGACTTTTGCCATGACCGCATTTATTTGGCTAAATGTGTGTGACAGGCCTTGGGTCAAGGCATTCATTTTTTGTTGAATCGAACCCTGAACACGCGGGTCGAGCACCACATTGAGATCACCTTGATGTAAGGATGACACCACCCTTTCTAGCTCCGCCATCGTAAAATGTACAGACTCGACCGATTCATTCAAGCCCTGGGCAAAATGTGCTAGGTCACCATGAAACGCCTGCTGATCCAATTTTTTCGAAAAATCACCTTTTGATACCGCCTCAAGCACCTGATTAGAATCACTGACCAATTTATCGACTAAGCTTAATACTTTATTGATAGCCTTGGCTGACTGCGCCACCTCATCATCGCCGCGAATGTGCAAGCGTTTTGATAAATCGCCATGCGCTTCAATTTCAGAGGCAATATTTCGCATTTGATTAAGCGGTTTCAGTTTAATCGAAACAAATAAGTAGGTCGCAATCACGGCCAATATCAACCAGCCGATAATCGCTAACAAGCCAATTAAAGTCGCATTACGCGCCTGAGCATAGGCCTGCGTTTCATCAGTAAAACTGGTTAAAAACCCAATCGCATTGCCCTTATAATCGCGAACCTCAGAACCTAATACCGTATAGACTCTATCTTGAAATGCCATAGGCTGCTTACTTAGTTGCCCAATCTTATCTCCAGCGATACGCGCAATAGACTGCGCTCCTTCACTGGCCGCGACAATCTCCCCAGCGCCAGATGTAAACACCCAGTGCTCGGCACCGGTTAAACGACTTAATTGTGTAAACGTGGCGCTTGGTAGACTAAAAAAATGAATCGCAGCAAAGGTTTTGCCCCGTTGGGTGAGTGGGAAGGCATAATGGTTTTGTAACTCACCTTGATAAATTTCTAAACCACTTTTGATCAAGGTCTGCTCCATCGCTTCTTGCACAATCGACAGCCCTAAGCTTTTACCTATCTCCTCCTTATTGCGCGAATAAAGAATCACACCTTGACGGTCCACAACGCGTAAACCACTGACTATCTCACTGGCGGCCAATCGATTTTCATAGGTAAAAGCATGGCGTCTAATTTCTTCGAGGTTACGATCTAATACCGCATCAAACAACAATCTGTTTCGGGTTGCTTGGGTTAGGTTTTCACTTAATCGCAAGGTACCATTGGCACTCATTCTAGCCACCAGACCCGACTGAGATTGAGCACGCTCTTGATAAATTTGCTGATTAGCACGCTGCTCTTCAAAATGACCCAGTGTATAAAGAATACCGGCGGTCACCAGTACCGCACCTACCGCAAACGCGGCTAATTGATTTTTTAAACTAAATAACATAAACGCTCCCCTAATCTATAATTAACAACACGCGACCGCTTCACATTAATGCACAAAATAACACTTATTCAAACGGACTGCCTGTTGTTAACCATTCAGGGTAGCCTAAACGAAAATAATAAACATTTGTAAAACCCCAACCTACAAGATCGCGCGCCAGATGCGCTGCACGATGACACGCCTCGGCATTACAATAAGCTACGATAGGCGCCTCTTTCGAGCCGGCAAAATTCAAAACGGTCTGCGCATTATAAACAGGCCGATTACTCTCCATGTGCAAGGCACCGGGTATACGACCTGCCTCCCAATCCGCTACAGAACGTGGATCAACAAAAAAAGCGCCCTCTAGCCACAACGCCCTCGCTTCCGATCCGGTAATGCTTTTCGCACCCTGTACACTGACCGGAGAGGGGTTCGCTAGGCTAACTTGCCCAAACCCCAGAAATAGGAAACCTACCAGCAGCATCCAATAATGTTTATATTGTTTTTTCATTTTATATCCTCCATGCTTTGATATAAATATACGCGGAATAACCCGCTCCAGCAACCGGTTTTTTTAACTTAATCCAATTTCCATTTAATCGAACAGCCTATTGATGGGATTTGTTCTAGTGGACCTTTTCCAGTTTTAGCAACTTGCTTCATCGCCTCAAATAAATCTCTTCGAGTACCTTCTGGCGCTGACACTTTTCTTGATGCATCAAAACGGCCCCTGTATTGCAATGTTAAGTCTTTTGATAACCCAAAAAAGTCAGGTGTGCAGACGGCTCCGTATGCTTTAGCTACGTCTTGTGTTGCATCAATGAGATAAGGAAATGAAAAGTGCATTTCTTTCGAAATGCTAATCATGTTTTCAGTAGCGTCTTCTGCATACAAAGACTGGTCATTAGACATAATGGCCACGGTGTTGATGCCATATTCATCTTTAAGTTCTCTAGGAGCCTGTCGGACTAATCAAACAATAATATGCTAAAAGACGATATGTGTTAAAATATGCCCATATTACTTATGAGATAAAAACAATGAGTCGCTTTCGCCCAATAGACCGCCTTAGCGGATATCTTCTACCGCCAACCTTAGATGAATGGCTGCCTGATGACCATCTTGCACGTTTTGTCGTCGAGGTCGTTGACCAGCTTGATTTAACCCAAATTGAAAACAGTTATGGTTTGCGCGGTAGTAGCGCCTACCACCCCAGTTTATTAATTAGCTTGTTGGTCTATGGCTATGCCACCGGTGTATTCTCCAG
>NZ_JYNN01000014.1 GCF_000934765.1 Thiomicrospira microaerophila | reverse complement strand
GGCTGGAGAATACACCGGTGGCATAGCCATAGACCAACAAGCTAATTAATAAACTGGGGTGGTAGGCGCTACTACCGCGCAAACCATAACTGTTTTCAATTTGGGTTAAATCAAGCTGGTCAACGACCTCGACGACAAAACGTGCAAGATGGTCATCAGGCAGCCATTCATCTAAGGTTGGCGGTAGAAGATATCCGCTAAGGCGGTCTATTGGGCGAAAGCGACTCATTGTTTTTATCTCATAAGTAATATGGGCATATTTTAACACATATCGTCTTTTAGCATATTATTGTTTGATTAGTCCGACAGGCTCCTAGCGTATAATGCACTGTTATCCATGATTCGGTTTGTGTTTAAAAGCGGGGTGAGGCTGATGGTCGGCTAGTTAGGCTTTTTTTTCTTGCAATTATGCTTGTATTCCAACATGCAAGTGATTTGGTTTTGGGTATAATGGCAAGCTAAATTTTATGGGGTTGGCATGGGTCTTTTAAAGCGCTATTTTATCGCGGGTTTGCTGGTCTTGTTGCCTTTGTGGGTGACGTTTGAGGCGATTGTTTTTTTAGTTAGCCTGTTTGATCGTAGTTTGCATTTGGTGCCTACTAAGTACCACCCTGAAATGTTACTAGGCTTTGATGTGCCAGGTTTTGGCATACTGGTTTCGGTTGTTATTGTGTTGTTTACCGGGATGCTGGTTGCCAATATTTTGGGTAATAAGTTATTGCATTGGTGGGAGAGGTTTTTATCAAAAATCCCCTTGGTGCGCTCGATTTATACCGCGGTTAAGCAGATAGTTGAAGCGGTAGTGGGTAAGGATGAAAGTACGTTTCAAAAGGTCTATTTGGTGCAGTATCCGCGCCACGGCTTGTGGACTTTGGCTTTTCAAACTAGTAAATCGCGCGGTGAAGCCCAGGCTAAAACGGGCGTAGATCAAATAGTGAACCTTTTTATTCCAACTACGCCGAATCCAACATCTGGATTTTTTATAATGGCACCGATTCAAGAGGTGGTTGAGTTGGAGATGAGTGTCGATGATGCGTTGAAGATGGTGATATCGGGGGGCGTTGTGGTGCCGCCTTGGATTGATAAATCCGCATCGGTCGAATCCGATGTCGGAAAGCAGCCGAATTAGTTTTAAAATGATAAATTTTATATTTTTAAATAATAAGTTATAGATTAGAAGGAAAAACAATGCGTACACATTACTGTGGTCAAGTAACAGAAGAATTTATTGGGCAAACCGTAACCGTTGCTGGTTGGGTGCATCGTCGTCGTGACCATGGTGGGGTGATCTTCATTGATTTACGCGATCGTGAAGGCTTGGTGCAGGTTGTGGTTGACCCAGATACCGCTGAGATTTTCGCTAAAGCGGAGCATTTGCGCTCCGAGTGTGTATTGCGTATTAGCGGGTTAGTGCGTGCGCGTCCAGAAGGTACGGCGAATGCGAATTTAAGCTCGGGCCAAATTGAGATGTTGGCGAAAGAGTTAGATGTGTTGAGCATGGCCGAGCCGATTCCTTTCCAGTTGGATGATAAGCATATCAGCGAAGAAGTGCGTTTAAAGTATCGTTACATTGATTTGCGCCGTGATGAAATGCAAAAAACCTTGATGTTACGTTATAAAGTTACGCGGTCTATGCGTAACTATTTAGATAACAATGGTTTTATCGATATGGAAACGCCGATTTTAACCAAGTCAACACCGGAAGGCGCGCGGGATTATTTGGTGCCGAGCCGCACTCATGAAAACAAGTTTTTTGCCTTGCCTCAGTCGCCTCAATTGTTTAAGCAGTTGTTGATGATGTCGGGCTTTGATCGTTATTATCAGATTACCCGTTGTTTCCGTGACGAAGATTTGCGTGCAGATCGTCAGCCAGAATTCACCCAGTTAGATATTGAAACCTCGTTTATGGATGAGGACGGGGTAATGGGTATGATGGAAGGCTTGACCAAAACCATTTTTAAAGAAGGGATTGGGGTGGAGTTTGATTATGACTTTCCACAGATGACCTATGCCGATGCGGTTCAAAAATACGGCATCGATCGCCCTGATTTGCGTATCCCCTTAGAGTTGGTGGATGTTGCCGACCTGTTACAAGATATTGAGTTTAAAGTATTTGCTGGACCCGCTAAGGATCCAAAAGGTCGTGTAGCTGCTTTGTGTGTGCCGGGTGCGGGCGATATGTCACGTAAAGAAATTGACGACTATACTAAGTTTGTTGGTATTTATGGTGCAAAAGGTTTGGCCTATATTAAGGTTAATGATATGGCAGCGGGGATTGATGGTTTACAGTCACCGATTGTAAAATTCTTCCCAGATCAAGTGATGCAGATTCTTGAGCGTGTGGGGGCTAAAGATGGCGATATCGTGTTCTTTGGTGCCGATAAAGCGAAGATCGTTAACGAAGCTTTGGGCGCGTTGCGGGTGAAGATCGGTGAAGATCGTAATATGTTCACTGAGAAGTGGAAACCTGTTTGGGTGGTGGATTTCCCGATGTTCGAGGAAGACGAAAAAACCGCCCGTGTGGCCGCGATGCATCATCCGTTCACTCAGCCAAAAGCCACCACGCAGGAAATTTTAGATTCTAAAAACCCGGGTCAAATGATTGCACGTGCGTATGACTTGGTAATTAACGGCATAGAAGTCGGAGGCGGTTCGGTGCGTATTCATGATACTCATATGCAGGCGGCGGTGTTTAAGTTGTTGGGTATTAGCGATGAGGATGCGGCAGAGAAGTTTGGATTCTTGTTAAACGCACTCAAATACGGCTGCCCACCGCATGCGGGTATGGCGTTTGGTTTGGATCGTTTGATTATGTTGATGGCGGATCGTGAATCAATTCGTGATGTGATTGCTTTCCCGAAAACCCAGTCAGCCGCGTGTTTGTTAACCGAAGCGCCAGGCCTGGTGGATATGGCGCAGTTGCGTGAATTGAATATTCGTTTGAATAAGAAGGTCGCTGAGGCGAAGCAATAAATCTATGATGGCTTCTACTGACATTCCGTTGCAGTTGGTTGAGAAAATTAACCAATTGGCAGCGGGGGCGCAGCCCGCAGGTCATGTTATCCCGCAGGATAAAGCCGCGCTGATTGATCAAATAAAGGCCTTGCTAAAACAGCGTAATGCGCAAATTGTGGCGCATTATTATGTCGATGCGGAGCTACAAGCGCTGGCAGAAGAAACGGGTGGCATTGTCGCTGATTCATTGGAAATGGCTAACTTTGGTGCTCAGTCGGCAGCCGATGTTTTGGTGGTCTGTGGTGTGCGTTTTATGGGTGAAACCGCTAAAATGCTCAGCCCAGAAAAAACCGTATTGATGCCGGATTTGAATGCAACCTGTTCGTTGGATGTGGGTTGTCCAGCGGAGGCGTTTGCGCAGTTTTGTGCGCACCATCCTGAGCGCAAGGTGGTGGTTTATGCCAATACCAGTGCAAAGGTTAAAGCCATTGCGGATTGGGTGGTGACATCCGGCAATGCCTTGCAGATAGTGCGTCATTTGAAAGCGCAGGGCGAAAAAATTATTTGGGCACCGGATCAGCATTTGGGCGCGTGGATTGAAAAAGAAACGGGCATTGATATGTTGCGCTGGATGGGGCACTGCATTGTGCATGATGAGTTTAAGGCCTATGAGCTGGAAGAGCTCAAACGCCAACATCCTGATGCGAAAGTATTAGTGCATCCTGAGTCAGCCGAGTCGGTGGTGGCGTTAGCGGATGTGGTGGGGTCAACCAAGGTATTGATTAACGCGGTGCAGAGCCTGCCCGATACAAAATTCATTGTCGCGACGGATCACGGTATTTTTTACAAAATGCGTCAGTTGGCACCCAATAAGCAGTTGATTGTCGCGCCAACCGATTCTAAAACTACGCAGTGTATTAGTTGTGCGCATTGCCCTTGGATGGCGATGAATGGTTTGCAAAATCTAGCCGATTGTTTAGTGAAAATGGATCAGGTGGTTGAGATAGATGAAGCGGTTCGCCAGCAGGCTTTGGTGTCCTTGGATAGGATGCTCACCTTCTCGCGTGAGCAGGGTTTAGTCGCAAAGCGTTAAGTCGGTCGTATTTAACGCATAGTATTTAAAGCGAAGAGTATTAAAGAGAGAAGTGCATGGCAGGACATAGTAAATGGGCAAACATTAAACATCGAAAAGCCCGTCAAGACGCCAAAAAAGGCAAAGTTTTTACCAAGCTGATTCGTGAGTTGGTGGTGGCCGCCAAAGCGGGCGGGCCACACCCTGAAGATAACCCACGTTTACGCACGGCGGTCGATAAGGCGCTGGGCGAAAACATGCGCCGCGATACGATTGATAAGGCGATTGCACGCGGTGCGGGTAATCAGGAAGGCGAAGATTACGAAGAGATTCGTTATGAAGGCTATGCGCCAGCAGGAGTGGCGATCATGGTGGATTGTTTGACGGATAATCGTAACCGTACCGTGGGTGAAGTGCGTCATGCGTTTTCTAAAAAAGGCGGCAACCTGGGTACAGATGGCTCGGTCGGTTATATGTTTAACAAGCAGGGTTTGATTAGTTTTGAACCAGGCCTGGATGAAGATAGCTTGATGGAAGCCGCGATTGAAGCGGGTGCGGATGATGTAGTGGTCAATGAAGATGGCAGTATCGAGGTGATTACGCCGCCTGAAGAGTTGCATAGTGTTTTGGATGGTCTTTCTTCAGCGGGTTTTAATGCGTCAGAAGCCGATTTGAATATGGATGCCGATATCAAGGTAGCGTTAGATTTTGAAGATGCGCAGAAGGTGATGGCGTTAATTGATATGCTGGAAGACTTGGATGATGTGCAAAAGGTCTATACGAATTTAGACATCAGTGACGAAGTGATGGCGCAACTGATGGCGGCTGATTGAGTGTGAAAATCACCCAGCGGATACTCGGCATTGACCCGGGTTCGAGAAAGACCGGGTTTGGCATTATTGAATCAGGGCGTTATCACCCGGTTTATTTGGTGAGTGGCGTAATTCGTGTTGAAAAGCTGACACCGGCTGAACGTTTAAAAACGATTTTTACTTCAATTGGACAGCTGATTGACCAATATCAGCCATCATTGATGGCGATTGAGAAGGTGTTTGTCCATAAAAATCCAAGTTCAGCGATTAAACTGGGTCAGGCTCGCGGTGTGATTTTGTGTGCGGCCTCCTTAAAAGCGTTGCCGATTATGGAATACACGCCGACACAAGTAAAAAGTACGATTGTTGGGCAAGGTCATGCGAGCAAGGATGCCGTCAACTTTATGATTAAGCAGTTATTACGGTTATCAGAAAACCCGCAGGAAGATGCGGCGGATGCACTGGCCTGTGCGCTTTGTCATGATCGTTATTTATCGCTGGGGATTGACCCTGAAAAATTATCCAAGGGTACACGATTTAGTTAGTTCAAGGAGTAGGGCGTTAGATGATAGGTTTTTTGCGTGGAAAAATAGCCCTTAAGCAACCCCCTCTTATTGTGCTAGATGTGCAGGGCGTCGGGTATGAGGTTGAAGCGCCTATGTCGAGTTTTTATATGCTTGGCGAGGTGGGCACGGAAGCCAAAATTCTTACTCACATGCATGTTCGTGAAGATGCAATGTTATTGTTTGGTTTTGTCACTGAGCAGGAGCGGGCGTTATTTCGTGAGCTCATCAAGGTGAGTGGTATTGGTGCTAAGATGGCGCTGGCGATTCTTTCAACCCATAGCGTAGATGAGTTTTGTACCCATGTTCACAATGCGGACGCACTGGCGTTAACCAAAATTCCAGGTGTGGGCAAAAAAACCGCTGAAAGACTGTTGATTGAAGTGCGCGATAAATTAAAAAACTTAAATTTAAATACAGTCACCACTAAATCCTCAAATATTCCACAACCAGGCCTGGTCACCAATTCTATTCTTTTATCCGCGCAAGCGGCTATGCAATCCTTAGGCTATAAAGATGTGCACGCCGAATCGCTAGTTAAATCGGTATATCAAGAGGATATGACACTGGAACAAGTGATTAAAGCCGCCTTGCAGCAGGTGAAAATATGATCGAAACGGATCGTATCATTGGCAATCAAGAGCAGGACGATGACCTCTATATTCTGCCTAAAATTCGCCCGCAGTTTATGCAGGATTATATTGGACAGGTTGCCGTACGTGAGCAGTTAAGTATGTTTATTGATGCGGCTAAGATGCGTCGTGAACACCTTGATCATGTACTGCTTTATGGACCACCGGGTTTGGGAAAAACGACCTTGGCAAACATTGTTGCACAGGAAATGGGGGCTACTTTGCGGCAAACATCGGGCCCTGTATTGGATAAACCGGGTGATCTTGCCGCCATATTAACGCGTTTGGAGCCGCACGACGTGTTGTTTGTTGACGAAATTCACCGGCTTAGTCCTATTGTTGAAGAAATTCTTTATCCTGCAATGGAAGATTTTCAGATTGATATTATGATTGGCGATGGTCCGGCGGCACATAGTGTCAAGATTGACGTGCCACCCTTTACCCTAGTGGGGGCGACAACCCGTGCGGGGCTATTAACATCGCCATTGCGGGATCGTTTTGGTATAGTACAGAGGCTTGAGTATTATACCATTGAGGAGTTGACTCAAATTGTTACCCGTTCGGCCGGTATATTGGGGGTGAGCTCAGATATTGAAGGTGCACGCGAAGTCGCGATGCGCTCGCGTGGAACACCGCGCATTGCCAATCGACTGCTGCGCAGAGTGCGAGATTTTGCACAGGTTGAGGGGCAGGGATTTATTGATAAGCGAATAGCGAATGCGGCATTAAATTTGCTTGAAGTGGATTCATCCGGTCTAGATAAAATGGACCGACGTTTGCTTGAGGTGATGATTAGTCATTATGACGGTGGGCCTGTCGGCATAGATAGCATGGCGGCGGCGGTCGGTGAAGAGCGTGGTACGATTGAAGATGTATTAGAACCTTTTTTAGTTCAGCAAGGGTTTTTAATGCGAACACCGCGTGGTAGAGTTGTAACAAAGCACGCGTATCATCATCTTGGATTAGAATTTTGTGAAAAGGATAAGTAATGTACGATCATTCTATGCTAGATCTCGTGTTAATGGCCACGCCACTGGTGCAGGCAGTCATGGCGATTTTAGTCTTTATGTCGGTATCGGCTTGGGCTGTAGCCATAGCCAAAAGTTATCAAATTCGTAAAGCAAAACGTGATACAGAATTGTTCTTAGAACAATTTTGGGAGGCGGAGGATTTAGCAAAGTTTTATAAAGATTTGAGCTTCTCTACGGAGGGTGATAGTAAGGGGCTGAATGCTATTTTTGAAGCGGGTTTTCAAGAGTTTGTACGCTTAAAGAATCAAGGCGTACAAGATGCGAATGATTTAATGAATGCGACACACCGTTCCATGAGAATTGTATTTAATAAGCAATCCGAGCGTTTAGAAAACCGTTTGTCTTATTTAGCTACGATTGGTTCTTCGGCACCCTATATTGGTCTATTTGGTACCGTAATCGGCGTTATGCATGCGTTTCAAGGTTTGAGCGAGAATACAACAGCGACACTTTCCGCTGTGGCACCGGGTATTGCGGAGGCGCTGTTAGCCACGGGTATGGGTTTATTTGCGGCGATACCCGCGGTTATTTTTTATAATAGTCTTTCTACTAAAGCCGATAAGGTGTTGAGTAATTATGAACGTTTTGCCGAAGAGTTTTTGAGTATCCTTCAGCGCCAAGCCCACTTGGTAAATAAGTAAGCCTAATGAAAATACAAGTCAAAAGGTAAAGCATATGCAAACAGGATTTCGAACAGCGCGCGACAAGAAACGTTTAATGGCTGAAATCAATGTTGTTCCTTATATTGATATTACATTAGTGTTGCTGATTATTTTTATGGTTACCGCTCCTATTGTTCAACAGGCTGTAACCGTTCAATTACCTCAGGCCCCGGAAATGACGGCCACGGATGAGGGCGCTGCCCCCATTAAACCTTTTGTCATTACCGTGACCCAAGATGGGCAGTATAAGACCAGTGAGGCGCCGGATGTGATATTGACGCAGTCTGAAATCACCCTTTTGGTAGCAGAAACCGTAGCGCGTGCGCAGCTAAATCAGGCTTTGCCGGTTTATATTCAAGGTGATCGAGACGCCCCTTATGGACGCGTGGTGCATTTGTTTGTGGTGTTAAAAAATAATGGTGTGCCCAATGTATCCTTGCTCACTGAGCCGGAGTCAGCAAAATGATGAGTTTTATTAAGCGTTATCCGTTGTCTACGCTGTCCGCTTTAGTTTTACATCTTGTGCTGGGCTTGGCGTTAACGAGTAATTGGCTAGCCTCGGATGCACAGGTTTTTAAAATGGCGCAAGTATCTGATGACAAGCCGGTTACTGAGCCACGTATAATGAGCCAGCCAATGGAGACCTTTGCGGTAGATCAGCAGCTCGTGGCGCAGCAGTTACAGCGCATTCAAGATCAAGAGCAAGCGAAGCAACAAGAACAAGCAAGGCTTGTTGAAGAGGCGCGAAAAACTGAAGAACGATTGGCTCAAATTAGACGTGAGCAAGAGGCTGAAGCCCGTCGTGCCGAGCAAGCGCGGCGCGAGGCAGACATTGAACGCCAGCGTTTGGCGGCTGAGCGTCAGCGCGCTGCCGAAGAGCAACGGCGTGCGGAGGAGGCGAGAAAGCTAGCACAAGAAGCCGAACGTCGCCGTCAACAAGCTGAACAACAAGCTGTGCAGATGACAAAAGAGGCTGAAGCTAGGCGCCAGCAAGCCGAGCAGCAAGTTGCGCAAATTGCGCAAGAGGGCGAGCGCCGTAGGCAATTAGCTGAAGCTGAAGCCCAGCGCATCGCCGCTGAATCTGACCGTCAGCGCCAAGCTGAGGAGCAGCGTTTACGTGAGTTAGAAGCGTTGCAACGCCAAGCGCAACTGCAGGCGCAGCAAGAATCGGAGCGTCAAAAACAGTTGCAAGAACAAATTCGCCAGCAAGAGCTCGAACGCGCCCGTTTAGAGGCTCAGGCTGTTGCGGCACAGAAATTACGTGAACAATTAGAGGCCGAAGCTTTGCGTCAACGTTTAGCGGATGAAGAAGCGGCGCGTCAGCGTGAAATATCAAGACAAAGAGAGTTGGTGAGCTTAAGAGAGAGTTATATATCGGCTATTTCCGCAAAAGTGCGTGAAAATTGGCGTACACCCGCTGAGATTTCAAGCGAGGCTCAGTGTGAGCTCGCCATTACCCAGGAGCCGAACGGCCGCGTTATCAGTGTTAGAACAGAAAACTGTAATGCACAAGCTACGCCGCAGTTTAGGCAGGCGGCTGAGCGTGCGGTATTTCGTGCTTCACCATTACCGCAACCGGCTGTTGAAGAATTATTTGAACGTAATATCCGTTTTATATTTAAACCTTAAACAATTCCAAGGATGGTTATGCCGTTGAATACAAAGAAATCGAGACATTTTATCGTTATTTGGGCATGCGCTTTTATGAGTTTGTTTGCGCCGAGTGTGTATGCCAGTTTGGTGATAGAGATTAGTGACGGGGTGGAAAACGCGTTGCCCATTGCGGTGGTGCCTTTTCAGCAAACAGGTGTTGTGTCGATACCAGAGGATATATCAGCCATCATTCAGTATAACTTGAGGCGAAGCGGTCGATTTGCGCCTTTAAATGAAAACCAGCTGCCTTCAAGACCCTCGAGTTTGGAACATCTGGTCTATGAAAATTGGCGAACACTCGATATTGATCATATCATTATGGGCAGTGTTACCGGGCGTCCTGATGGCCTGTTCGACTTGGATGTGCGTGTGATTGATGTGTTACGCCAGCAGCAGGTGCTAGGTAAACGCTGGCGCAGTATTCCTCGTGCTCAGTTACGTCAAGTGGCTCATCAAATGTCAGATGATATTTTTTTGGAATTAACCGGTGTGCCAGGTGCATTTAATACAAGGCTGGCTTATGTCACAGTGCGTGATAAAGATAATCAGCGCCACTATACATTAGAAGTATCGGACTCTGATGGCCACAACCCCCGTCCTATTTTACGTTCAAGAATGCCCATTATGTCGCCTGCTTGGTCACCTGATGGTTCCAAGTTGGCTTATGTAACCTTTGAGACAGGGCGCTCAAATGTGGTTGTTCAACACTTAGATGGCTCTAAGCGTGAAATTGTTGCAGACTTTTCGGGTATTAATAGTGCTCCGGCTTGGTCACCGGACGGGCGATCTTTAGCATTAACCCTGTCAAAAGATGGCAATGCCGATATTTATATTATGAATATGCAAACCCGTGCTTTGCGCAAAGTAACGCGCCACTGGGCGATTGAAACGGAACCTACATGGTCTCCTGATGGACAGACGCTTTATTACAATTCGGATCGACGTGGTCAACCGCAAATATTTAAAATGGATTTGAATACCAATCAAGAAGATCGCGTGAGTTTTGAAGGCCGTTACAATGCAAACCCCGTCATGTCTCCGAATGGCCGTTACCTTGCGATGGTGCATGCAAATAACGGCTTTAATATTGCTTTGCAAGATGTTTATAATGGCGATTTTTTTGTACTAACGAATACGTTTCTAAGCGAATCACCTAGCTTTTCACCGAACAGTGATATGTTGGTGTACGCGATGAATCGTGATGGAAAAGGCCAGTTAGCTGTGGTTTCGGTTCGTGGGCGTTCTTCGCAAATTTTACGTATTGCTGATGGTCAGGTAAGAGAGCCGGCTTGGGGGCCTTATCTTACGCCGCCTAATTAATATTGATTTTAACTAACCTGGATGGAAGAATTGTTATGCGCATAAGAAATATATTGATCCCCTTTTTTTTAGTGAGTTTTTTGTCTGCTTGTAGTACTACTCCAGACCTGGTGATCGATGAAGCACAAGCAACCTTGCCAGAGGCAGGAGTTGATCGTCGCTCGGGTTCGGGTTTGTTTGAACATCCATCCCGCCGCTCAGATGTTGAAGTGTTGGGGTTAGATGGAGAGGGCGGATTCCAAGGGGAAGGTATTGTTGAGATGACACCTCTTGGTGGCTTGTTGGATGATGAGTTAATTGGTGAGTTCAAGCCCATTATTTATTTTGGTTATGATCAATTTGTTATCGATGAAGCATCGATGGAGACGTTAAAGTTTTATTCGCAGCAAATGTTAGATAATCCGCGCTTACTCGTCACGCTAGAAGGGCATACCGATGAGCGCGGTTCACCCTCTTATAATCTTGCGTTAGGTGAGCGGCGTGCTGTGGCGGCTACTGAAGCAATGATGCTATTAGGTGTAGCACGTGAGCGTATCACTGTGGTGAGTTTTGGTGAGGAGCAGCCAGCGGCATTTGGGCATGATGAAGCGTCTTGGGCGCAGAATCGTCGTGTAGAACTACGTTTCAATTGATGGGGGTATGATGATCTTCAGATTAACAAAAAATAGCCTATTGGTTACGATGGTGATAGCGCTTGTTAGTCCTTCACTTTACGCTCAGTCATTGGAGCAGCGGGTAGATCGTTTAGAGCGCATCGCAGATAACCCCATTTTATTGCAGCACTCTCAGCGCCTTGAGCAGCAACAGCGTGAAATTCAAAGTCTATACGATCAATTGGACCATATGCATCGTCAGTTAGCAGATTTGAATAAAAAACTAGCCGAGATGGGGTTGAATAATGCGACGAGAATAGAGAGGTTAGAAGATCAGGTTGACGGCCTAAGGGCGAGGTCTGCTGCGTCTGATTTTACCGTTGAGGCGCCAACAAGAGCCCTTGTAGAAAGTGCGGGGGATGTTGAGCCTCAACTTGAGGTTGAACCTTCCTCCCGTTTAGCGCTAAATCAACCTGTAGTAGATTCTAGCGAACCGGATGTTGTACCCGCCTCTGCGTCAGCCGTTCCTGAGGTGGTCGTGCTTTCTGAGCAAGATTATTATAATCAAGCATTTCAATTATTACGCGAAAACAAGTTTGACGCGTCCATTGTGGCTTGGAATGCTTTTATAGAGCAGTTTCCAGACCACAGCCTGACAAGTAATGCTTATTATTGGTTGGGTGAGGCGTATATGATTAAGCAGGACTTTGAACAGGCATTTCGTGTTTTTAATCAAGTAATCGTTAATTTTAATCAAACGGATAAGTATCCTGATGCTTTATTGCGTGCTGCGGACAGTTTAGTCGGCTTGAACCGGCTTGATGAAGCGAAAGCTTTTTATCATCAATTAATTGAACAAGCGCCTCACTCGCGTTCCGCTAAGACAGCTGAGCGCAGGCTTGCACGATTTAACGCAGAGAGTTCATAGCGGCGCGTGAGGGACAAGGCGCAAGCTTTAATTAATAATTTTATAGTTTATGAGCATGTATGAATGATTTAAAAAGAGCGGTGGTGTTGTTGTCGGGTGGTTTGGATTCGGTTACTGTTTTGGCCTATGCCCGATCACAGGGGTATAGCTGTCATACTTTGAGCTTTGATTACGGCCAACGTCATCAAGTGGAGCTAGAAGCCGCTCAGCGCTTATCTGTTATTCATGGCGCTCAAAGCCACCGTGTTATGCAGATGAATATGGCCGCGATTGGTGGGTCTGCGCTAACCGATTTTAATATTGATGTGCCGGTTGACGGTGTAACAGACTTGATTCCAGTGACATACGTACCCGCCCGCAATACGATATTTCTATCTTATGCTTTGGGGTTAGCTGAAGTGCTTGAAGCTAATCATATTTTTATTGGTGTTAATGCGGTCGATTATTCTGGGTATCCTGATTGTAGGCCTGAGTATATTGCCGCCTTTGAATTAATGGCTAATCTAGCAACTAAATCGGCTACAGAAGGTCAGTCAATTAAAATAGAAACACCTTTAATTGACCTAACTAAGGCTCAAATTATAACAATGGGATCCGACTTAGGCGTTGATTACGCGCAGACGGTATCTTGTTACCAAGCAGACCCGCAGGGTCGTGCGTGTGGTGTTTGCGATTCTTGTCGCTTGCGTCGCCAAGGTTTTTTAGATGCCGGACGGGTTGATCCAACACGCTATCGCTAACTGAAACTAAACATCCGGGCTAAAAATCTGGGTTAGTAATCGTTTTAATTTTATGTATGTTTTTGTAGCCTATTTCAAAAGAGTTTTAAAAAGTTTAATTTTTTTTGAAAAAAGGCTTGCCAAGCTGTTAAAACTCTATATAATACGCTGCATATCAACGAGGGTCGTTAGCTCAGTTGGTAGAGCAGTTGGCTTTTAACCAATTGGTCGTGCGTTCGAGTCGCACACGACCCACCATACATATTAACCCCGTTAAGTTCGCTTAACGGGGTTTTTTGTTTGTCGAAAAAAATGCTATTCGATTTTCCGGTTTCTTGCTATATTTCATTTTTTTAACCGATCCTTTGAAAGAGGGCGCTCAGCATGCTTATCAGTTTCACTTTTTTATATCTACTTGCCTCTATTGGTTTAGGGTTGTATGCCGCCACTAAAGTAAAAAATCTGGGTGATTATGTATCGGCTGGGCGCAGTTTGCCTATATGGGTGGTCACCGCGATGGTGTTTGCCACCTGGTTTGGTGCTGAAACCGTGTTGGGCATTCCGGCTGAATTTTTGGAGGGTGACTTAGGCTCTCTCATTGCTGATCCGTTTGGCGCGGCCTTGTGTTTAATTTTATTTGGCTTGTTTTTAGCGCGAAAACTCTATCGCATGAATTTGCTCACCTTGGGCGATTTTTACCGCATTCGATTTGACCGTCGGGTTGAGTTGGTGGCTTCGGTGGCGATAGCGATTTCTTATTTGGGTTGGGTGTCGGCGCAGATTATGGCATTGGGTATTGTTTTCAATGTGCTCTCAGATGGCTATATATCGGTGTTTAATGGTGTGTTGCTGGGTACGGCAGTCGTGTTGATTTATACTTTATTTGGCGGCATGTGGTCGGTTGCGATGACGACTTTTGTGCAGATGATTATTATTGTGCTGGGTTTGTTGTTTATTGCTTGGTATCTAGCCACTATGGAAGGCGGTACGGGTGGAGTTATGCCAGTGATAGAGCATGCCGCCCAAGCCGAGAAATTTAACTTCTGGCCGGACTTGAATGCGATAGCGATGTTGGCTTTTATGTCCGCCTTGCTAACGATGGGTTTGGGTTCGTTGGCGCAACAAGATGTGTTTCAGCGTGCAAATACATCAAAAAATGAAAACATTGCCGTTTGGGGTACGGTCAGTGGTGGTGTGATTTATTTGGTGTTTGCGGCTGTGCCGATATTTTTAGGTTATTCAGCCTATTTAATTAACCCTGACCTGGTGGCTACCTTTATGTCGATTGATGCCCAGTTGGTGTTGCCACATCTGGTTAAGGAGCATTTACCGATATTTGCGCAGGTGATTTTTTATGGCGCGCTGTTGTCGGTCATTATGTCTACCGCTTCTGCGACCATGTTAGCGCCTTCAGTGATTATCTCTGAGAATATTTTAAAAGACTTTATTAAAGGCTTGAGTGATCGTTATTTACTCTTGTTAACCCGTGGTGTGGTGGTTGCATTTGCGCTGTTGGTGGCCATCTATACATTATGGGCGCTTGAGCAGGAGACCTCAATTCATAAAATGGTTGAAAATGCCTACAAAGTGACGCTGGTTGTTGCATTTGTGCCTTTAGTGGCCGGTCTCTATTGGAAACGCGCCAGTGTGGCGGGTGCTATCTTGGGTATTGTATTGGGTTTAATTGTTTGGCTAACGCTTGAGTGGCTTGTTCCAGGGCTTGAGGAGAGCCTACCGGCGCATTTTATTGGCTTCTTTGCCGCCATATTTGGTATGGTGGTAGGTTCATTAAAGTGGCCGAATAAGCACCCAGATGTTGTGAATCGTCCCGCCGTGCTATAAGTGTTTGATAATATTCTATCAACTAAGGCTTGCAATTAGCCGATAAAAACGGCAAAATTACAAACGCTAGAGAGGCAAAACCTTTTTGGAGTATTAAATGAAACAATTAACTCTTAAAGCTTTGTTTCTGTCAGGTGTAGCGGCGTTCTCAATGAATGTTCATGCTTCTTCTGTGTATGAGCAGTGTGTAAGTGATGCAAAAACGCTGATTGAAGCGGCGATCGTAGGTGGAACACCTGCAGCACGTGAAGTGCAGCAGAAGTCTACCGTTGATCAGTGCAGAGCTGAACTGACTCGCATGGAACAGCAATATAAGTCTCAATGGAAGTTCACAGCAGCAGATGGTAAGCAGTATGTTAAAGCGCCTTATTCTGTTATGACGCCAGAAGATCGCGAAAAATGGGCTATCCTATTTAACGCGATTGATACGAAGAACTTCATGGGTGTACGCTACTTAATGGCAGCTTACTACCGTCAATAATTCCCTGTTATTGATTTAGGTGATGCATCTCGAAAAGCCAGCGCAAGCTGGCTTTTTTTTTGACAATTGTAAACCTCTATTTGAGTGTAAAGTCGGATGACTAAAATCAACTTATTTTCTGCGGTGCTTGACTGTTTAATGTGTGATGACTTATCACAAAAAGTTCAGTTACTTGATAAATTATTGTTTAACTGGAGCGAGCGCAACTTTGTCTTTGAACCTTTAAACTCAATAATGCGTATTGCCGATCCTGGACGTCCTGCCAAGCCTGAATTGGTGCCGCCCAAAGCTCTTCCGAGAAGGGGGATAGGGTCGCCAGAGGGGCATGCTGCTTTAATGCATTCTATAGCGCATATTGAATTTAATGCGATTAACCTAGCCCTTGACGCCATCTATCGCTTTCAAGCGATGCCCTATAACTATTACCAAGATTGGTTAGGTGTAGCGGGTGAGGAGGCTTATCACTTTCAGCTTATTCGCGAGCACTTAGATCAATTGGGTTATGACTATGGTGATTTTCCTGCTCATAATGGGCTTTGGTTGACGACCTATGAAACCGATCATGATGTTTTGGTGCGGATGGCGATGGTGCCGCGTACTCTCGAAGCTCGCGGTTTAGATGTGACGCCCGCAATGATTAAGAAGCTGCGGGCCATCGGTGATCGCCGTGGTGTGGAGATTTTAAAAATATTACTACGTGATGAAATCGGTCATGTTGCGGTGGGTACGCGATGGTATCGTTATGTTTGTGTGCAGCGTGGGCTTAATCCATTTGATGAGTTTCAGCGGTTATTAGGTTTATATTTTCATGGCAATATTCGAGGTCCCTTTAACTATGATGCAAGAAGGGAAGCGGGGTTTTCTGAGCAAGAAATTGAATGGTTAAGATCACTGGAGCAGCAAACATTTGAGAGGGTGAGCTAATGGTCAGGCTGGGTATTGATTTAGGTGGCACAAAAATCGAAATCGTGGCCATCAACCCAATGGGTGATGTACTTTTGCGAACCCGTGTTGCTACGCCACAGGGTGATTATCTGGCCACCTTGCAGGCGATAGCAGGCCTGGTTGAGCAGGCTCAGAATCAATTAGCCTTGAGTTATAAGCCAAGCATCGGCGTGGGCATTCCTGGGGCGATATCGGCTAAAACAGGTCGGGTGAAGAATGCTAACTCGATTTGGTTGATTGGTGAAGATTTAAAAGGCGATCTTGAAAACCTACTGCTTCGCCCCATTTGCATTGCGAACGATGCCAATTGTTTTGCATTGGCCGAGGCTTCACAGGGCGCGGCTTTCGGTGCGAAATCAGTGTTTGGTGTAATAATTGGCACGGGGTGTGGTGGGGGTTTGGTTTTTAACGGCGAGATTGTTGAGGGGGCGAACGGGATAGCAGGTGAGTGGGGGCATAATCCGTTGCCTTGGAATAGCCAATATATGTCTAACCAGGCCTGCTATTGTGGCAAGCAAGATTGCATTGAAACCTTTTTATCGGGTCCGGGCTTGGCGAAGCGTTTTAAAGAGGTCACCGCACGTCACTTAACGGCTCAGCAAATTGTAGAACAGATGCGTCAGGCTGATCAGCAGGCCATCGATATAATGAATGCTTATTACGATTGGTTAGCCAAGGGATTAGCCTCGGTGATTAATGTGTTTGATCCTGAAGTGGTTGTATTGGGTGGGGGATTGAGTCAAATTCATGAGCTTTATGATGAAGTGCCTAAACGTTGGTCAAAATGGGTGTTTAGTGACGAGGTGGTGACACAATTAAAAGCCCCTTTGTTGGGTGATTCCGCAGGTGTAATTGGCGCCGCATGGTTATGGAGTAGTGAGGGGTAATGAGTATGCAACAACTTACAACGATTGAAGAATTAGATAATTTAATCCAAACACAACCAGGCCTGGTGGTCTTGTTTGGCGGTGCGCACTGTGGTGTGTGTAATGTGATTAAGCCTAAACTTGCTCAAGCACTGGCGGAGGATTTTGCGCAGTTAATGCTAGTGTATGTCGATTGCCAAGTCACAACAGATATTTGTTCGCAAAAAGGGGTGTTTTCTTTGCCCGTTGTGCAGGTGTATATTGATGGACAACGTTTTATTGAAAAAACCCGTAACTTCAGTCTGCCAGGGTTATTGGCAGACTTGTCACGCCCTTATTCAATGCGTTTTGAAACAGATGTTAACGAAAACTAAGCTGTTGCCAGCCGCGTTGTTGTGCGACTTGGGTGAGTTTTTCATCAGCATCCACCACAATTGGGTGGCTGACCAGCTCGAGTAGTGGCAGGTCATTATGTGAATCTGAGTAGAAAAAACTATCTTCTAGCGATAAGGGATTTTGATTCAGCCATTCGTTCAGGCGAGTAATTTTGCCTTGTTGGAATGAGGGAATGCCTGCGACACGACCTGTATAGCGACCATTAAGCACTTCAGGTTCGGTGCCGATCAGCTGGTCAATACCTAGTTTTAAGCCGATAGGGCGTGTTATAAAGCTGTTGGTGGCGGTGATAATGAGGAGTTGGTCTCCCGCTGCGCGGTGCTCTTCAATCACCGCTTGGGCTTTGGGTAGTAAAATGGGTTCAATCATCTGTTGCATAAATTGTTGATGCCAAAGAGTGAGTTGTTCTATAGGATGCTCGCTCAGTGGCTTGAGTGAAAAGGCTTGATATTCGTAGATATCCAGCGTGCCATCTTTGTATTGTTGGTAAAAGCGCTGGTTTTGCTGTTGGTATTCCTGGGCATCAATCAGTTGGTTTTTGACTAAAAACTCACCCCAAAGATAATCACTGTCACCCGCAATCAGGGTGTTGTCTAAATCAAAGATGGCTAAACGCATTGCTTTTCTCTTTATTTGTTTCAAAAACGTCATCCTAATAGAGAAGTGGATTTTCAACAAGCCTGTAGATGTGTTTTTGCTAAATTAAACAGGTTTTTAATTGAAAGTTTGACCTTTTTTCGGCATTATTAACATATTAGACAAATGTAAAAACTTATTTGGGAATATCTCGTGATTGATCAGAATGGCTATCGCTTAAATGTAGGCATTATTATTGCCAATAAACAGGGTAAGTTGTTCTGGGGAAAGCGCATCTATCAAGATGCCTGGCAGTTTCCACAGGGGGGGATTCGTGAAAGCGAAACGCCGCAGCAAGCCGTGTTTCGAGAGCTTAAGGAAGAGGTCGGACTTTCGCCTTCTGATGTTAGGGTTTTAGGTAAAACGGAGGACTGGCTCCATTATGATTTGCCCAAACACTTGATTCGCCATTACAGCCAGCCCGTATGTATTGGTCAAAAGCAAATCTGGTTTATGCTAGGCTTGGAGGCTTCAGAAGAGGCTATTAACCTTGCGCTGCATAGCTCGCCAGAGTTTGAAGCTTGGGCATGGGTAGATTATTGGCAGCCCGTTCAGGATGTGGTCAGTTTTAAACAGGCTGTTTATCATCAAGCCTTAACGGAGTTGGAGGAGTGTTTAAATAAGTTCTGGCTTTGATGTAGCTTATTGATTTTATTTTATTTTCCATCTCACCCTTCTAGCATTTGCTTCCTGCCTCATGCTTTTTGTCGCGAAAAGTGATATTATTTGCGCAATTTAGTTTTGATTTAAACCTTCGAGTTCGGTTTTTATTCCGTTTGTTTTGCAAAGCAAGCGGAGTGATAGCGAACTCTTTAACGACAAAAGAGCCACGCGCCGAACCGGTGTGTGTGCTCGGTTATTACCCAAGAGGTGCACTTTATGAGCGATCAGTTTATTGATCAAGATCCGCAAGAAATTCAAGAGTGGTTGGATGCGCTTGAAGCCGTAGTTCAATTTGAAGGCACAGACAAAGCCCATCATATTATCGCTACCTTGATTGAAAAAGCCCGTGTTCACGGCATTGATATTCCTTATTCGGCCAATACGCCTTACATCAACACCATAGCGGTTGAAGAGCAAGAAAGTTATCCCGGTGACTTAAGTATCGAGCAGCGCTTGCGTTCGATCTTGCGCTGGAATGCGATGGCGATGGTCGTAAAGGCGAACCGTGAAACCAGTGTGGGGGGTCATATTGCCTCCTATGCGTCAAGTTGTACGCTTTACGAAGTCGGGATGAATCATTTCTTCAAGGGTCCGGATCATGAATTAGGCGCGGATATGGTGTTTTTTCAGGGTCATACCGCACCAGGTATGTATTCTCGAGCCTTTCTTGAAGGGCGTTTAGATGAAAAGCAATTGGTTAATTTCCGTCAAGAAGTCGATGGTCAGGGCTTGTCCTCCTACCCACACCCTTGGTTAATGCCAGATTTTTGGCAGTTCCCAACCGTATCTATGGGGTTAGGACCGTTAATGGCGATATACCAAGCCCGTTTTATGAAGTACATGGATAAGCGCGGTTTGGCTAAAACGGAAGGGCGTAAAGTTTGGGCCTATCTTGGTGACGGTGAAATGGATGAACCAGAATCACGCGGTGCGATTCAGTTAGCGCAGCGTGAGCATCTTGATAACTTAATATTTGTGGTTAACTGTAACCTACAGCGTTTAGATGGGCCTGTACGTGGTAACGGTAAAATCATTCAAGAACTGGAAGGCATGTTCCGTGGCGCAGGCTGGAACGTGATCAAAGTGCTTTGGGGTACAGGTTGGGATACCTTGCTGGCAAAAGACACCAGCGGTAAGCTGATTGAGCGTATGGGCGAAGTGGTCGATGGTGAATACCAAGCTTATAAGGCAAAAAATGGCAGCTATGTGCGTGAGCATTTCTTTGGTAAGTATCCTGAGTTGCTAGCGTTAGTCAAGGATATGAGTGATCAAGATATTTTCCGCCTAACGCGCGGTGGTCATTCGCCACGTAAGATTTATAACGCTTATAAGCGCGCATCAGAAACCAAAGGCCAACCATCAGTTATTTTAGCGCATACCGTTAAAGGTTACGGCATGGGTGAATATGGTGAAGCGGCTAACAGTGCGCATCAACAGAAAAAGTTAGACGTTAATGGATTGAAGTATTTCCGTGATCGTTTCTCTGTGCCTATTTCAGATGAGCAGTTAGAAAAAGAAGTGCCTTTCTATCGCCCTGATCCTGATAGTCCGATTATGAAGTATATGCAGGAAAATCGTGCCAAATTGGGTGGTTCTTTACCTTGCCGTCAAGATAACTCTGACAGCTTAACGGTTCCTGACTTAAGCGCGTTCCAAATGTTATTAGATGGTACCGCTGATCGTGAAATGTCAACAACGATGGCGTTTGTTAGAGCGCTATCGGTGTTATTGCGTGATAAGCAGTTAGGCAAGCGTATTGTGCCGATTATTCCAGACGAAGCGCGTACCTTTGGTATGGAAGGCCTATTCCGTCAGGTGGGTATTTATGACCCAGCTGGTCAGCTGTATGAGCCGGTCGATTCGGATCAGTTGATGTGGTACAAAGAATCCTCTAATGGTCAGGTATTGGAAGAAGGCATTAACGAAGCGGGAGCGATGTCATCTTGGATTTCGGCGGCCACGGCTTATGCGAACTATGGCGTGAGCATGATTCCGTTTTATATTTACTATTCAATGTTTGGTTTCCAACGTATTGGTGATTTGGCTTGGGCGGCGGGCGATTCACGTGCGCGTGGTTTCCTAATCGGCGGAACGGCAGGGCGCACAACGCTAGAAGGCGAAGGCTTACAGCATCAAGATGGTCATAACCTGGTGATGTTTGATGCGGTACCTAATTGTTTGAGTTATGACCCAACCTTTGGCTATGAAATGGCGGTCATTATTCAAGATGGCTTAAAGCGTATGGTTGAAAACAAAGAAGATATTTTCTATTACATTACGGCGATGAACGAAAATTATAGCCATCCAGCGATGCCGCAAGGTGCTGAAGAAGGCATTCTTAAAGGTATTTATCCGTTTAAGACATCAACATCTAAAGCGAAAAAGCGTGTTCAATTAATGGGTTCAGGCACTATTTTCCGCGAAGTGATTGCCGCAGCAGAATTACTTGAGCAGGATTGGGATGTAGCGGCCGATATTTGGTCAGTGCCGAGCTTTAACTTGTTGCGTCGTGAAGGGATTGAAACTGAGCGCTGGAACACATTGCACCCAACGGCGGCGCCAAAAGTGCCTTATGTCACTCAAGTCTTAGACGGGGCACAAGGGCCGTTTATTGCCGCAACGGATTATATTCGTGATTATGCAAACCGTATTCGTGAATATGTGCCTGGTGATTATCATGTATTGGGTACCGATGGGTTTGGTCGTTCGGACACGCGCGAACAATTGCGTAAGTTCTTTGAGGTGAACCGTTTTTATGTGGTGGTTGAAGCATTAAAAGGTTTGGCTAAGCAAGGTCAAATTAAAGCCGATGTGGTTCAACAAGCCATTGATAAATACGGTTTAGATGCTGAAAAACCTTATCCCGTTCATGCATAATTTCATTCAACCAGGTCTGCTCAAAAAGCAGGCCTGGTTGGACGACTAAGGAAAATACTTATGGCAAAAATTCAATTTATAGTGCCGGATATTGGCGATTTTGATGCAGTCGATGTGATCGAAATTCTAGTTAATGAGGGTGGTCAGATTCAGCTTGATGATTCAATAATGACGCTTGAATCAGACAAGGCTACGATGGAAGTGCCTGCGAGTCACGCGGGTAAAGTAAGCAATATTCAAGTTAAAGTTGGGGATAAGGTAAAGCAGGGTAGCTATATATGTGATATCGATGTTGATGAGGCGCAAGCGAAGCCATTGGCCCAAACAACTCAAGCAACTCAAGCGGCTCCAGCTAAGCCAGAAAAATCAGTACCAGCCGTTGAAAAACCGCTGGCAGTGCATGAAGAAACCCATTGCTCAAATGTGGGCTTGCCGCTAGCCAGTTCAGTGGCAAATACACCTAAACCCGTTAATCACCAGCCAATGGGCGCATTAAGTCATGCTTCGCCCGCTGTGCGTGCGTTTTCTCGTGTGCTTGGTGTTGATTTAAGTAAGGTGACGGGTTCGGGTAATAAAGGGCGCGTGCTTAAAACCGATGTTGAAGGGTTTGTGAAGTCGGTGATGCAAGGCGCTACGGCCATCGCGGGTCCCGCTAGCGGTTCAGGTATTCCCGCTGTGCCGACGATTGATTTTTCTCAGTTTGGCGCTACCGAAACCATCGAGTTAAGCCGAATTAAAAAATTATCCGGCAAGCATTTGAGTACGGCTTGGTTAAATATTCCACATGTCACGCAGTTTGATGAGTGTGACATCACCGATATGGATCAGTTCCGTAAGGATATGAAGGTTCAGGCGGAAAAAGCGGGTGTCAAGCTCACACCGTTGGTGTTTATTATGAAAGCGGTGGTTGCCGCTTTAAAAGCCTTCCCGAACTTCAATGCGTCCTTGTCACCCGATGGCCAGTCTTTAATTCGCAAGGGTTACTACAATATTGGTATTGCGGTAGACACGCCAAAAGGTTTGGTGGTACCGGTAGTGCGTGATGTAGACCAGAAGTCGATTTATGAGTTATCGCGTGATTTAATGGCGTTGAGCGTTAAAGCGCGAGACGGCAAACTGTCACCGAAGGATTTATCAGGTGGCTGTTTCAGTATTTCTAGTTTAGGCGGCATTGGCGGTACACAGTTTACGCCGATTGTGAATGCGCCTGAAGTGGCGATTATGGGTGTGTCCAAAGCGGCCATTCAGCCGGTTTGGGATGGTGCAAGTTTCCAACCTCGTTTGATTATGCCGTTCAGCGTGTCTTATGATCACCGTGTGGTTGATGGTGCCGAAGGGGTTCGCTTTACCCAGTTTGTTGGCCAGCATTTGGCGGATATTCGCCAATTATTACTCTAAGCAAAGGAGCAGGTATGAGTCAGGTTGTTGAGATTCGTATTCCCGATATTGGCGACTTTGCTGATGTGGATGTGATTGAAGTGCTGGTGTCAGCCGGTGATGAGGTGTTGCAAGATGATTCGATGCTAACCTTGGAGTCGGATAAGGCCACAATGGAAGTACCTTCACCTTATGCGGGTAAGTTGGTTGAGTTGAGTGTCGCCGTTGGCGATAAGGTGCGTCAAGGCACTGTCATTGGCAAAATGGAAATTGCTGATGAAAGTCCAGCTAAGTTAGCTGACGCGCCGGCGGCTAAAAAAGAAGTGCAAGTGCAAACAACCCCAACGCCACAAGCGGTATCCGCCAGTGATCTTCCACCGGCTGATAAAACCGCTGAAGTCGTGGTTTTGGGCGGTGGGCCAGGTGGATATACAGCGGCTTTTCGTGCGGCAGACCTGGGTAAAAAGGTTACTCTGATTGAGCGTTACCCCGTGATCGGTGGTGTGTGTTTGAATGTCGGCTGTATCCCGTCTAAAGCCTTATTGCATATGTCGGTCATTTTGAATGAAACCCAAGAAATGGCGGCGCATGGTATTGATTTTGGTAAGCCCAAAATTGATTTGGATAAAATGCGCGATTATAAAAACAGTGTCATTAAAAAACTCACCGGTGGCTTAGGTGCGCTTGCTAAGCAACGTAAAGTTGAGGTGGTGACCGGTTACGGTAAATTTACCTCGGCTAATACCATTAGTGTGACAGCTGAAGACGGTTCCGTTCAAACGGTGGCATTTGAAAACGCGATTATTGCCGCCGGCTCGCGTGTGATTAAACTGCCGTTTATCCCGCACGATGATCCGCGTGTGATGGACTCAACCGATGCGCTGGAGCTTGAAGAAGTGCCTAAGCGTTTGCTGGTTATTGGTGGTGGTATTATCGGTTTAGAGATGGCTCAGGTTTATGATTCCTTGGGGTCAAAAGTAACTGTAGTGGAGCTGGGCGATAACATTATCCCAGGTGCCGATAAGGATTTAACCCGCCCGCTATTAAAGCGAATCAAATCACGCTATGAAAATATATACCTTAAGTCCAAGGTTACCCATGTTGAAGCGGCAAAAGGCGGATTGGTCGTATCGTTTGAAGGTAAGGATTGTCCAACTCAAGATACCTTTGATCGGGTATTAGTCGCGGTAGGGCGTACACCGAATGGTAAGCTCATTGATGCCGATAAGGCGGGTGTGGCCGTTAATGATTGGGGCTTTATCGAAGTCGATGAGCGCCAAAAAACCAATGTCGATCATATTTATGCGATTGGTGATCTAGTGGGTCAGCCGATGCTCGCCCATAAAGCGGTGCATGAAGGTAAGGTAGCGGCGGAAGTCATTTGTGGTTTGCCGAGTGCCTTTACACCTATGGGCATTCCATCGGTTGCTTATACCGACCCGGAGGTCGCGTGGGCGGGTAAAACCGAAGACCAGCTTAAAGCCGAAGGCGTTGAGTACGAGAAGGGTGTCTTCCCTTGGGCGGCTTCGGGGCGCAGCTTAAGTATTGGTCGTGATGAGGGAATGAGTAAATCCTTGTTCTGTGCTAAAACCCATCGCCTATTGGGTGCGGGTATCGTTGGGCCGAATGCGGGCGAGTTGATTGCTGAGGCAATGTTGGCGATTGAAATGGGGGCGGATATGCAAGATATCGGTCTAACCATTCACCCTCATCCTACTTTAAGTGAAACCTTTGCTTTTGCGGCGGAGATGGCTGAAGGGACCATTACGGATTTAATTGCACCTAAGAAAAAGAAATAGGTTTAAGTCGAAGATTTCAACTTGTTTATGTCAAAAAGCCAGATAATTATCTGGCTTTTTTGTTGGTGATGGCCATTTTTACTCGTCACTAAACTTAATTTTGTCTGCATTCCGTTCTAGTGTTCTTGGGCCGATTCCTTTTACACGCGCTAAGTCTTTTAATGTTTTAAACTCGCCATGCTCTTCGCGATGTCGAATAATATCCTCTGCTTTGCCCATGCCTATTCCAGAGAGGTTGTTTGCCATAAGTCTGGCGTCAGCGGTATTGACATTAATTTGTACCGACCAAGCACTAAATGAAAGTAGCATTGAAAATATAAAAGTCATTAATTTTTTTCTCATGTGTATCTCCTTATTTAAATAAGATTAATTACCTTGGTTTTAAGGTGTGTATTAATTTAGTGGGTTTTAATTGAGGTGTAAAATAAAACTTTTTTATGTTTTATTTATTAGCATAAGTATTTATTATGGTGTTCTGTTTTTTATTGAAAGGTATTTAGTCGGGTGTATAAAAATTATATATATTTTGACGGGGATCGAGTTAAGAGGCTCTCGTAGGGAGGAAATTATGCGGTTGATGCAATTATGTTTAAAAAAAGGTATTCTATACAAACTTTATAAGACATGTTGAAGGATGGGTATATGGAAATGTCAGCCTTAGTTAAGCAGGTGGGCAGTGTGTTAAATCAGCACAAAACCATGGTGGTGACAGCGGAATCCTGTACGGGGGGAATGATCGCCGAAGCGTTGACGTCAGTAGCGGGTAGTTCAAGCTGGTTTGATAGAGCTTATATCACCTATAGTTATGAGTCGAAAAAAGAAATGTTGGGTGTCCATGAAACTACCATACAGCATCATGGCTCTGTAAGTAGAGAGTGTGTAACTGAAATGGTGCTGGGTGCTTTACAGCAGTCACATGCGCAAGTTAGTGTGGCTTGTAGTGGTATCGCAGGCCCTGGTGGTGGGTCAGCCGATAAGCCGGTTGGTACGGTCTGGTTAGCATGGGCAAAGCAAGGCCATCCTGATATCGTGACTAAATTGGTGCATTTTGCCGGTGATCGTGAAGCTGTGCGTGAGCAAACAACGATAGCCGCTTTAGAAGGTATTTTAGCTATACTCAAAGCCTAAAATCGCTGTTATGTCATTTCTAATTATGAGATAATCATTTACCAAAATTTTATTAAAGAGCTTTGTTTGACTTATCAAACAAAGCTCTTTTGTTGTAAAGATTTGTTTGTAATACAAAATAAGGAATCCTAATGGACGAGAATAAGCAAAAAGCATTGGCAGCGGCATTGGGCCAGATTGAAAAGCAGTTTGGTAAAGGCTCGGTGATGCGCATGGGCGACTCCACAGCGTCGCGGGATATTGAGGCTATTTCGACAGGTTCATTAGGATTGGATATTGCGCTTGGTATTGGTGGTTTACCAAAAGGCCGTGTGGTTGAAATTTATGGCCCGGAGTCATCAGGCAAAACAACCCTGACCCTTCATGCGATTGCTGAAGCGCAAAAAGCAGGCGGAGTGGCGGCTTTTATTGATGCAGAACATGCGCTGGATCCCGGTTATGCTGAAAAGCTAGGTGTTGATGTCGATAACCTTTTAGTCTCACAACCGGATACCGGTGAACAAGCGCTGGAAATTGCCGATATGCTAGTGCGTTCTGGTGGCGTTGATATCGTGGTGATTGACTCGGTGGCTGCCTTAACACCAAAAGCCGAAATTGAAGGCGATATGGGTGACTCACACATGGGGCTTCAAGCTCGCTTGATGTCTCAAGCTTTGCGTAAACTAACCGCCAATATCAAACGTACCAATACGCTTGTTATTTTCATCAACCAAATTCGTATGAAAATTGGCGTGATGTTTGGCAGTCCTGAAACCACAACCGGTGGTAATGCCTTGAAGTTTTATGCCTCTGTGCGTTTGGATATACGTCGTATAGGTGCGATTAAAAAAGGCGACGAAATTTTAGGTAATGAAACCCGCGTTAAGGTGGTAAAAAACAAGGTTGCGCCGCCATTTAAACAAGTTGAATTTGATATTCTATACGGTCAAGGTATTTCGCGAGAGGGCGAGATTGTTGATTTAGGCGTACAGCAGAAGTTAATTGATAAGGCCGGCGCTTGGTATAGCTACAATGGCGAAAAGATTGGCCAGGGTAAGGATAATGCGCGTCAATTCTTGCGTGACAATCCACAAATTTCAATTGATTTACAAAAACAACTCAAAGAATTGCTAATGCCAAAACCAGGTAGCAAAGCTTCGTCGAAAGCGGAGTTTGATTTGGATGAAGTGGCTGATTAGTTTTATCTATGATTGAACAGGATGATCTCCAGCGCTTATTTAAAGCGCTGGTCAATCGGGCGCAATATCTGTTAGCGATGCGTGAGCATGGTGCGAAAGAATTAAAAGCTAAGTTAGAGCAAAAGTTTCCAGAAGCCCTATCACAACCAGGCCTGGTTGAAAAAGCGGTAGAATTTTGTCAACAACAAAATTGGCAATCTGATGCGCGCTATATTGAATCCTATGTGCGCCAGGCGATTGAAAAAGGTCAGGGTGCCTTGAAAATACGCCAAGCTTTAATGCGGGCTTGTGATGATACATTGCTGATTGCGGATGCTTTGGCGTTGGGTGATGATGTTTGGATTGAAGTGGCGCGGGCCCTTCTGGATAAAAAATACGGTGAAACGGCCAAGCCTGCCGAATCCAAAGAACAGGCGCGGCGTTTGCGATTTTTACAAAGTCGAGGCTTTAGCGCCTCGCAATGCTATAAAGCATTTTGCTAAATAGATGAATATAACTGAGGCTCGTTATGAGTCAACTAACAAATTTTGATTAATTAGGTTTATTTGAAGATGACCAGTGCAGAACTAAGACAGGCGTTTATCGATTTTTTCGCTGAAAAAAACCATACGCCGGTACATTCCAGCCCAGTAATACCGGCTGAAGACCCTACGCTTTTGTTTACCAATGCCGGCATGGTGCAATTTAAGGATACCTTTTTGGGTCTTGAGCAACGTGACTATCATCGCGCGGTGAGTGTGCAGCGCTGTATTCGTGCGGGTGGTAAACACAATGATTTGGAAAACGTGGGTTATACCGCACGTCACCATACCTTTTTTGAGATGTTGGGGAACTTTAGTTTTGGTGATTACTTTAAGCGTGAAGCGATTGCGTTCGCTTGGGAGTTTCTAACCCAGCGTCTCGGTCTGCCGGAAGATAAATTATGGGTCACCGTCTTCGAAGAAGATGATGAAGCAGCGGATATCTGGTTAAAAGAGTTGGGTGTCAGTGCGCAGCGTTTTTCACGTTGTGGCGCGAAGGATAATTTCTGGTCAATGGGCGATACCGGGCCTTGTGGGCCGTGTACCGAAATTTTCTATGATCATGGTGCGGATGTAGCGGGCGGCCCGCCCGGCTCACCGGATGAAGATGGCGATCGTTATATCGAAATTTGGAACTTGGTCTTTATGCAATTTGATCGTTCTGCCGATGGCACGCTAACGCCTTTACCTAAACCGTCAGTTGATACCGGCATGGGCCTAGAGCGTTTAGCCGCGGTATTGCAGGGCGTTCACAATAACTATGATATTGACCTGTTCCAAAGCCTAGTTAAAGCCGCATCAGACGCGACAGGCGAAAAAAATCTATCAAATAGCTCATTGCGTGTTATCGCAGACCATATTCGTTCTTGCGCCTTCACGATAGTCGATGGGGTGTTGCCGTCGAATGAAGGCCGTGGTTATGTATTGCGTCGTATTATTCGTCGCGCGATTCGCCACGGCTATAAGTTGGGTCAGAAGGGCGTGTTTTTCCATAAATTGGTTGCGCCTTTGGTGGCTGAAATGGGCGAGGCTTATCCAGAGCTTAAAGCCAAGCAAGCCGAAGTGGAACGTGCCTTATTGTTAGAAGAAACCCGTTTTGCCGAAACCTTAGAAAATGGTATGGGGTTGCTTGAAGAGGTTATTGCAGGATTAACGAGCCAAGACATTCCCGGTGAAGCGGTGTTTAAGCTTTATGATACTTATGGTTTTCCACTGGATTTAACCGCCGATATTGCGCGTGAGCGAGATTTAAAGCTCGACGAAGTTGGGTTTGAGCGTGCGATGGAAGCACAGCGTGAACGTGCGCGTGCTGCCAGTAATTTTGGTTCACAAGGACAGGCACGCGTTAATTTTGAGGGTACGACCTCGTTTATTGGCTATGACCAAGACAGTGCTTCAGTTAATATTTTGGCGATCTATCAAGACGGCCAAGCGGTTGCGCGTTTAGAAGAGGGTCAACCAGGCCTGGTTATTCTTGATAAAACGCCTTTTTATGCGGAATCGGGCGGTCAGGTCGGCGATAGCGGCTCATTGACAGAAGGCATGCACAGCTTCCATGTTAATGATGTACAAAAGCAAGGCGGTTTGTTTTTGCATTTTGGCGAAATGACAGCGGGGCATTTGACAGTCGGTCAAACGGTTGAAGCGAGAATTGATATTCAAGCACGCCGTGCATCGGAACGAAATCACTCTGCTACGCACCTGTTACACGCGGCCTTACGTCAAGTGTTAGGAACGCATGTCGCTCAAAAAGGCTCGTTAGTCGCGGCGGATCGTTTGCGTTTTGACTTTGCCCATTTTGAACCCATCAGTGCTGACCAATTGCGTCAAATCGAGCAACTAGTTAACCATAATATTATGCTCAACTTGCCGGTAGGCACTCAGCAAATGGATATCGACTCGGCCAAACAAATGGGTGCGATGGCGCTGTTCGGTGAAAAATATGGCGACGTGGTGCGTGTTGTCGATATGGGTGAGTTCTCGATTGAGCTGTGTGGCGGAACGCATGTTAAGTCAACCGGTAATATTGGGCCATTCCGTATTCTATCTGAAGGGGGCGTGGCTTCGGGTGTGCGACGTATCGAAGCGATTACCGGCGAAGGCGCTTGGCAAACCATTTATCAGCTTGAATCGGTGATAAACGCTGTCGCCTCAAACATCAAAGCCGATAAAACGCATGTTGTTGACAAGGTGACCCAATTAGTCGCTAGTCAAAAAGAGCTTGAAAAACAATTGCAACAGTTGCAATCTAAGCTCGCGGCGAATCAAGGTGAAGAAATTCTGCAACAGGTCAAGCAGGTTAACGGTATTAACCTCTTGGCGGCTGAAATGACTGGGGCGGATGGTAATTTGTTACGTGAAACCCTAGACAAATTAAAAGATAAACTGGAACCGGCTGTTATTATTTTAGCCGCGGTTGATGGCGAAAAAGTTAGCCTAGTAGCAGGTGTCAGTAAATCGGCAACCAGCCGTTTTAAAGCGGGTGAGCTAGTGAATCATGTCGCTCAGCAAGTGGGCGGTAAAGGCGGCGGTCGTCCAGATATGGCGATGGCTGGCGGTAAAGAACCTCAACATCTTGCAGCGGCGCTGGCGTCGGTGCAAGCATGGGTGGAATCCAAATAAACTCTGTTTAAGCTGTCTTGGGTTCCAGTAAACCCGGATGTTTCATAAATTCGCGTGATGATCGCGCAGGATATTGGTTTCCCAGTGCTTTTTTCGAAGGAGCGCTGTAGTTATTCATACAGCCGACTGAGAAAAAAGTGCTGGGGAATCAATAGACAAGCGAGGGCGCGTGAACTTTATGAAATATCCGGGTTATATGAAATAAAGGCAGTGAAAACAATAAAAAAAACGAAGGGCATAGATAATATGGCTTTAATTGTCCAAAAATACGGTGGCACCTCGGTTGGCTCGTTGGAACGTATCCAAAATGTAGCTAAAAAAGTGTCAAAATTTGTTGATGAAGGTCATCAGGTCGTGGTTGTTTTGTCGGCTATGTCGGGCGAAACCAATCGCTTAACGGAAATGGCGAAAACCATGCAAGCGCGGCCTTCAAAGCGTGAAATGGATATGTTGCTCACGACGGGCGAGCAGGTAACGATTTCACTGCTTAGCATGGCATTGCAAGAAAAGGGCTATGGCGCGATTTCTTATACCGGTTGGCAAATTCCCATCCAAACAGATGAAGTGCATACCAAAGCACGTATAGATAGCATCAATGCGGATAAAATTCATGACCAGCTTAACCAGGGTAAAGTGGTGGTGGTGGCTGGATTTCAGGGAGTCACCGCTAATGGTGATATTTCTACCTTAGGGCGTGGTGGTTCAGATACCACAGCTGTGGCTTTAGCCGCCGCGCTTAAAGCCGATGAATGTCAAATTTACACCGATGTTGATGGTGTGTACACAACCGATCCGCGTGTAGTGCCTGAGGCGCGTCGTTTAGATACGATAACCTTTGATGAAATGCTAGAAATGGCAAGCTTAGGCGCGAAAGTATTACAGATACGTTCGGTCGAGTTTGCCAGCAAATATAAAGTGCCGTTGCGCGTTTTATCCTCGCTAACCGAAGGCGGCGGTACACTAATCACTTCTGAGGACAACAACATGGAAAAACCACTGATTTCAGGAATTGCGTTTAATCGTGATGAATCAAAATTACAAATTCGCGGTGTGCCGGACAAGCCAGGGATCGCGTTTGCCTTATTAGGCCCTATCGCGGATGCTAATATCGAAATTGATATGATTATCCAAAATCAAGGTCAAGATGGCACCACCGACTTTACCTTTACGGTTCCGCGTGGTGATCGTGCTCATGCGCATGAGATTTTGGAAGGCATTGCGCAAGTGTTAGGTGCGCGTGAAGTTATTTTTGATGACAGTATCGCGAAGGTTTCGCTAGTGGGTGTGGGAATGCGTTCACATGTCGGTATCGCTAGCCGGATGTTTAAAGTCTTAGCAGACCAAAACATCAATATTCAAATGATTGCGACCACTGAGATTAAAATATCAGTGGTCATTAAAGAGTCAGAGCTGGAGTCCGCGGTTAAAAGCTTGCATCAGCAGTTTGAGTTAGACAAGGTCTAAACTTTTAGCGCGTATATTCATATTTAAGCTTTACATAAGCCTAAATAAATTGTAATATACGCGCACTAAATGGAGACGTGGCCGAGAGGCTGAAGGCGCTCCCCTGCTAAGGGAGTATAGGGTTTGTAGCTCTATCGAGGGTTCGAATCCCTCCGTCTCCGCCATATAGCTAATTAAACCCGTATCAAGCGGGTTTTTTTACGCCCCTTGTAATGTAAAATCAATAACTTAGCGTCTTATGTGGTGTCATGCGTCTATTGCAAGCGCAAACCAAAGGGGGTATTACTGGGGGTATAAAAAGGGTTTGGGGGTATCGGATACCCTCAACGATACCCCCAGTTATCTGACTAAGTACCCGTGGAGGTGATCTATGACAACAGGCATTAAGCGCGTATTAACCGATGCAGCAGTTATAACGGCCAAGGTCGAACCGAAAGCACGCAAGATACACGATGGGGGAGACCTTTATTTATTTGTAACCCCCACAGGCTTAAAATCATGGCGTTATAAATACCGATTGACACCAAGCTTTTTTGAAGAAGTGCCTGTTTTAGTCTTGCGTGATATCCAAACCTAGTCCCCCATTACAAGATGAAGCAAACCTTGCTTCAAGCGAAAGCCAATCAGGATAACCAGCTATTCCAGCAACTACGCATTGACGGCAAAGCAACGCGAAAAAGTTTGACCGACACGCTAAAGGCATTCGCAACTTATGCCACCGATCAGGGAAGCAAGGGCGCGGCTGGAAGGTTCACACGCTACCCGAAGTGGTAACGACCCGATACGGCAACACCACACGGGCGGGGCGGTATGAATTGGATTCAAGCCAATATGACTATGCGCGGGAAGCGATTCGCTTGTTTAAGGCTAAACAAACAGGGTTTTGAGGTAAGGCAGAACCAGCACGGCAAATATAAGCAATAGGCTAAAGCGGGTTATTTTAGCGTCTGAATCAACCGATGATTGAAGTCGATCAAGTTTTGAATCAAGCGTGATTAAATCGGCATTAACTTTTTGAATATCGGCCTTGGTTGCGAGCATGGTTTCAACCGTGTTTGTGTTTATTTTTAGGCTTGATCAGGTACAGCCAAACAACAACAGGTGTTAAGGCAACGGCAAGCGCAATAATGAACCAGTCGTAATAACTAAGGGATTCCATAACTAAACCTCATTATCTAAATTGAACGCGATTAAAAAAATAAAGGGCAATAAGCAGATGAACTAGGAATACGAAGCCTGGCAATTTATCGGCAAAGTATCCGACAACCCCAGCCAGAACAAATCCTTTGCTGAGGTCGTAAAGGTATTTGCCCGAATTTTCCCGCTGGTTTGTTGTCATCTAACACCCCCAAAACAGAATAGGATATGAATAATATGAATAATATGAATAATATTATGACACCGTATAGGAGGCTATACAACAATAATGGCTTGCATTATTCCCCAAAAACTGGGGAATAATAAATGCACTACTAAAACACCAGCGGTATCTTGCACAACCGTAAATCGTGCTTTTTTTTGTGTCTAAAATAAAGCGGGCTTGCTTGTTGAATGGCCGTTTATTGAACACAAAACCAAGCCCTATTTTTAATATGGGCGGGTTGATAGGACGTAATACAAGACCCGATAAGGAGAATATAGTAGTAAGCACGAAATACGCTATGTCTAATAATACAAGAATCAATAGTTTAAAACCAACAGGTAAAATGTATCGTGTGGCTGATAATGGGGGGAGTGCAAATTCTCCAGCCACGCCCTCTAAGCTTGCATGCAATATCATTCGGATTATTAAACCCTGCACCAGATTGCCAAGGACTTCGGCCTCGCCGCGTGATTTTTTATATTATTTAGATACGTTTGCCCTGGCTCCTAGCACTTCCAATTGCATTCAGATGTAAGTAGATTTTAAAAAAAATTAATAAGTGTCGCTATAATGTGCAGTGTAAAGCGTAAGAAACCATTTGTTTTTCTACTCAGTTGTTGTGCATGCATCAACTTTTTCACCTTGAATTTACGGAATCGATTGTTAAATGGCCATTAAAAAAACCGAACTTTATTCTTCACTTTGGGCGAGCGCCGACAGCTTGCGCGGCGGCATGGATGCGAGTCAGTACAAGGATTACGTGCTGACCTTGCTGTTTATGAAATACGTGTCCGACAAGTATAAGGGCGATCCGTATGGCATGATTGTCGTGCCGGAAGGCGGCAGTTTTGACGACATGATGCGCCTCAAAGGCGATAAAGAAATCGGCGATAAGCTGAATAAAATCATCGGTGCGTTAGCCGAAGCCAATGACCTCAAAGGCGTGATTGACGTGGCGGACTTCAATGATGAAGAAAAGCTCGGCAAAGGCAAAGACATGGTCGATCGCCTCAGTAACCTAATCGGCATTTTTGCAGGCCTGGATTTGTCCTCCAACCGTGCCGATGGCGATGATTTGCTTGGCGATGCTTACGAATACCTAATGCGCCACTTTGCGACCGAATCCGGTAAATCAAAAGGTCAGTTCTACACTCCGTCCGAAGTGTCGCGCATTTTAGCGAAAGTGGTCGGCATCAACCAAGCGACGTCACAAGATGCCACGGTGTACGACCCGACTTGCGGCTCGGGTTCGCTGTTGTTAAAAGTGAGCGACGAAGCGCCGCGCGGCTTAACCATTTACGGTCAAGAAATGGATAACGCCACCAGCGCCTTAGCGCGGATGAACATGATTCTGCACAACAACGCCACCGCCAAAATCTGGAAGGGCAACACACTGGCCGACCCGCAATGGAAAGACGGCAACGGTCAGCTTAAAACCTTTGATTTTGCGGTGGCCAATCCGCCGTTCTCCAGTAAAAACTGGACCAGCGGTTTAAATCTGACCGATGACGAGTTTACACGCTTTACTTGGGGTATGCCGCCGGAAAAAATGGCGATTATGCGTTTTTACTGCATATCCTTAAATCGTTAAAAAGCACCGGCAAAGCGGCGGTGATTTTGCCGCACGGCGTGTTATTCCGTGGCAATGCCGAAGCGCGTATTCGCGAAAACCTGATTAAACAAGGCTACATCAAGGGCATTATCGGCTTGCCCGCTAACCTGTTTTACGGCACCGGTATTCCGGCCTGTATTATCGTTATCGACAAACAACACGCTAACGCCCGTAGCGGCATTTTTATGATCGATGCCAGCAAAGGCTTTATCAAAGACGGCAACAAAAACCGTCTGCGCGCGCAAGACATCCACAAAGTGGTCGATGTGTTTAATAAACAAATCGAACTGCCACGCTACAGCCGCATGGTCACCTTGTCCGAAATCGCCGACAATGACTACAACCTCAATATTCCGCGTTATATCGATTCCTCCGAGCCGGAAGACCTGCACGACTTAACCGCGCATTTACAAGGCGGCATCCCGAATGCGGACATTGATGCGCTGGATAAATACTGGCAAGTGTTCCCAACCCTGCGCCAAAGTTTGTTTCAAGCCACCAGGCCGGGTTACAGCGAAGGTTTGGTCGAAGCGAATCACGTTAAAGCCACCATTCTGGCGCATCCGGAATTTATCGCCTTTGCGGACAAAAGTCTGTTGCCCTTCAAAGCTTGGGCAGACAGCGCACCGCTAAGCCAAATACAAATCGGCGACAGCCCGAAAACGCGGATTTTTGAACTTTCCGAAGCCTTGCTCACGGCCTATGCCGACAGCCCACTGCTCAGCAAATACGACATTTATCAAATCCTGATGGACTATTGGGCAGAGGTGATGCAAGACGATGTGTACGTGCTGGTGCAAGACGGCTGGGCGGCGGGCAATCGCTTGCGGGAATTGGTGGTCGCCAAAGGCGAAAAACTCAAAGAAACGCCGGATTTAATCATCGGCAAAGCCAAATACAAAGCCGAGTTGATTCCACCAGGCCTGGTGGTGGCGCGATATTTTGCCGAACAACAAGCGCAAATCGACCAACAGCAAACCGAACTCGATGCGATCAGTCAGCAACTCGAAACGCTGGTTGAAGAACACAGCGGCGAAGAGGGACTATTAAACGACGCGATGAACGACAAGGACAAGGTGACTAAAGCCAGCGTCACGGCGCGGTTAAAACACGCCACTGATGCCGAAGAAATCGCGCTACTCAAACAAGCTAGCCGTTTGTATGAAGACGAAGCTAAAGCCAAAAAAACACTCAAAGACAGCCAAGAAACGCTGGATAAGGCGGTGTTGGCGCAATATGCAGGCCTGGTGGAAGCGGAGGTTAAACAATTGGTGACTCAAGACAAATGGCTGGCAACACTTGAAAGCAATATCATCGCTGAAATCGAACGCGTCACCCAACAACTCGCCAATCGGGTAAAAGAATTGGAAGAACGTTATGCCGAACCCTTGCCGCAGATTGAAGACAAGGTAAACGCCTTGAGTGCCAAAGTCGCCGAACACCTCAAAGCGATGGGGTTGCGGGTATGACAGCCGAAGAATTCGTGCCTCTTGATCGACTGGTTCGAGGCATTGCATAGATTATTAGCCAAGCGCGTGGGCAGGTGCGCCAAGCCGTCAATAGTGCGATGGTGCAAAGCTATTTGGGTGTTTTATGTTGGAGCTGATAAAAATCTGGATAAAAACTTCGTTGATAATGTTACTATAGTTACATGTAACTAAGTTTAAGGAGAATCATCATGGCTACCTCTGTTGCTGTTCGTGTTCAAAATTATCGTGATCAACTGCGTGCTGCTGGTTATCGTCCCGTTCAAATTTGGGTTAAAGATACCAGAACAGAAGATTTCGTGCGGGAGTGCCAACGTCAGATGAGGATTGTGGCTGCGGCTGATCAGGCTGATGGTGAGCTGCAAGATTTCATGAATGATGCCCTTGATGATGCAAGTGCATGGCAATGAATCGAGGCGATTTTGTGTTGGTTGCGATGTCTGGCGATTTTGGCAAGCCTAGACCTGCGTTGATTATTCAATCGGACAAGTTTTTGAGCGATGCTTTTGCGAGCGTTACGGTATTGCTGATGAGTAGTGAGATTGTCGATGCTCCCTTGATCAGATTGACGGTTGAGCCAGATGAAAACAATGGACTATTCAAGTCTTCTCAAATCATGATAGATAAGCCAATGACGGTGTTGCGTTCAAAAATAGGTGGCAAAATTGGCTTTGCCAATAAAGCAACATTGAAAGAAGTTGATGCGGCTTTGGCCGTCTTTTTAGGTATTGTATGATGACGTTTTTCCAACAAGCCTTGGAGGCACAACCATGAGCCAACAAACGATACCGGCAGGGTACAAACAGACGGAAATCGGCGTGATTCCGGAGGATTCCCTTAAAGCTGTGGAGTTGCGGGTATGAGTTTGCAAGACAATGCGTATCAAACCTTGATTCAACAGGTGTCGCAAACCTATTTGAATGGGCAGACGCAAGCCCTCCAAGCGGTAAATTATCAACTGATAGAAACCTATTGGTGCATTGGTCAGCATTTGGTGGAGTTTGAACAAAAAGGACAACAGCGTGCGCAATACGGTCAAGCACTGCTCAAGCAGTTAGCACAAGATTTAACTCTGCGTCACGGCAAAGGGTTTAGTCGTAGCAACCTGATCAGAATGCGACAGTTTTATCTGGCCTATCCAATAAGTGCGAAGCCTTCGCACAAATTGAGTTGGTCACATTATGTGGAGTTGTTAAAACTCGATGATCCGCAAGAGCGGGGTTTTTACCAACAGCAAGCCATTGCAGAAAACTGGTCTGTACCCGAGCTTAAACGCCAAAAACAAGCACAGCTTTTTTTACGATTGGCCGCCAGCAAAGATAAAGCAGGCCTGCTTTGTTTAGCGCAACTTGGGCAAGTCGTTACTCAACCGACAGACTTACTGCGCGAACCTTATATTTTCGAGTTTTTAAAAATCCCAGAAGCGCATCAGATCTCTGAAACCCAACTGGAAACCGCGCTTTGTGATCACTTGCAACCGTTTCTACTCGAACTCGGTAAAGGTTTTACTTTTGTAGGTCGTCAATATCGCATCACCCTAAACAACCGTCATTACAAAGTCGATTTGGTGTTTTATCATCGCATCCTGCGCTGTTTTGTATTGATTGATTTAAAACTCGGCGAAGTGCAACATCAAGATATTGGTCAAAAGTATCAACTGTATTTGCCAGACCGTGAAAGCCTTCAACGCGAACTCGAACTGGCTTTGGCGCAGACACAAGCAGGAGAAGAATAATGAGCCAACAAACGATATCGGCTGGGTACAAACAGACAGAAATCGGCGTGATCCCGGAGGATTGGGAGGTTTGCTCGATAGGTTCATTGATTACTGGTTTGCGTGGTGGTGCTCCATTAAAACCGTCTGATTTTACAAAAAGTGGGGTAAAAGTTCTTCCCAAGGGCGGTGTTACATTTGGCGGCATATTAAAAATTAAAGAACATGAGCAACAGTTTTGTAGTAAAAATTATGCAAATGCGCATTCAATGAATTGTATTAATAGTTTGTATACAATTGTTGTTTTAAGGGATCTAGTGCCAAGTGGTCCAAGTATTGGGCTTATGGTAAGAATGATTGAAGATGATTTTTTTGTTCTTGCTCAAGGTGTTTATGGGTTTTTAGCACTTTCAGAAAATGTAGCTAATTACTTGATTCATTATTCAAATTCTTCAATATATAGAAAGCTTGCTAATGCAGCAATGGTTGGGAGTACGCAAGTTCATATTACGAATGATGCTTTTCAATCAATAAAGGTTTCTATCCCTCCCAAACACGAACAAACCGCGATTGCGGAGGCGTTGTCGGATGTGGATGCGTTGATTAGCGAGCAGGAAAAGTTGATTGCCAAAAAACAAGCGATTAAAACCGCCACTATGCAACAACTGCTCACCGGCAAAACTCGTTTGCCGCAATTCGCCCACCACCCCGACGGCACCCCAAAAACCACCAAGCACACCGAACTCGGCGAAATCCCAGAGGATTGGGAGGTTGATTCTTTATCATCAATATGTGATGTGAGGGATGGAACTCACGAGTCGCCAAAATATAGAGACAAAGGCATTCCGTTAGTAACATCTAAGAACATCATTAATGATATCTTAGATTTATCTACTGTCTCACTTATATCAATTGATGATGCCTATGAGATTAATAAACGCTCAAAGGTTGATAAAGGCGACATAATTATGTCGATGATTGGAACAGTAGGAAGTGCGGTTTTACTGAAAGATGATCCAAGCTTTTGTATAAAGAATGTTGCATTATTTAAACCTAAATGCGTGCTTGGCGAATTTCTTGTTCAGTTAATTAGGTCTAAGCACTTTCAGGAATATCTAGCGGATAGCATGGATGGAGGGATTCAAAAGTTTGTTTCATTAGGAACGCTTCGGAATATGTATGTTGTTATGCCATCCAAAGAAGAACAAACCGCCATCGCTCAAATCCTCTCGGATATGGACAGCGAAATCCAAGCCCTTGAACAACGCCTCAACAAAACCCGCCAAATCAAACAAGGCATGATGCAACAACTGCTAACGGGTAAAATCCGCTTGGTTAAGGGCGTGTCATGAAGTATGGCGAGGATGTTTTTTGTTCCCGTTTTGAGAGGTAAAGGATTATCAGCCACTAAACCGGCTGATGGCAGATATTTTAACTCGCTCCCACGCTGTGCGTGGGAGCGCTGTTGCTGGTGTGTAAAATAGAATTTCTGGTAATTTACAGTGCTAAAAAGTTACACAGTCAGTTTAATTTACTCGTTACTGTCTTGAATGGGCTGGCATTCCCACGCACAGCGTGGGAACGAGAAAACGAGAAAAGAAGTGTGCATACGTTAGGTATGACTGGAAGTGGTTTTTTGAGGTTTTAATGCCTTATTTTTGTTTTTAACTTGCTGAATTTAAAGCTATAAATTTGTATGACCGTTGCTTGATTGATGGTTGATTGATGAAATTGCCTTGGGGGAGCGGTATGTTTAAAGCGGAATTGTTGGAACTGATTGCCAATGGAGAAAACTCCGGTGTTGAGTTTAAGCGTGACGATATTCGCCCGGAACAACTGGCAAAAGAAGTGGTGGCATTAGCCAACTTTCAAGGCGGGCGGATACTGCTGGGTGTTGAAGATGACGGAACGATTAGCGGGGTTCAACGAGATGATCTTGAAGAATGGGTGATGAACGTTTTTCAAAGCAAGATTCATCCAATGATGTTGCCGTTTTACGAAGAGGTTACGTTGGATGATGGAAAAGCGGTTGCAGTTGTGAGTTTTCCGATGGGGATTTCAAAACCTTATGTCGTGCGCCACGGTGGAAAGGAAGAGATTTATATTCGTGTCGGAAGCACGTCGAGATTGGCGACAAGAGAACAGCAAATGCGGCTGTTTGAGTTGGGCGGGATGTTGCATACCGAGGTGATGCCCGTTCCACGCACGGATAGGCGTTGTTTGGATGAGGCGAGATTGTTGAATTATGTTAGAGATGTTTTACAGGATCCGGATATTCCTAACACAGCCGAACAGTGGCAGGCAAGATTGCTTGGTATGGGCTTTTTAACCGAAGCGGCGGGAAGCGTTTGTTGCACCATCGCAGGGTTGGTGTTGTTTGGTAAAAATCCGCGCCGTTATTTGAAGCAAGCGGGTTTGCGCGTGATGGCGTTTGCGGGGGACGATAAAGAATATCAGGCGCAATTGGATCAGATTCTTGATGGGCCAATGGTCGGCCGTTGGGATTTTGATAACGGCGACAAGCGTTTGATTGATGGCGGTATTATTGAACGCTTTATGGATGCCATGACGCCCTTCTTATCAAAAGAGTCTGGTGAGGTTGGTAAGGGTTTGCGGCGTGAAACCAAATGGTTTTATTCGCTTGAGGCGGTTCGTGAGGCGTTGTTGAATGCGTTGGCACATCGAGATTGGACACGTTTTGTTGAAATTGAAGTTTCGGGTTATGCAGATCGTCTTGAAGTTATAAGTCCGGGTGCCTTGCCGAATTCGATGACGGTGGAAAAGATGAAAGCGGGGCAACGTTCGCCAAGAAATACGATTATCATGGAGGTGTTGCGTGATTACGGTTATGTTGATTATCGTGGCATGGGCGTTCGAACTAAAATTATTCCCTTAACCATGCAGTTGAGTGGAAAACAGCCTGATTTTGTTGTAACGGAAGATTATTTGAAAACGGTTTTGTATCGTTAACAGCCGTTTTATTAAGCCAGAATCCCAAACTATGGAGGGCGCACATTATGCCGGTTGAATTAAGCTTGGAGCACCTGCGCAGTTTGTTGCGCGAGTTGTGTCATCTGTCAGCAGAAACCGAATGGGTAGAGTTTAAACATAATGCCGATATTTTAATGATCGGTGAATACATTTCCGCCCTAGCCAATTCTGCCGCTTTGTTGGGTAAGCAGAGTGCGTATTTGGTTTATGGCGTGGATGATGCGACCCATCAAGTGATTGGTACTACATTCAAACCATCGGTTGAGAAATACAAACAGCAGGAACTGGAAAGCTGGTTGTTGCAAAAACTGTCGCCCAAGATTCACTTTCGGTTTTATGAATTTAACGCCGGTGAAAATGATGATTTACCGGTTGTGATTCTGGAAATTCAGCCGGCTACCCATAACCCGGTGCAGTTTGATGGTGTTGAGTATATTCGAATTGGTTCGTATAAAAAGAAGCTGAAAGAGTTTCCTGAAAAAGAACGTGCCTTGTGGCGGGTGTTTGATAAAACGCCGTTTGAACAGCAGTATGCCGCCTCAAATGTGAGCGCAGACGAGGTGCTCAAGCTGTTGGAGTATCCGGCTTATTTTGATTTAACCGGCCTGCCGTTGCCGGATAATCGTGCGGGTATTTTGAGCGCATTAAAAGCAGAGCGTTTGATTAAAGAAGCGCAGGGCGGCTTTTGGCATATCACCAACTTGGGTGCGATTTTGTTTGCCAAAAAACTGCAAAGCTTTGAGCATTTAGGGCGAAAAGCGGTGCGCTTAGTGCAGTATAAAGGCAATAGCCGTGTGGAGACCATTCGTGAGCTTGAAGGCAACAAGGGGTATGCGGTTGGCTTTGAAGGCTTGATTGATTATTTAAAAACCCTGTTGCCGTCGAATGAAGAAATTGGACGTGCATTTCGTAAAGAAGTACCGATGTATCCAGAGTTGGCGATTCGTGAGTTGGTCGCAAACGCGATTATTCATCAGGATTTTTCGATTAGCGGTACGGGGCCGATGATTGAAGTGTTTGAGACGCGAATGGAGATTACCAATCCGGGTGTGCCTTTAGTGGCCGTTGAGCGTTTTTTGGATTCGCCACCACAAAGCCGAAATGAGGCGTTAGCCTCGTTTATGCGCCGAATCAAGATTTGTGAAGAACGCGGATCGGGCATTGATAAGGTGGTGTCGCAAACGGAGTTGTATCAACTTCCTGCACCGGTGTTTGAAGTAACCGATAAACATACACGCAGTATTTTGTTTAGCTATAAAACGTTCGCGGACATGAACAAGGAAGAGCGGATACACGCGTGTTATTTGCATTGTTGCTTGCGTTATGTGAATCGTGAGCCGATGAATAACAGTTCTGTTCGTGAGCGATTTGGAATTGAGCAGAAAAACCAAGCGCAAGCCAGTCGCATCATAAGGGATACGGTGGATGCAGGGCTATTGAAGCCTTATGACTCTGATGCGGGTACAAAAGCCATGCGTTACATTCCTTGGTGGGCATAATTTGCATGATCGTTGTATGACTGGAAGTGAATTTCTGAGGTCTTTAGGCCTTGTTTTTGTTTTTAAGTTATTGAATTTAAAGTTATAAATTTGTATGACCGTTGCTTGATCGATGGTTGACTGAGTGTGAGAAACTTGGATAAAAGGAAGGCGGGATGAGTAATGTCGGCCAGCGTGAGCGCGCTACCCAAAATCGGATTGTGAAGTTTTTTCAGGATGAGCTGAAGTATCGCTATTTGGGCGATTGGCAGGATCGTGCAGATAACCGCAATATTGAACCAGGCCTGGTGACCGACTGGTTGCGGGGTCGTGGCGTGTCGGATGCGTTGATTACGCGGGCATTACGCCAGCTGGATAAGGCCGCCGCCTTGGGCGAGGGCAAAAATCTCTATTACGCTAATAAAGATGTTTATCAACTGCTGCGTTATGGGATTAAAGACAAAGAAGGTGCAGGGGAGCAGAACCAAACGGTTTGGTTGATTGACTGGGAAAACCCAGAAGCTAATGATTTTGCGATTGCGGAAGAGGTGTCGATTCAAGGTGAGCACAAAAAGCGCCCGGATATTGTGCTGTATGTGAATGGGATTGCGTTGGGTGTGCTGGAGTTGAAGCGTTCGTCGGTGTCGGTGACGAAGGGTATTCATCAAAACCTAGATAATCAGAAAAAAGACTTTATCCGCAGTTTCTTTACCACCCAGCAATTAGTGATGGCCGGTAACGATACCCAAGGTTTGCGTTATGGCGTGATCCAAACAAAGGAGAAGTATTACCTAGAATGGAAAGAGCCGGTTGAGAACCCCTATGCGTTTTTGCTGGATTTTCATTTAAGCTGTGTTTGTTCTAAACAACGCTTTTTGCAGATTATCCACGATTTTATGGTGTTTGATGCGGGGACGAAAAAGACCTGCCGCCACAATCAATTCTTTGGCATCAACGAGGCCAAACGTTTTATTGCGCGGCGTGAAGGCGGTATTATTTGGCATACCCAAGGCTCAGGCAAAAGCTTAACGATGGTGTGGTTGGCGAAGTGGATTCGGGAAAATGTGCCGAATGCGCGGGTGTTGTTGGTGACCGACCGCACCGAATTGGATGAGCAAATCGAAAAGGTGTTTAACGGGGTGGATGAGGCGATTTATCGCACCACCAGCGGTGCAGATTTGATTAACACCTTGAACGAGCCCAATCCTTGGTTATTGTGTTCGTTGGTGCATAAGTTTGGACGCTCCACAGAAGATGAAGAAAATGATCGGCCAACGCAGGAGTTTATTGTTGAACTGCAAGCGAGTTTGCCATCGGATTTTGTGCCAAAAGGCAATCTGTTTGTGTTTGTCGATGAGTGTCATCGCACCCAGTCCGGCAAGTTGCACGAGGCGATGAAGTCGATTCTGCCGAATGCGCTGTTTTTGGGCTTTACCGGTACGCCCCTGTTGAAAAAGGATAAGAAAAAATCGGTGGAGGTGTTTGGGCGTTATATCCACACCTATAAGTTTGATGAAGCGGTGGCCGATGGTGTGGTGTTGGATTTGCGTTATGAAGCACGCGATATTGATCAGCATATCAGTTCGCAAAAGAAAGTGGATGAGTGGTTTGAGGCCAAAACACGCGGTTTATCGAACTTGGGTAAAATGCAGATTAAGCAGAAATGGGGTTCGATGCAGAAGTTGTTGTCGAGCAAGGCGCGATTAGAAAAAATTGTCGCGGATATTTTGTTGGATATGGAAATCAAGTCTCGGCTGAAGGATGGCGGTGGTAACGCGATGTTGGTGTGCGCCAGTGTTTACCAGGCCTGCAAAGCCTATGAGCTATTTAGCCAAACGGATCTGGCGGGTAAGTGTGCGATTGTCACCAGCTACAAACCCAGTGCGGCGGATATTAAGGGTGAGGAAACCGGCGAGGGGTTAACCGAAAAGCTGTTCAAATACGATTTGTATCGCAAGATGCTGGCGGATTATTTTGAGCAACCGGAGGAGGAAGCCGCTAAGCGGGTTGAAGAGTTTGAAAAGGTTGTTAAACAGCGTTTTATCAAAGAGCCGGGTCAAATGCGGCTGTTGATTGTGGTGGATAAGTTGTTAACCGGTTTTGATGCGCCCTCAGCGACCTATTTGTATATTGATAAACAAATGGCCGACCATAATCTTTTTCAAGCGATTTGCCGAGTGAATCGGTTGGATGGCGATGATAAGGAATACGGCTATATTGTTGATTACAAGGATTTGTTTCGTTCGTTGGATAAGGCGATCAGCGATTACACGGTGGGCGCGTTTGCCGATTACGATCAGGACGATGTTAAAGGCTTGTTGAAAAACCGCTTGGAAGAGGCGCGTAAGGATCTTGAGGATGCGTTAGAAATGGTCAAGAGCTTGTGCGAGCCGGTGAGAGCGCCAAGAGATACCGCGGATTATCTTCATTATTTTGTTGCACCGGCTGATGCAACTCAAGATGCGATTACTGAAAAAGAAGCCTTGCGCTTAAGTTTGTATCAGTTGGTTGCCAAGCTACTCAGAGCCTATGCGAATGTGGCGAATGAAATGCCCGCCGCCGGTTTTACGCCTGCGGAAATTGAGCAGATTAAACAAGACGTGATGCATTTTGAAAAAGTGCGCGATGAGATCAAGCTGGCCAGCGGTGATTTGGTCGAGATGAAGCGGTTTGAACCCGCGATGCGCCATCTATTAGATATGTACATTCGTGCCGATGACAGCGAAAGGATTATCGACTTCGAAGAGTTGGGCATGATTGAGTTTGTCGTTGAAAAAGGCACGGATGCGTTAGTTGAGGCGTTACCACCAGGCCTGCAAGGAAAGGAGGCGATGGCGGAAACGATTGAAAACAACGTGCGCAGAAAAATTGTTGATGAAAACCCGGTGAATCCGCGTTACTACGAACAGATGTCGGTGTTGTTGGATGAATTGATTCAACAGCGTCGCCAGCAGTCAATCGATTACCAAGATTATTTGGAGAAAATCCGTCAGCTTGCCAAGCAGGTTTTAAAACCGCAAGCCTCTGCCGATCATCCCTACCCCAGTTCGGTGGATTCAGACGCAAAACGTGCGCTGTATGATAACTTTGGGCAGGATGAAGTGCTGGTCACAAAGCTGGACGCGGCCATTCGTTACACAAAAAAAGCCGATTGGGTGGGCGACCGCTTTAAAGAGCGTGAGTTGGCGAATGCGATTCGGGAGGAAGCGGGTGGCTATGATTTGGATATTGCGCGAGTGATGGATTTGGTGAAGGCGCAAAAGGAATATCATTAGGTGACGAGTGTGAGTAGCAGTGATTTAGTGATTGGCAGTTTGGCTTTAACCTTGAATCGTAAGGCAATTAAGAATTTGCATATCAGTGTGTTACCGCCGGATGGACGCATTCGCGTCTCCGCGCCGGAGAAAATGACCGACACGGCGATTCGGATGGCGGTGATAAAACGCATTCCTTGGATCAAAAAACAAAAGCAGAGTTTTATCAATCAGCCCCGACAATCAGCACGTCAAATGGTGAACGGCGAAAGCCATTATTTATGGGGACAGCGTTATCGTTTAGACGTGATCGAGCAACACGGTCGGCACGGTCTTGAGGTGAAGGGATTGAGCAAGTTGGTGTTGCGGGTTTCGCCCAATACATCAACTGAAAATCGCTTGCGGGTGCTGGAAGACTATTATCGTGCCGAGTTGAAACAACGTATCCCGGTGTTATTGGAAAAATGGTTGCCGAAATTGGGCGTGACGCTGGCGGATTGGCGGGTGCAAAAAATGAAAACCCAGTGGGGCAGTTGCCATATCGAAAACAAGCGGATTCTGTTGAATTTGGAATTGGCAAAAAAGCCGCCGGAGTGCTTGGAGTATATTTTGGTGCATGAATTGGTGCATTTGCTAGAAAGAAAGCACAGCGACCGTTTCAAAGCGTATATGGATCAATATTTACCGAATTGGCAAGAGGTTAAACAGCGTCTTAACCGTTCATATTTGAGGGTGATGGATGAAGGTTGTGCGAAACGTGTTGAGTAGGCCAACGTGTGATTGGATTAAGCTAGATGAAGTGGATTCTACTAGTACTTTTTTAAAGCGTTATATAAAAATGCATAGGCTTGTACGTCCGCTGGTGTGTCTTACACAGCGGCAAACGGCAGGTTATGGGCAGCGTCAGGCCGTGTGGTTGACCAATGCGCATGCTTGCATTTTTTCTATGGCTTGGCCGATGAGCTCTCACGTTATCGCGCCTCACTTGAGTTTGCAGGTTGCCGTTGCCTTGCATCAGGCGTTATGTGAATGCACGCCATCGCGTTTGTGGCTGAAATGGCCTAATGATCTTTATAATCAACAAGGTAAAGTATCGGGTATTTTGATTGAAGTGGACAAGGATAAAACTGGGCAGGTTTGTTTGGTAATAGGTATTGGAGTTAATCGTTTACCCTTGGCACCCGAACAGTTAGCCATCGGGGCCGGGGGGGTGGACGCGTTTAATTCTGAAGAGGTTGTGTTAGCGCTGATTAAGCGTTTGAGTTTGAGTGGCTTTGCGCATTTTGATGGTGATTACTGGCGGCAGTATGATTTTTTTGCACTCGGTGAATCGGTTGATTTAGTGTGTCATCAAGCAGGAAGAGAACCTGTTATTTATCAAGGCATTTCGCCAAAGGGTGAGGCGATGTTGCAGGCTTCGACGGGGCTCGTTAAACTGGTTTCTGCACAGAAGTCTTTGCGTAAGCGGCGGGTGTCGAGTGAAGTTTAGTCCTCAAACGCTAGCGGGTCTGGTACTTATTGAGCCACAGGTGCATGCCGATACGCGAGGGTATTTAATGGAAACGTTTCGTCAAGATGCTCTTGAGCAAGCATTGGGCTATGCGGTGAATTTTTGTCAAGACAATGAGTCGCAATCTGTTAAAGGGGTGTTGCGAGGCTTGCACTTTCAATTACCCCCGTTTGCGCAGAGCAAGTTGGTGCGTGTAATCGCGGGCGAGGTGTTGGATGTATCGGTCGATATTCGTCAAAACAGTCCAACCTTTGGTCAGCATGTCGCGGTAGTGTTAAATGATCGTAATAAACATCAGTTGTATATTCCGCGTGGATTTGCGCATGGTTTTGTGGTGCTAAGCGATAAGGCGACCTTTGCTTATAAGGTAGACAACTATTACTCGGCGGCGCATGAGCGCGGGTTGGCGTTTGATGACGCGAGTTTAGCGATAGACTGGTCATATCCAAAATCAGATTTAAAGGTTTCAGCAAAAGATCAAAACCAACCAGGCCTGGTGGATATCTCAGCCGAATCGGCTCGATTTAACATTGATTTGGATTTGTATGCTTAAGCCTATCCCAAAGCGTGTTCTGGTAACCGGTGAAAATGGGCAGGTGGGTCAAAGCCTGAAGGCGATGGCACAAAATTATCCGCAGTTTGCGTTTTATTTTGCGGGGCGTGAGCAGTTCGATTTGGCGAGTGATGACACCATTAAGTTATTTTTTTCGGCACAGGTTTTTGATGCCATTATTCATTGTGCCGCTTACACGGCGGTTGATAAAGCTGAATCAGAGCCCGCATTGGCAAACCAGATTAATCATCTGGCTGTTGCCCATATCGCGAAGTTAGCTAAAGAGCAAAATGCCTTGTTGATTTATCTAAGTACCGATTATGTGTTTGATGGGCGCGCCTCTCAACCTTATGATGAGGCGGCACAAACCTGTCCGATTAATCTGTATGGACAAACAAAACGAGATGGCGAACGGGCGATTATCGCCGCCAACCCGAGCGCCTTGATTGTGCGCACCAGTTGGGTTTATACAAAATACGGGCACAACTTTGTGAACACTATGTTGAAGCTGGGCAGACAGCGTGATGAATTAAACGTGATTTATGATCAAATCGGCACGCCAACCTATGCGCCCGATTTAGCGGCGGCGATTCTAGTGATGTTGAATGCGGAGCTTGTTGGTTCAAGCCTAGAGGGTTTACAGTCTGAAAAACGCACTGATAAAAACGTGTCGATTTTTCACTATACCAATGAAGGTGTCTGCTCATGGTATGACTTTGCGCAGGCTGTTTTTGAAATGGCCGCCATTCCATGCCGCCTACAGCCTATTGAAAGCCTGGCTTATCCAACGCCGGCACAGCGTCCTGGTTACAGTTTACTGAGCAAAGCCCGCATTAAGCAGGCTTATGGACTGCAGATTCCTCATTGGCGTGAAAGTTTAGCCAGGTGTTTGCTGTATCAGGGCAAACGCATCTAAATAATAAAAAAATCATAGCGATAGGCATGATTAACCTCGTTCCCACGCTTTGCGTGGGAATGCAGCCCGATTTAACCTATGAAACAGCGCTTAAACCCAAGTCCAAGGCGCTCCCACGTTCAACGTGGGAGCGAGATCTGATTGTAAGCTATTTACTTTAGATGCGTTTGCCCTGTCTGGGTTAAGCTAATCCCATTTTTTCCATCTGTTGTTCTCTAAACTCTTGCAGGCCTTTTTGTACTAGGTCATAGGTTTTTTCGGCATTGTCTTTTACTGAGCCTTCATACACGCCAAACCCCTTGAGCATGTCGGTGGCATCTTTAAAACCCGATTCAATCCCGCCGCCAATCACGGTTAAAAACTTATCGAGCAGGGCTTCTCCTTCAAGGTTTGGGTTGGATTTTTGGTAGGCTTCAAAAAAAGCCGTGGTGCCTTGCACAATACGTCCCGCGGTGTTTTCCGGCGACCAATAATCCATGCCACCTTGTTCGGCGAGTTTTTCTGCGCTAATCGCGTTAGGCCCCAAGTCGGCTTCAAGCGCGTGATTGATTTGATCAATCGCTTCTTGAAATAGAATTTTTAACGCATTTTGATCCTTGGGCGCGCCTTCGCCAAATAGATGCTGGATAATGCTGGCTTGCGCTTGAATTTTCATCGTTTCTTTCGAGGCGTGTTGTTCAATACCGCCGACTTCAACAACCAGGCCTGGTTGTTTATCTTGGCTATTTTGGGTTTTATTTTCTACTTTGTTTTCAGCCTTGTTTTGGTTTTCTATTGGTGCATTGCGCTGATAGGCACTCGCGCTGCCATCGATGGATTGAATGGGCATGGGGAACTCTCCTGTTTTGGTGATTCGATTTTAGAATAATCGTTATCTTTTTATATTATCTTGATTAGGTTATCGGCTGTTTAGGTGCAAACCTTTAGGACAAAATCGCTGAAAAGTGCTATGATTCGCGCTTTAAATTTTGATGTGAAAAGCCATGGAATTAAACCCAATTTATAATCGAATTGAAGATTACGCTGCCCGCAGCCTGGTGCTTAGGGGGTATCTTTGACTATGAAATCAAATCCGAGCGGCTTGTTGAAGTAGGGCGTGAGTTAGAAGATCCCAAAATTTGGGATAATCCTGAGCGCGCACAAGCCCTGGGTAAAGAAAAAGTTCAGCTAGATAAAATTGTCGGCACGCTTGATGATTTAGCGGGCGGTTTGGATGCCTGTAAGGAGTTGCTGGAAATGGCCGAGGCCGATAACGATGAAGCGATGGTTGAGGAAGTCGAAGCCGAATTGGCCGATTTGCAGAAAAAGCTTGATGAACTTGAGTTTCAACGCATGTTCTCAGGCGAAATGGATGCCAATAATGCCTACCTTGAAATCCAATCGGGTTCAGGTGGCACCGAAGCGCAAGACTGGGCGAGTATGCTGTTGCGGATGTATTTGCGTTGGATTGAAGCTAAGGGCTTTAAGGCCGAGGTTCTAGAAGTATCCGATGGTGAGGTGGCCGGGATTAAAGGCGCGACGATTCATGTGGTTGGTGATTATGCTTATGGTTGGATGCGAACTGAAACGGGTGTGCATCGCTTGGTCAGAAAGTCGCCATTTGATTCAGGCAATCGTCGTCATACCTCATTTGCATCGGTGTTTATTTCACCGGAGGTCGATGATAATGTTGAGATTGACATCAACCCTGCGGATTTACGCATTGACGTCTATCGTGCCAGTGGCGCCGGTGGGCAGCACGTTAACAAAACCGAATCGGCTGTGCGCATCACCCATTTGCCAACCAATACCGTGGTGCAATGCCAAAATGGCCGCTCACAACATCAGAACAAAGATGAAGCGTTTAAGCAGTTACGCGCCAAGTTATATGAACTCGAAATGCATAAACGTAACAGCGAAAAACAAACGCTAGAGGATTCAAAATCAGACATAGGGTGGGGTAGCCAAATCCGCTCTTATGTGTTGGATTCAGGGCGGATAAAAGATTTGCGCACCAGCGTTGAAACCGGCAATACCGCCGCCGTTCTTGATGGCGATTTAGATCAGTTTATTGAAGCAAGTTTGAAAGCAGGCTTGTAATTAAGTTAATAGGAACCAAGATGTCAGACCAAAACACCACTCCAGAAATCGATGAAAACAAAATTATTGCTGAACGACGTGCCAAACTAGACGGCTTGCGTAAAATCGGTCAGGCCTACCCCAACACCTTCCGCCGTGACGTTTTAGCGATGGATTTGCAAAACGAATACGCCACTAAAACTAAAGAAGAATTGGCTGAAATGCAGCCAGTACGCGTCAAGGTCGCTGGTCGAATGATGACCCGCCGTATTATGGGTAAAGCCAGCTTTGCTACCTTGCAAGACATGTCAGGCCGTATTCAAGCTTATGTAACACGTGATGAGTTACCTGAAGGGTTTTACAACGAGCAGTTTAAAAAATGGGACTTGGGTGATATTGTCGGAGTCACTGGCTATTTATTTAAAACCAATACTGATGAGTTGTCGATTCATGTGGAATCAATTGAACTCATTACTAAAGCCTTGCGCCCGTTGCCTGATAAATTCCACGGTTTACAAGATCAGGAAGTGCGTTATCGTCAGCGTTATCTTGACTTGATTATGTCAGAACAAAGCCGTAAAACCTTTGAAACCCGCTCAAAAGTGATTCAGGGTATGCGTGAGTTTTTTGTGCGCAAAGGCTTTATGGAAGTGGAAACCCCGATGATGCACGTTATTCCGGGTGGTGCGGCCGCCAAGCCGTTTGTGACCCATCATAATGCGTTGGATATGCCATTGTTTTTGCGAATCGCACCGGAATTATATTTAAAGCGTTTGTTAGTCGGTGGCTTTGAAAAGGTGTTTGAGATTAACCGTAACTTCCGTAACGAAGGCTTATCCACCCGTCATAATCCAGAATTCACCATGGTTGAGTTTTACGAAGCCTATGCCGATTACATCGACATGATGGATTACACTGAAGACATGTTCAAAGAACTCGCCCAGATGGTGCTCGGTTCGGGTGAAGTGCCTTACCAAGGTCAGGTGTTCCATTTTGACAAGCCGTTTGCACGTATTACGCTGAAAGACTCGATTGCCTTGTATAACGAGGGCGTCAAGGCTGAAGACCTTGATGACATCGAATACTGCATCAGCCTAGCGGAAAAGTTAAAAATTGATATTCGTCCTGGCTATGGCTTAGGCAAAATCCAAACCGAGATTTTTGAAGAAACCGTTGAACATCGCTTGATGGACCCGACCTTTATCACTGAATATCCGGCTGAAGTATCGCCTTTGGCGCGCCGTAACGATGCCAATCCGTTCGTCACCGATCGTTTTGAATTATTTATCGGTGGGCGTGAATTGGCGAATGGCTTCTCCGAGCTAAACGATGCCGAAGACCAAGCCGAACGCTTTATGGAACAGGTACGCGCCAAAGACGAAGGGGATGACGAAGCGATGCATTATGACGCGGACTTTATCACTGCATTAGAGCACGGTATGCCACCCGCAGCTGGGCAGGGTATAGGCATTGATCGTTTAGTAATGCTATTTACCGATGCCGCCAGCATCAAGGATGTTCTGTTATTTCCGCATATGCGTCACGCCTAAAACCTATTTTTACTATCCATCAGGAAGCCCCGTTCTTCCGGGGGTTTTTATTTTTGTGTTGCTAGGAGTCTGTCGGACTCAATCAGTCGAAGCGAAAAAAAGTCTGGTTTAGCCTCGCTTTCCTCGATTCATAAATTCGCGTGAAATTTATGAAATATGCGGGTTAGTTGTTTGTTTTGCTTTTGCCATAGAAGTAAGCACCAAAGGCAGGACCAAGTATGGCTGCAATGGTTTTAAAGACTTCAGTGACCATGTCTTTTTCACCAAAGTAGAAAGCGGCGACAATGAATATGATTAGCGCGGCTATGCCGATTCTTAGGGTAAGGTGGTTGGCTTTTAGTGTTTTCTCATAAGCATCCTTTCTTGCGCGCTCAACCTCTAGGTTGGCTGCAATGCTTTTGTCAGCAATATCGGCATTGCGATTAATTTCTAGCTGCTTGGTTTGAGCGTCTTGTTGAGCTCTAACTCGGTTGATTTCGAGTTCGCTAGAGCGCAATTCGAGGTCTTGCTTGACTAATTGTAAAGCATTGTCGTCAATGGTTGACATAGCGTTCAACCTCTATTGAATAAGGATTGGATGAGACTTGCTTTAAAACCGGTGTACGGTAGGTTATTTCAAAACTGCCAAAGGTACCATCGCCAACTTGTGGAGCAATAAATTTAGCTCCACTGATGTTATTGTCTTGTGCAAGCCGTTTGAATTCTACCGGGCTGATACGCTCTGTTTTTATTGGCTTTAACATATTGTCCGTCCTCATAGTTATAAACCTAATTTAGTAGTTTAACCGATTTTTGGCGTTTTTTGCAAAATAGGTTAAACATCCGGGCTAGCTTGCTAACCGCTCAATCCATCAACTAACTAGGTTTTAATCTTGATTGATTCGGCTTGATGTGGGGCCAGATTGGTTTTGATATTTGGCATCGGTTCTTTTGTTATAGGGTTTTTGTGCGGGACTTGAAAGGGTTTCAAAGTTAATCGCACAGATATCCATCCCTGGGCGCAATGCGAGTGGGAGCTTTCCGCTGTTAAATATTTCAAGCACAATTTGTCCTTGCCAGCCCGGATCGATACGGTGAGCCGTGACATGCACCATTAGCCCAAGTCGTGCTAGACTAGAGCGACCATCTAACCAGCCCACCAAATCATCAGGAATCGTGATAGATTCAAGCGTTGAAGCCAAGGCAAGTTCACCGGGGTGCAAGAAAAAAGCCTGATCTTGTTCAATAATAATTTCATTGCCCATCACTTTATCGAGTAGCGCTTGCACCTGTTCGCGCGGACCGCTTAAGTCGATAAAAGGCGCGGTATGGTCATTGAAAACGCGAAAACGATTGTCTAGCCGTAAATCAACACTAATCCCTTTAATTTTATTATCGGTTGGCATGGGTTGAATGTTGATGCGTTGTTGCTGGAGGGCAAGGGTAATATCTCGGTCGCTTAGTTTCATTTTATTTCTCTTTTGTATAATCAGGGCGTTCGTTGAGGCTTAGCATGAGGCCGCGCCGACGTTTTTTATCATAAATTTCAACCTGTACAGGGAAAAAGTTGAGTTCAGGTGCCAGCCAAACCGATACACGGTAGTCAGCCGCATCGGCGATAAAATGCCGTGTAATCAGTCGAGCTTGAAAGGGGGTGTTAAGCGTGCCGAGTGTTTGAGGGATGAAGCTCAGTGGTCGCTGTTGTTTTTCTTCCTGTAGTATCATGTTGTTAATTGGTTGTTGGTGAATAAGGCGATGTTGTAGTGCATAGGCCATAGATAAGGTATCAAAGGTATCGTGCGTGTATTCCCAGGTTTGGTTGCGTTGTACATTGATGATGTGATGGCTTTCTTTATCGAGCTGAAGATTAAATTGCTCTTTAATCGACTGGTTACGCATTTTTTTGATAATGGCGTCATAACTTAGCCAGCTAAGGTGATGCTGGTTTAGCTCCAGTGTTGAGGTTTCATGGCTTTGTTCGCCAATTAGGCGGCGTGCTAACCCAATAGGTGTTGCATTACTGGTGAGCTCGCATAGGGTGTCTTGGCAGCGTAATTGGTGTTCGGCATAGCCAATATGAATGCCGAGTGCTTCTACTTTAAAGGTTGCCGAAAAAGGTTGGAGGCTGTGTGCTTGGGGCGAAAAGAGCAAGGTAAGGTAAGCAAACAGCAGCAGGGGTTTAAACATGCTGTAAATCGGATAGCTTTAGCGGTTGGATTAAGGCTTGATGGTTTAACCATGCTTGGTTGTCTTGCAAGCTTAGTTGACCTTGTGCAAATAGGTTGACCGCTAGTGGGTAAGCTTGATGTTCAAGCTGATGAACCTGTTGTTGTAACATTTGTGCGTCCATCTGTGGCTCGATTTTTAGCGACGCTTGGAGGATCACTGGGCCACCATCGAGTTCAGCGGTGACGAAGTGAATGCTGAGTCCGTGTTCGGTGTCACCTGCATCAATCGCACGCTGGTGGGTATCAAGTCCTGGGTATTTGGGAAGCAAGGAGGGATGGATGTTGAGCATTTTCCCTAAATAGTGTTCGGTAAATAGAGGGGTTAAGATGCGCATAAACCCAGCAAGCACAACCAGGCCTGGTTGGGCCTGGTCGATGTGTTGGATTAATGCACGCTCAAAATCTTCACGAGTTGCATAATCTTGGTGATTTACTAATGAAGCGGGAATATGGTGTTGCTTTGCGCGCTCTAAGCCGAAAGCGTTAGGGCGGTTAGCAACTACTTTCACAATTTTATATGCACAATCGGCGCGTTGCTGAAAATCAATCAGGGCTTGTAGGTTGGAGCCGTTGCCGGATAACACCACCACCACGTTGGTTAACTCTCGCACCATTTGCAATTTACTCGCTTACTAGCTCAACAAAAGGCTCAGCTTGATCGGTTGATTTGATTTCGCCAATAACAGAAACCTGTTCGCCTAATGATTGTAAAATCTCAATGGTTTTTGCTTGATCTTTTGGATCAACAACAAGCACCATGCCGATACCACAGTTAAAAGTACGGTGCATTTCAATAGGGTCAACGTTGCCGCGATCTTCTAGCCAATCGAATACCGCAGGGCGCTGCCACGTTGAGGTGTTGACGCGCGCGCAGGTGTTGGCCGGCATAACGCGAGGTAGATTTTCTACTAAACCGCCGCCAGTGATATGCGAAAGTGCTTTGACTTCAACTTGCTTGAAGAGTTCCAGTAAGGATTTAACATAAATACGTGTGGGTGCCATGAGCGCATCGACTAGCGGTTGACCATCTAGGTCCTGCATCAGGCTTTCACCGCTTACTTCAATGATTTTACGAATCAGTGAATAGCCATTCGAGTGCGGGCCAGAAGAAGCCAAGCCTAAAAGCACATCGCCTGCTTTGACTTTCGTGCCGTCGATCAGTTGGTCTTTCTCAACGATGCCGACACAGAAACCAGCTAGATCATAATCACCAACAGGATACATGCCAGGCATTTCAGCCGTTTCACCACCGATTAGCGCACAGCCAGATTGCAAGCAACCTTCGCCTATACCCTTGATGACATCTTTAGCAACATCGATATCCAGCTTGCCAGTGGCGTAGTAGTCTAGGAAAAATAGTGGCTCTGCACCTTGAACAATCAGGTCGTTGACACACATGGCAACCAAATCAATACCAACTTGATCGTGTTTGCCGGTATCAATCGCCAATCTAAGCTTGGTACCCACGCCATCTGTGCCGGAGACGAGAACGGGGTTTTTGTATTTTCCGATAGGCAGCTCAAATAGCGCCCCAAATCCACCCAATGAAGCCATTACTTCTGGGCGCGCAGTGGCTTTTGCAATCGGTTTGATAGCTTGTACGAGGGCATCGCCGGCATCGATATCAACACCGGCGTCTTTGTAACTGAGAGAGGCTTTATTTGTCATAGATACTTTAACTTCTGTTAGCGTTTAGAAAGTAAAACACTCGGTGATGGAATATCTATTTGAAAACAAACCATCACGCGAGCAAAAAAATATTATGATATTGTAACCAAAAAACAGTGAGGCGGGTATGAGAAGTTTGCTACTTCGGGTATTAATTAGTGTAATTATGTGTTTGCCAGCGGCGCAGGCGCAAGAAACATTGGATTTATTTGTTATTGAAAAGCCTGTTGAGAGTTATGATGCGAGTCAGTTAAGCACTTATTTGGCGCAGTCTATGTCTGATTTGTTGGTTCGAATGGTCGGGGATATTCGTTTTTCTGAGACCCAGGAGGCAAAAAAATATATTCAAACGGCACGCCAATGGGTACAGCGGTTCCAGCTGGTTAATCGTGAAATCGATGGCGTGATTGTCGGGCAAAGTTTGCGTGTTGAGTTTGATCGAGACAGGTTAATGGCGGCGTTTCAAGAGGAGAGCTTGCCTATTTGGCCGCTTAACTACCGGCCAAATACCTTGGTTGTAGGTCAGTGGGAACAGCGTGGTTTGTTAGAAAACATTTCGCAACAGAGTTTAGCGTATCGGGTCGATTTGGATTACCGACCCTATGGTCGCCTGCTAGGTTTGCCGATGACCTTGCCTGCGGATCTTGGTTTTTTTGAACAGTTTGATATTGTACAATTAACGCAGCAAGAGCGGGGTCTGGATGAGGCTTTGTTGAGTGCGTTAACGCATCAGGCACATTATGTGTTGCTGTATAAGGCAGATCTGATCGGTGAAGTGGTGAGTTGGACGTGGGGGTTGTATTCGCTTGAAACAGGTCAGCCATTGTTGCGTGGTCAGGAGGTTGGCGAATCATTTTTAGAGCTGATTGAATCAACCTTGAGTCGATTGCTCGATCTGTACTCGACGCCCTATCGTCAAGCACTCGGTAGCCTGGGTCTTCTTGAAGTAGAAATACAAAATGTGGGTGACTACGAGGTGTTAAAACAGATTGAGGAGGCTTTAACGCGCTTTAGGCCAACGATTAATGAGGTGAGGCTGACAGAGGTGGAAGGCAGGCATGTCCGATTTGAAATCATTTATAATGGACAGTTTTCTAATTTACTTGACCATTTAGAACGCTTAGAGAGGGTAGAATGGAATGATCAAGGTTTTTTTCAAGGCCAACTTAAAGGGCGTTATACGCAATGAATGATAGCATGAGTACAAATTCAATGCTGGTACAGCTGCCATTGAAAATTAATTTGCGTAATGATGCAAGTTTCAGCACCTTTGTAGCGGAGCAGGAGTTAATTGCTCAAACGCTCAGTAGTTTACAGCAGCCAGATAAGCCGCAATATGCAGGTTGTTATTATTTCTTCGGCCCTGATGGTGTCGGTAAAACCCACCTCTTGCAAGCGGCTTGTCGATTCTATAGTTTAAAACAAATGCAAAGTGTATTTTTTCCATTAATGGATAAAGGTTTGCCGCTTATTCCTGATGTATTAACAGGCTTAGAGGTCACGGATTTAGTCTGTCTAGATGGTGTGGAAGCGATAATTGGGCATGAAGCATGGGAAAAATCTTTGGCGAGCTTGATTGCAAAGTCAAAAGTGCAAGGGCATCGAGTGTTATTAGCTGGACAGATGCCGATAGCCGATTGGCCGATGGTGACCGATGCATTGCGATCAGAAGTGTTTTCAATTATGCCGATTCCACTCACACCCATTAAGGATAAGGATTCATTGGTGCTGGCTTTGCAACGTCATGCACTTAATCGCGGATTTGATGTATCGATTGAGGTGGTGAATTTTATTATCAAGCGTTTTTCGTTGGACCTTCAGGAGTTGTTAGCCGTGTTAGAAGTGCTTGAACAAGCAAGTCTGGCTGAAAAAAGACGACTAACCTTACCCTTTGTCAAAGATGTTTTGGCGAGATAAATTTAAATAAAAACACGATAGGAATGATGATGACTAAACAAGTAAATGGTTACATACAGCGCTTTAAAATGATGATGGCGCTTTTGGTGCTGCTAGCGTTGGTGTCGATGTTAAATATCGCACAGGCTAAACAAGATATTGCCTTTGTAGATATGGAGGGTAATTCTGTGATGTTGTCAGACTTTAAAGGTCAGTGGGTGGTGGTCAATATTTGGGCGACCTGGTGCCCTCCTTGTATCAAGGAAATGCCGGATTTAACGTTTTTTCATGAACAGAATAAGGATAAAGGCGCCATTGTTCTGGGTGTGAACTTTGAAAATATTCCGGTAGAGAAGATTAATAATTTTACCGAAGAGCTCATGATTTCATTTCCAATTGTACGGTTTGCGGATGTGGATTTGAATGCTAATCGTACCCCATTTGGCCCGTTACGCGGTTTGCCAAGCACTTATATGGTGGCGCCGAATGGTGAGATTGTGGCAGGTCGTGCCGGTTTAGTTAATCAAGAAATATTGGAGGCATTTATTAAGTCTTATGAAGCAAAACACATGAATTAAACATCATAAATTATTAAAATATAGCTCAATAAAAAGCGTCTAAACGCTTACCAGAGCAGGAGGAAAAATCATGAAAACAATCAAAAGTATAAAAACACTGTTGCTGAGCATGCTGCTGTTATTCAGTTACCCGACCTGGTCAACGGAGTTTTTTGATGACAGTTTTGGTAACTTTCAAGAGGAGTTAGCGCTGGCGCGTGATGAAGAAAAAATCGGTGTGTTCATCTTTTTTGAGATGGATGATTGCCCGTTTTGCCATCGAATGAAAGAAACGATCTTAAAAGAAGCCGATGTCATTGAGTATTATCATCAGTATTTTAAAGTTTATCGCTTTGATATTGAAGGCGGTAGTCCGGTGACGGATTTTGATGGTACTGACTATGCCACCGGCAAGGACATGGCTGAGCGTAAGTACCGTGTGCGGGCCACGCCGGTTATGATGGCATTTGATCTTGAAGGCAATCCAATGGCACGCTATACAGGGCCTACGCACACTAAAGAGGAGTTTCTGTTATTTGGGCGTTATGTGGTGGATGGGCATTATAAAGACATGCCCTTTAATCGCTTTAAACGTGCGCAAGCACAATAGGTGGTCAGTATGAAACCAACACTGTTTGCCACCTTGTTGTTATCCGCTAGTTTTGCACTACAGGCGGCAGACAAACCGCCTTTGCCCGTTCCCTTGACGTTGGATTATCTATTTTCTTTACCCGCTGAAATGAGTCCTCGTGTGTTGGCAAGCCAAGCGCAGCAGTATAAAGCGCTTGCGTCGCAGGCAGAAAATCAGGCCAAAGACAATTTAGCCATCGGTTTTCAAGCACGATTAGGTCAGCGCGAATTTAATAATGAAAAACAAAACCATCATTTAGCAGCACTGCACTTTGGTTTGCCGCTTTATGATTTTGGTCAAACCGCTAAACTTAACCAGGCCTGGTTGATGGAGGGCGAAGCACGCGCCGCGCAAATAAAAGCCGCAGAAAATGAGTTTCGTTTGATATTAATGCAGGCCTATTTTAATGTCTTGCTGGCGGATTTAAACTTTCGTGTTGAAAATGAAGCGATGGCGATAGCTTTTGTGACCTTAGATAAGGTACGTGAAGACCACCTGTTAGGACGCGTATCGGATGTCAAGCTCTATGAGCATGAAAAAGATTATCAGCAAGCTTTTGTAAAACGTCAGGCCGCGCAAGCGGATTTACGTCGTTCGAGAATGTTGCTGGCGAATGCGATGGGGCGTTCAGATGCAGTCGTTTCCAGGGTAAGCTTACCTGCGTTTAATCTGTTGCCTACTCAACTAAAGTCGATTGAGCATTATCTAGAACTGGCCTTGACACAAAACGCCGAAATCAACGCCGCAAAACAGTTGGAGCAAGCGAGTCAATATCGTATTCAAAGCGCGCGTGCGGCCAATAAACCGACTGTGCGAGCGGATGCGTGGGTAGGGCAGTTGTCCAGTTACCCTGAAGTGCGCGAGGGACATTGGCACGCTGAAATCTCGTTGTCGATGCCTTTGTTTGATAGTGGCTTAACCAAGTCTCAAATTGACCAACAGCGTGCGCAGGCTTTGCAGGCAAAGGCTGAGTTGAATGCGATAGAACAGCGCTGGCGTGAGCAGGTAACAAACCTTTATTTTCAGTTGAGTTTATTGAATGTTGAGCAGCAGGCGGTCGAGGCCTCGCAAACCTTTGCAGTGTTTAATATGGATTATAAGCGTGCACTGTATGAAAATGAACAGCAGTCTGACTTTGGTGATGCGTTGGTAAGCATATCGCAGGCGGATTATGATGCATTGGCTTTTGAATTGAAGCGCGCGTTGTTATGGGCGCAAATGCTGTTTGCAACCGGCGGCGATCTGGTGAGTATAATGCCAGCACAAAATAAAAATGATTAGGGGAGTAAACAAGATGAAACGTGTAGCATTAGTTTTAACAGGCTTAGCCCTTTCCGTTAATCTGATGGCGGCGGAGATTAAAATCGGCGCGCTCGTCAGTGGTCAGGTAAGCAGTATTGAGGTTAAAGTCGGGCAGCAGGTACGCGCAGGGCAAAAAATAATGACGATTGATGATCGTCGTTATCAGGCTAAATTGGCCTTGCTTGAAGCCGAGGTGGCTTATCGTCAGGCCGCGTTGGCCGATGCGAAAATTGAGTTTGAGCAGGTTGAGGATTTATATGACCGTACGGTGATTGCGCGCCGACCCTTCGAACGCGCTAAGGTCGATTTAGCGTTGGCACAGCAAGCCCTAGCCAAAGCACAAGCTGAACTGGCGATGCACCAGGCCTGGGAAGACTATGTGTATATTAAAGCCCCACAAGCCGGGCGGATTAAATCTCTGGCGGTGAACCAAGGCACAACCGTATTTAATGAAAATCAACTGTTATTTATTCTGGAGACTCCATAATGGCGGGCATAGCGACAAAAATGCAGTACGGCATGAAGTATTGGCGTTTAGCGATTCACCTGATATTCAAGACCAAACGTTTTGGTGTGAACAACCAATGGTGGGCGCGCCAGCCTTCACCAATTGGTTGGGAATGGTATCAGATTGTTTGGGGTGTATTGAGCGTAATGCCCATAGTAAGAAATTACCAATCCATGAAGGTGCGCAGCTGTATCGGTTGGATGCCACAGGCGGAGTGTGAAGCCCTGTTTGGCTCGAAAAAAGCCTAAAAAGGAGCGATGATTTATGCAAGCTGAGCAACGTCAATCTGCGCGATTTCAGCGCCAGTTTTTTGTTACAGATTATCAAGATGAACAGTTTGAGTTTGCTTTTGAAGGCGCGGATGTCAACTTGACAGGGCTTAGCTTTTGGTTGCCCGATGCCGAGCTTTTGAGGCCGGGGCAACCCTTGGCGTTGCGGGTGAGAGCGGATGAGGTGGGTGAGACCTATGCATTGGATAGTGTGGAGGTTGTTCATATTCGTCCACTTGAAAAAGGCGTAATGTGTGGGTGTCATATTACCCAGGTAAGCAGCGACCAGTTATTAGCCCATCATCGCCTTGTGATGCTGAATGAGCAAGAAGCGCAGCAGGCGATGTCGGCCTCTCAGTTGCATGAGTTTGATTTTAATAATCAAACCTCGCCCTTGTCTACTCAGTTGGCTGATTACCAACAAGCAAGCTTTGCGTTGAATTTAGCGGTTGAAGAACTCACCGCAGGGGTTCAGCAAGACGAACACCACTGGCAAAAGCTTGAGCAGGGACTAGGTCATTTGATGCAGAAATTGTCGGATGATCAACAGCAATCTGTGTTGCAGTTATTAGAAATGGTTTCAGGCTTTCAGCGGCAGCAGGAGGGACGTAATCAACAAGTTTTAGCTTTAAGTTTGTTAGCTAAAATGATGGTTCACAGTCCGCAAGAGGCGCAGGCGAGGCTTGATTGGCAAACGCTGGTGCGTGACTTTGAAACTAACTTTTTAGATGAGCGCGTGTTATTGGCGTATGACTTAATGCATCAGGGCTTAGAGGCAGGCGAGGCGCTTGAACGTGCGAAAGAGCAAATGGATGATGAATTAGTCAGTCCCCACTGAATGACAGTGGGGACTACAGTGGGAATTTAATTTGGTGCAATTAACTTAGTTGCTGCAAAAGAAAGTCCATAAACACCGCTTGATCCATGTTTTGGCTGTCTTTATCGCGGCGATGCTTGTATTCGATTTTGCCTTCATCTAATCCGCGCTCACCAATAACGATACGGTGCGGAATGCCCATTAATTCCATATCATTAAACATCACACCTGGGCGCTCATTACGGTCATCAAACAGTACTTCGATACCTTGGGCCGTCAACGCCTGATAAATCTGCTCTGCCGCGTCTTTTACTCGCGGTGACTTGTGCATTTGCATCGGTACGATACACACCTGAAACGGTGCAATCGCATCAGGCCAGATAATGCCTTTTTCATCATGGTTCTGTTCAATCGCCGCCGCTACGACGCGGGTGACGCCAATGCCATAACAGCCCATTTCAAGAATCTGCGCACGACTATTTTCATTCAATACGTTCGCATTTAACGCCTTTGAATATTTATCACCCAACTGGAAAATATGCCCAACCTCTATACCACGACGAATAAGAATCGTGCCCTTACCGTCAGGGCTGGGATCGCCTTCAACCACATTACGAATGTCGGCCACCAGGCCTGTTTGACCATCACGCACCCAGTTAACGCCTGTTAGGTGAAAGCCTGTTTTATTTGCGCCGCAAACAAAATCGCTACAATGAGCAGCGGCACGATCAACAATCACAGGAATCGTTAAACCAATAGGGCCAATAGACCCCGCATCACAGTTGGCTACAGCTTGAACTTGTTCAGCAGTCGCAAAGGTCATTGGGTTGGCCACCATCGCAAGTTTCTCAACCTTAATATCGTTGATTTCATGATCACCGCGTAAAACAAGAGCCACAACAGGTTGTTCTTTGCTAGCACCTTGAACCAACAAGGTTTTAAGTGTTTGTGAAGGCTCAACCTTAAGGAACGCGCAAACCTCATCAATCGAATGGACGTTTGGCGTGGCGACTTCGCTCATCGCTTGACTCGGCGCAGCACGCTCACCAGCCGGCGCCATCGCCTCGGCCAGCTCGACATTCGCCGCAAAATCACTCTCAGTAGAAAACGCAATCGCATCTTCACCTGAATCCGCAAGCACATGGAACTCATGCGAACCATCGCCACCAATCGAGCCTGTGTCGGCTTGCACTGCGCGGAAATTCAAGCCCATGCGCTCAAAAATGCGGTGATAGGTATCGTACATCACCTGATAGGTCGCCTCTAAACTTGCGCGATCCAAATGGAAAGAATAGGCATCTTTCATAATAAACTCACGCGAGCGCATCACACCAAAACGCGGGCGGATTTCATCGCGGAACTTGGTTTGGATTTGATAAAAATTAATAGGCAGTTGTTTATAGCTGCGAATTTCTTTGCGCACCATGTCGGTAATGACTTCCTCGTGCGTTGGCCCTAAACAGAAATCGCGCTGATGACGATCTTTGATGCGTAATAACTCCGCGCCATACTGTTGCCAGCGCCCTGACTCTTCCCAAAGCTCCGCAGGTTGGACCACCGGCATCAACACTTCCTGAGCGCCCGCACGATCCATCTCCTGACGAATAATGCCCTCAACCTTACGCAGCACCTTTAGACCCAGCGGCAACCAAGTATACAAGCCACCGGCCAAACGGCGAATTAGCCCAGCACGCAGCATGAGCTGATGACTAATAACTTCCGCATCAGTTGGAGTTTCACGGGTGGTGGCGATTAAAAGTTGCGAGGTTTTCATGGTGTATTTAATCCTGTTGTTAAGGCTGTCTAAAAATGCGGCCTATTTTAGCACGCCTCGCACAGGGATTGAGAGGCGGTGTTGCGGTTTACTGCATAGCACAGTCAAATAAGTCTACGGGTTAGGCTTCATCGACCAACAAATAAGGTAGAGGTTCGATTTTTGCTAGGCCACCCGTGCTGGCTAGTTTTAAATCCCCTTCGGCTAGATCGAGTGATTTAAGCGTGCCGATGGCTAAGCATAGCGTGCCTTCAAAGATATCCGGATTTGACATCACGACATCTAGTTTGTAGGTTTTTTCGTTGTTGTCAATCAGCTCTAATGTGTCAGCTGGCTGGAAGCTCAGTAGATTATCAAGGTGAATGCGTAGCATGCGTTTGGCGGCTTTGCCACGATAGTGGGTGCGGGCAATCACTTCTTGACCTGGATAACAGCCTTTTTTGAAGTTAATCACATCAGTTTTGTCGAGGTTAAGGCTTTGCGCCAGATGTTGGCCGGAAAGGGCGGCGTTGACTTCAGCGCGACCTATGGCAATATTGAGCAAGCGCCAATCATAGGCATTGGTAATGTCGCCGTTTAAGCGCAGCTTCGTCCAGGTATCTATCGCTTGGTTTACTGGCGCAAAAATCTCATAACGGTGGAAGGGGCCGGGTACTTTTATAATGATAGTTTGTTCCAGGCCTGGTTCTTTGGATAGGGTAACGGTCATCTCTTTTTTTAGCTTGGTATCCAAGCGACGTTGCACATCCAGGTCGGCAAACTGCCCCGCAAACCCAAAGCGAATCCATTCATCAGCGACCGCGCTAATCGTTACTTTTGAGCGCATAACGAACATTTGCAGGCGTTTTTGAATGCTATCCGCTAAGCTTGCATCAAAGCTTAAATAATAATCTCCTTGGTGCATGAAGATCAGAAATAGGGCTAATACATTCCCTTTTGGATCACAGTAAGCTGAATACTGGGCGGATTCTTCAGTGACTAGCTTGATGTCATTGCTGAGCTGTCCCTGAAGAAAGCTTTGCGCCTCTTCGCCCGATACTTTAAGCAACGCATGATGCGCCAGACTGGTCATGACCGGACCATGCTTGATTAGCATACGCTCCAGTTCTGGAAACTCAAGTTGCTTAATGGCACCTTGTTCATCAAGCTGTGCGTGTTGTTGCTGTAAAAAATTTTGCCATTCTGTATTCATTTCATTAGCCCTTATGCAAAGTTTTTAGGTTTTAAAAGTGTCGGTTTAGCCCGTCGCTTGGTCTGCGGATGGTCAAGGTTATAGTGTAATCCACGGCTTTCTTTACGTTTTTGCGCTGAAGCAACCATCAGCGAGGCCACCTGCGCCAGATTGCGAAGCTCCAGTAGATCACTGTCCAAACGATGTTGACGGTAAAACTCATTGATTTCTTTTTGTAGGTTCCGAATGCGTTGCGCGGCACGGTTAAGTCGCTTGTCTGTGCGCACGATACCTACATAGTCCCACATAACACGGCGTAACTCATCCCAGTCATGCGAGACCAAAACGCGCTCACGTGCTTCACTCACGCGGCTAGTATCCCAGTTGCGAATCATTTCTGTAATGGGGATGATTGCGGAGGATTCAATAGATTGATAAGCGGCTTGTGCAAAAACCAACCCCTCTAGCAATGAATTACTGGCTAGTCGGTTCGCGCCATGCAAGCCGGTGTAGGCGGTTTCACCAATCGCATAAAGACCCGCTAAATCGGTTTCTCCTTGCAAGTTGGTGACGATGCCGCCGCAGGTATAGTGGGCGGCAGGTACGACCGGAATCGGTTGTTGACTAATATCGATACCTACTTTTTTACAGCGGCCATAAATGGTTGGGAAGTGGGTTTTTAGATAGTCTTTGGGCTTATGTGTGATGTCGAGGTAAACACAGTCGATCCCATGCGTTTTCATTTCTTGGTCAATCGCGCGAGCCACAATGTCGCGCGGTGCCAAATCAGCACGCTCATCATAACGTGACATAAACGCCTCGCCATTCGGAAGTCTTAAAATACCACCTTCACCCCGTACCGCTTCGCTAATTAAAAACGAACGGTCTTGGGGGTGAAACAAGCAGGTAGGGTGGAACTGATTGAACTCCATATTAGCCACACGGCAACCAGCACGCCACGCCATCGCAATCCCATCGCCGGTTGAAGTGTCTGGGTTACTGGTGTATAAATAAGCTTTACTTGCCCCACCGCTGGCTAATACCGTAAAGTTAGCCTGTATCGGCAAAACCTGACGGCTTGATTTATTCAGTACATACGCCCCTATGCAGCGACGACTTTCAGGGCTGACTATCAGATCAACCGTCATGTGGTTAGGCAGTAATTTGATGTTAGGATGTTCTTTAACGCGTTTTAATAGGGTCGATTGCACCGAATGGCCCGTGTGGTCGGCCGCATGAATAATGCGTCGATGGCTATGACCGCCTTCTTGGGTCAAGTGAAACGGGAAGGGCGGTGAATCTTCGGTGGCGCGACTAAATGGCACGCCTAGGTCAATTAGCTCATTGATGGCTTGGCTGGCATGACGTGCGACAAATTGAACCGCCTCTATTTCACATAACCCTGCGCCTGCATTCAGCGTGTCATCGACATGGGCGTCAATCGAATCAAACGGGTCGAGAACTGCCGCAATCCCACCTTGCGCATAAATGCTGCTGTTTTCTGCAAGTGTGGTTTTGGCGAGCACGGTGACTTGAAAGTTATCGGCGAGTTTAATCGCCAAAGATAGTCCAGCAATACCGCTGCCGATAATTAAAACTTGAGTTGTATGGATGCTTGAGGACACTAAAATCGCCGCCTGACTCTTGAAAATGGTAATAATAGTAGCATATTGCTAACAGGAATTTTTTAATTTGAATAAAAGGTGAAAATCCAGGTGGATGACGTTTTATAAGCCGACTCCTACGCACCTCGTCATGACGGGCGGTGCGTCGCCCCGTGCGAAGTCGCAGGATTCAACCGCTGGCCGCCATAGACCCTGTGATTGCGGTCAGGGTGACAGGGCAGTGAAATACCCGGGATAAAGATGACGCTCACTTGCGAAGCATCACATAACTCACTACAATTGCCCTATTATCTACGAGGGTAACCGCATGAAAACCGCGTCACCGCAACCCAAATCCCCGTCAAGCAAAGCCGAAACCCAAGTGCACGATACGCCATGGAAAAATGCGTTAGATCGCTATTTTAAAGAAAGCATGCACCTGTTGTTTCCAACCGTCTACGATGCGATTAACTGGCAACAAGCGCCGGAGTTTTTAGACAAAGAACTGCAAAAAACCCTCGCCAAAGGTGAAAGACCCAAAACCGAAGCCGACAAACTGGTTAAAGTCCAACTCAACACCGGTGAAGAGAAGTGGTTACTGATTCATATTGAAGTCCAAGGCTCACCGCAAAAAGACTTTGCCGAACGAATGTTCCGCTACAACAGCCGTATCCGCGATCGATACAAAAAAGACGTGATCAGCTTAGCGGTACTCAGTGATACCAACAAACGTTTTCGACAGGATACCTATCGCTACAACGAACTGGGTTTTAAAATGACCATGCACTTTCCAATCTGCAAACTGCTGGATTTTATCCGAAGGCGCGAAGAACTATTGGTGAGTGACAATGTGTTCGGCTTCATTGTATTAGCGCAATTGGACGCCAAACAAATCAAAGACCCGCACCAGCGGATGAATGCCAAACTCAACCTAATTCGAGAGTTATTCAGGCGCGGATTAAACAAAGAGGACGTGATCCACCTGTTCAATCTGATTGACTGGTTTATCAATTTACCGCATAATTTAGAGCAAGCATTTATCGATAAAATCGAAGAGATTGAGGAGGAGCAAAAAGTGGAATACGTCAATACCGTTGAAAGGCTTGCGATGGAAAAGGGTGAGCAAATCGGCATTCAAAAGGGTAAGCTGGAGGGTGAGCAAATCGGCATACTTAAAACTCGTTTGGAAGATGCTAGGATTATGGTTAAAGAATTTAACATTTCGATTCAACAGGTCGCTGAAAAACTTAGCTTGCCACTCAATCAACTTAGGGATTACATCAACCAACATTCGGTTCAAACCAAATCTTGATCAGAACTAGTGACCCTCTCCGTTCTTACTCCGTGGGTGCAATGTCATTAAGTTAAAAAAACTTGTCATTGCGAGGAGCACAACGACGCGGCAATCTCTGGAGGGTGTGCACTGGTTCAAAAGATTGCTTCACTGCGTTCGCAATGACGTGGAAGTATGCTCGCAATGACGCGTAATTTTTTTGCTTCGCGTTGCAAGTTGGTTCGCTCCGTTGCACTACTAATTCCCTTGTATTGCGAGTATTATTGTAGGAATCTTGAAGATGATTTAACCTACATGTTTAACTTCCCTTTCTTCGATTCATATATTCACGCGCACCCGAAAGGACCGGTTTAGTCCGACAAGCTCCTAACTAGTTTTAATTTGAATAAAAGGTGGAAATCAAGGTGGATGACGTTTTACAAGCCCAAGGTTGGGTAGAATCTATCGAACAAGGTTATGCATGGGTTCGAACCGAGCGTGAATCGGGTTGCGGTTCTTGTCAGGGGCAGTCTACCTGTGGTACTAGTAGCTTATCGAAGCTTTTTGCAATGGGCGCTTCGCCTTTGCTTCGCTTGCCTAATGAACTGGGTGCCAAGCAGGGCGATAGGGTTGTGTTAGAAATGCCAGGTTCAAGTTTAATCAAGCAGGCTTTTTTAGCCTATGGTTTGCCTTTGGTTGGGTTGTTTGTTGGCGCTTTATCTGTCAATGTTATATTAACAGATGCGCAAGATTGGCAGATTGCGTCGGGTGCTTTGTTAGCCATGGTCGGCGCTTGGTTGTGGGTTCGGCTGAATCATAAACCGGTGCAGCCAGTCATTAAACGCATCATTAGGAGTACATCAGAATGAAAAAACAATTTTTAACATTTTTTACATGGCTATGTGTGGCGTTTGCACCGGTTTTGCTGGTCAAGGCTACGGCCGCACCCGTGGTGGGTTTTCCAGACTTTACCCAGTTGGTTGAACAGAATCATCAAGCGGTAGTGAATATTAGCACCACGCGCACCGAACGCGCGCCAAGCAATAGTGGTATTCCACCACAGTTTCGCGGTATTCCAGATGAGTTTTTGCGCCATTTTTTTGGACAGGATCCTCGGCAGGAGCGGCGTCAAGCGCCTGAGCGTCGAAGCCAGTCGGTGGGGTCTGGGTTTGTTATAACCCAAGATGGTTATATTTTAACCAATCACCATGTGATTGAAGGTGCGGATGGTGTCATTGTGCGACTAAGTGATCGTCAAGAGTATAAGGCCGAGGTGGTTGGCAGTGATCCACGTACGGATGTGGCGTTATTAAAAGTAGATGCCACTGGTTTGCCAACGGTTAGAATTGGCGATTCGGATAAGCTAAAAGTTGGGTCATGGGTTTTGGCGATTGGCGCGCCGTTTGGCTTGGATTATACGGTGACGGCTGGGATTGTCAGTGCGAAAGGTCGAAACCTGCCGGATGATACCTATGTACCGTTTATTCAAACCGATGTAGCGATTAACCCCGGTAACTCTGGTGGTCCATTGATAAACCTTAATGGCGAAGTCATCGGTATCAATGCACAAATTTATACCCGTAGTGGTGGTTTTATGGGCTTGTCGTTTGCGATTCCGATTGAGATTGCGATGAATGTGGTTGAACAAATCAAGCAGACAGGCAAGGTCGAGCGTGGTTTCTTGGGTGTGCAGGTTCAAGAGGTCACGGCTGAATTAGCCCGTTCGTTTAATATGGAAAAGCCGACAGGCGCGCTAGTGGCACAAGCCTATCCAGACACCCCAGCCGAAAAAGCGGGGATTGAATCGGGCGATATTATTTTAAAATTTGATGGCCGCTTAATAGAAAAATCGGCTGATTTACCGCCAGCGGTGGGGATTACACCGATTAACAAGCCGGTTGAGATTGAGATTTTGCGTCAGGGCGAGCGAAAAACCGTGATCGCCAGTTTGCAAGCCTTGAGTGAAAATAACGATGAACCCGCCCCCCAAGCCAAGCCTGAGGAGCCGGCAAAATTAACCAGCGAACGTTTAGGGCTTGAATTGGAAGAGTTGAGCAAAGAGCAGTTAGGTCGCGTTAATTTGCCCTTTGGCGTGGGTGTGACCAAGGTTGAAGAGGGGCTTGGGCGTAAAAATGGTATTATTCAAGGCGATATTCTGGTCAGTATCAATTTTCAACCAATTAGAAAGGCCAGCGATATTGATGCGGTGTTAGCCAAAGCCAGGCCTGGTCAATCCTTGCCGGTTAGAATTGTGCGCAATGGTCGTTCAATCTTCGTTGCGTTGGTTGTTGAATAATTTGGTCAAGCAAAACAAATTAGCGTAAAATAACGTTAATTTTTTATAGCCTTCGTTTTTCGCCTGCCTGTTGTGGCGCGAAAAACTTAAAAGGGTGCGAACGCACCCTTTTTTATTTATATTTTTGAGTTGTTTGGAGCCTTCATGTCACAACCCTTATCGTTAATCCGTAACTTTTCGATTATTGCTCATATTGATCATGGTAAATCCACGATTGCTGACCGTTTTATTCACCTGTGTGGTGGCTTAACGGATCGTGAAATGGAGAGCCAGGTTCTCGATTCGATGGATATCGAAAAAGAGCGCGGTATTACGATCAAAGCGCAGAGTGTGACCTTGATGTATCCGGCTGATGATGGCAATACTTATCAGCTTAACTTTATCGATACACCAGGGCATGTGGACTTTTCGTATGAAGTGTCGCGCTCGTTGGCCGCCTGTGAGGGCGCGTTATTGGTGGTGGATGCGTCGCAGGGTGTTGAGGCGCAAACCGTGGCTAACTGCTATACCGCGATAGAGCAGGGCTTGGAAGTGCTGCCGGTGCTCAACAAAATTGATTTGCCCGCCGCTGAACCCGAGCGCGTGGTGGAAGAAATTGAAGAAATTATTGGTATTGAGGCGCATGACGCGGTGCATGCCAGCGCCAAAGCCGGTATAGGTATTAAAGAAACCCTAGAGCAAATTGTTGCGCGCGTTCCTGCCCCCGTTGGTAATTTGGATGGCCCGCTAAAAGCCTTGATTATTGATTCATGGTTTGATAACTATCTGGGGGTGGTGTCCTTGGTGCGTGTGCTGGATGGTAAGATTGGCAAGAAAATGAAAATGCGCGTAATGTCGACAGGCGATGATCACGAAGTGACAGATGTCGGCATTTTTACGCCTAAACGTACCTCTCGTGAATGGTTGAGCGCTGGCGAAGTAGGGTATGTCATCGCGGGTATTAAAGATATAGATGGTGCGCCGGTTGGCGATACCCTAACCGATGCGAAAAACCCAGCGGCCGAGCGTATGCCAGGGTTTAAACCCGTGCAGCCTCGCGTATTTGCCGGTTTGTTTCCGATAAGTTCGGAGGATTATGAAGATTTGCGTGAGGCGTTGCGTAAGCTGCGCTTGAATGATGCAGCATTGCATTTTGAGCCAGAAACCTCTGAAGCGCTTGGCTTTGGTTTCCGTTGTGGCTTTTTGGGCATGTTGCACATGGAGATTGTTCAAGAGCGTTTGGAACGTGAATATAACCTGGATTTGATTAGTACGGCACCAACGGTTGTTTATGAGCTACTGACCAAAAAGGGCGAGGTATTAAAAATCGACAACCCGTCTGAGCTACCTGATGTGGGTACGATTGATGAAATCCGTGAGCCGATTATTCAAGCGAACATTCTGGTGCCACAGGATCATATCGGCGCGGTGATGAAGCTGTGTATTGATAAGCGCGGCGTGCAAAAAAGCATGACCTATGCCGGTAACCAAATCTCGATAAGTTTTGAAATGCCTTTGAACGAAGTGGTATTGGACTTTTTTGATCGCTTAAAATCGACCAGTCGTGGTTATGCGTCGATGGATTATGAGTTTAAACGTTTCCAAGCTGATGATTTAGTCAAGCTAGACTTCTTAATTAATGGTGAACCAGTAGATGCCTTGGCCGTGATTACCCATCGTTCAGTGGCGGTGCAGCGTGGCAAGGAAATGATTGAAAAACTCAAAGAGATTATCCCACGCCAAATGTTTGAAGTAGCGATACAGGCGGCGATTGGTGGCAAGATTATTGGGCGCACCAATGTAAAAGCCATGCGCAAGAACGTGTTGGCGAAGTGTTATGGCGGCGACGTGTCGCGTAAGAAGAAGTTGCTAGAGAAGCAAAAAGCGGGCAAAAAACGCATGAAAACAATAGGCCGTGTGGAGCTGCCGCAGGAAGCCTTTATGGCGGTGTTGAATACCGGAGGATCGGATAAGTGAGTTTTGAATTATTATTAGTATTGGTCACCGCGATTACTGGGGTGGTTGTGTTTATTGACAAGCTGGTATGGCGAAAGAAACGCGTTGAATCAGCGACCACTGAAAAAGAACCGCTCATCATTGAGTATGCGCGTTCTTTATTCCCGGTTTTTTTGATTGTTTTGGTGCTGCGGTCGTTTATTATCGAACCGTTTCGTATTCCTTCGGGCTCGATGTATCCGACCTTACAGATCGGCGACTTTATTGTGGTGAATAAATTTTCGTATGGTATTCGTTTACCGGTGGTGCAAACCAAAATTTTACCCTTTGGCGAAGTCAAGCGTGGCGATGTCGCAGTGTTTCGTTATCCACTCGATCCAAAAATTGACTATATTAAACGTATTGTCGGTTTGCCGGGTGACCGCGTGAGTTATATTGATAAGAAACTATTTATTAATGGCGAGCTAGTGGAACAACGTCCGATTGGACGTTACGAAGGTACCGAGTCGGGTTCGGTGATGACAGGGGCGGCCTTGCTTCAAGAATTACTTCGCGAGGGGGACCCGCATGAGATTTTAATTGACCCTAATCGAGCAGGCCAAAATATGATCGAAGTGATTGTGCCTGAGGGGCATTATTTTGCTGTCGGTGATAACCGAGATCATAGTGCAGATAGTCGGATGTGGGGCTTCGTACCAGATGAAAACTTAAAAGGCCGTGCATTTGGTATTTGGATGCATTGGGATAATGGTATCCAGTTTAATCGCATCGGCAAGGGGATTAACTAATGTCGTTGGATGTGGAAAGACAAGCAAAATTACGCGAGCTATCGCGTAAACTGGATTATGAATTTACTGATTTGACCTGGTTGAGTTTAGCCTTAACCCATCGCAGCCAGAACGCTAAAAATAACGAGCGCCTTGAATTCTTGGGCGATAGTTTGGTGAATTTTATGGTGGCGGATATTTTATTCCACCAGTTTACCAAGTTACCTGAAGGTGATTTAAGTCGTATTCGCGCGCATCTAGTCAAGGGCGAAACGCTGGCTGAAATTGGTCGAGAGTATGAGTTAAGTAATTATTTAATTCTCGGACCGGGTGAGTTAAAAAGTGGCGGTTACCGCCGAAGTTCGATTATTGCCGATGCGGTTGAAGCGATTATTGCCGCTATCTATAAAGATGGCGGGCTAGCCAAGTCGCGTGCGTTTGTTGAGCAAATTTATGCTAAAAGACTGAATGCCCTTGACCCCAAAAATGTCGGCAAAGATCCCAAAACCCGCCTGCAAGAAATTCTACAAGCGGATCAACAACCCTTGCCAGAATATAGTATTATCAGTGTCAATGGCGTGGCGCATGCGCAACACTTTACGGTGGCGTGTTATGTCGCCAAACTCAACACGAAATTTGAAGCGACTGATACCTCACGCCGTAAAGCGGAACAAAAAGCAGCTGAATTTGCACTGGATGCACTGGAACAATTATGAAATCGATACATATAGATTTAGAACAACCAGGCCTGGTTGAAGAAACCACGAATTTTAAAGCGGGTTTTGCCGCGGTTATTGGTCGTCCAAATGTAGGAAAATCCACGTTAATGAATGAGTTGTTGGGGCAAAAGCTCAGCATTACCTCACACAAACCACAAACCACTCGTCACCGTATTCACGGAATCTATACCGCTGATGATCACCAGATAGTGTATGTTGATACGCCGGGCATGCATTTAGGCGGTCAAAAGTCGATTAACCGCTATATGAATCGTGCCGCCAAAAGTGCGTTTGCGGGGGTGGATGTTATTTTATTCGTGATTGAGGCCGGTCGCTGGAGCAAGGAAGATCAGTCGGTTGCCGATCAATTAAAACATGCGGAAGCGCCGGTGGTATTGATTGTCAATAAAGTGGATAAGTTTAAGCAAAAAACCGATTTATTACCCTTTTTGCAGACCTTAAATGGCAAGGTGGAATTTAGCACGTTAATTCCTGTTTCAGCGCATAAGAAAAGTGGTCTTGATCTCATTCAGAAAGAAATATTAAAAGTCTTGCCCAATCAAACGCCGATTTTCCCTGAGGACTATATTACCGACCGTTCAACCAAGTTTTTGATCGCTGAAATTGTGCGTGAAAAATTGATGCGCATGCTAGGTGACGAAGTGCCTTACGGCGCCACCGTAGAAATTGAGCAGTTTGAACAAGAGGAAGGTACAGGGCGTTGGGCAATCAATGCGCTGATTCTGGTTGAACGTGAAGGCCAAAAACGCATAGTGATTGGTGATAAAGGCGAGAAAATCAAACAAATGGGGATTGACGCGCGTAAAGACATGATTGCGCTGCTAGAGAACCGCGTGCATTTGGAGCTGTGGGTCAAGGTAAAAGAAAACTGGTCTGATGATGAACGTGCATTGGCAAGTTTAGGTTATACCGAATCGCACAACTAATGTTAGGCTGACTGGCGGGGGCGGGTTTAATTGATGTTAAAAACACAGCCTGCTTTTATTTTACACAGCCGACCCTATCGTGAAACCAGCTTGTTATTGACCTTGTTTACGCCAGAAATGGGTAAGGTGAGCGCCAGTTTGCGCGGTGCGCGTTCGGCTTCGAAATCCGCGCGCCAAAAGCAGGCCTGGTTACAACCCTTTCAACCCTTGCTAGTCGAGTGGCGTGAAACACCTACTCAACAACTGGATTGGTTAACACCTAAAAACATGGAGCCACAGGGTTTAGCTTATGGGCTAAAAGCCGATGCCGCAATCTGTGGGCTTTATCTTAACGAACTGCTTTACCGACTAATTCAGCCCACCGAAGGATTGCAGGATTTATTTAACCATTACCAACAAGCACTTCAGGCTTTAGCGCAAACTGACCAACGAGAGCTCATGGCTTGGCACTTGCGTCAGTTTGAGTTGGTTTTATTGGCCGAATTAGGTTACGGCATCGATTTAACATTAGATGCACAAGGTCAGCCGATTGAACCCGCTATACTCTATGGTTATCAACCGCAAACCGGTTTTTATCAACTTAACCCAACGGCGCAGCCACGCGGGTCGATAACGGGCGGGTGTTTGCTTAAGTTGGCCGAACAAGAATTTTGTTTAGCCTGCTTGGCGAGTTGGAAACAGTTGATGCGTCGTATTTTACAGCCGCATCTTGGCATGAAACCCCTGGCCACGCGTGCACTATTTAACTAAATCAATATTTCAATTCTCATTTATTAATTTTAAGGACACCTCATTACCATGAATCCTATTTTTCTTGGCTTAAACATTGACCATGTGGCGACCCTGCGCCAAGCACGCGGCACACGTTACCCCGACCCCATTAAAGCCGCATTGGATGCGGAAATGGCCGGTGCGGACAGCATTACACTGCATTTGCGCGAAGATCGCCGTCATATCCAAGATGAAGATGTTTATCGTCTCAAAGCCTGTTACCAAACGAAAATTAATTTAGAGATGGCGGTCACCGAAGAAATGATTAATATCGCCTGTGACGTCGAGCCGGAAGATGTCTGTTTAGTGCCGGAAAAACGCGAGGAACTAACGACCGAAGGGGGCTTGGATGTAGCGGGGCAGCAGGCCTTGTTAACCCAGGCCTGTGCGCGTTTAGCGAAAGCAGGCTGTCGCGTGTCCTTGTTTATTGATCCAGACGAAACGCAAATTCGTGCGGCCAAAGCGGTGGGTGCGCCGGTGATTGAATTGCACACAGGTACTTATGCCGAACTCACTCGCCCCGCTGAAGTTAAAGCTGAACTAAAGCGTATTGCACAGGCCGCTGAGTTGGCACACAGCCTTGGTTTGGTGGTGAATGCAGGGCATGGTTTGCACTATCATAATGTCCAGCCGATTGCCGCGATGAAGGTGATTGAAGAGTTAAATATCGGCCATGCGATTGTCGCGCAGGCGGTCTATTCAGGCTTACCTGCGGCGATTGCTGAAATGAAGCGCCTCATGGTTGAAGCCCGTCAAAACGCCTATCTGGTCGATTAAAAACACGATGATTAAGGGTGTCGGTACAGATATCGTAGAAATTGCACGAATAGAGGCCTTGTGGCAAAAGCAAGGTGCTCGTTTTGCACAACGCTTGCTATCCGAATCAGAGCAGTTAGTTTTAAAAAGCCACAGCCAACCCGCACGATTTTTAGCCAAGCGCTGGGCGGCGAAAGAGGCCGTAAGTAAAGCGCTTGGTACCGGCATTGCGCAAGGGGTCGGCTTCGCGGATATTACAATAAGCCATACAGACCTCGGCCAGCCAAAAATAGAACTCAGCGGCGGTGCGCTCAATCGCGCCGCTCATCTAGGAATCACCCAATGGCAACTCTCCATCAGCGACGAAAAACACTACGCGGTTGCGTTTGTGGTGGCAAGTTAATTGATTTGAGCTAAATTTGAGCTAAATCGGTGTAAAACACAAACTGATCACCTCGTCTTGATAGCCATCTTGGGTTTTATATTCTCGATAGCCATCTGTCATATAAAACCCAACCAAATAGGCTTTTTGGTCTAATGTCCAATTTAAACTCCCCGCATCTCCAGGCTTAAACTGACGTAACCGATTAGGTAGCTGTATAACTCGGCCTGGCTTCATATCTGGCTGGGTAGATGAGATCACGACACCCTGTGTATTCACATAAAGGCTAAAGGATCCCTGCTGTATTGCTTCGAGCGTAAAATGCGGTTCACTGTCTTTCAGCATGGCATGAAACTGTGTCGCGCTATCAAAAACTAAAGCAATGCCGCCCACATTTTGATTGGGATGGTCGGTGCTTTTAATCGGTGCGTGATAAATAAAGCTCGGCTGTTGGTTATAAAGCGGGGTGCTTTCAAATTGAGACACCCAGTATTGTTGTGGATCTTTGATTTGAAGGCTATGTTTAACATCGTTTATTTGGCTAAGCGTCTGACCTACAAGTGACGAGGCATCTGGATTGGATACGGCCAAAACACGGCCTTGTAGATCATAAACCAAAATATTGGTATAGACGGTATAGAGTTGATTAATGTAGCTTAATTCGGTATAAAGCGTCTCTCGTTGCGTTTTATCTAACTTTTTATGTTGATGATAGTGTGTCAAGGTTTGACTGAATAATGGATTGAGCGCCCACCAGCGACAGTCATTGGCACGTTCGTAGAGGTTGCGATCGAGTATATCGGCCGCGAGTGCGGCACTAAAAGCGACCTTGTCTCTGACGGTTTCAACGCGTATTTGATGAATATGATGAATAAAGTCCGCAAAAATGCGCGCAATATCTTGACTGATATCTTGAAAACGATCTAGTATCGGTAAGAAATACTCCACATTCTGTTTCAGTGACGAAATTTTACCATTCAAAATAACAATCAAAAGCAGCGTGCTGACCTTGATATTCGTTCTTTCGAGTTGTTTGAGATACAGCGGTGAATCCGGTTTGACCTCGATCATGCTGTCCGTTTGCGTCTCATGGATACAAAATGCCGCTTGATTTTCAAGCTCTACATAAATATGCCAAGGCAAGCCTTGAAAGCCTTCATAGCCTTTGGTTTTAGTATGAAAGCAGAACTTATTGTTTTTATTGACCGGTTTAGATGATAACGGCGTTTGCTTGATCTGTTCCCCAATCGGAAAAGTCTGGGGGTGGTTAGTGGCTAAAGTTTCGCCTGACTCATGACACAATGCAATCCGATAGTCGGGTGAATTTCGGCCTATTTTTTTGAAAATCAATGCCATTTCTTGATCAAACTTAAAACTTAAACACAGGACACCCAGTAACTGGGTAGGGCGCCCATTTTGTGCTTTTTGCTCAATACGTTTAGCATAGATTAAGCTTTTGGTGTTTTGCGGAAAAAGATCGGACGCGCGATGAATTTCCTCAAAAGCCTGTTTGGAATTGATCGCTTGGCGAATAAGTGGGTCTGTCGACGAGAGGGTGTGGTTATTGGGATTAAGCTTAGCCATCACCTGGCCATTCGGTTTGACCAACACAATATCATCATACACTGAATACTTAGCGACATAGGCCTCTAATCGTCGCTCGATGCGCTGCCGTTGCGCATCGGCTGGCTGGTCAAGTGCCATAAACTCAACAATATCCGCATCAGTGGCCAAAAAACCGACATCAGCGGTGCGCTCAAATAGATTGCGAATAATTAAATCGACACTGGCTTGCGTTTTAAGCTTGATATCGCTTTCTGTTTTTCCCAGGTAGCTATCAATTAATGAATCAATCATTAAGTCTCTTAAATGTTGAAATTCTTTTTGGGTTTCAACTATCGAAGCAAGCAGCTGAGGGTGAAACGCTTCACTGTTGATTTTGCCAACCATTGCAACCGTTGTCCACCACATATTTTGCTCTTCGAGTTGATCAAGATAGGTTTTAACCTTGGGTAAATAGGTTAAAAAAGTTTGGCGTTGGGAGATGTTCGATGGCATGGTGAATCCTCAGCATAAATAAAGTAATACTCAAGCCGAACATTCTATCATTCATTTAAAAATTGCGCGTCAATATCAACGCACAAAACGTTTTTTTCACCCGAAAAAGTGCGGTAGATGGCTTTTGAAAAAGTAATATTTAGATTAGCATTCGGCAACCCTATATAAGGTGTCGATATTTGTACCTGTTCAGGGTACTCCATAGCATTGCGAAAATACGCCCGCCGCGCCCAGAGTGCACCATCGCTTCGGCTTAAAGGCGCATAAATTTTAGGTGACAAGGTTTGAGCGTGTTCGGGTGTTAAGCTCTCAATCGTTTGAACGCCTTCGGTATTCAATAGATAAATGCGCTCAACCGCGCAGTGTTGTAAAAGCTCACTTGTGGCGAGCTGAAACTCAATACCTTGTGCCACCGCCTTTGACGCTTCAAGCAACATATGTTTAAGCGCCAGCTTTTTATGTGTATGACCGCGCTGGCGTTCAGTTTGATCAAATAAGCTGCGATGGTGAAGCATGTGTAACTCGTTTAACAACCAGGCCTGGTCATGCTCACCCGTCGGATTGGGTCTTGCAAAAAAATAACCCTGTGCTAGATCCGCATCTGAATCCAAGGCGAGCAAAGCATCGTCTTGTGTTTCAACCCCTTCAAGTAGAATAATCGCCCCGGTTTCACGTAAGAGAGCAATACAGCGCGTTAACCACCGCTGTCGCGCACTGTCATTACGTGCATTAACCAGCATGGAACGGTCAAGTTTGACAATATTCGGTTTTAACTCCCAAATGCGGTCAAAGTTAGAATGCCCCGTGCCAAAGTCATCGATGGCGATTAAAAACCCCAGCTTTCGGTAATAATCAACAAAGGTTTTAAGTTGTTGGGTATTTCTAGCGCCATCCTCTAAAATCTCCAACACAATGTTCTGTGGGGCAAAGCCTAATTTTTTCAACTGGTGTTTGACAAGCTTTGCGCGCAAATTATCGGGTTTAATGGTTGCACTATTAATGTTGACAAATAGCCACTTGTCCTCGTTTTGAATGGAAGCGTATTTTTTGATATGGCTCATTAAACACCCACGATCAAATTTTTCTAAGCAACCTTTACGCTCCGCTTCCGCAAAGGCATCAAGGGGAGAGCAAGGTTGGCCGCTAGCTTGCTGGGCACGCAGCAAAGCCTCATAGCCGACTACACGTCTATGCGCTAAGCTGACGATCGGCTGATAATGTGAATTAATTCTATACATGAAAACCTTGATCTATAAAATGTTAAGCAATAAGTTAAACAATAAGTTAAGCAATAAAAAAATAATAAAAGCGGATTAATAATGTTTATACAGCAATTTTTGGGTGCAATTGAATAAATATTATTTTATTTCAATGATTTGGTTTTAGTGCCTCCCTTGTGTTTGACAAGCTTGATGCGTTTTTTGTCGCACCGTGCGCCGTATTGTTCCTTAGTGAACCAATCTGCACTAAAGTTGTGCAATAGGGCGTTTTGCAGCCGATAGACTTCAATCCGGCAACCGCAAAACCGACATACGTGCACAGTCGTTGACATCCTCCCCGCCGTGAACGACGGGGTTTTACGCGGGATTCGATAAAAAACTGTACCTAGGTACAATAGGCAGGCTATTTAAACTGCGATACTATCAAACTATCAAAACTCAAAAAGGATAGCTAGTCATGTCAATCGCAGTCGGAAAAATCATCAATGCAACCGGTCGAGTTCAAGTTTTAAACCCTGAAACCAATGAGATTCGAGAGATCGAAAACGGCCAAGAAATTTTCTTTAATGAAGTCGTAATCACCGCAGATGAAGCATCGTTAGCTATTGATATGATCGATGGACAGACTATTTCCCTAGGAGCCTGTCGGACTAATCAAACAATAATATGCTAAAAGACGATATGTGTTAAAATATGCCCATATTACTTATGAGATA
>NZ_KN882197.1:33639-81887 GCF_000934765.1 Thiomicrospira microaerophila | reverse complement strand
AACGCCAACGGCTGTGCCGCTGTGATCGCGTTAGATAATAAAGTATGGCGTCAACTCAGAGCAGGGCAGAAGGCTAAGATCGGGATTCGTGGATTAGGGCAGCCTGAAAACACCCTCTTGCAGCTATCGCTAAAAGGTTTTACCGCCGCCAGTAATGCGTTGATCCAAAATTAAGGCGTCTCGTCATCCCGGCGAAGGCAGGAATCTTAAGCCTTGCGGTGTACATCCTCAAGAGATCCCGGCCTTCGCCGGGATGACGGGTTTTTTTATCACGGCCTTCGCCGGGATGCCCGGGTTTATGTTGTCATTGCGAACGGAGTGAAGCAATCCTTTGAACCGGTGCACAGTTAGCTGGATATTGCCGCGTCGCTGCGCTCCTCGCAATGAAGACTGATTTTTTAACTTAATGGCGTTGACGCGGGAGCGTGTAAGCGAGGTTAATTGGTTTTGGAAGGGAGCTCGCTTGGTGGCGTTTTAAACTTCGGGTTTGTCATTTTGACTTAACCGTTCTTTGAGCTCTTTGAGCGATAAATGGCAACGCTCTGCCACTAACTCTACAGATAGATTAAACTCTCTAATCATTTTTATTGCTTGCTCTAGTTGGCCTCGTTGCTCGCCTTCTAGTTTGCCTTCCGCATAAATCTGTCTTGTTAAATTTTCAAAATTCTCAGCTAACATGCCATCACTCCTTGTTAGTGTCATCATGTTTTCAATATTAACCTCTAGCCCGCGTTTGTGCAAGGTGCGTTTGAACCATTGGGTGAGAATGTCGTCAATGCCCTCTTTGTGGGGATGGGCTCGGATGATTTGACCGGCGCGATAAAAGGCTTTTTGATAATCCTCCAGCGTCTTGGCCTGTTCAATATTGATAATACTGGTCACCGGATTGGCAATCGAGGCCAGTTCTTCATCGCTATAACGCCCCTCATCAACTAAAAAATAGTTGAGGCTGGGTTGATAGATCTTTAGAAAGCTCGGTACGGGTTCAATCTGATCGGCGATATTGGTTTTTGCCGTCCATCTTGCTTGGTCGTTATAAATCACTAATGGGAATACGGGTGGATAGGGGCCATATTTACTGAACTTGCCATTTTTAATCAGGGTAGAGTAAAAACCCGCGACATAATGCATAAATCGTAGAGGCATGGCACAATCAACCCCAGATTGAAATTCCATCAGCAAGTATAAAAATATGGGTTGGCGCTGCCCTTCAATATTTACATCAATTGACCAGACCACATCTTCTATTTTTTCATCAAACAGCGGGGTGACATAGTTGCCCGGTTGAGGGGTTAGGCTATCAAAATCCACCAGCTGGGCAATTTCTTCAGGAAAAAAGCCTTCAATCAGCGCTTGCACCATTTCCGGGTAAGAGAATAATTCCTTATAGCCGGTGTCGTGAAATTTTGAGTCGGTGGTTTTGGTCATGGTTATTTTCAGATCATTCATTTTTTAGCTTTATCTTAGCATAACAGAGCTGAGGAAGTGGGCAGGCGTTTTGTTTTATTTAAGGCAATTTTAGATTTTATGCTGCTTGATCGTTTTATAGTGGTCTGCATTTCACGCGCAGCGTGTGAACGAGGTTAAAGTGGTTTAATTACACGGGAGAGGGGGTTAATAAACTGCATTAATATAAGACACTGGTTGATATCTTTAGTGTTTCATATTTAAATGACAGGTTTTTTGCTTTATGCTCGTGAACAGGTGATTGAAATGAGTAAGTTGGCTGAGGATGCATGTTATCCGATTAATGGCAAGGGAGTGCGGGGTAAGTGGATTTATGATTATCGATATACGTGCCCACTGTTCCACATGGACAGCTCTGCTGGGTTTTTATGGGGGATGGTCACACCCCGAAAGGCATACTCTGTGCTGAATTTAATGGGGTATTTGAAATGATAATGCGTTGGATCTATTTAATTGTGTTTGGGTTTTTGTCATCGCTTACGCAAGCAATGAAGGTGATACCTGTTTTTAAGGCTTATGAATCCCATCCTGCTTGGGTTGTATTGTGGGTTTTTTGAAGCGTTTTTTGAATTGCCGATTATGCAAGCGTCGGCGCCAACTTAGGTTGACTTGTACGCGCCATAAAATATGAATCAACAGGTAGCCCATGCTGCCTAGTGCCAAACCTACCACTAAGCTGCCCAGCAATAAGGGTTGCCAAATCGCCACAAAACTATGGCTAATCCAATGCCAGCTCATTTCAAATTGAACATTGTCCTTGGTCGATTCGCCAAGCAATAATCCACCTATTCGGTAGTTAAAGTACCAGATGGGTGCCATTGTAATCGGATTACTTATCCACACAAGTGCGACACTTAATGGTAAATTAGCCTTAAATAACATGGCGCTGATAGCGGAGGTAAGCATTTGCCAAGGCATAGGCATCGCTGACCAAAAAGGGCCAATGAAAAAAGCTTTGGCGACTGAATTGCGGTTTAAGTGCCATAAGTTTGCGTCTTGAAACCAGTGGGCAATCCGACTAAACCCTTTGATGGCATAGAGTTTCTTCGGGTCAGGCATCCATTTTCGAAAGAGTTTTTTAGCCATGTTTAGTCTATTTGCATTAGGGTTTGTCGGTGCTATCTTTGGGTTGTTTCAGCTGGCAAACTGGCCTTCAATCGGCTATTTGTTGCCTTGGTTAGTGCTGGTGCTGATTGGGCTGGTGTGGAATAAAGCCTATTTAACCAACTTCAGTGCAGGCGTTATTATAGGCTGGATTGCGCTCAGCGTGTTTGTGTTTTTTAATCCTCAAATAGCCGAGAAACATACCTACCAAACCCTCTGGGCAGAAGGGCGCGTCGTGAGTCTAGTTGAAGATCAGCCCTCGGCGAAGGGGCAGGTCGCAATGAAGCGCATGGAATTTAGCATTTCAAGATTGCAAAATCATCCAAATATTGAACAAGCCGACTATCACCAGGCCTGGTGGCTCTCTCAACCCAAAATCCGTTTAAGTTGTTATCGTTGTGACTGGCAGCCAAAAGTGGATGAGGTCTGGCGCTTGCCGATTCGGATTAAACTGATTCATGGCTCGATGAATCCGGGCGGCTTCGACTATGAAAGTTGGACCTACCAACAGGGTTTAGTCGCAAGTGGTTATGTCAGAACGAATGAAGCCGAACCGCAACGGATTGAACGCAAATGGTCTTATCAGCGGTTACGGGAGCGCTTTGGCAATAAGCTGGCGGCGATGATGGATCACGCTGAATTTGCCGGTATTTATCGTGCGCTGCTCTATGCGGATCGTCAGGCGATATCGGTTGAAGACTGGGATGTGATGCGCATCACGGGCACGATTCACCTGATGGCGATTTCAGGTTTGCACATGGCACTGGTGGCGTTGATGGGCTTTGGTATCGGCGCATTGGTTTGGCGCTTGCCGATTCGGCGGTTTGAAACCTATCCTGTACAGTGGTTTGGCGCTGGGTTTGCGGTGGTGCTGGTGACCTTGTATGGCTTTTTGGCCGGTTTTACTATTCCCACCCAACGGGCTTGGATTATGGTGATGGTGGGGGTGTTGTTTATTTTGGTGCGGCGAAAATTTCAGCCCTGGCCGGTGTTGCTGCTGGCGGCGTTTTTGGTGGTGCTTTGGCATCCACCGAGTGTGTTGGCTCAAGGCTTTTGGTTGTCGTTTTTGGCGGTTGCGCTGATTTTTAGCTGGATGAAGCAACCTTGGGCCAAAAACATGCCCAACTGGCAACAAGCCGTAATGATTCAGTTGGTTTTGTCGATAGGCTTGATCCCAGGGCTCTGGTGGTTTCATCAGCAGGTTCCGGTTTATAGTGTAGTAGCCAATCTGGTGGCGGTGCCGTTTGTTAGCTTTATTGGTTTGCCCTTGTTGTTTTTAAGCGCATTGATTACGCTGGTTTTTCCGGCGGCGGGGGAAAATTTGGCATGGCTGAATGACCAGGCCTGGTCGTGGTTGTGGGCGTTGTTGCGTGAAATCGCCAGCTGGCCAGCCAGTGAGTGGAGCTTGGCACCAATTAAATTATGGCAAGTTATTTTGCTTTATTTTGGTTTGTTTAGTCTCGCGTTAGCCAGTAAAAGCTGGTGGCGTGCTTTGGGTGTGTTAGCCGTGATTGTGGTTGTCATTTGGCCAAAACAGCCGCCGCCCATTGAGCAGGGTAGCTTCCGGTTCAGTTTGCTGGATGTCGGCCAAGGGCAAGCGCTGGTGATTGAAACCGCGCATCATGTGATGGTGTATGACACAGGGCCGCGCTTTGGCGCTCGGCTTGACGGCAGTTTAATGGCGATTACGCCCTATCTCAAAACCCGGGGTATCGGACAGATTGATTTGTTAATGATTAGTCATGCGGACAATGATCACGCCGGTGGCACGGCCAGATTAATGCGCGATTGGCCGGTTGGTAAAAAATTAAGTGGCGAAGTGGCGCGTTTGCATCAAGTCTATGGTGTTGAAGGGTTTGAGGCCTGTGAAGCCAACCAGGCCTGGTGGTGGGATGGCGTTAAATTTGAAGTCTTGTCACCTGGGCTATTTCCGCTTAGAGAGTCAAATGACTACTCGTGTGTTTTAAAAGTGAGCACGGGTAGCCAAAGCCTGATGATTACCGGTGATGTGCATGGACGGGTTGAGCGCCAGCTGCTGTCGCATTATGGTAAGGATAAATTGCTATCACACGTGCTGGTGGCCGGGCACCACGGCAGTCGCCATTCAAGTTACCCTGAATTTCTTGCTGCACTCAACCCTGAGCTGGTGTTGTTTACCGCTGGATATCGCAATCGATTTAACTTTCCTGCTCAGCAGGTGATTGAGCGGGTCGAGAACCAAGGCTCACAATGGTTGAACACCGCTTGCGAAGGCGCGATTCAAATTGAGTTTAACAAAGACAGTTGGCAAGTTATCAGGCAGGAAAGAAAGGCACAACAACGCTGGTATCATCACCAGTGCGAATAACCCTCATGGCTATCAAGTCATGAGTCATGAGGGTGTAAGGGGATGAGAACCGATTACTGGATTTTTAAATACGCATAGCCTTGGCTTTGGAGGATCGCGATGTCGAATACGCCTGATCCGACAAGCTCAATCCCATCATAAATTTTAGCGGGGTCTAGGTTGATTTCGTTGCGGGTGTGGTCACAAAGTTTGACTTTAACGCCGCGTGAATTCATCAGTGCATCCAAACGTCCTTTGAGTTCGTCACGACGTTCTAACATTGCGGCATCATGCTCATAAGGCGTGCCTTTAAGACCATCATCGGTGGCAAAACGTAAGCCATGCCCGACGAGGACTAGGTGCACATCGGCTTCCATCAGCTCGTTTTCATAGGCGTTCATTATGTTGTTAATCGAGGTGAGGGTAGCGGAATAGCGCGTGACATCGCTAAAGTCAACGTGGTAGACGACCTTAGCACCTTCATCAGCGGCTTTGAGGGGTAGGGCAAATAGGGCTAGGAGCATTAGGCTAAATGCGAGGTAGTTTGTTTTCTTCATGGTAGTATCCTTTTTATTTTTTAGATGAGTTTGGTCATTTCGCGACTATTTCGTAATTGCGCAATGGCGTCATTGACGCGGTTAAATAAAACGCGACTGTCTTCATGGTGATCTCGAAGTTCAGTCACCCCAGCATGACTGGTTAAACAGGTGGTATGCTGTTCGTCCAATCGAATTTTGTGTGCGGCTATTTTGGATTGCGCCAATTTTGCGATACGGAAACCATCTACCGCCTTGACCTCGGGTAATGCAATCATAAACTGGTCACAGCTTAAGCGACCAATGTGTCCTAGTTCGCCGACGGTGGCCTCTATCGCATGGGCCGCACCTAAAATCGCCTTATCACCGAATTCATGACCATAGCCATCGGTAATATTTTTAAAACAATCCAAATCGATTTTAATCAGCGAGAGGGGCTGGTTATTTAATTTGGCTTGGCTGATCAGTTCGTTAACCAGGTCAAGGAAAAAGTCGCGGTTGTAAAAATGGGTGAGCGCATCGTTTTTAGATAAATGCTCAATTTGCTCTTCCATGTGTTTGCGTGAGGTGATATTGATCGCCAGCCAAATCACTGCAGGTTGCCCATAAACATCGGTTTCTAACGGGTAAACGCGGGCTTCGTACCATTGTCCTCCTTTTGAGGTTGCCGATTCAATGCCTTGTACTTCGTCATCCGCTAATTGGTACTCAATGTCTTGAAGTTGTTGGGTTTTAATTGCCTTTTGGACAACATTTAAAAACCGCATTGCCATTTTTTCTGGCAAAACCTGTTGATAGGTTTTGCCAATTAACCCCTGCCCATCGGCATACAAGCTGCGCTCGCGTCCGCCGATCATGTCGAGATAAGTGCCATCCTGACCCATGATGAAAATCGGGTCTGGCATGGCGTTGGCAATCGCTTCAAGCTGCGAGTGGAGCGTTTGATCAGTATGTGCCATGCGTGATCCTTTTTGCGTTAAATTAGTTTTTTGTAATCGGTTTGTATTTAATGCGATGCGGTTGATTGGCATCAGCGCCTTTACGGCGTTTGTAATCGGCTTCATAATCGGAGAAGTTGCCTTCAAACCACTCAACGTGCGAATCACCTTCAAACGCGAGCATATGGGTAGCGATACGGTCTAGGAACCAGCGATCATGCGAGATCACCACCGCACAACCGGCGTATTCAAGCAGGGCTTCTTCTAATGCACGTAAGGTTTCAACGTCCAAGTCGTTGGTGGGTTCGTCAAGTAACAAGACATTGCCGCCCTTGCGCAGTGTTTTTGCCAAGTGGACGCGATTACGCTCGCCCCCTGACAATTCACCAATGCGTTTTTGTTGGTCGCCGCCCTTAAAGTTAAAGCGTGAACAATAGGCGCGTGAATTGACTTCAAAGTTACCGACCATAAAGCTTTCATCACCGCCTGAAATTTCTTCCCAAACCGTTTTGCTGTCATCTAGCGCATCACGGCTTTGATCGACGTAGGATAGGTTAACCGTTTCACCAAAAATAATTTCGCCACTATCGGGCTTTTCTTGACCCGTTAGCATTTTGAAAAGGGTGGATTTACCTGCGCCGTTGGGGCCGATAATGCCGACAATGCCGCCTTGTGGTAAGCGGAAGTTTAAATTATCAATGAGTAGCCGGTCACCAAAGCCTTTTGACATATTATTCACTTCAATAACTTTTTCACCCAAGCGTTCCGCTACAGGGATGAAAATTTCATTGGTTTCATTGCGTTTCTGCGTTTCGACACTGCTGAGTTCATCAAAACGTGCCATACGTGCTTTTGATTTAGCGTGGCGACCTTTTGGATTCGCGCGCACCCATTCAAGCTCGTGTTTAATAGTGCGTAAGCGCGCGGCTTCTTGTTTTGATTCTTGCATTAGGCGCTGTTCTTTTTGCTCTAGCCATGAAGAGTAGTTACCTTCATAAGGAATGCCTTGACCACGATCCAGTTCTAATATCCATTGCGCCGCATTGTCGAGGAAGTAGCGGTCGTGGGTAATCGCGACCACAGTGCCCGGAAATTCGAGCAGGAAGCGCTCTAACCATGCAATCGATTCGGCATCGAGATGGTTAGTGGGTTCGTCCAGCAATAGCATATCGGGCTTCGATAATAATAAACGACACAGGGCTACACGGCGACGCTCACCGCCAGAAAGGGTAGTGACATCCGCATCCCAAGCAGGCAGGCGCAGTGCATCGGCCGCAATCTCTAAGGTGCGTTCTAGGTTGTGGCCGTCCATCGCTTGAATGATATCTTCTATTTGCGCTTGTTTTTGCGCCAGCTTGTCAAAGTCCGCATCCGGTTCGGCATAGGCGGCATAAACGCCATCTAGCTCGGCCAGCGCTTGTTTTACTTCAGCAACCGCTTCTTCAACATTACCCCGTACATCCTTTGTTGGGTCAAGCTGGGGTTCTTGTGGCAAGTAGCCCACCTTAATCCCGGGTTGCGGACGTGCTTCACCCACGATATCGGTATCAATGCCCGCCATAATGCGCAAAAGCGTTGATTTACCAGAACCGTTTAGACCCAGAACGCCGATTTTTGCGCCTGGGAAAAACGATAGTGAAATATCTTTAAGAATGTATTTTGAAGGTGGAACCACTTTTCCAACGCGGTTCATGGTGTAAACAAATTGAGCCATATTTTCTCGCTTGCAAGTTTTATTAGAAATGTAAATTAAAAATTTGGTTACACTTTACCTAAAATTAAGCCGTTAATAAAGAGATTGAGATATTTTAAGATGAAAACAGCGTGGCTATTTTAAAACAGCGTGGTGATTTTGGTGAAGTGCTGTTAAAATTATCAGTCTTTAAAATTTAACCCTTGTAAATGGAGTTTTTGCATGTTTGATAAAACCATGACAATCGCAGGCTATGATGATGATATCGCGAATGCGATGGCGGCGGAAGCGCAGCGCCAAGAAGATCATATTGAGTTGATCGCTTCGGAAAACTATACCAGTCCGCGTGTTATGGCCGCGCAAGGTTCGGTGTTAACCAACAAATATGCGGAAGGCTATCCTTACAAGCGTTATTACGGCGGTTGTGAGCATGTCGATGTGGTTGAAGCCTTGGCGATTGAACGTGCCAAGCAATTGTTTGGCGCGGATTACGCCAACGTGCAACCTCACTCAGGTTCACAAGCGAACGCGCCGGTGTTTATGGCGTTGTTGGAGCCAGGTGATACGGTATTGGGTATGAGTTTGGCACATGGCGGTCACTTAACCCACGGTTCTAAAGTGAACTTCTCTGGCAAAATCTATAATGCGGTGCAATACGGTCTGAAGCCTGAAACCGGCGAAATTGATTATAATGAAGTGCAGCGCTTAGCCACTGAGCATAAGCCTAAATTGGTGATTGCAGGTTTTTCTGCTTATTCGCAAATTGTTGATTGGCAGCGTTTCCGCGACATAGCCGACAGCGTGGGTGCTTATTTATTGGTGGATATGGCGCATGTGGCAGGCCTGGTTGCCGCAGGGCTTTATCCGAACCCGGTGCAAATCGCCGATGTGACCACTACCACCACCCACAAAACTTTGCGTGGTCCGCGTGGTGGCTTGATTTTAGCGAAAGCCAACCCTGAAATTGAAAAGAAATTGAATTCGTTGGTGTTCCCGGGTACACAGGGCGGTCCATTGATGCATGTTATTGCAGCGAAAGCGGTAGCGTTTAAAGAAGCGATGGAGCCAGAATTTAAAACTTATGCGGCGCAAGTGATCAAAAACGCACAAGCCATGGCGCAGGTGTTTATCGAGCGAGGCTTGGATGTGGTTTCGGGTGGTACGCAAAACCATTTGTTCTTGGTGAGCCTGATTGAAAAAGGCTTAACCGGTAAATTGGTGGACGCGGCCTTGGGTGCGGCGCATATTACGATTAACAAAAACTCCGTGCCGAATGATCCTATGTCACCGTTTGTGACGAGTGGTATTCGTATCGGTACCGCCGCCGCCACTACCCGTGGCTTTGGTGAGCAAGAATGCCGTGATTTGGCGGGCTGGATGTGTGATGTGGTGAATGCCTGTGACCAAGCATCTGAAAGCTGGGATGAGGCCGTCATTGCGCAAGTTCGTGATAAAGTCAGCGCGCTGTGTGCCGCGCATCCTGTTTATAAATAAGGTCTTAAAAAAGGTCTAAAGCATGCTAGGCTTGTGTTTTACCACCAGGCCTGGTTAGCTTATGGAATCAAATCTATGTTTTGTCCCTTCTGCAATGCGCCTGATACCAAGGTAATTGACTCGCGTTTGGCCACCGATGGTGCGCAGGTGCGTCGTCGTCGTGAATGCCTTGAATGCGGTGAGCGTTTTACTACCTATGAAAGTGTCGAACTCTCGCTGCCTCGGGTTGTGAAATCCGATGGTAATCGTGAGAAGTTTGATGAACAAAAGCTACGTCGTGGCTTGGTCAAGGCGCTCGAAAAACGTCCGGTGGCGAGCGAGCGCATTGATACGATTGTTAATCAAATTCTTAAAAGCATGATGGCCGATGGCTCACGTGAAGTGCCTTCTTCTCAGTTAGGTGAGTGGATTATGCAGGCTTTGCGTGAGGTCGATCAGGTGGCTTATGTGCGTTTTGCTTCGGTGTATCGTTCGTTTCAGGATGTGAATGCATTTCGTGAAGAAATCGAAAAACTGGTGCAAGCGACAGCGGCCAAAACGGATCGCGGCTAATGGCTGTCCTAGCCCACGCGGCGGAGCAGGATGATGTTTGGATGCAGCAAGCGCTAGCCTTGGCGCAAAAAGGTATCTACAGCACGCGCCCTAATCCAGCCGTTGGGTGTGTGATTGTCCGTGATGGCAAGCGAGTGGGTCAAGGTTGGCATCCGAAAGCGGGCGAACCCCATGCGGAGGTGTTTGCTTTGCGTGAAGCGGGTGAGTTGGCAAGGGGCGCTACTGTCTATGTGACGCTTGAACCCTGTTCGCACTTTGGCAAAACACCGCCTTGTGCCGATGCGTTGGTCGCGGCGGGGGTGGCGCGCGTGGTCATGGCGATGCAAGACCCGAATCCGCAAGTCTGTGGTCGCGGTATGGCACGCTTGGTGTCGGCGGGCATTGAGGTGGTGGATGGGGTGAAGTCGCATGAAGCGGTGGCATTAAATCAAGGATTTATTAAATATATGCAAACTAAAAAACCTTTTGTACGGCTGAAACTGGCTAGCAGTGTCGATGGGCGTACCGCGATGGCATCTGGTGAAAGTATTTGGATTACCGGCGATGCGGCGCGTCAAGAAGTGCATAAATTGCGCGCAAGGCATGGCGCGATTGTTACAGGTATCGGGACCGTGCTTGCGGATGACCCGAGTATGAATGTGCGTTTAGCGGAATCGACAAAGCGTGAGTTGGGATTGACCGATGCCTTGTGTCATCCACTGCGCGTTATTTTAGATCCTAATTTGAGCATGCCATTAGATGCCAAAATGCTGAGTTTGCCAGGTAGAACCTTGTTAATGAGTTCGGCGCACACGGTTCAATCCAATCAGTCCGTCGTGGATAGCTTGTTGGCGGCGGGTGTTGAGATTGTAGCGGTTCAGGCCAAAGAGGATCTTTTGGACTTAGAAAGCGTACTCGATTATCTCGCTCAGGAAGAGCAGATTTATGATGTGATGGTTGAGTCAGGTGCATCGGTAGCGGGGGCGTTTGTTGAGGCAGGCCTGGTGGATGAGTTGCATTGGTTTGTGGCCCCGCATTTAATGGGGCATCGTGGTAAGCCATTATTGGTTTTGCCGCACATTGATGCGATGCAGGATCGGATTCAATTAAAATCTAAATCGGTACAGCAGGTGGGAGATGACTGGCACTTTGTGTTCGGTTTTGAGCCGCCATCGACCACAAATGGAGAAGCCTAAACGATGTTTACTGGAATTATTCAGGCACAGGGTCAGATAAAACGCATTGACGTGCGTAACGGCGATTGGCGATTGACTGTGTTGGTGAGTGAGTTGGATATGTCTGATGTCGGTATCGGTGATAGTATCGCTACCAATGGGGTGTGCTTAACCGCAGTTGAGTTTAGCGCCAAAGAATTTGTGGCGGACGTGTCGGCTGAAACACTGAAGGTCACGACACTCGGGCAGATGAAAGTTGGCAGCAAGGTCAATCTTGAGAAAGCCTTACGTTTACAAGATCGGCTGGGCGGGCATTTGGTGAGCGGTCATGTTGATGGCGTGGGTCGGGTTAAGTCGATTAGCCAAGATGCGCGCTCTTGGCGTTATTGGATTGAAGCCCCTGCCGATATTGCACGTTATATCGCCCACAAAGGCTCGGTGTGTATTAATGGTATTAGTTTAACGGTCAATCAAGTAACGGGTTGTGAGTTTGATGTGAATATTGTGCCTCATACCCGTGCCGAAACCACGATTAGTGAGTGGCAGGTGGGCACAGAAGTAAACTTGGAAGTGGATTTATTAGCGCGCTATTTGGAACGTTTACTGGCTGGCCCGCAAGCAGTTTACGCACCAGAAGCCAACACATCGACGATTACCAAAGAATATTTAGCGCAGTCGGGTTATTTGTAGTCAAAGCGCACAAAAGATCATCATGAAAGGATTAGCATGGAATTAAGCTCAATTGAAGAGATATTAGACGATTACCGTCAGGGTAAGATGGTCATTTTAATGGATGATGAAGACCGTGAAAATGAAGGCGACCTGTTGGTGCCGGCGAGTACGGTGAGCGCGCAGGATATTAATTTTATGGCGCGTTATGGTCGCGGCTTGATTTGTTTAACGCTGACTAAAGAGCGTTGTCAGCAGTTGCGGATTCCCTTGATGGTGCATGACAACCAAGATCCACACGGTACTAATTTTACGGTGTCGATTGAAGCGGCTGAGGGCGTATCTACCGGGATTTCAGCGAGTGATCGTGCGGTGACAGTGCAAGCGGCGGTGAAAGCGGATGCGCAACCTAGTGATATTGTGACCCCAGGGCATATTTTTCCATTAATGGCGCGACCGGGTGGGGTGTTGACCCGCGCAGGCCATACCGAGGCAGGCTGTGATTTGGCGCGTTTAGCTGGTTTTGAGCCCGCATCGGTGATTGTTGAAATCATGAATGAAGACGGCAGTATGGCGCGACGTGATGATCTTGAAGCTTTTGCGCAACAGCATGGTTTGAAACTCGGTACGGTAGCGGATTTAATTCAATATCGTTTGCAAAACGAAAAAACGGTTGAGCGCGTGTCTGAGTGTAAACTCCCCACCGAATTTGGTGAGTTTAAACTGATGGCCTATGAAGATGCGCTAGATCATAAAGCCCATTTTGCATTAGTCTATGGTGAGATTGATCCGGTTGCGCCGACCCTCGTGAGGGTGCATATGCAGGATACCCTGTGCGATATGCTCGGTTCTCAGCGCAAAGAATGTGGCTGGCCGTTGCGTGCCGCGATGCAGCAGATTGTTGAGGCGGGTTCAGGTGTGATTGTGGTGTTGCGTAAACATGAAGGTGCGGCAGATTTGCTCGATCGCATTGCACATTATCAAATGGCAGATCGCGGTGTTAAAATGCCTGAAACACATGTGGAAGATGACACGAAAACCTTTGGTTTAGGGGCGCAAATTTTGGCCGATTTAGGGGTAAAACATCTGCGCGTGATAGGTTCTCACTGGAAACTCAATGCACTAAGTGGGTTTGGCTTAGACATTAGCGAATACATCGATAAACAAAATTAAATAGAGGGAAAAGTTATGAATACGATTGCTGGCGATTTAGTGGCCCAAGATATGAAAATTGGTTTAGTGGTTGGACGTTTTAATAGTTTTATTGTGGATCATTTAGTGAGTGGTGCCCTTGATGCCATAAAGCGTCATGGCGGCTCTGAAGACAATATCGACCAAGTGCTGGTGCCGGGTGCGTTTGAGATTCCATTAGCGGCACAAAGAATGGCTGAAAGCGGTAAGTATGACGCAATAGTTGCGTTAGGCGCGGTTATCCGTGGCGGCACACCGCATTTTGATTATGTGGCGGGTGAGTGCGTTAAGGGCTTAGGCCAGGTGATGTTGAACCAGAGCATGCCCGTAGTCTTTGGTGTATTGACGGTGGATAGCATCGAACAAGCGATTGAACGCGCGGGCACCAAAGCGGGCAACAAGGGCGCAGAAGCCGCCTTATCTGCGATTGAAATGGTTAATGTATTGAAGCAAATTTAATGAACGAACAACACACAAAACAACACACAGAAAAACAAGTTAGCCCTGCGTTAGACGTACCAGCGGATTTGATTAAACAGCCTTCAGAAGAAGTTGTTGAGGTGGCTGAAGTGAAGCTTAGTCCACGTACTCAATCAAGACACTTGGCGTTACAAGCCTTGTATCAATGGATGCTTAATCAACAAGAGTTGTATCTGATTGAAAAACAATTTTCGGAAGAAGGTTGGTTATCAGGCTGTGACCGTGACTGGTTTCGCGAGTTGATTCGTGAGGTAGTGGCGCAATCTGAAGCGCTGGATGAAGTGTATGCCGTGATGCTTGACCGTTCGATTAAAATGGTCAACCCGGTAGAGCGCACCATTTTACGCATCGCGGTGTATGAGTTGCAAACACAAATGCAGATACCTTATAAGGTCGTCATCAACGAAGCGGTTGAGTTGGCTAAAACCTTTGGTGCGGAAGATGCACATAAATACATCAATGGCATCCTCGATAAAATTGCCAAGCAATTACGTCCGCTTGAATTTCAAGCGCCAGCGGCTAGCTAAATTACGCGGATGGAATTTGATGTTATTCGGCAGTTTTTTCTGCCGCTCAGTTCAGTCGCTCAGCTTGCCGAGGGTGATTTAGCTATTGGTGATGATGGTGCGATTATCACGCCGCCAGCGGATTGTCAGTTGGTGGTGGTGACCGATACGTTGGTGGCGGGGGTGCATTTTCCTGTTGATACTGCCGCCTATGATATAGGGTGGAAAGCGCTAGCGGTTAATTTAAGTGATCTCGCCGCGATGGGCGCACAGCCCGCATTTTATTCGTTAGCGCTAACCCTGCCACAGGTTGACCAGGCCTGGTTGAGTTCATTTACCCAAGGTTTGGCCGATTGTGCCCAGCCTTATCATCTGCCTTTGATCGGCGGCGATACCACACGAGGTCCCTTAACCATTAGCGTTACCGCGCAGGGTTGGGTGCCAAAAGGGGCGGCTTTGTTGCGTTCGGGTGCGAAGGTGGGGGATGCGATTTGTGTGTCTGGTTGGATGGGTGAGGCCGGGCTAGGTTTGTCGTTAGCCTTATCCCAGCAAGCGGCAAAAACCTCGGCTGAATCGACAGCCTTAGTGCGCCTTAATCGTCCGCAAGCGCGGGTTGCATTGGGTGTTAAGTTGGTCGGGCTGGCCAATAGCGCGATTGATGTGTCGGATGGCTTGCTAGCCGATTTGAATCATATCCTGCAGGCATCCCATCTTGGGGCGCGTTTAGATTTGGCCGCTATGCCGTTATCGGATGCCGTGCAAGCTTGGGCGGGTGAGGCGCGTTTGAAGCCGCTTTGTGCTGGCGATGATTATGAACTTTGTTTTACTGTTTCGCCTGAAAAACTGCCAGATATCATCAGTCTAGCGCAAGCGCTAGATATTAAAATCTCACACATCGGCCACACCACCGCCCAACCAGGCCTGGTTGTAGATGAACAGCCCGTTCATCTACAAAAACTGGGTTTTAATCATTTTTAAAGTGGGTTGACAAGGAGAAGGTATGGCGCAGGTATTTGGGTTGGATCACGTGAGTGTTATCGTGGCGGATGCAGAAAAAGCACGCGCATTTTATCAATCGGTTTTAGGCTTGGAGGACATTACAAGGCCTGATTTAGGCTTTCCAGGTTTTTGGTTGGCGTTAGGCGGCGGGCAAACTTTGCATTTGATGCAGCTTCCTAACCCTTACCAAAATATCACTCAACCAGATCATGGTGGACGAGATAGACACCTTGCCTTGCGGGTAAAGTTTTTAGATCAAGCTATGCAAAAGCTAGATCAAGCTGGTATAAACTATACCTGCAGCCAATCAGGGCGCCAAGCCCTGTTTTTCAAAGACCTGGACAATAATGTGGTCGAATTGATAGTTAGTTAATCTCCGTTAATCTTAATCAAATGGCCAATGCGTCGCTCCTGATACGCTGATCTCGACTCTGTCTTTTGGCGGTGCATCTAAAACCAATGTGGTTTGCATTAGTTCGTCGCGGCGGAAGAAGTGGGCGTTTAAGTGGTCGCCTAGTTTTGCGCGGCTGAGGATTTTTTCGAGTGTGCTGGTGTTAGGCGTTTTGATGCCGTTGATGGCGATCAGTTCGTCGTTTGCACTTAATCCAGCTTGCTGTGCGGGGCGGTGTTGCCAGACATGGGTGAGTTTAATGGTTTGGTGTTCAGTGTTGGCGAGATTGGCGCCGATATTTAGCCATTCATTTGAGCAGGCCTGGTTGGGTTCCGTGTCGCCGCCAAGTTCGCCACCTAGGTCATTGGCATTGCGCGCTTGACGTAGTTTGAATTCTATCCCAACTTCATTAAACCAATCGGCAAACGGTAGGTCTTCAGTGCCGCGCAGGTAGCGGTTGAAATAATCGCTTAAATCTAGCCCCGCGATCTCCCTTGCTCGTTGTTCGATTTCGCCTTCTTGAAGACCTTTTTGCACTAAACCGTAATCTTGCCAAAGGCTGAGAAGCAGGTCGTCGAGTGTTTTTTTGTTTTGTGTCGCTTTGCGAATTTCAAAGTCTAATCCAAGGGCGATGAGTGCGCCTTTGGTGTAGTAGCTGATAATGGCATTCGGTGCGTTTTCGTCTTGTTGGTAAAACTTGGTCCAGCTGTGAAAACTGGATTCACTAACGCTTTGTTTGAAGCGTCCGGGCATGCGATAGACACGGGTCATTTGTTGGGCGAGGGTGTTGAGGTATTTTTTTTGGTCGATAATGCCCGCGCGTAATAAAAACTGTAGGTCGTAGACCGAAGTCGCGCCTTCAAACCACCAGAGTTGTTCGGTGTAAGCCGGTTGGCTTAAATCTGGGGTTTGAAATTGGGCGGGCATAATGCGTTTGACGTTCCATGAATGGAAATATTCATGCGAACAGAGTTCTAAAAATTCGAGGTAGCTGTCATTGGCTTTCTCCATGCCGACATAGGGCAGTACATCACGCGAGCAGACCAGCGCGGTGGAGGCGCGGTGTTCAAGTCCACCATAGCCTTCGCCGACGACCATCACCATGAACAGGTATTCTTCAAACGGCGCGGGTGAGCCAAAAAATTCAAGCTGGGTGGCGCATATTTTGGTTAGGTCGGCACAGAGCCTGTCTAAGTCACAGTCGTGTTTGCCGGTCAGCACGATGCGATGCTTGATGCCGGCGGCGATAAATTCTGCTTGGGTGAAGCAACCCATTTCTACGGGATGGTCAATCAGTTCGTCATAGTCCTGTGCTTGGTAGAGGCCAAAGCCATTGGCATCCGTTTGCGTCGGTTTAAGCGAGGTGGCGAGTAACCAGGCCTGGTTGCGGGTGTGGTCGGTTTGTTTTATGTCAACTGAAACCGCTTGCTGGCGCTGACCTTCGACCATGACAAAACAGCTGGTGCCATTAAAAAAGCCGTGGGTTTGGTCAAAATGGGCGCCACGCACTGATAAATCCCAGGCATAGACTTGATAATGCAGTTTAATCGGCTGGTTGGTTGGCGCAATGCGCCATTGGGATTTGTTGAGCGAGGTGATATTCAAGCTGTCACCATCTAAAGCTTGTGCGCGAAGCGCAATGATATGCTTGGCGAAGTCACGAATCATGTAGCTGCCGGGAATCCAGTTGGGTAGGCTGATGATTTGCCCAGCCGGATCAGGTCGGGCGATCTCAAGGCATACCTCAAACAGATGACCGAAGGGATCAAGGGGGATTAGGGTGTAGTGGATGGCGTTTTGGTTAGCGTTTGTCATGGTTCGTGTTCTCGTTGTTGAGTGTTTATGTCGTGTTAATGTGGTGTTAATGTCGTGTTAATGCTTGGGTGGCTGACAAATTTCTTTGTTAAACGCGCCAATCAAGGTGCGCAGGGTTAAATGCACAATTAACGCGGTGAGAAACGCGATAAAAAACGAGGCGATATAGCCAAAGGACTTGTTGGCGGTGAGTTCATACATTAAAAAACTGGCGCTGGTGATCGCGGCAATCGGGAAGGAATAGGCCCACCAAGACACCGCAAACGGCACATTAATAAAGCGCTTGCCTTGAGCAAACAGTAGCAGGGTAATAAACAGCGCGGCATAGTAGAGCACATGCGCGAAATTATCGAGCTGGTAGTTGTTCAGCTCCACGTAGGATAAAAAACCAACCGCTGGCGGCGCGATAAAAATAAATAGGGTGGGAATCAGCACAGGTTGTAAAAACGGATGAAATATCAAACGGTACATCACAATCGCCTTTAGCACGAGCCAAAAAGTGATGCCTATACTAAAGAAAAACCAACCCAGTTCAGTGTAACCATAAGCCACCGCACCCAGCGGCGCCACCACATTACCTACCACCGGAATAAACCAAGCTGGCGTCGCATGCACGATTTCCCAAGTGTCATGGTGTATCCAACGATTGATAATCACAATCGTAAAAACCAGCTGCATCGCCGCGCCGATAAACCAAATGGGTTCACCGATTTCTGGGAATAGGTCCTTGAGCATCACGCTGATTAGCAGCAAGCTGATGCTGATGGTCGGGAAGAAGTTAAGGGCAATCGGGTGGTTGAATTCGTTTTTAACCGCTTGAAACTTTAGAAAGAGTTTTGCGGTGTAGGTTAGGGTGAAGAGGGTAAATAACCCAAGGGTGATAAAAAGCATGACTTGATACACCAGGGCGGGCAACATTAAGAGTTCGTGCGCCATTTGATAGCTGATAACCAAACCGCTCCAGCCCATAATTGCGCCGAATAGACCAATAGGAAAAAATTGAATACGACTTAACATGTGTGGTATTTCCGAGTGATGATTGAAAGCCAAAGATTATACCAATAATAGAGAGCGGAGAGGGAAGCGAGGTGGAAAGTGTAGGTGCAAAAAAACCACCGAACCGAAGTTGGGTGGTTTTGGGTATTGCTTGGTTTTGTGACTAAACGCGCTGGGGGATTAGAATACGTCGCCAGTTGCGCCTTTTTCCATCATTTCCCACATAGCTTCACGCACGGCCATGGTCAATTCTTTTAACTCTTCAGGCATTTTTTTACCCATTTTGATCATCATGTCCATGTTCATGGTGTAAAGGTGTAAGCCGTCTTCTTGCTCAACAATCGTTACACGACAAGGTAGGAATGCGCCCATCGCCGGGCTGAAGTCGATCATTTTACGCGCGGTTGCTGGGTTGCAGTAAGAAACAACGTGGATAACCCCCGACTCTACACCGCGTGCATTCAGTTCCTGTGATAGCGGTAGGTGACCTACATCCATTAGCCCAGGTGTATTCATGGCTACGTTGTCTAGTGCGTCAAGGATATCTTGGAGTTCAACACCTTCTTCAACTTTACGGTGCCAAACAACCGCCCAACCAATATCGCCTTCGCTTTCTACCCAGCGATCCCAGATTTCGTTAAACGTGCCCCAAGCACCTTCTTCAAGGTTGCCCGCCGCTTTCATGGTGCCGCAGCCTGACATGAACGCAATAATCCCGGCTAGGAAGCCAACTTTAAGCATAGTAATCGTTTTCATTAGTGACCCTCTTTTGTTTTAGGTTTGTGGTTTAAACAATGCATGTTATGTGCATTAAGTTAGTTCGTGAACTAGATTACTCCTGTATGGATAAAAAGAGAAAATCAAATTTTTTGTTCGCGAATAACAAAATTTTATTAGGATTTGATAATCTTCTAATATTAGCGTTTACTAATATAGCATAAAACCGAGTTTTGTTAAAATATCATTTAGGTGATTATGGGTCGATTTTTCTATTCTATGTTGCGCCCATTCTCGATGTATCGGGTAGTGACGCCGATGGGTTTCAAATTGATTGTGTACTTGGTGGATGTCTGTTGAGCGAATCGCTTGGTCATCGGCGCGCAAATCATAGGTCTGGCGGAAAATTTGATGCAACGCGCTTTGCAGGTTATCGGTATCAGGCTGGGTTAAAGGCGGAGGCGAAGCGGGCAACAAGCTTTTCCAATCCGATTGGGCAGGTACTTGCCAAAACTGGCAAAGCTGTTGGTAAACCATTTCACTGCCTGCGACCTTGGCTTCTAAAGAGTGACCGGCGATATGGGCGGTGGCGATATCGGCTTTGTGATAGAGTGATTCGTTGATTTTGGGTTCGTTCTGCCAGCAGTCAATTATGTTGGCTTTATTGGTTATTTTTAACCAGGCCTGCTCATCAATAATCCCGCCACGCGCGGCATTCACTAGTATCGCATTGGGCTTGAGGTGAGCTAGATTATGGGCGTTAAGCAGGTGATAGCTGGCGTCTTGACCTGTTTTTGTTAGAGGTGTGTGAAGGCTAATAATATCGGATTTTAGCAGTAATTCATCCAGCGAGCAGAAGGCGGCTTCGCCCTCAAGCCTTGCGCGTGGCGGGTCGTTAAGTAGGGTTTTAATCCCTAAAATCTTGGCTTTTTGTTGTAGCAATTTGCCCACATGACCGACACCGACAATGCCGAGTGTGCAATCTTTTAAATCAATCTGCTGTTGTTCGGCGATATCAAATAAGCCGCTGATGACATATTCGGCCACCGAATTGGCGTTGCAACCCTGGGCTGAATAAAACTTAATCTGGTTAGCTTTTAACCAGGCCTGGTCAATATGATCCAAGCCGACGACGGTGCTGCCGACAAATTTGATCTGGCTGTTTTCCAGCAAGGCGGCATTTACTTGGGTGCGTGAGCGCACAATTAAGGCATCAGCCTGTTGAACGGCGTTCGCATCAATATCTCGCCCTGGCATGAGTTTAATCGCGCCTAAGTGACTAAACATCGCTTTGGCATAGGGTATAGCATCATCAATAATAATTGTTTTTTGTGGCATACTAGGCGCTCCTTTTTGCTCAATAGGATAAGCGATGTTACAAAAAACGCAAGTTTGTATGATTAAGGGTGTGGTGGGGGATATTGAGTGTCGGGTTGGGCAGCTTAAGCCTGGGCTGGCGCCGAGGGGGTTGGTGGTGGTTTGTCATCCGCATCCTCTTTACGACGGTTCGATGAATAATAAGGTGGTGACGACTATCGAAAAAGCTTTTAGTCATGCGGGTTGGCAAACGTTGGCTTTTAATTTTCGGGGTGTGGGTCAAAGTGAAGGCTTTTATGACCATGGTGTCGGCGAGCAACTGGATTTGTCGGCGGTGGTGAATTGGGCGCAAGGTCAGTATGGCGATTTACCTTTGGCGCTAGCGGGCTTTTCGTTCGGCAGTTATATTTGTTTGCAGCAGGCAAAAGAACTGGGGGCGCATAAACTCTTGACCGTCGCGCCGCCGGTAAACCTGTATGACTTTTCTGACATTGATTTACCTGTGCGGATGGATTGGAGTTTGATTCAGGGGGGGCAAGATGAGGTGGTGCCCGCTTATAAGGTGGCCAACTGGATGCGCGGGATTAAACCGCGCCCCGATGTGTATTGGCGTGAACCCGCAGGCCATTATTTTCATGGCGAGCTACTTTGGTTGCGAAAAGTGGTATCCCTGACGCTTTAGTGGGAGGGCTGTTTTAGGAGTTGGCCTCAAGCATCACTTTGGCTGCTCTGGCATTTTCTTCCATGCCAAGTTTACTGTAGGCCGACTTCATTAGTCTTAAGGCCGGGATAGCGGACTGGGAGCGTGGATAGTGCTCAACCACGGCGGTAGCACGATTGGCGGCGGCGAGGTAGGCACCGCGTTTGTAATAATAGTTGGCGATATGCATTTCGCGGCGTGCGAGTTGATTGGTGAGAATGATGAGGCGCTCTTGCGAGGCTAGGGCATAGGGGCTGTCAGGGAAGCGCTGAATCACAATTTGGTAAGCGCGATAGGCTTCTAGTGCGGATTTGGCATCCCGTTGCGCGGGGTCGGCGATGTATTTATCGAGCCAGCTGCGATTCAATGAGTCAGAAGCAACCGCTTTTAAATAATGCGCATAAGCCAGTTCAGGGTGACGTGGGTAAATGCGGATAAACTCATCGAGTTCACGGATCGCGGACAAAGGTTCATCATAACGATGATAAGCATAGGCTAATTCTAGGTACGCCTGTTCTGCATGTTCACCATAGGGATAGTTGGCTTTGAGCTTTTCATAGTATTCAATCGCCATTTTCCATTGACCACTGTCAAATTCGCCCTTCGCTTTTTGGTAGAACTCTTCTACAGTCCACTCAGATTCGGGTTTTAATAATAACGACGAACAGCCCGTTAAAAGACTGATAATTAATACAATGGAGAGGCGTTTTAGCATCATTTCTCGCTTACACTCGGTTACAATAGTCAAAAATTTTTTTAATAACCAAAAATAGTAACATAGATTAAGGAATAAGGCTTGAGTAATCAAAGTTTGTCGACAAAAATTTCACATGATCAAATGGGTGCGCGTCTGGACACGGTATTGGCGCAGGCGTTTCCCGACTTTTCACGTAGTCGGTTACAGGCCTGGTTAAAGCAGGGGCAAGTCAAAGTAAACGGTGCGGTGATTACCAAACCGCGTCATACGATTCTCGGTGGTGAGTTAGTCGAGCTTAATCCGCTGCTTGAAGATGAAACCGATATCCCGGCGCAATCGATTGAATTGGATGTGGTGTATGAAGACGACTCGATACTCGTGCTAAATAAACCCGCTGGTCTGGTGGTGCATCCGGGTGCGGGCAATCCTGATGGTACCTTGATGAATGCACTGTTGTTTTATGCGCCTAAGTTGCGTGAAGTGCCGCGTGCGGGGATTGTGCATCGCTTGGATAAGGATACCTCAGGCTTAATGGTGGTGGCGAAAACCTTGCAAGCACAAACCCATCTTGTCGACCAGCTGCAACGCCATGATGTTGAGCGGGTTTATGATGCATTGGTAGTGGGGAATATGATTTCTGGCGGCACGATTAGCAAACCCATCGGGCGTCATATTAATGATCGCAAAAAAATGGCGGTGCGCGTTACTGGCGGTAAGCCAGCCACCAGTCATTATCGTGTGGCTGAGAAATTTCGCGCCCATACGCATGTGAAGGTGAGCTTAGAAACTGGGCGCACGCATCAAATCCGTGTGCATATGGCACATTTAGGCTTTCCATTACTGGGTGATCAGGTTTATGGGCAGCGCTTGCGTATTCCACAAAAAATGATGCCGGAGTTTGTTGAATTGTTGCAAAACTTTAAACGCCAAGCTTTGCATGCGGGGGTGTTGAGTCTGACGCATCCGAAAACCGGAAAAATCATGAAATGGAAGGCACAGATACCGGATGATATGGCGTTGTTGATTGACATTTTGCGCGATGATCAGGTAGATTTTATTGCTAACCGTAACAATGCCTATGATGAAATTGATTATGACTATGATGTTGAAGTTGAATGGGTGACTGACGATGACATTCCCGATTATTAAACCTAATTGGCCCGCTGAGGCTAATGTGCAGGGCTTTACTAGCACTCGCCAAGGCGGAGTGAGTAGCGCCCCTTATGACAGTTTAAACTTGGCGGAACATGTTGGCGATAATCCGCAAGATGTCGCGCAGAACCGTGCCTTGTTAGCCGCGCAATATCCCGCTGAATTAAACTGGGCTTGGTTAGATCAACAACACACCACAAGAGCGGTACATTTCAACCAGGCCTGGTCAGAAAAACAGGTGGCGGATGCAATGTGGACCGATCAGCCCAATCAGGTTTGTACCGTGATGACAGCGGATTGCCTGCCGATTTTACTCACCAATAAATCCGCCACACTGGTTGCGGCAGTGCATGCGGGTTGGCGCGGGTTGGCGGATGGCATTGTTGGCGCTACTATAGCAAGCTTGCCAGAGAAACCGAGTAATATGATGGCATGGATAGGGCCAGCGATTTCACAAGCCAGTTTTGAAGTTGGCGATGAGGTATTGGATGCATTTGTTGAGAGGGATGCGCAAGCGACGCGATTCTTTAGTCCAAGTGCAACGACACCAGGACAGTGGATGGCGGATTTACCCGGTTTAGCTAAACAACAGTTAGCTGGTCTGGGTGTTGAGCAGGTTTTTTTATCCGGCTTGTGTACATTTCGAGACGAAGACAAGTTTTACTCGTTTCGGCGAAACCCGCAAACAGGTAGAATGGTAAGCGCTATTTGGTTAACGTTATAGTTTGTTGCTATAAAGTATATTGCTATAATTTAAACGATATTATTTGGAGTTCTCTTAAATTATGCCCAGGCTTGCACTTGATACGCATCAATACGTTAAACGATTAAAGTCTGTGGGCTTTACTGAAGAGCAGGCCGAAGTCATTGCTGATGAGCAAAAACGTTTAATTGAAGACCAGCTAGCTACAAAAAGTGACTTAAATGAGCTGGAAACAAGGCTTGCCTACTCGTTAACCTATCGTTTTGCCTTGATGCTGACGGCGGCCGTGAGTATTTTAGCGGCGCTTAATTTGTATGGCTAGTATAGTTCTAGGTGGGGCAAGCGCATCATAAGTTAATAATAAACAACAGGTTGCAACTAAGTCGCGCTCCCGCGTTGAACGTGGGAGCGTCTTGGACTTGGGTTGGAGCGTTGCTTCATAGGTTAGATCGGTCTGCATTCCTACGCACAGCGTGGGAACGAGATTAATTCAAGACTAAGTTGCGTCATTGCGAGGCCGAAGGCCGTGGCAATCTCTTGCAGACTGCGCACGCCCTTGAGAGATTGCCGCGTCGCTGCGCTCCTCGCAATGACGGGTTTTAGTTTAACGCAAGGTCAATTTTTTAGAACATAGCACTTGTAGAACATAGCACCTTTAAAACCTAACAATTTAACAAGGAATTGTGTGAGCGTAACCAGGCCTGGTCAGGATTTAAGTAAAAAAATCGGTATCTATGGCGGTACCTTTGATCCGATTCATTATGGACATTTGCGTCCTGCGTTAGATGCGATGCATCAGCTTGGTTTGTCACAGGTTCGGTTTGTGCCTTGTTATCAGCCTGTTCATCGAGATCAACCGCAGGTTTCATCGGAAATGCGTGCGCAGATGTTGCAGGTAGCGATAAAAAACCAGCCCGGCTTCGTGCTAGAGTCTTGTGAAATTGAGCGTCAAGGGCCCTCTTATATGGTGGATACCCTGCGCGAGTTAAGACAGCGGTTCACTAGCGATGACTTGGTGCTGCTAATGGGGATGGATGCCTTTGGCAAGTTTACTGGTTGGCGCGATTGGCAGGGGATTTTAGCCTTGGCCAATATCGCGGTGATGCACCGACCGGGTGAAAGTCTACCGCAAACAGCGCCGATACAAGCTTTGCTTGAGCAGTATCAAGTCACGCGATTGAGTGCCGCAGCGGGGCAGATTATTGAAATAGAAGTCACCCAGCTAGATGTCAGCTCCACGCGTATTCGAGCACTGGTGGAACAAGATGAACCGATTGCCTATCTTACGCCAGATGGTGTGGTAGACATTATTCAGCAACAACAGCTTTATAAACAGTAGTAAATGAATCGTTAAAACAAATCTTAATAAGGGAAGTACATGGATTTAGAACAACTTAAAAACCTCGCCACCAAAACGCTAGAAGATGGCAAAGCACGCGATATTCAAGTGCTGGATGTCGTCGGTTTATCGACCTTTACCGACTGTATGATTGTGGCCACGGGTACATCCAGCACCCATGTGCGAGCGCTTGCCAGTATGGTTGATCAGGCGTTTAAAGAAGCAGGGGATCCGAGTATGAGCAGTGAAACCGGCCCTGAGCCAGATTGGGCATTGATTGATCATGGTAATCTGATTGTTCATGTGATGACCGAAAGTGCCCGCGCTTATTATGCATTAGAAAAGCTATGGGATATGAAATCACGTCCTGCTGAGCCAAAAAATGCCGCTGAAGCGAACGAATAATTAACCCGGATATTTCATAAAGTTCACGCGAATTTATGAAATATCCATGTTAACCAGACCTGGTTGAACAGATGCAGATTTATTTTATTGTTGTGGGTCAAAAAATGCCAAGATGGGTGCAAGATGGCTATGCGGAATATGCAAAGCGCTTGCCAAAATCCTGTGCATTAAACCTTATCGAACTGCCCATGGCGCAGCGTGGCAAAACCAGCTCGGTAGAAAAAAACAAACTTGAAGAAGCCAAGCGGATTCAAGCGGCGATACCCAAAGGCTGTCGGTTAGTGGTGTTAGACGAACACGGTCAGCAGCCCACAACACTAGACCTCTCCAACCGATTAGGTGATTGGCTGGGTGGTGGGCAGGATGTGGCGCTAGTGGTCGGCGGGCCAGATGGTTTGGATGCCAGCCTGATTCAGCAAGCGGATTGGTGTTGGAGTTTGTCAAAGTTGACCTTGCCACACCCGTTGGTGCGGGTGCTGATTGCCGAACAGATTTATCGCGCTTGGTCGGTGTTGCAAAATCATCCGTATCATCGTGAATAATCAATAATTTTTTCAATAAATCCTTGAAGTTGTTAAATAAGCCTGTATAATCCCGCCCATCCTACTCAAACCCTATGGTAATTGACTGGCTGCCTTGTGAATCTGACAAGGTGTAAAACCCAGATTACTTTAGATTTTATAAATTTTGGAGATTTATTGTGGCCAATTCAGTACAAGCACTAAAACGCGCCAAGCAAGCCGAGAAACGTCGTCAACTTAACGCGTCTCAACGTTCTGCTATGCGTACATCAGTTAAAAAAGTATTAGCTGCGATTACATCTGGCGATAAAGAACAAGCGAATGCGGCATTCCGCGTTGCGCAGTCTAAGTTAGATGGTTATGCACGTAAAGGTCTTGTTTCTAAAAACAAGGCGGCACGTTCAAAAAGCCGTATCAACGCACGCATTAAAGCCATGGCTTAATTCTTAGCGATTAAGTACGGTTGTTAGCAAAAAAAGCCCCCGTTTTTAATTTTAAAACGGGGGCTTTTTGTTTTCTAGTCTCCAGTTTCAAAAACACGGTGACCGGTTATGATGTCTTATATCAAGCGTGTAAATTGCATTCAATTAGATGGGTTAAAGTGTGTGTTGGCATTTGTTGCAGGTGCTATGGCTTTGTTAATCGTGCAATACGTGTCTATGACAGAAGCCACTCAGCCAAGCGTTTTATCGGCTGTTGAGGAGGTCGTGCTTAAACCTGCTTCACTAGGATTGCTTGCAAGGGTGGACACAGGGGCGGCAACCTCCTCAATCAGTGCGCAGCAAATTGAGATTTATAAAAAGCAGGGGCAAGACTGGGTTTCTTTTAAGTTGAGCCATTCAACGTTAGATGAAACGCTAGCTCTGCACGCACCGCTAGTGCGCTATGCCCAAGTTCGCCAAGCCAGCCAACCAGAACCTGTTATGCGCCCTGTTGTGATTTTAAGCGTCGAGTTGCAGGGTGAAGTGTTGGAATTAGAATTTAGCCTAACCGATCGAACGCACTTGAACTATCCGCTTTTGCTCGGCAGAAATCTAATCGGGAAGGGATGGTTAGTAGATATTAATCGCCGTTAATTCAAATATTTGGGTTAAAAACCAAAATTAGGACTGTTGTTGACTGATGTTTTTCATGGGGTTAGTCATTATCTTTTATTCCGTATGGAATTTCATTTGAAAGCAGGTTCTTCTTTCATGGGATTGGGCCGTAATTTGGCCTTGATGTGCCTGAACGATGGCGCGAGTGATGGCGGATTCGGCGCAGCCGATTGGCTTTAGTCCGACAGGCTCCTAGATGCGTTAATGAACCCAATCTTCAAACGTTAAACCATCGACTCTGGCAAATTCGCGAAGATTATTTGTGACAAGAATACTCCCAGTTGAAATGGCATGACCTGCAATAGCGGTGTCATTGTGTCCGATCATCTGGCCTACAGCCATAAGCTGTTTTTGAACTAGAACGGTGGCGTCAACGGCCTGTCTATCCCAAGCCAATACCTCATCAATGCGTTTTAAAAATTCGCTAACCAGTAATGCATGTTTAGGTGATGCTTTTTTTCCCAGCAAACCATAATGCATTTCTTGATAAGTGATCGCTGAAATCACCACTCTATGTCCATTTGTCACGACAGCATGTAGTTTCTCAAGTACACAAAGTGGCTGTTCTCTCATAATGAATGAACAGATACAGGTATCCAGCATATAATCAATTTTTTTAGTCAAAATTAAAGCGTCCCTCATCCGCCACCACATCTCGGCGTTCTAGCATAAAGTCATCATCTGCTTTTTCAACTTCAGCAAAGGATAACCAATTAGGGCGCACAGGACGAAGGATAATCTCGTCACCATTCTTGACGATTTCAAGCTGACTAATCCCTTCATATTCCATGTCTTTGGGCAAACGTATGGCCTGATTCTTGGCATTTTTAAATATTGAAACGGTTCTCATAAGACGCTTTCTCATTAGGTATCATGTTTAATGATAGTACCTAAATTAATCAACATATGTCAAGCATATGCTTTTAGCTATTTTCGGACTTTTAAATTAAAAAACGGATGGTAAGGTTGAGAAATTCCATGCTTTACCCATTCGAATAAACGTCGCGCCGATACGGGCATCTAAGGTGCGAGTTGACCAGTGTTCTTGGATGGTCATGGTGATATAAAAATCTCGTTTAATCGAATTGTCAATTCCAGAAAGCAAGATAAAATGGCTCCAACTCAATTGTGCAGACAGTGTCTGCACAATGTGTCTATCTGGAAAAACCGTATAAAAATTAACCATTTGTGTAAGGTTACGCTTACTCCAGCCTCATCCAGATTGAGCTGTTAGAGCCTTTGATAGATTTGCGATAATTTGTTGACCGTAATCTGCGCGTTCGCCTCCAAGTACTTCTTGGTGAATTCGATGCCCAACTTGCCAATAGAGTAGGGTTATTTCACTGTTTACGGATATTGCTGCGCGTTGTTTAGCACTATAAGTGCCATCACTTCTTGGCTCAATGGCGATAACAAATCGTGCTTAGTATTCATTTAAAGGTCTCCAGACTGGATGTACCAAAGCTTTAGCACAAATTTTCCAATCTTCAAAAATTAGTCCATCAACGCTAGCCCGAATATTTCATATGGGCAATCGAAACTCACGTCGTTCTTAGTGAGTGGTCTTACTGTGATTATGTGTTTCAAGAGTACCTCCTTCATAACATTTAGTATAAAGCACTTTCGCCTTGTTATTTTGTATTCAGGACAAACGCATCTTAAAGTAAATAGTAAATCAACAGCTTACAACCAGATATCGCTCCCACATTAAACGTGGGAGCGCCTTGGACTTGGGTTCGAGCGCTGTTTCATAGGTTAAATCGGTCTGCATTCCCACGCACAGCGTGGGAACGAGAAAATTTATGAAAAATCCGGGTTAAAAAAAGGGGTGGCTTCTAGGTTGGGCACACCATTTGACCGAGTTGTTCGGTTAGTTTTAGGTTCTCAGAATAATCAACCGGGCAGTCGATAATCACCACACAGTTATCAGCGATGGCCTGTTGTAATGTTGGCAGCAGTTCATCGGTATGGTTGATTCGATAGCCTTTGGCACCAAAGGATTCAGCAAACTTGATAAAGTCTGGGTTGGCAAATTGGATATGGCTTTCGCGGCCAAATTGATTCATTTGTTTCCATTTAATTAAGCCATATTCCTGGTCATTCCATACCAAAACAATCAGTGCCAGATTGAGGCGAACGGCGGTTTCAATTTCCTGACAGTTCATTAAAAACCCCGCATCGCCGGTGACCGCTACCGCTACCTGATCGGGTTGCGCGAGTTTAGCGGCCATGGCACCCGGAAGGGCAATGCCCATTGACGCAAAGCCATTGGAGATGATACAGGTGTTGGGCGCTTGGGCGTTGTACATCCGCGCCATCCACATTTTATGCGCGCCCACATCGCAAACGACGATATCCTCATCAGCGAGCGCCGAACGCAGGTCATGGATAATTTTTTGGGGTTTGACAGGGAAAGCATGATCTTCGTCATACTGATGAAACTCATACTCAATAATTTGCTTAAGATTGCCAATCCCATTGTCTTCTTGGCGATGCGCCAGCGCCGCGATACCTTCTAAACTGCGACCAATATCGCCCAGAACGCCTGCCTCAAGAATATAGTATTCATCGACTTCAGCAGGCTGGGTGTCGATATGGATAATCTTGCAATTTGGGTTCTTATTCCATAGGTAAGGGTGATACTCGACAATATCATAACCCACACAAATCACCACATCCGCACGATCCACCCCGCAGGCAATATAGTCATGGGCTTGCAAACCAATCGTGCCAATTGATAGTGGATGGCGGCAAGGAATCACCCCTTTGGCCATAAAGGTGGTGGCGACGGGGATATTGAGTTTCGCGGCAAATTCGATGAGCGCTTCGCTTGCGCGGGCACGGATCACGCCATTTCCAGCAATAATCACCGGGTGCTCTGCTTGGGAGATAATATCCGCCGCTTGGCGAAGCTTTTCAGTATTTGGTGCCGGCAGGCTCGGGCTTTGGCGTTTTAGTGGTTTTTTATCAATTTGCATTTCCGCAATGTTTTCTGGAAAATCAATAAAACTACAACCGGGTTTTTCCATTTGCGCGACTTTAAACGCCTTGCGGACGACTTCAGGAATAATGTCGGGGCTGAGGATTTGTGTGCTGTATTTGGTAATCGGCTGGAATAGATTCACTAAATCCAAAACCTGATGGCTTTCTTTGTGCAAGCGCGTGGTGGCGGCTTGGCCTGCAATTGCCACAACTGGCGCACGGTCCATATTTGCATCCGCCACGCCCGTGACTAAATTGGTCGCGCCCGGCCCTAGGGTTGACAGACAAACACCTGCTTTGCCCGTGAGCCGACCATAGACATCCGCCATAAACGCGCCACCTTGCTCATGGCGGGTGAGAATAAACTTAATCGGTGAATCTAACAGCGCATCCATTAAATCCAGATTCTCTTCACCCGGAATACCAAAAATATACTCAACTTCTTCGTTTTCTAAACAACGTACCATTAACTCAGCGGCTTTCATCAGTGCTTCCTCCTTGATTAAGCGATCTTTTTATTCTTTAGCTTGTTTCTTTTCGCTTGTTAAATTAATTATATAGTCACTATAGCTAAGGATACTGACAAACTTCAATGCGAACAATGAGGATTGAATAAGGTTTCCAATTTAAACTGACGGCTGAGAGATTGCCGCGTCGCTGCGCTCCTCGCAATGACAGACACTTTCGATTGCATCCTTTTCAACCTGACAAGCAATTTAAACGCCCTGAAACTGGAAATGGGGCATGGGTTTTTGTTAAGGTAGGGGCTGTTTTGTGAAAAATGGTAAAAAACGGATGTCTGAAGTTATCGCTAAACCCAAACCAAGCCCTGTTGCTAAAACCCTATTGCTCCCGGTCTTCTTACCCGCTGTTACGGTGATTTTTTTGTTAATTGTCGGTACGTTAAGCGATCCACAGCGAGCCGGTGAACTGTTTAGCCAAACCTTGAGTTTGATTACGGTCAATTTCGGTTGGTTTTACATGTTGTCGGTGGCACTGTTTCTGCTTTTTATGGTCAGCTTGGCGTTTACTCGCTGGGGGAATATCAAACTCGGCGATGATCATACGCAGCCGGAGTACAGTTTTTTTGCGTGGTTTGCGATGTTGTTTTCCGCCGGTTACGGGATTGCATTATTGTTTTTTGGCGTGGCAGAGCCGGTCTTGCATTATGCCGCGCCGCCCGTTGGTACCCCGGAAACGGTGGATGCGGCTAAACAGGCGATGGTGATTTCATTTTTTCATTGGGGTTTTCATATTTGGGCGATTTATGGTTTAGTTGGCTTGAGTTTGGCGTATTTTGCGTTTCGTCATCAACTGCCCTTATCCATTCGTTCGACACTCTATCCGCTGATTGGCGAGCGCATTTATGGCCCGATCGGTCATACGGTCGATAGCTTTGCGATACTCGCCACGATTTTTGGTATCGCCACTACGCTAGGCTTGTCGGTATCACAAATTAACGCCGGGATGAACTATCTCTGGCCCGCTGTTCCGGTCAGCACCAGTGCGCAAGTGGTCACGATTGCGGTGATTACCGGTTTGGCGATGCTCTCAGTGGTAGCGGGAATGGAGAAGGGGATTAAACGTCTGTCCTTGCTCAATATCGTATTGGCGATGGCGCTGATGTTGTTTGTGTTTATCGTCGGCCCGACGCTGTTTTTATTGGAAACCTTTTTAGAAAACACGGGCAGCTATTTAAGTTCGATTGTTGAACGCACCTTTAGTTTGCAGGCTTATACATCGAGTGATTGGGTCGGGAACTGGACGCTGTTTATTTTTGCCTGGACGATTGCTTGGGCACCGTTTGTGGGTATGTTTATCGCCAAAATTAGCCGTGGGCGCACGATTCGAGAATTCGTTCTCGGTGTGATGCTGGTGCCAACCTTCTTTACCTTTATGTGGTTTACCGTATTTGGCGATACCGCCTTACACATGATTATGGTGCAGGGGTATGACGAACTGATGCATCAGGTGCAGGCGGACCACACGATTGCCTTGTTTATGCTGTTTGAAAACCTACCCTTAAGTGGTCTCGTGTCCTTTGTCGCGGTGCTGCTGATTATTACCTTTTTTGTCACCTCCGCCGATTCAGGCGCGTTGGTGGTCGATTCCTTGGCGTCAGGCGGACAAGTTAATACACCTGTGTGGCAGCGCGTATTTTGGGCGGGCATGTTGGGCAGTGTGGCAGCGGTGCTGTTAATTGCCGGCGGCTTGGGAGCGTTGCAAACCGCCTCGATTGTCAGTGCCTTGCCGTTTGCGGTGCTAACGTATGCACACTTCTTGCTTTCAAGTGAATAAGGTTATATTCACTTAATTTTGGAGAGCAGGCAATGAAATCAGTTTTAAGCAAGCAAGAGTATGTTGTTGGCCATTTTGGCGATGAGCGTTTAAAAAAACAGGGGCGGTTTTATACGAGAAAATCATCAAAACAAAAAGTGTATGCCTAAGGCAACTGGGAGAAGGTCGTGCGGGCGAAGTGCGTTACGGACGTTTTTTGGCCAATCCAAAAGTGAAGGTAAATGAATTGATTGAATATGCTTGCGCGCCCTTATCACAACGTGTGCAAGGGCGACATCTCTTGTTGATTCAAGATACCACTGAAATTAATCTACAAAAACATCTAAAGCGCGTAGCGGGTTTAGGTGTAGTAGGAAATGGAAAAGATGTTGGCTTTTTTGTTCATCCACTACTGGGTGTCGATGCGCAGGATGGGGCATGCCTAGGGTTGGCACACATCACATTGTGGCAGCGCCAACCTACTGAAACAAAAACCAAAAAATATCAACGCTTACCCATAGAACAAAAAGAAAGCTATCGTTGGATAAAAACGGTTGAGCAAGCTAAAGCGCGAGTTGAAGGTGCACAATTATGCACGGTGGTGGCGGATCGTGAAGCCGATATTTATGAACTTTTTGATCGACTGCCCGATGAGCACACCCACTTATTGATACGAGCCAGTCACAATCGTCTACTGATAAATGAAGGCAAAAAGCTGTTTGAGTGGCTTGATGAGCAGCCTATAAAACACAGCTACAAACTTCATCTTAATAAAACAGCAAAGCGCAGTCCACATCAAGCCTTGATGCATGTTCGCTTTGGCGAAGTAAGCTTAAAAAAATCGACAAAATGTATAAAAGCCGATGTCTCCAATACGATCAAGGTCAATGTAGTCGATGTGCGTGAAGATGCCAGCACAGTAAAAGAAGGTGAAGCGCCGATTCACTGGCGTTTAATTACAACCCATCAGGTGGTTAGCCCAGAGCAAGCTTGTCAGTGTATTGAGTGGTATCGTCAACGCTGGCATATCGAACAAGTGTTTAGAACCGTCAAAAAACAGGGATTAAACATGGAATCAAGCTTGCTCGAAAAAGCAGATCGACTTGAAAAAATGGCTGTACTTGCATTGAGTTCAGCGGTACATGTCATGCAGTTAATTATGGCGCGTGATGGAAGCTCAAGATCGATGTATGATACCTTTGAGCGCGAAGACAAGGCGCTTGTTAAGCAATTATCAAAAAAATTAGAAGGCAAGACACAAAAGCAAAAAAATCCTCATCCAATAGAAAGTTTAGCCTGGGCGAGTTGGGTTGTTGCACGCCTTGGCGGATGGAAAGGTTATGCGAGTGAGCGTAAGCCAGGGCCGATAACCATGCTGAATGGACTCACGCGATACCATGATATAAAAGAAGGTTGGATGTTATTACAAGATCAGCTCAACAGTATTTGAAGATGTGTGCATACGTTAGGTTTGCGGTGATTATGTTGATTGGAATGTTGGGTATGTGGCGTGCCTTAATGCTAGAAACAAAACGTGAGCTAAGTTTAGTCAATGCGATGCAGTCCTCCAAACCTGCCCATCCGCGGACCTGGAAAAAACGCCTAGCGCAGTTGATTAAATACCCATCGCGTGAAGAAGTCGAAACCTTTGTCCAACAGGTGGTGCATCCGAGTATGACACAGGTGGAAAAAGAGCTAAATCAACAAGGCTGGCCAGCGGAGGTTTATTTTGATAATCGCGAATTTAAGTCACGCATTGAAGTATTCAAAGCGAATGAAGTTGAGTTTATCTACGAAGTGCGTATCCGCGATTATGTGATGCCAGGCTTTGCCTATCCAGAAATGGCGCAGGATGAAGATAAGGATCAAAGTCATTACTACCGAGCCGATGTGTTCTTGCGCCGCGGCGACCAGTCTTATGATGTTTATGGTTATGAAAAAGAAGAACTGATTAGCGACATCCTCGACCATTTCGAGCGCTATTTGCAATACCTGCACCACACCCCCGATTTAATGCCCTGGAAAACCGAACAACAACTAGACCAAACCCTGGGTTCAAAAAATGACTAACAACCAGGTCTCGCTCCCAGGTTGAACGTCACGGCCATTAAGTTAAGGACTTTGGGGCAATACGGAGCGAACCAACTTGTGTCATTGCGAGGCCGAAGGCCGTGGCAATCTCTTACAGACGGTGCACGCCCTTGAAAGATTGCCGCGTCGCTGCGCTTCTCGCAATGACCGTTTTTTTCTTAACTTAATGGCAGTGACGACAGCGTGGGAACGAGGTTATACGGTTTTAGTAGATAACTGGATCAGTGGACTCAAAAATTAACGCATTATATTTTCAAGCAATTACAACCAGGCCTGGTTGTTTGTTAAAATTTGCATTCTTTTGGTTTATTTAATTGAGTCGGTTTGAAAAAAATAATTAAAGCCACCGCGACGGTCGGTGGGATGACGATGATTTCGCGTGTGCTGGGTTTTGTGCGCGATATGGTGATTGCGCGGTTTTTTGGCGCGTCTGCGGGAGCGGATGCGTTTTTTGTTGCGTTTAAAATCCCTAACTTTTTTCGCCGTTTGTTTGCCGAAGGCGCGTTTTCTCAAGCTTTTGTGCCGGTGTTAGCCGAAACCAAAGAGAAGCGGGGGATTGAGGCGGTTCGCCATTTGGTGGGGGCGATCGCGTTTCGACTCGGTTTGATTCTGTTCTTTTTAACGCTGTTTGGCGTGTTTGGTGCCTCGCTTTGGATGAGTGTGTTTGCGCCAGGTTTCCGCAGTGACCCTGAAAAATTTGAACTCGCCACCGCGATGTTGCAAATCACCTTTCCTTATCTGATGTTAATTTCGTTGGTGGCCTTGTCGTCGGCCTTAATGAATACCTATAACAAATTCGCTGTGCCGGCTTTTACGCCGGTTTGGTTAAATTTGGTGATGATCGGTTGTGCGATTTGGTTGGCGCCGCATCTTGAGCAGCCGGTGATGGCGTTGGCTTGGGGGGTGTTGTTGGCGGGTGTGGTGCAGTTGATGTTCCATTTACCGTTTTTATGGCAAATGGGTTTGTTGCCTTCTCCGACCGCCAAATCTGACCCTGGGGTCAGTGAGGTTAAGCGTCTAATGTTGCCGGCGTTATTTGGCGTATCGGTGGCGCAAATTAATCTTCTGGTGGATACGATTCTGGCGTCGTTTTTGGTCACGGGCAGTGTGTCTTGGTTATATTATTCTGACCGTTTGATGGAGTTTCCATTGGGCGTGTTTGGGGTGGCGTTGGCGACGGTAGTGTTGCCGGGTTTGTCGAAAAAAGCGGCGAATGCGGATTGGGAAGGCTTTAAGCAGGATTTGGATTTTGCCTTAAAGTTGGTGATGTTGATTTCGGTTCCGGCAATGGTGGGTTTGTTGTTGTTGGCGCAGCCGTTATTGGTTACGCTGTTTTATTATGGTGAGTTCACCGCGTTTGATGTGCTGATGTCGAGCCAGAGTTTGATGGCGTATTCGCTGGGCTTGTTGGGTTTTATTTTGGTGAAGGTGCTTGCGCCTGCGTTTTATGCACGTAAGGAAATGAAAACGCCGGTTAAAATCGCGGTGGTCGCGCTGGTGAGTAATATTATTTTAAATTTGATTTTGATTGGCCCGCTCGCGCATGTCGGCTTGGCGTTGGCGACGTCGATTTCGGCGATGTTGAATGCGGGGCTGTTGTATTATTTTTTACTTAAGCAGCAGGTATTTAGTTTGCAGTCGCCTTGGCGCGGTTTTAGTTTACAGGTTTTGGCGGCTGTGGGTGTGATGGCGTTGGTGTTGATTTTTGCTAGCCCTGATAACCAGGCCTGGTTGGATTTTAGCGCTTGGCAGCGGGTGATTTGGTTGTTGGGTTTGATTGTTATTGCGATGTTGGCGTATGTGGTTACCTTGTTGGCGCTGGGCTTTAGACCGCGAAAATTTGCAGGGCGCTTGGGCAAGTAAGTAGGGATCAATTGTGATGGGGGCGTTTACGCATGGTGCGTTGCATAAATTGTTTTTTGGTAGCTTTACATTGAAGATGCTCATGAACAGCAGTAAGCCTGTGTTATTGTTGCGTTAGTTTTACGATTCATTAAAACAAAAACCGGCATCAAGCCGGTTTTTGTTTTAACTGAAGGTTTAGCTTTTTGCGCGGCGTTGTCGCACGCCTTCAGCGAGGGTTTCCAGCAGGGTTAAGCTGTTATCCCAGTCGATACACGCATCAGTGATGCTTTGGCCATAGGTGAGTGGTTGACCTGCGACCACATCTTGACGACCTGCGACCAAGTGACTTTCTACCATGGCGCCCATAATTGAATTTGAGCCTGAGGCGAGTTGTTCAGAAATCGATTGCGCAACTTGCATTTGGCGGTTGTGGTCTTTGCTGCTGTTGGCGTGTGAACAGTCTACCATCAAGCGGGTTTGAACTTTGGCAGCGCGTAACTCATTCACGGCTTGCTCAACGAACTCCGCTTCATAGTTAGGGCCGCCATTGCCGCCACGTAAAATAACATGGCAATCTTCATTGCCGGTGGTTGAGAAGATCGCAGAGTGCCCCGATTTGGTTAGGGACATGAAAATGTGAGGTTTGTTCGCGGCGCGAATCGCATCCACTGCAATGCGGAAACTGCCATCCGTACCATTCTTAAAGCCCACCGGACAGGATAGGCCAGAAGAGAGTTCACGATGCCCTTGACTCTCTGTGGTGCGTGCGCCAATGGCTCCCCAGCTTACGAGGTCTGAAATATACTGTGGCGAAATCAAATCTAAAAACTCAGTAGCCGCCGGTACGCCCATGTGGTTAACGTCTAACAGGAATCCACGCGCTAATTCTAGCCCCTTGTTGATGTGGAAGGTTTCGTTGAGGTCTGGATCGTTTATCAAGCCTTTCCAACCTACGGTAGTGCGTGGTTTTTCAAAGTACACACGCATGACAATAAGCAGGTCTTCTTGGTGTTGATCAATTTGCTGTTTTAAGCGTTGCGCATACTCGCGTCCAGCTTCGGTGTCATGAATAGAGCAGGGGCCAATGACAACCAGTAAGCGATCGTCTTTACCATTTAAAATCTCATGGATTTGGCGACGTGTTTCAAATACGGTTTTGGCGGCTTGCTCGGTAATCGGTTGCTTTTCGTGGAGTTCGCAAGGCGGAAGCACTTCGGTGATGTGATTGATGCGAAGGTCGTCTGTTTGATATTGCGTCATGTTGGTCAGCTATCCTGCTAGATTCTTGAAATTAACTCGCTATTATAAGCGAAGTTGACGGCGTCTTTTATTAAAAGTTCAAGGGTTTTTTTGGTTAATTAAGCGAGATGATCGTTAATCGCAATCGACTTTTTACTATTTTTAATCTGTCTTTGGCAATAAAAAATAATGATCTATGCTAAAATTTATAACAATCTTTATAAAACTAAATAGAATGGTGAGATTTTGGCTGTACATTGCAAATATATTATTGAAGGGGTGACCGAAGACGGTCGCAAATTTAGACCTAGCGACTGGATTGATCGCGTTGCCTCGATGATGGCCTCTTACGGTAAGTCGCATCGTTTAGTGTATTCAGACTTGTTGCATCCTGAGTTGTATCAAGGTCAAAAGTGTTTAATTATTGATACGGAACTTGAGATCAAAAATCCAGGCATGTTTGAATATGTGATGCATTTTGCCAAGAGCAATAACTTGAAAACCTCAAAGGTCTGTGAGCTGGTTGAGTCGCAATTGGGTGCCTAAACGTTCGCCCCCGTGTTTGCTTACCGCCATGAAGTACCTAACCCGGTATTTCGCTTCGCTTTCTTCGACTCATAAATTTCACGCGCCCTCGCTGGCCTATTGATTCCCTCGTCGTCGGTATGAAAAATTACAGCGCTATTGCACCGGGTAGTACCTTGGGCTTGAGTTCGAGCGCTGTTTGATAGGTTAAACCGGTTTGCCTTCTCACGCACAGCATCGGCGCGAGAGAAGAAGTGTTCAAATTATTCCAATAGCCAGTTCAAAAAGATTCTTTATTGCCTGTCCGCTAAAAAAACAGCATTTTTTCAAAAAAAAGTGAAAAAATTTTTCAAAAATAGTGCGTAAAATGCATTAATTCTGTTAGCTTCTGCAAGGTTTCTCAAAACCGATCTGCTATTATTATAACCGTATAAAAATATTACATTGAGTAGACGGTCAAGAGGAGTCTTGCAAATGCGTAACAACCAACCCATAAATCAAAATGAATACAAAGTCCTTGAAGGACAAACCCTAGTTTCCAAAACTGATCTTACAGGCACTATCCTAGAATGCAACGATGCGTTTGAAGCGGCGAGTGGTTACACGCGTGCCGAATTGATCGGTCAGCCACACAATATGATTCGCCATCCTGATGTGCCGCCGGCGGTGTTTGCCGATATGTGGGCGGATTTAAAAAATGGCATCCCCTGGACACAATGTGTTAAAAACCGCCGCAAAGACGGGGGTTACTACTGGGTGCGCGCCAATGCCACGCCGATCTACAAAAATGGCGAGATTACCGGCTACATGTCGGTAAGAACCAGCATCACCGAAGCCGAAAAACAAGCCACCGCCCAAGCCTACCAAGACATTAACGCCGGGCGTGCAAAAATTAAACACGGGCGCGTATATACTGGCACAAACCTGCAAGAACTTAACCTGTTTGCGCATTTACCGCCGCCTGTTCAGCTTGCTTTGTCTACCGGCTTGCTTGCGGTTATTCCCTTGGCGATCAATCTGATGATGCCTCAGTTAATGCCCGCTTGGTTACTGATGAGTTTGGTGCTGCTACTGCTGGTAAGCCTAGTGATTTATGGTGTAAAACTGCAAGCAACAAACGAACTCACCATACGCTCATTAAGAAAAGTGGCGGGGGGTGAACCCTTGCGGGATCTTGTTTACGACCCTTGTTCCTATTCAGGCAAGATGCGCAATGTGGTATTAGCCTCGAATATTTCATCAAGAGCCGCCGCTGAAGAAAGTGCTTATCAACTTGACCAGTCTGGCCAACTTAAGCTGGCACTCGACAAGGTTAATAGTAATGTGATGATGGCGGATGCTAACTTTAACATCAGCTACATGAACGACAATGTCAAAAAATTTCTTAAAGATCGTGAAGCCAAACTCAAACAAGTTCTGCCTAATTTCAATGCCAGTAAGCTAATCGGTCAGAACATTGATATATTCCATAAAAACCCAGCCCACCAGCGTCAGATGCTTAAAGGTTTAAATCAGACGATGACGGCCAGAATCGAAGTCGCCGGTTACCATTTTGAGCTGGTGGTGATGCCGATTAAAAATCGTAATGGCAGTCAAGTAGCGACAATGGTGGAGTGGATAGACCGTACCCAAGAGGTTCAGCTGCTCGACAATGTTGGCAAAACCGTAGCCAAAGCCAAGGAAGGTTATTTAGGTGCGCGAATTGATGCGAGCCAGCTCGAAGGCATCGCCGCAGACCTGAGTAAATCGCTGAATGAGTTGCTAGACGGTATTCAAGGCGCGATGAATGATGTTGTCCGTGTAACAAGCGGCATGGCTGAAGGGGATTTAACTCAAACCATCAACAATGATTTTGAAGGTGAACTTGGTGAGCTCAAAGAGGCGATCAACGCCTCAGTGGAGCGCCTAGCGAAAGTGATTGATGTGTCAGTCTATGCGGCACAAGTTGTGGATGGCGCGGCGCGTGAAGTATCGCAAGGCTCGCATGACCTCAGTGATCGTGTTCAGCAACAAGCAGCAGCGCTAGAGCAGACCTCGGCCACTATGGATCAAATGAACTCAACCATTCAGCATAATACCGCCAATACGCAGCACGCCTCAGAAATTGCCAAAGGTGTGCAGGTCAAGGCGCAACAAGGCTCAAAGGTCATGAGCCAAACTATCCAAGCCATGCAATCCATTCAAGAGTCTAGCCATAAGATTGCTGATATTGTTAGCTTGATAGACGGTATTGCCTTCCAAACTAACCTACTCGCGCTGAATGCGGCGGTCGAAGCTGCCCGCGCCGGTGAGCATGGTCGAGGCTTTGCGGTGGTTGCGGGTGAAGTGCGCGCCTTAGCCCAAAAATCTGCCGATGCCGCCAAAGACATCAAAAAACTCATTACCGAAAGTGTTGATCGAATTGATCAAGGCACCAAGTTAGCCGATGAGTCAGGCAGTGTGTTAAAAGAAATCACTGGCTCGATTGATGAAGTGTCTAGCATGATTCAGCAGGTAGCCAAAGCCACAGAAGAACAAGCGGCCGGCATACATCAGGTGCATCAAGCTGTAACCGACATTGACCGGGTAACCCAGCAAAATGCCGCGTTAGTAGAAGAAACGGCGGCGGCTTCAGAAAGCATGCGCGATCAAGCTAACAATCTCAGCCGTGAGATGGGTTTTTTCAAAACGAATTCACAGCGCGGAGCAGGGCAACGCAGCCTAGCCAACCCAAAACCCAGTCCAGCGAAGAAATCCGCCGCTAAAGCCCCCGCCTTGCCAAGCAAAGCAAGCAAGTCAGGCACGAGTGATGAATGGGCGGAGTTTTGATTAGGTGCAATATTCCTGGTCAATAAACGTGTTAAATTCGATAAAACGGCACCAGTGGTGCCGTTTAGTGTTCAAAGAATAGGAAGAAAAATGGATCTAAATACAATCGACAAAACAGCGAATTTAAGTAAAAACAATTCAATGAGTTTAATGGTATTTAAGCTGGTTGGGCAGCAGGATGCGCAGTTTGGATACAACCCATTTTATGCGATGAATATTTTTAAAATTAAAGAGGTGTTGAATGCCTCTGAGTACCGGATTACCAAAACGACCATGAACATGGCGGACTTTTACAAGGGCGTGATTGAAGTGCGGGGTGACTATATCAATGTTTACGATACCGCCCAATGGTTTGGTCATGAGGTGTTGCATACCAATGATCGCAGTGTGATTGTGATCTGTGAGGTGAATAACCAAACGATTGGTCTGCTTGTGGCCTATATTCATGGTGTGACAGAAAAAGACTGGAAAGAGCTGCAAAGCTCAGGTGAGAATACGCAGAAAATTGTATCGCAAACACGGGTCGAAGATGAGCTCTGTTTGATCATGGATATCGAACAAATGATTGCTGAAATAACGGGTACAGACCTTGAAAAAGAAGCCAAGGTGGAATCGCTGGGCGAACAGTATGACAAAATTATCTTGTTCGCTGATGACCAAGGTAGTATTCGAGGTTATGTCAAAGCGGTATTAGAGAACCTGGGCTTTCAACATCAAATTTATAACGACGGCTCCGGTATTATCGAGTTCCTTGAAACCAAAGAAAACCGTAAAAAAGTCGGCTTAATTATTACCGATCTTGAAATGCCGAATGTATCCGGCCATACGGTTATTCGAACCGTCAAGGAAATCATGGGGCTTGATATACCGGTGGTGGTGCATTCCTCCATGACGGTAGGGGACTCTGTGCGCCAAGCTAATCAACTCGGCGCGGACGGGTTTATTGGCAAAATCGATACCGAAGAGCTGGTAAAAACCATCAAAAAATACTTTAGAGCCTAAGGCAGGTACTTTTCAGTGAAGATAGACAGTCATAACGAACCTAATATTATTGAAACATCCACATACTACTATCTACACATCCGTTACAGTATGGCTGAGAAAGCGTCTAAGCTGGGCGCCGTGTGGTGTGTGTATGAACGTAAATGGCGCATTAAAAAAGATCATCCTAATGCACCTATCGTGCTCAGTTTAGCTGGGCATACACTTTTATTTAACAGACAGACTGGAGGGAATATATGACAAGTGTAAAGCTAACAGAACTGGCGATTTTGGTGGTCGATGACAACCAAACCAACATTGATGTCATTGAGGCTACTCTAGAAAGCGCCGACTACTCGCAGGTGACCAGCGTGACTCAACCGCTGGATCTGATGCAACTGCTGGCGGAAAAACCGTTTGACTTAGTGTTGCTTGATATCAATATGCCGATTATGGACGGATTTGCGGTCTTGTCGTTGATAGAGCAAATGCTCGAACCCGCCAAGCGTCCGCCGGTGATTATGCTCACCGCGCAAGCCGATGAAAACAGCCGTGTTAAAGCGCTTGAAGGCGGTGCATCTGACTACATCACCAAACCCTTTAACCGAGTTGAACTGCTCAAGCGAGTGGAAATTCACTTACAAAATCATCAGGCTAAGCGCATGCTGGCCACAGAAAACCAACTTCTAGAGCAACGGGTTAAAGAACGCACTCAAGCCCTTGAAGACGCCAAGATGGAAATGATTTATCGGCTAGGGCGCGCGGCAGAATACCGTGACAATGAAACCGGAAATCATGTCAAACGCGTGAGCTTGATTGCCGAGTTGATAGCACAACATATCGGCCAAGACCCCAGCTATTGTCATCTCATCAAGATTGCCTCACCGATGCATGACATCGGCAAAATCGGTGTATCCGACACCATTTTGCTCAAACCCGGTAAGCTGACCGACGAAGAATTTAGCCTGATGCAAGACCACGTAAAAATAGGGGCGGAAATACTCTCTAACAGTGATTCACCACTACTCGCATTGGCCTATGAAATCGCGCTCACACACCATGAAAAATTCAATGGCAAAGGCTATCCGCATGGTCTAGCGGGTGAAGCGATTCCATTAAGTGGACGCATTGTCGCGGTGGCCGATGTGTTTGATGCGCTCACCTCAACCCGCCCCTATAAGCAGGCCTGGCCGATTGAAAAGGCCGTTAGCTTAATTGAAAGCGAAAAAGGTCAGCATTTTGACCCCAAGATTGTCGATGCGTTTTTAGCGGTACTGCCCGAAATCAGTGCGATTGCCAGCCAATATCACGACGAGTAATTTAGCATGAAAAATTCTCACTCTTCATCGGGTTTGCTGGCGCTCAACACACGGCTGTTTGCACTAGGCATGGCGGTGTTTGTTCTGTTTGCTGGCGTGTCCTTGTTGTTTGTGCATCACTATTTTCTAGAGCAAACCCAACAGCGTCATTTTGCCAAACAAACGCTACTACTAGATGAGCGGATAGACAAGAAAGTGAAAATTTTGCACGCGGTCGGCGTGATGCTGGCGAATAACTCGACAATTCAACAAGCGCTGACTTACGAAGATCGAGAACTGATTATGGCTGAAATGGCAGATTTAGACCAACAGTTTGCCTATTGGACTGGGTTTTTAAACTACTCTTTTCATATTGCCACCTTTGATGCGCGCTCGTTTTATCGAAGCTACGCGCCTGACTCCCATGGGCAGAATTTAACGGACCATCCCTTAATAAGAAAAGCGATTAACAACCCGCGCAAAGCGCATGAAGGCATAGAGCCTGGAGGGTTTAACCTCACCCAGCGCATGCTTAATATCCAACCTGTTTATGCACGAGAAAATCCCGAGGAGTTGGTCGGGTTTGCGGCGGTATCGCAAGGTTTAAGAACTGTAGTGCATGAATTTGCTCAAGAAGAGCTGGAGTACTACATTTTTGAACTAGATGCGCAAGATCCCACCCAGCAACGCTTTGTGGTCGATAGCGCGCCTTACTTTGCCAATCGCCTGATGAGCGACTGGGTATTTCGCCAATCGCACCTAGACCACAATAAGCTCCAACTGCGCAATAATTGGTATTACCAAACCCATCCCATTTATGATGAGCAACAACAGCTCAAAGCCTTTCATTTAGTATTAACGCCAAAACAGCAAATTCACGACCAGGCCTGGTTGCAAACCCAGCAGGTTTTATGGATTTGGTTATTTGTATTTGTCGCGTTGTTTTTTGGCGGGTTAACGCAGTTAGGTCTGCTCAAACGCAACGTCATCAAACCGATGCAAGCGGTATCCCAGACCTTAAATAACATTATTCGTACCGAGCGTTATGACCAGCCCCTCGTGATTCATACCCAGGATGAAATCGGTCAAGTGAGCGAACTGTTTAACCAGATGCTCAACAAAACCGACAAGCTTATTTTTGATTTGAATTACCAAAAAATGGCGATTGATAAAACCCTCATTTTATCCAAAGCCAACCCGCGAGGCACCATTGTTGAGGTGAACGACAATTTTTGCACCATAAGCGGCTACAGCCGAGAAGAGCTAATCGGTCAACCGCATAATATCGTGCGCCATCCTGATATGGATAGCGCGGTGTTCAAGCAACTATGGCAAACCATTCAAGCCAAACAAATCTGGCAAGGCGAAGTACAAAACCGACGCAAAGATGGCACCAGCTATTATGTGATGTCCTATATCATTCCAATTTTAAATCGCAAAGGTGATATTCAGGAATACCTATCGATTCGAGAAGACATTACGCTTATCGTGGAGTTACGTGAAGGTTTGCAACAAGCCCTAGCCGGCGCACAGCAAGACAAGCTAAAGGCCGAGCGTGCTAACCAAGCGAAATCCGATTTTTTGTCCTCGATGAGCCATGAGCTGCGTACACCGCTAAATGCGATTATCGGCTACGCCCAGCTTCTTGAAATCGCACAGCTTGAACCCAAACACCTAAAGCAAGTCAATACCATTTTGTCGAGCAGCAAACACCTATTAGCGCTGATTAACGATATTCTGGATTTTGCTAAACTAGAAAGCGGCAAAATCCAATTTGACCTTAAACCCTATGTGGTGGCTGATTTGGTCAATGAAGCGTTAACACTGATCAAGCCTATGGCTCAGCAACAAGGGATTCAACTCAAGGTCGAGCCGCTAGCCACAAACCTGTTTATTCAGGTTGATCGTTTGCGAATCAAGCAAGTAATGGTCAATATCCTTTCTAATGCAATCAAATACAACAAAGCGGCGGGTAGCGTTTGTGTTGGTTGTCAGCAAATAAGTAAACATAAAATCGATTACTGGATGCTAACCATTAGCGATAGCGGAGTGGGGATCGCCGAAAAAGACCTGGAAAAACTGTTTGAACCCTTCAATCGACTAGGCCATGAAGGCTCAACGATTCAAGGCACTGGCATCGGCTTAAGCATCACCAAAGACCTAGTGGAGCAAATGCACGGCTGGCTAGAAGTAGACAGTGTGGAAGGTGAGGGCACCAGTGTTCATCTGTTCTTCCCGATTGTTAAATCCCTAGAAAATCCGCAACCAGACTTGGATTTAGCCACCAAGGTTCAGGTGCAGGGAGACGATGCTGGGGTGAAAACGGAAATACCAGCTCAAAAACCAGCTCAAAACACTACTAGTGAATTTAAACTGCTGTATATCGGTAGCGACCTGGCCTCCTTACAAGCACTTTCGCGGATTGTCAGTGCGCAGCCGCAACTGATGTTTAAAGTCGCCCCCAATCCACAAAACGCGCTAGCCCAGCTTAACGAACTTACACCTGACTTGGTACTGATCGATAGCGCCTTAGCTGAGCAGATTGATCTATCGGCTTATGCGTCGAGGCAACTGGATTCAAACAACATTGCATCGCTAGAAAGCATCATTAATACGCACTTAGATCAGCATCGGCTGATAGGCATTAACTCGTGAGTCAACGAACAACCATGTTTAAAAAACCCAAACTCTTTTTACTTGATTTGCACTCGCAAACCGATTGCGCACCCTTTGATACCCTAGACCTCGCCCAGCGTTTGTTAGAACAAGGGATTGAGGTTGCTCTGTTCGATGACTTAAGTGTCTTTGCCGAACAACTAAAGCAGGATCAATCCCAAATGGCCGCATCGGCTGCGCAGTCAACCTCAACCAGGCCTGGTTATGTCGTGGCTTGGGTGGATAAGGGCGAACAAACCGACACACAACACAAAACCCAGCTTGCAGCGTTACAAAACCTGATGGCGGATCTTCAGCAGCCCATGCCTTGGGTGGTGCTATCGACGCAAGAAGACATGAGTAAACAAATAGCCGCGTTGCAAGCGGGTGCCAGCCATTATTGGGTGCAACCTAAAGACGCCCGTGAGCTGGTCGAAAAACTAGCCCAGCTTACTGGGTTAATTGAACATCAGCCCTATCGCGTGGTGATGGTGGACGACAGTGAAATCGTGCTAGAGGTTCAAACCGCCTTGCTACGTCATGCTGGCATTGAAGTCTGGCCGACTGAAAATCCGCTGGAACTCCCTGAGTTGCTTAAGTTGGTTAAGCCTGATGTGTTAGTATTGGATTTACACATGCCACAAGCCTGTGGCTCGCAGGTCGCTTGGGCGGTGCGCCAATCACAATCCGAAGCGGAGCTACCGATTATCTTTGTATCCGGTGAAGACGATTTAGCCCATCAGTTGTTAGCTTTAAAACAAGGTGGCGATGACTTTTTGGTTAAGCCGATTAAGCCCAAGCAGTTTATAGAAACCGTCAAAATGCGCGCCCAACGCGCGCGCCAACACAATCGGCTACAAGACCAGCTCAAACACAAGCTCTACGAACAATCCAGAGAGCACCAAGCACTCAACCAACACGCGATTGTCAGTGTCGCCGATCGCGCGGGTAATATTGTGCTGGTGAATGACAAGTTTTGTGAAATTAGTGGTTATGCGCGTGAAGACTTAATTGGCAAAAACCATCGACTCGTCAAATCCAACCGGCATCTCCCTAGGTTTTATCAAGAGCTCTGGCGCACCATCGCTAGCGGTGAGGTTTGGCAAGGCGAAATTTGTAACCTCAGCAAGCAAGGGCAGGAATACTGGGTCAAATCCACCATTACCCCTTTTTTAAATGAAGCCGGACAGGTCTATCAATATGTGTCGATTCGTACTGACATCAGTCAAATCAAAAAACTAGAATTTGAACAGCAGCAACGGCTCAATGAACTCGAACAAGCACGCCAAGAAGCCGAACGCGCTAACCGCGCCAAGTCCGACTTCCTCGCCTCGATGAGCCATGAATTGCGCACGCCACTAAACTCGATTATTGGCTTTTCCCAGTTACTCGAACTCTCGGATTTGTCCGACAAGCAGAAAAAACAACTTCACACCATTGGCGCCAGCGGCAAACACCTGTTGTCGTTGATTAACGATGTGCTCGAATTCGCCAAACTTGAAAGCGGCAAACTGGCATTGAATATCGAAACCGTCGATGTGCGCCCGATTATAGAACAGGTTATCGCGCTCAGCGAATCCCATGCCTATGCGAATAATATCAAAATAAACCTCAGCCCCGACACCCACAAATGGCAAATCAAAGCCGACCCACTGCGTTTTAAACAAGTGCTGCTCAACCTCACCAGCAACGGCATTAAATACAACCGCCCTAACGGAAAGCTTGATATTAACTGGCATAAGCTAGAGCAGGACAACCAGGCCTGGTGGGAGCTTCAAGTTAAAGACACCGGGTTAGGGATTGCCGAGCAGGATTTACCCGGACTGTTTGAGCCGTTTAACCGTTTGGGTCACGAAGGTTCAACGATTGAAGGCACTGGTATCGGTCTAAGCATTACCCAAGATCTGGTTGAACAAATGGGCGGTCAGATAACCGTCGAAAGCGAAGTGAATGTGGGCACCACCTTTAAGGTGCGTTTTCCGCTAGATCAGCAGGCAACCAACTCAGCGAGTTCAGATAGCGCGGCGTCAACGCAAGCCGAGCTCGATGCTGGCGCGCAAAATGTTACAAGCGCAGCCCGCTCGCTCAAAGTGCTGTATGTCGAAGACAATCCGGCCAATATGAAATTGATGGCCGAAATCGCTCAGCTGATGGAAGGCATTGAACTGCGCATTGCACCCAGTGCCGAAAACGGACTACAACAAGCCCAGGCCTGGTTGCCCAGCGTAATATTATTGGACATTAATTTACCCGGCATGAACGGCGATGAAGCGATAGCTCACTTTAGAGCGATACCGGGTTATAGCCGTCAACCGACCATTTATGCCGTGACCGCCAATGTACTAGAAGAGCAGGTGGCGCACTACAACGACTGCGGTTTTGACGAGGTGATTGCCAAACCCTTTGACATCGCCCAAATAATGCAACGCCTAGAGGCAGTGCGCAACAACCAAACTTGACCATTACAACCAACGGTCATTGCGAGGAGCGCAGCAAAACCAGTGTCATTGCGAGGAGCGCAGCGACGCGGCAATCTCTTGAGGGCGTGCACTGGTTTGGGAGATTGCTTCGCTTCGCTCGCAATGACG
>NZ_KN882197.1:0-33308 GCF_000934765.1 Thiomicrospira microaerophila | reverse complement strand
GTCATTGCGAGGAGCGCAGCGACGCGGCAATCTCTTGAGGGCGTGCACTGGTTTGGGAGATTGCTTCGCTTCGCTCGCAATGACGAGGGGGGTGGGGCTCGCAAAACGTATTTATATTAAAAAATGATGATGACAAAGGAAATAACAAGGTATGTCAGTTAAAGAGTTTATGAATTACATCACGATGGTGGATGAGCATGTGATTACCTCCACCACTGACTTGAAGGGTGTGATTACCTCGGTAAGCAAAGCATTTTGTGAAATAAGTGGCTATACCGAGTTAGAGCTGATTGGCAAGAATCATAATATCGTGCGTCATCCTGATATGCCAAGTGAGCTATATGATGATTTATGGCAAACGATTAAGCAAGGCAAACCCTGGTCAGGTGAGGTGAAAAATCGTAAAAAAGACGGTGGGTTTTATTGGGTAAAAGTTTTTATTAGCCCCAATTTTGATCCGCTGGGCATCATGACTGGCTACACCGCCGTGCGCCATGACATTACGGATCACAAAAAAGTCGAGCAGATGATGCATACCGATGAGCTGACACAGCTTTATAATCGCCGTTATTACAATCAAATACTGGCCGGTTATATTAATAAAAACCATGCCAATGGTTGCTGGATTGGCTATTTAATGATTGATGCGGATAACTTTAAAAAGTATAACGATACCTATGGTCACCAAGCGGGTGATGATGTGTTGCGTGAAATAAGTGACAGCTTAACCGCCTCATTTAACCAGCCTAATGACCGGGTTTTTCGCTTGGGTGGTGAAGAATTTTGTGTGATTTATACCGAAAAAAATGCAAACGAATTAAAGCGTAGAGCTGATGCCTCGCGTCAACATTTGCAAGACAAGCAGATTAAGCATTCAGCCAATCCACCCTATGACTGCGTTACCTTGTCGATGGGTCTAATGGAGCTGGACCCGGCAGTGCAATATGCCACCGATGAAATCTATAAATATGCCGATGAAGCACTCTATCGCGCCAAACAAAAAGGCCGCAACCAAATCGAAGTGGTGGAATCGGCGGCTGATGATATTGAATTATTTTAGAGGACGTTTATGACAACACCGACACGCGCGTTAGACAAAAAGGCGAAAGACCCGAATAAAAATTTCGAGCAAACGGCATTTGAGCTGGCAGAACGTTTAAAAGAGCTGGAGTGTTTATATGGTTTATTGGAATTAGCACAAAATACCAGCCTAAAGCGAGAAGCCTTTTTGCAACAGGCTGTGATGCTGTTACCACCGGCTTTTTTATTACCAGATTTACTGAGCGCGCAGATTAACTACAAGGGCAAAGACTTTTTTAGCGGTTCTTCTTCTAGCTTGTTAAAGCAAAACTTAACCACCAGCTTGATTGTTCGTGATCAATTAGAAGGCTTTGTGATGATTGGTTATCGCGAGCAGAATGAGGAAATAACGTATGAATTTTTGCCTGATGAAATCCAAATGCTAGAGGCGTTTACGAATGAGCTGATTCAAATTTTAGACAGATACAAGATCGAAGACGAATTGAGGCTGCTGGCGAGTGTGTTTGAAAACAGCTATGCCGGCATCATGATCACCAATGCCGAAAATCAGATTATTCGCGTTAACCGGGCATTTGTTGAAATCACTGGCTATAGCGCCGCGGAGGCGGTGGGTAAAAACCCAGGGTTCTTATCGTCAAACCGTCACCAACAGGGCTTTTATCAAACAATGTGGGAAAAGTTACATCAAGCTGATTTTTGGCGCGGTGAGGTTTGGAATCGCCGTAAAGAAGGCGAGGTCTATGCCGAGATGCTATCTATTTCATTGATTCGCAATGACCAAAACCAACCTAAATACTATATCGGTGTGTTTTCAGATATCAGCACGGTGAAAGAAGGCGAGGCCGAGTTAATTCGTCTCGCGCATTACGATGCATTAACCGGGTTGCCTAATCGGCGGTTGTTATCCGACAGGATTAAGCAGGGGTTAGCACAAATAACACGCAATCAACAGCACCTGGCATTGTGTTTTTTGGATTTGGATAACTTTAAACCCGTTAATGATACCTATGGACACCAAGCCGGGGACGAAGTGTTGATTGAGGTGGCGCGGCGTTTAAAGGCGGATGTGCGCCAATCGGATAGTTTAGCGCGACTGGGCGGCGATGAATTTGTGCTGTTAATGGTCGATATTGAAAACCAACAAGCCGTAGAAGCCTTATTGGCGCGGGTAATTGAACATATAGAGCGCCCGATTAAGCTGGAGTCTGAGCGGGCTGAGGTGCGAATTTCTGTTAGCTGCGGGGTCGTGATTTACCCGCAAGCCGGTTTAGATGAAAGTGATTTACTGCATACCGCGGATGCGCTGATGTATCAGGCTAAAAAAGCTGGAAAATCGCAAATTTGTTTTTGGGATAGCGCCCAAGCAAAGAAAAAATAAAAACTAAGTGAGATAACTATGTATTTACCCAAGCTAGGCGAGATTGCCACACCGAATGTGATTACGATTGCCGATAGTCAATCGATTAACGAGGCGGTGCATTTAATGGCCAAGCGCAAATTGCGTGATGTGATCGTCACCGGAGCGTTAGGGCTAAGGATTTTAACCACCCGAGAGCTGATACAATTTCGATTGCAGGAGGTTGATTTTAATCTGCCATTATCTCAAGTATCCTTGAATCAGGTGCCCACCTTATCACCCAACGAAACCATACTCGATGGGCTAGAGGTGATTCGTCGTCATCCCGATGGTTATTTGTGTTTGTTGGATGCCAATAGTCAATTGTGTGGCATTGTCAGCGCAACTGACTTAGCGTCTTGTCTTGATCCGCACAACCTGGCCAACACTAAAACCTTGTCGGAGATATTGCAAAGCACGCAGTTCGTTAGGGTAGCGCGAGACAGCAAGGTCAAAGCGGTGTTTCATGCGCTCAGCATCAACCACCAAACCGCCGCTTTGGTTTTTGATGGCGAACAACCTGTAGGTTTGGTGACTCAAACGGATGTGATTAACTGGTTTGAACAGGGTGGCGATATGGCGGTGAGCGCCGAGCAGTTGATGTCCTCACCGTTAATTACTTTTGATGCCAGCCTAACGCTTGCTCAGGCGCTTGAAACCACGCGCTTGCAGCGTATTAAGCGCTTGGTGGTGATCGACAAGCAAACTAACAAAACGCTTGGTTTGTTACATCAAAAAGACTTGGTGAGTTTGGTGTATCAAGATTGGGCACAGCGTTTATCCAATGAAGCGGAGCGGCTGCGTACCGAGCGGGATTTGTTTGCCGGTGGGCCGGTGGTGGTGTTTAAGTGGTTGCCGCAAGCGGGCTGGCCGATTGCATTTGTGTCGCCGAATGTGCAGCAGGTATTGGGCTATACGCCTGACGATCTAATGGCCGAGGGGTTTGCATTTTCCTCGATGGTACATCCAGACGATTTAAACCAAGTGGGCGCTGAAGTTACAGCGTACCTAGCCGAAAAACGACCTTTCTGGGAGCAAACCTATCGCCTGATCGACAATCAGGGGCAGGCGCATTGGTTTTATGATTACACCCGCCCCCTTTATAACGCGCAAGGCGAGGTCGAAGAAATCCTCGGGTATATGATTGACCAAACCGAGACCCAACAAACCCATCAACGTTTGCAACAGTTAGCGACCAATATTCCGGGGATGATTTTTGAGTTTAGTTTAAGCCCCGATGGAAGGATGGCATTTCCCTATGCCAGCGAAGGGATTGTTGATTTATTTGACTTAATGCCTGACGAGGTCGCGCAGGATGCGACAGAACTGTTTGCCCGTATTCAACCGGATGACCAGCACAAGCTTAATCAATCGATTCAGCATTCGGCACAAACGCTGGAATCCTGGGCCGAGGAGTTTCGGGTTAACCTGCCTAGCGGTTTAACGCGCTGGCTGCGGGGTCAGTCCAGCCCAACACAACGCGAAGATGGCACCATTTATTGGCATGGTTTTTGTGCAGACATTAGCACGCAAAAAGAGTTGCAACTCAAAACCGAGCGGCAAAACAAGCTGTTACAAGCCGTGTGGGAAGCGAACCAAACCTTTATGGTGTCGCAGGATATTAGTTTGACCTCGGATGTGTTATTGAGTGAAATTTTAAGTTTTACCCAAAGTGAATATGGGTTTATCGGCGAGGTATTGCATGATGAGCAGGGTGCGCCTTATTTAAAAACCTTTGCGATGACCAATATCGCGTGGAATGACGAAACCCGTGCTCTATATGACGAGGTCGCGGGGCGCGGCATGGAGTTTCGCAATTTAAATAATTTGTTTGGTTATGCGTTATTAAACCAACAAACCTTGATTTCGAATGATCCCGTCAATGACACGCGCGCTGGCGGTTTACCTGCTGGTCACCCGCCTTTAAACGCCTTTATGGGCATCCCAGTGTTGTATGCCGATGAAATGGTCGGCTTTTTTGGGATTGCCAATGCGCCAGAGGGTTATTCCGAGCAGTTAGCGCAAGAGCTGATTGTGTTTAGCCAAAACTTTAGTAGCTTGATTTATGCCAGACGGCTTCAGCAACAGCAACAAGCGCTGCAAGCCGAAGTGGAAGCCAGCCGTGACCGCGCGGAAGCCGCTAACCGCGCTAAATCCGAGTTTCTGGCGAATATGAGCCATGAAATTCGTACGCCAATGAACGGGGTTTTAGGACTCAGTGAGTTGGGGATGAAACAATCCGACCCGGAAAAAATGCGCGACCAACTCAGCAAGGTGCATTATTCCGGGCGTTTGTTGTTGGGGATTATCAATGACATTCTCGACTTTTCGAAAATCGAAGCAGGCAAAATGGAGCTAGACCCCCAGCCGTTTTATCTCGATACGCTAGTAGATAATTTGTATAGTCTGTTTGCGAGTACGGCAGAGCAGAAGGGGTTGAAGTTAAGCATGCAGGCGGGAGACTTGGCCGGTTTATGTCTGTATGCCGATGAACTGCGGCTGCGTCAGGTGCTGACCAATTTGATGGGCAATGCGATTAAGTTTACCGAGAAGGGTGAGGTGAGTTTGCGGCTCACTCGAAAGCAAGATCGCTTTGAGTTGGCAATCAAAGATAGTGGTATCGGTATGAGCACTGAGCAACAAGCGCGGTTGTTTAACGCCTTTACCCAAGCCGACACCAGTATCACCCGCAAGCACGGTGGCACAGGTTTAGGCTTGGTAATTAGCGAGCGATTGGTAAGGTTAATGGGCGGTGATGATATTCATATTGAGAGCGTGCTGGGCGAGGGCTCAACCTTTCGCTTTTGCTTGCCATTAATAGAGTGCAATCAGCAACAACAAAATCAGGTTAAAGCCTTACCTCACTCACACACCCAACAGCAATTTAGCGGACGAGTGTTATTGGTTGAGGACAATGAAATCAACCAAGAAGTCGCGGGTGAGCAACTTAGACAGTGTGGTTTAGAGGTCACGCTGGCTGAAAACGGTCAGGTCGCGGTGGACAAGGCAGGCGAGCAAGCATTTGATTTGATATTAATGGATATTCAAATGCCGGTGATGGATGGATATCAAGCTACTCGTGCAATCCGTGCATTTAGTCCTAATGTGCCGATTGTTGCCTTGACCGCCGCCGCGATGATCGAAGACCGCGATAAAGCCTTGGCGGTTGGTATGAATGAGCATCTAAGCAAACCGCTTAACTCGCAAGACTTGCAGCGGGTGTTAAGTCATTATTTTAAAGCAATACAAGCGATCCCGGCGTTATCTTCGAGTGAGTCAGCGGAGTTAGCTGAGTTGGTCGAGCTAGCAAAAAAATTGGAAAAAATTTCCCTACCCCCTAAACAGGAGCAAACAATCATGTTAGACATTCAAGCGGGCCTTACTCAATTAGCAGGCAACGAAGCCCTTTTAAGAAAACTGTTGAAAAAGTTTTCTGAGCAAATTGATAGTGATTTTTCTAAAGTGGTGGATTGGGTTCAGCTGCTCGAAAACGATAGCGATGAGGCGGCGTTTGATGAGGCGCAAAAACTCAATCACGCACTCAAAGGCGTGGCGGGTAATTTAGCGGCGCAAGGGGTGTTTGAGATTAGTTTGCAAATTGATTTATTACTCAAGGATCAACAATGCCCAAGTGCGCAACAAATTGAAACCTTGCGCAATGCGTTAAGTCAAACCCAAGTTGAGATTGCCGCTTATTTGGGCGAGCAGGATGAGCCAGTCGTTACAGCGGGTTCGGTTGAAAGTGCCAAGCGAGACAGTGGCATTTATCAGCGTCTTGAAAGCCTTAAACCTCGCATCGAAGCCAGTGAGTATATCGACGACCAAGAGCTAGATCAATTGCAAAACGCCATACCAGCCGCGCTTCAACCGACATGGCAAGCCTTGGTAAGCGCCTTAGATGACTTTGATTTCGAAACCGCACAAGATAAGCTGAACGCGCTACTGAATGAACTATCCTGACACAGAAACAGTCCGTAAAAACACCCCGTCATTGCGAGCGAAGCGCGGCAATCTCTTGAGAGTGTGCAAAGTCTGTAAGAGATTGCCACGGCCTCCGGCCTCGCAATGACGAGTGATTTGTTGGCCTCGCAATGTAAAAACAACCCGTCATTGCGAGGAGCGCAGCGACGCGGCAATCTCTTGAGGGGCGCGCACAGTCGGCAACAGATTGCCACGGCCTACGGCCTCGCAATGACGATTGATTTGAGGCCGCGCACAGCGTTGTAACGAGGTTAAATTTAATGATCAATAAAATAAAAAATAACAGGATACAAAATGAAGCGATGGTCACTAAAACTTAAAACACGCATTGTTATCCTAGCGACGCTGGTCTTTTTGCTCGTAGCCATCGTCGGCGGTTTATGGTCGGCGCGCATGGTGTTTAACCATTCGCAAGCGGTTTTTTTGCAACAGCAACAGCTTATGCAGCAATTGGCGATCAGTCATATTCAAGACGGTTTGCAAACCCGTATTGATACCCTGAAACAATTTAGTGTTCAATTACAAGATGGTGAAGGCTTGGTGAGTCGGCACGAGTTGCAGCGCCTATTGGATAGCCGGGTGATGTTGCATAGCCAGTTTAATGGTGGACTGATTGTAATGAAGCCTGATGCACATATTTATGTTGACTCACCGATTTTCGAAGGTCGAGTAGGCATTGACCTGTCTGATCGTGAACATGCGAAACAAGTCAAAGCCACCCGATCGCCGGTCATTACGCACCCTTTAATTGGGCGTGGGTTGCAGACACCGGTGTTTTTGATTTCGGTGCCGATTATTGCGGATAACGGTGAGTTTGCCGGCTATTTGTTTGGCGTTACCCGTTTAGCCGATGACAACCTAATTACCAGCCTGACTGAAAAAGTGCATGGCGGGGTGGGTAATTTGTATCTGATTGATTTTAAAAACGATTTGTTTGTGACCTCTAGCCGCCATGAACTGGCGATGCAACCGCTACCGAGCTTTGCGCAGAGTGAAATTTTAAAACGCGTGCATGCGGGTGAAACTCAAGGGATTGCGCAAAGTTATTTTGATCAACGCGCGGCATTTAGCGCGCAAAAACTCGATTTAATGGACTGGCATGTAATTCATACCATTCCTGTCTCGATTGTTAACCAAGCGGGTTGGACGCTGTTAACAAAAATGGCTTGGCTGGGTGTGTTCACCATGCTGGTATTTGCGGGGCTGATTTATCTCGTCATGCGCCGCCAGCTGAAACCGATTGAACAAAGCGCACAACAAATCGATGCCATGACGTCCGGCGCAAAACCCTATGCGCGTTTGCCGGTGGGTAGCACCGACGAAGTCGGCACCCTCATCCACGCCTTCAACCGACTTTGGCATCAGCAACTTGAAAGCCAGAAGCAGGCTGAAGCGGCGAATCAGGCGAAATCGGAGTTTTTGGCTAACATGAGCCATGAAATTCGCACGCCGATGAACGGCATTATTGGCATGAGCGAGCTGGGTATAAAGGAAACCGACCCTGCTAAAATGCATCACCAGCTTGAGCGCGTTAATCAATCGGGTCGTTTGTTGCTCGGCATTATCAACGACATTTTAGATTTCTCGAAGATTGAAGCGGGGATGTTAGAACTCGATCCGCAGCCGTTTGAGCTGAGCCAGCTAAAAGATGAACTCAATAGTTTGTTTATCGGTATGGCGCAGGACAAGGGGCTGGACTTTGGTGTGCAATGTCAGTGTGATTGTCATGTTTGTTTGTATGGTGATAATTTGCGCTTGCGTCAGGTTTTAACCAACTTGATTGGTAATGCGATTAAGTTTACCGAGCGCGGAGAGGTACGCTTAGAGATTAAGCTTACAAGCCCAAAACAAGCGGGTGAGGTTGCGCAGTTGGCGTTTTCGATCAAAGATACCGGCATCGGCATGACACCCGAGCAACAAGCCAAGTTGTTCAATGCCTTTACCCAAGCCGACACCAGCATTACCCGCAAACATGGCGGCACCGGCTTGGGGTTGGTAATCAGTGAAAAGTTGGTGCGCTTAATGGGCGGCGATGACATTCAGATTCAAAGCGAATTAGGTAAGGGTTCGGTGTTTAGTTTTAGCGTCACCATGCCCTTGTGTGATGATGAACAGCGTAAACAACTGATTAGCCAGCCGCATTTTAGCGATCATCCACAGCTGTCCGGTCGGGTATTGTTAGTTGAAGACAACGAAATCAATCAAGAAGTCGCGGGTGAAATGTTGCGCCAAACCGGCGTGCGTTTTGAGGTGGCGGAAAACGGTCAGGTGGCGGTGGATAAAGCCAGAGATCAGAAGTTTGATTTAATTTTAATGGATATTCAAATGCCGGTGATGGACGGTTACTTGGCAACTAAAGCGATTCGCGAGTTTAACCCGACTATCCCGATTATCGCGCTCACCGCCGCGGCGATGGTGGAAGATAAAAACAAGGCGTTGGCGGCCGGGATGAACGACCACCTCGCCAAACCGCTTGATTCAGAAGCCTTATATCGGGTGTTAAGTCGTGAACTCAAGCCATTGCAACAAGCCGACGCTGATGACGCTAATCTGGGTCATTGCGAGGAGCAAAGCGACGCGGCAATCTCTCAAGGGCGCGCGCCGTCTGCGAGAGATCGCCACGGCCTGCGGCCTCGCGATGACAGTGAAATGGATAAGAAGCCGGTGCTGTTAATTCTGTGCCCCGATAAACAACAGCTCAAAGCCCTAGCCCAAAGCGCAAGGGCGGACTATCAGGTGAAAGTAGCGGCAAGCTATGAACAGGCGATAAAGCTGATTCAAACAGGCGGTATCAACCAGGCCTGGTTAAAAGAGGGCTGGGAAGCGCAAGCCGATGAATTAATAAAACAGTTAACGGCAGCAAAAATCGACATACACCGAGGTTAAAAAAACGGTCATCCCGGCGAAGGCCGGGATCTTTTGAGAGTGACGCGCACGTATGTAGGTAGCGTATTTAGTGATTAGATAACAGGTTAAGAGAGTAAATAATGTATGAAAACACAGAAGATGGATCAACAATTGGATAGATTAACGGCTAAATCTGATGATTTAGTGTCGATTTATTTGGCAGACTTATATATTGAGGAAAACAATCGGGTATTGGATCAATTTCAGTCAATGTTGTTTGAGTTGGTGCCTAGCGCCGTAGCGGACTTTTATGACCATTTGATGCTTAATGAAGCGGTTCATTTTTTTCTTTCTCAGGATCAGGTCGCTAATCGCTTGAAGGATACGCTGGGTGATTGGCTCAGGCTGACGCTGTCGTCCAAAAATAAACCGGAAGAGGTGGATACGTTTATCGCTTATCAGGTAAAGATTGGTGAAATTCATGCGCGGATTGATGTGCCTTTGTCGTTTGTGCATTTTGGCATGATGATTTTGAAGCGCCATTTTTATCGAGGTGTGTTGATGACAGACGTCGATATACAGGATAAGTTGGCGCTGATTGAGGTGATTGATAAGTTATTTATGGCGTGTTTAACCGTTATGGATGAAAGCTATGTGACTAAGCATTCTATTAATGAGCGCGTCACCCAAGAGTATATTAGTCAGTTGTCGGGTAAGGATATCGCGCTAGAGGTCGAGCGGATTAAGTCGGATTTGCTGGGCTGGTATAACCGTTTGGTGCGGGCGGTGGTGTTTAAGGCCAAACCTCAACAATCCATCTTTAGCTCGGAATTTGGTTTGTGGGTGGGGCATAAGCTGGCGATGATGGTGGCGAATAAAGCGCAGGTGGCGCAAATTTCTAAGCTCACGGCTTCAATTGATAGCCTATCGACCGAGTTGTTGACGGCTAGCCATACTGAGGTGTTGCTTGAGCAGATTGATGAACGGATTAAAGAGCTGGTTTATTTGTTGAGCATTATAGTGGATGAGTCGGTGTTTATCTCTCAACAGCGCGATAGCTTAACGAAATTGATTGAACGCCGTTTTATGTCGCCAATTATGCAGCGTGAGGTCAGGATGGCGATTACCACGAAACTGCCGCTGAGTGTGTTGATGATCGATATTGATGATTTTAAACAGGTTAATGATGTGCATGGTCATGCGGCAGGCGATAAGGTGTTGGAGGTGGTGGGGCATCTTATACGCTCAAAACTGAGGTTGGTTGATTATGCGTTTCGTTACGGGGGCGAGGAGTTAATGGTGGCTTTGCCTGAGCTGGGGATTAATAAGGCAGTGGAGTTTGCGCAGCAAATTTGTAATTTGGTGGCAAACGAGGTGATTGAGTTGGAAAATCAACGGCGCATAAAGGTCACAGTTTCTATTGGTGCAGCGGCGTTTAATGGTTCGCCTGATTATATGCATACCGTTGAAAATGCGGATAAAAAGCTCTACGAAGCCAAACGCACGGGCAAAAACCGCGTGTGTTTTTAATGTTGAAATGATGAGTAAAGGTTTTCTTGAGGGCGCGCGCAGTCGGTTTGAGATTCCGGCCTACGCCGGAATGACAAGGAAATAGGCCGTCATCCCGGCGAAGGCCGGGATCTCTTGAGGGCTGGAATAACGTGTGGTTTTGGACTGTTATACGCTAAATGGATTTAATTATACTCAATTATCCTTTGAGGTATAATTTATAAACCATTAGATAAAGGGGTATAAATTATGAGCCTAAACCAAGTTATTTACCATCGTACGAAACTCGCGCAGGCTTTGGTAAGCGATTTAGCTGGCGAGGGGTTGTTGGATTATCGTTCGGGTTTATTTTTAGCGGCTCCAAGGCGGACAGGTAAAAGTACCTTTTTGCGCAATGATTTGATGCCAGCTTGTGAGGCCCAAGGTTGGTTAGCGGTGTATGTGGACTTGTGGTCGAATAAGCAATTAAATCCGCAAGATTTAATTCGTGCGGCGGTGGCGAAAGCGCTGCAACCGTTTGATAGTCGCGTTAGGCAGTTGGCTAAGAAGGTTGGGATTGGAAAAGTGACGCTGTTAGACAGTCTTAGTTGGGATTTGTCACAGCCTAACTTGCCTGATGATGCCACGCTTTCGCAAGCGCTGGGTTTGTTGAGTCATCTGTCAAAAAAGTTAATTGTGTTGATTGTTGATGAGGCGCAGCATGCACTCGAAACGCCAGAAGGTTTGAATACGATGTTTGCATTAAAGGCCGCCAGAGATGCGTTAACCCAGGGCGGACAAGATGCGATACGTTTGGTTTTTACGGGTTCGAGTCGAGATAAGTTAGGCAGTTTGGTGTTAAAAAATAAGTCGCCTTTTTATGGCGCAAGCATTACGCCTTTTCCATTATTAGGTATTGATTTTGTAAAGTTTGTGACGAAAAGGTGGAATGGGCGGCTAGCCGAGTCGAATCAGTTGTTGCTGGAGGATGTGGCTTATGCTTTTGAGCTGGTGGGGCATCGTCCTGAAATGCTGGCCAAGTTGATTGCTCAGGTGAGTCTTGAGTTAGGTGAGGCCGAGCAATTAGGTCGCTTATTGCGCACCCGTGCGATTACGCATCAACAGGGTATTTGGGAGGAGTATGAGTCGCTTTTTAATAGCTTAACGCCTTTGCAAAAAGCGGTGCTGTTGAACCTAGTGCAACAGGCTTATAACAATGAGGCGTTTAATCCGTTTAGCGAGTTGAGTTTGGCGTCTATTGAACAGAATCTTTTAAGTTTTGATGCTAAGGCCTCAGTCACTGTTAGCGCGCCGAGCGTTCAAAAAGCCTTGGAGGCATTGCGGAGCAAGGATGTTATTTGGCGAGCGAATCGTGGTGAATATGCGCTTGAGGATCAGGGTATGTCTGAGTGGTTGTTAAATGTGCGCTTTAGCGGCGTGTGGGAACAAGGTTGAATGATGCAAATAACCCGTCATCCCGGCGAAGGCCGGGATCTTTTGAGAGTGAGCGCAGTCGGTTTGAGATTCCGGCCTACGCCGGAATGACAAAGAAATATGCTGTCATTGCGAGCGAAGCGCGGCAATCTCTTGAGAGCGCGCGTAGCCGGGTTAAATTAGGTGCGGTTTAATAGGTTAAAATATAAATAAAGTTGTGAATTCAGGAGTGGCTAAATGGAAGATAATTTAAACCAAAACAAACAAGCGTTTGAGCAAACGCTGTCAAGCTTAGGTGAGCAGTGGTTCGAGACCTTGTTTGCACTCTATCCTGATGCGACGCTTTTGATTGATCCTGAGACGGGGTTGCCGGTTAAGTTTAATCGGATTGCGCATGAGCAGTTGGGCTATAGCGCTGAGGAATTTGCAGGATTACGCATTCCGGATTACGAAGCCCAAGAAACGCTGGAACAAATTGGTGAGCATATCCGCAAGATTCTTGAGTTGGGGCGTGATGATTTTGATACCCGTCATCGCCGCAAGGATGGGTCGGTTATTGATGTAAAGGTGTCTGTTGTTCTGTTAAATCAGCAACAGAAAACGCTTTTTTTGTGCGTGTTCCGTGATATTACCGAACAAAAACAAGCGATTCGGGTGATTGCCGAGGGTGAGAAGCGTTTTAAAGACGTTGCCGAGGCGGCGGGTGAGTATATTTGGGAAATTGATGCCGAGGGCAAATATGTCTTTATTACCCCGCAGGTTGAGGATTTGTTGGGCTATAGCGTGGACGAGATTATCGGTCGGTCGCCGTTTGAGTTTATGCCAGCTGAAGAAGCACAGCGAGTGCAAGTAATGGTCATGGAGTGGGCGGCGAAAAAAAGCTCATGGCGGGGGTTAGAGCATGTGTCTCATCATCCCGATGGGCGTTTGGTCTATCAGCGCGTCAGTGGTCTGCCGATTATCAGTGAAACGGGTGAGTTGCTAGGTTTTCGGGGTACGGGGCGCGATGTGACCCAAGAGGTGGAGTATCAGCGCGCTATGGAAGATGCTAAAAAGACCGCGGAGCTGGCACAACAGGTAGCCGAAGCCGCGAATAAAGCCAAATCGGAGTTTTTGGCTAATATGAGCCATGAGATTCGCACGCCGATGAACGGCATTATTGGCATGAGCGAGCTGGGGGTGAAAGGAACTGATCCTGAGAAAATGCGCCACCAACTTAGACGGGTGAATCAATCGGGTCGTTTGTTGTTGGGGATTATCAATGATATTTTAGATTTCTCGAAGATTGAAGCGGGGATGTTGGAATTGGATCAGCAGCCGTTTCAGTTGAGACAGCTAAAAGATGAGCTCAATAGTTTGTTTATCGGCATGGCGCAGGATAAGGGGCTAGATTTTGGTGTGTATTGCGATTGCACCGATAATTGTGTGACCTGTTTGTATGGCGATAGTTTACGTTTGCGCCAGGTGTTGACTAACTTGATTGGTAATGCGATTAAGTTTACCGCGCGCGGTGAGGTTAGGCTGGAGATTAAGCTGAAATATCCTGACTCTAATCAGCCGAATGATTTGGCGCAGTTGGAATGTGCGATAAAAGATACCGGTATCGGCATGACACCCGAGCAACAATCCAAATTGTTTAAGGCATTTACCCAAGCCGACACCAGCATTACCCGCAAACATGGCGGCACGGGCTTGGGGTTGGTAATCAGTGAAAAACTGGTGCGCTTAATGGGTGGTGGTGATATTCATATTCAAAGTGAACTGGGTAAGGGTTCGGTGTTTAGTTTTAGCGTCACCATGCCCTTGTGTGATGATGAACAGCGTAAACAACTGATTAGCCAGCCGCATTTTAGTGATCATTCACAGTTGTTCGGTCGGGTATTGTTAGTTGAAGATAATGAAATCAATCAAGAAGTGGCGGGTGAAATGCTGCGCCAAACCGGCGTAAGTTTTGAGGTGGCGGAAAACGGTCAGGTGGCGGTGGATAAAGCCAGCGTTCAGAAGTTTGATTTGATTTTAATGGATATTCAAATGCCGGTGATGGACGGTTACCAGGCCTGCCGTGCGATTCGCGCGTTTAACCCAACGATCCCGATTATCGCGCTGACCGCCGCAGCGATGGTGGAAGACAAAAACAAGGCCTTGGCGGCAGGGATGAATGACCATCTTGCCAAACCGCTTGATTCAGAAGCCTTATATCGGGTGTTAAGTCGTGAACTCAAGCCATGGCAACAAGCCGACGCTGATGACGCTAATCTGGGTCATTGCGAGGAGCAAAGCGACGCGGCAATCTCTCAAGGGCGCGCGCCGTCTGCGAGAGATCGCCACGGCCTGCGGCCTCGCGATGACAGTGAAATGGATAAGAAGCCGGTGCTGTTAATTCTGTGCCCGGATAAACAACAGCTCAAAGCCCTAGCCCAAAGCGCACAGGCGGACTATCAGGTGAAGGTCGCGGCAAACTATGAACAGGCGATAAAGCTGATTCAAGCAGGCGGAATCAACCAGGCCTGGTTGAAAGATGGCTGGGAAGCGCAAGCCGATGAATTAATAAAGCAGTTAACGGAAGCGAAAATCGACATACACCGAGATTGAAAAACAACCCAGCAAAATAGGCTGTCAAAATAAACCGTCATTGCGAGGAGCGCAGCGACGCGGCAATCTCTTGAGGGCGCGCAAAGTCTGCAAGAGATTGCCACGGCCTACGGCCTCGCAATGACGAGTGATTTGTTGACCTCGCAATGACGAGTGGTAGGGAGTGGTGTATAATCAAAGTACAAACAATGTTTATACAGAAATGGAGAATAATATGAGATCGGACGTACTCACAACACGAATTGACCAAGAAACTAAAGAAGCCTTCAATCAAGTTTGCCAAGAGATAGGCTTAACCGCATCACAAGCAATAAAGTTGTTTGCCAAAGCGGTTATCAACCACGGTGGCATACCGTTTGAGCTAAAAACGGTTCAACCTAACGCGCAAACACAAGCCGCGATGCAAGAACTTGCGCAAGGCAAAGGGCATACAATCGGATCGTTAGATGATGCGTGATCGAAACCCGATTGCAACTGGCACGCCTTGGTAGTCACAGTGAATTGTTTTGAAAATGCCGCCGCCGGAATGACGCAGAAATACCCCGTCATCCCGGCGAAGGCCGGGATCTTTTGAGAGTGACGCGCAAAGTCGGCTCTGTCACCCTGCGCGCAGTCGCAGGGTCTATGGCCGGCCCAGATGGATCCTGCGACTACGCGCAGGATGACGGTAAAGACCGGAATGACCGGAATGACACAGAAATAAATCGGGTATTGCAGAGCAAGGTATGTGACCTGTGTAACTGCGGAATTAAGGAATTTAGACATGGAACATTATTTAAAGCAACAGCTGTATAAAGAGCTTCAACAGTCTCCTGCATTGTTCGATTTTATTCAAGAAGCGGCGTTAGATGGTTTGTGGTTTTGGGATTTAGAGAATCCAGAGCATGAGTGGATGAATCCTAAGTTTTGGCAGGTATTGGGCTATGACCCGGCGACTAAACAGCACCTGGCCAGTGAATGGCAGCATATGATTAATGCGGATGATTTAAAAGCCGCGACTGAAAACTTTACAAAACACCTGGCTGATCCTGCCTATCCTTATGATCAAGTTGTGCGCTATCAACATCGCGATGGGCATACAGTTTGGGTGCGTTGCCGAGGCATAGCGATACGTGATGAACAGGGAAAACCTGTTCGCATGCTGGGTGCGCATAACGATATTACCGAGTATAAACAACAGCAGTTGGCGCTTGAGCAGGCGCAAGCAACCTTGCTTGAAAGTGAAGATAAATACCGCACCTTGGTCGAGAACTTGCCGGTTTTGATTTATCGCTGTGAGGTCAATGCGCCTTGGAAAATGCGGCATGCGAGTCAGAATGCCGAGCAGTTGTGCGGTTATACCTCGGATGAATTTTTAACAGGCGGCTTAACCTGGGCGGATATTATTTTAGAAGAGGATTTAGCGGTTGTTGATGCGGCTGTTCAGCAAGGGGTCAAAACCAGACAAAAATATACAGTTGAATATCGCATTCGTCATAAACAAGGCCAGCTTGTGTGGGTGAGTGAAACCGGTACGGCACAGCAGTATGATGCGCTTGGACAGCCCGCGTATTTAGATGGTGTGATTACGGACATCACCGAACGCGTTCAGGCGCAGCAACATATCATGGCGGAGGAGGCCAAGTTTCGTGGCTTGTTTGAGCTTTCGCCAGTCGGCATAGCGATGAATGATTATCACACGGGTGAGTTTTTAGCGTTTAATGCCGCGATTAATGAACCGGCGGGCTATACCCCTGAAGAATTCAAACAGCTGAGCTATTTTGATGTAACCCCTAAAGAATACATGGATGATGAAAAGCGCCAACTTGAGTCCCTAGAAAAAACCGGGCGCTATGGGCCTTTTGAAAAAGAATACATCCGTAAAGATGGCACACGTTATCCGGTGCTGTTACATGGATTCAAAACCCAAACGCTAGAGGGGCGCGATGTCATTTGGTCTATTATTCAAGACATCTCTGAAACCAAAAAAGCGCAACAAGCGGCTGAAGCCGCCAATCGTGCGAAATCCGAATTTTTGGCCAACATGAGCCATGAGATTCGTACCCCGATGAACGGCATTATTGGCATGAGTGAACTGGGGCTGAAAGAAACCGATCCTCAGAAAATGCACCATCAACTTAAACGGGTGAACGAGTCGGGTCGTTTGTTGCTGGGGATTATCAACGATATTTTAGATTTCTCGAAGATTGAAGCGGGGATGTTGGAACTCGATCCGCAGCCGTTTCAGTTGAGACAGCTAAAAGATGAATTGAATAGTTTGTTTATCGGCATGGCGCAAGATAAGGGGCTAGATTTTGGTGTGTATTGCGATTGCACCGATAATTGTGTGACTTGTTTATACGGCGATAATTTGCGCTTGCGCCAGATTTTGACCAATTTAATTGGCAATGCGATTAAGTTTACCGCGCGCGGAGAGGTACGCTTAGAGATTGTGCTTAAGTACCCAAAAAATAGCCAGATTGACAACCAGGCCTGGTTGGCATTTTCGATAAAAGATACCGGTATTGGCATGAGCCCTGAGCAACAAGCTAAATTGTTTAAGGCCTTTACCCAAGCCGACACCAGCATTACCCGCAAACATGGCGGCACGGGCTTGGGGTTGGTGATCAGTGAAAAACTGGTGCGCTTAATGGGCGGCGATGATATTCATATTCAAAGCGAATTAGGTAAGGGTTCGGTGTTTAGTTTTAGCGTCACCATGCCCTTGTGTGATGATGAACAGCGTAAACAACTGATTAGCCAGCCGCATTTTAGTGATCATTCACAGCTGTTAGGTCGGATATTGTTAGTCGAAGATAACGAAATCAACCAAGAAGTGGCGGGTGAAATGCTGCGTCAAATCGGCGTCAGTTTTGAGGTGGCGGAAAACGGTCAAGTGGCGGTGGATAAAGCTAAAACACAAGCATTCGACCTGATTTTAATGGATATTCAAATGCCGGTGATGGACGGTTACCAGGCCTGCCGTGCGATTCGCGCGTTTAACCCAACGATCCCGATTATCGCGCTGACCGCCGCAGCGATGGTGGAAGACAAAAACAAGGCCTTGGCGGCAGGGATGAATGACCATCTTGCCAAACCGCTTGATTCAGAAGCCTTATATCGGGTGTTAAGTCGTGAACTCAAGCCATGGCAACAAGCCGACGCGGCCATCTCTCAAGGGCGCGCGGAGTCTGCAAGAGATCGCCACGGCCTGCGGCCTCGCGATGACGGGGGTCTGGATAAGAAGCCGGTGCTATTAATCCTATGCCCGGATAAACAGCAACTTAAAACCCTAGCCCAAAGCGCAAGGGCGGACTATCAGGTGAAGGTCGCGGCCAACTATGAACAGGCGATAAAGCTGATTCAAGCAGGCGGAATCAACCAGGCCTGGTTGGAAGCGGGCTGGGATGCGCAAGCCGATGAATTAATAAAGCAGTTAACGGCAGCGAAAATTGACATACACCGAGATTGAAAAACAACCCAGCAAAATAAACCGTCATTGCGAGGAGCGCAGCGACGCGGCAATCTCTTGAGGGCGCGCTCAGTCTGTAAGAGATTGCCACGGCCTGCGGCCTCGCAATGACGAGTGATTTTTTGGCCTCGCAATGACGAGTGGTTTTTTGGTGGCGTAATGACGTAAAAAGAGCCCTCCAAAAAAGTCTGTCATTGCGAGGAGCGCAGCGACGCGGCAATCTCTTGAGGGCGCGCACAGTTGGTTTGAGATTGCCACGGCCTGCGGCCTCGCAATGACGAGTGATTTTTTGGCCTCGCAATGACGAGTGATTTTTTGGCCTCGTAATGATAGTTTTTTTTCTTAACTTAATGGCCGTGAAGCGAGGCGTGGGAATGCCTCAGGTTAAACAAATAATTAGGAATGTAGCGTGAAGTTTACTATGAAGTGGATGGGGTTAATGGTTTTGGGTCTTTGGTTGGCGTTGAGTCCGCTGCGGGTGTCGCTTGCGGAGAATGCGCCCTTGAGTGTGGAAAAGACCCATTTGGTGTTTGGGGTGTTGTCGTTTCGACCGGAGGCAGTGACGATGGCGCAGTGGCAGCCGTTGATGCGCTATTTGGAGCAGAATGTCGCATGTGAGCATTGTTCAATCACCTTGCGTCCGCTGGGTTATAAGGGGTTGGAGCAGGCGTTATTGGCTGGCGAGATTGATCTGGTGATGACCAATCCCTCGCATTATATTTTGTTGCGTGAGCGGATGAATTTGCAAATGTCGGGGCCATTAGTGACCATTACCCGCCAGCAAAACGGTGTGCCGATTAATCAGTTTGGTGGCGTGGTGTTTCGTGCGGCGCATAGCGATCAGATTCAAACCCTTGCGGATACCGTTAATAAGCGCATTGCGGCGGTGACGCCGGGGTCGTTGGGTGGTTATCAAATGCAGGCTTATGAAATGCAACAAGCGGGTATGGCTTTGCCCGCTGATAGAAATCTGGTGTTAACCGGGATGCCGCATGATGCGGTGGTAAACGCGGTGTTGGCGGGTGCGGCGGAGGTCGGTTTTGTGCGCACCGGTATCTTGGAGGCGATGGTGGCTTTGGGTTCGCTTAGCTGGCAGGATATTGTGGTGATTAATCAGCAGGTGTCGGATTATCCGTTTGTGCATAGCACACCGCTTTACCCTGAGTGGCCGGTGATGGCGTTGCCGAGTGTATCAGAGCAGCAGGCGAATTCGTTGACGGTGGCTTTGTTGAATTTATCGGCGGCGCATCCTGCCGCTCAGTCGGCGGAGATACTTGGATTTACACGCCCTAAAAATTATGAAAATGTCGAGAGTCTGATGCGCAGTTTACGCACCGAACCCTTTGATGGTGCCGTTGAAACCCATTGGACGGATGTGTGGCAGCAGTATCGTTGGGCGATTACTACGATGATGGTGTTGATGGTTTTATTGGCATTGAGTTTGGGTTCGATGCTGGGGTTAAATCGTCATTTAGTAAAACAACGTGAATTGGCAAACCTGGCGAATCAGGCGAAATCGGATTTTTTGGCGAATATGAGCCATGAGATCCGAACACCGATGAATGGAGTGCTGGGTTTGACGGCGCTGGCGTTAAAGGAAACCAGCTTGCCTAAAATGCGCCAAAGAGTAAAAAAAGCCCATCAATCTGCCGAGCTGTTGTTGGGGGTTTTAAATGATATTTTAGATTTTTCAAAAATTGAAGCCGGCAAGCTGACACTTGAAAACAAGCCGTTTTTAATTGAGGATTTGGTGGCGCAGGTGCATAGCCTTTATCAGCCGATGGCGGAGCAAAAAGGCTTGGCGTTTAAGGTGCATGTGCAGGGCGATTTGGCACGCGGTTATTTGGGTGATGTGATGCGTTTGCGGCAGGTGTTGAATAATTTGATTGCGAATGCGATTAAGTTTACCCAGCATGGAGAGGTGAGTGTTTGGATTGAGCAGGATGAATTGGGGCGCGTGTGTTTTGCTGTTAAGGATAGCGGTATTGGTATGAATGAGGCGCAATGCGAGAGTTTGTTTCAGGCGTTTAGTCAGGCGGATACCAGTATTACGCGCCGTTATGGTGGCACGGGTTTAGGCTTGGCGATTAGCCAAAGCTTGGTGTTGGCGATGGGGGGCAAGGCTATAAAGGTTACCAGTCAGCAGGACAAGGGCAGTCGGTTTTCGTTTTGTGTGCGCTTGGTGGCCGCTTCTGCCGAGCAGCTTGAGGTTTTGTGTCAGTCGAAGACGGCGAGCCTTTCTAATCCTATACAATTTGTCGGCCGGGTGTTGCTGGTTGAGGATAATGAGATTAACCAGGAAGTGGCCTCAGAGGTGTTGCGTCAGTTTGGGTTGGATGTCAGTTTGGCGGAGAACGGCGCGAAGGCGGTCGAGAAGACCAAGATTCAGTCATTCGATTTGATTTTGATGGATATTCAAATGCCGGTGATGGATGGCTATCAGGCGACGCGCGCGATTCGTGAGTTTAACCCAGCGATTCCGATTGTTGCGTTGACAGCAGCGGCCACGGTGGAGGATCGTGATAAGGCGGTGCAGGCGGGGATGAATGATCATTTGTCGAAGCCGATTAATCAGTTGGAGTTGCAGGCTTGTTTGGCGCGGTTTTTAGCTTTACACGTTATTTGTGCGCTGGAGGACATGGCGGTTACAACGGCGGCGCCATTGGAAGAAGGCTCGCCATTGCCGTCGACAGAGCCGCGTAAAGGGCGTATTTTGATTGTGGATGACCAGCCTTCGAATTTAAAAGTCTTGGCGAATGGGTTGAAAGGGGAGTATTTAATTCAGGCGGCGGATAGCGGTGCGAAAGCTTTAATGTTGGCGGAAAAAATGCCACAGCCGGATTTGATTTTGCTGGATATTGTGATGCCGGAGATGGACGGGTTTGCGGTTATTAAAGCGTTAAAGAATAATCCAAAAACCCAGTCTATTCCGGTGATGTTTGTTACCGCACTGGATGGTTCAACTGATGAGCAAAAGGGTTTGGAGTTGGGCGCGGTAGATTATATCGCCAAGCCGTTTAAGTTGCCGGTGGTGAAGGCGCGGGTACGCAGTCAGATTTTGTTGAAACACAAAACCGATTTGTTAGAGCAGGAGTCACAGATTGATGGCTTAACGGGTATTGCGAATCGCCGGCAGTTTGATCAAACCTTGTTGTCCGAAACGCATCGCTTGATTCGTAGTCACCAACCTTTGGGTTTGATTATGATGGATATTGATTATTTCAAGCCGTTTAATGATCATTATGGTCATGGTATGGGAGACGAGTGTTTGGTGAAGGTGGCGCAGGCGTTGCAGTCGGTTTTTCGTCGCCCGTCGGATTTGTTGGCACGTTATGGCGGTGAGGAGTTTGTGGCGATTTTGCCAGAAACCGATGCGCAGGGCGTGGCGTTAATGGCGGAAAAAATGCGCCAAGCGGTGTGGGATATGGCGTTTTCACATGGTTATTCACAGGTTACGGATAGGGTGACAATCAGTTTAGGCGCGATTAGCCAGCCTGTAGATAGTTTGGTGGATGCACAAAATCTATTAAAGCGTGCAGACCAGGCGTTATATCAAGCCAAGGAAGATGGCCGTAATCGGGTGGTTATCGTTTAATGTTGAGGTGGTTATCTGCGCATTTGAGCTGGCGAATATTAGTCGCTTCCTTGGGTTTTTCTGTGGTATTGGTGTTGGCGGTATTGGTGTTGGTCAGTCAGGCGTTTTTGAGTGAATCGACACAGCGTTTTTTTCAGCAAAAACAGGCAACGACTGAAGCGATTGCGCATTTATTGGATGATGCGTTGAATGATCGGCGAGCGGCGTTGAGTGAGTTTGCGAGTTTGTTGCATGATGGTGAGGCGTTAAAATCACAGGCGCAATTGCAGCGCATGTTAGATGAGCGGGTGTTGTTGCATCAGTTTTTTAATGGCGGTTTGTTGGTGTTGAATGAGCAGGGGGTCGGTTGGGTTGATTCGCCGGTTTTGCCGGAGCGCGTCGGTACGCATTATGATGATCGTGAACATGTGAAGCAGGTTAAAGCCCATTTAGAACCCTATATTTCTCAGCCTTTTATTGGGCGTCGGTTACAAACATCTATTATTAGTATAAATGCACCTATTTTAACTCAGGATCGAAGGTTGCTGGGTTTTATGGTGGGGATTAGTTTGCTGGCAGATGATTTTATGATGAAAGCGCTGGCGCAGCGTGTGATTAGAGCAGATGAACAGGTTTATTTAATTGACTTGAACAATGGTTTATTTGTGTCTTCTACCGATGAAGGGTATATCTTTAAGCCATTGGGTGAGCTACAGCAGCCGGATTTAATTCAACAGGTTGCGGGTGGCTTGAATCAGGGCAAGGCGTTGGGGTTTGAGGGCGAGACGGTGATGTTTGTGAGCCAGCCTTTGTCGTTGATTGATTGGCACGTGGTGGCGGTGATTCCGGTTGCCAGTGTCATGGCGAGCACTCATCAGTTGTTGAAAAATTTGTTTTTGTTGGTGTTGTTGATCTTGTTGATTGGTTTGCCGGCGTTGTTTGTATTTTTAAATAAACAGTTTAGGCCTTTGAAGCATGCGAGTCAGCAGATCCGTGAGCGCTTAAAGCAGGCAGCACCCTTGGCACCTTTGGCGCCGTTGCAGTTAAGTTCGGCGGATGAGGTGGCCCAGCTCGTACGCGGTTTTAATCAGCTGATTGAGATGCAAAATAAACACCAGGCCGGGTTGGAGGAGGCACGGGCTCAGGCGGAGCAGGCGAATCAGGTGAAGTCGCGTTTTTTAGCGGTAGTCGGTCATGAAATTCGTACACCGATGACGGGGATTTTGGGGCTAACGGAGTTGGGTTTGCTTGTAACGGATGACCCTGACAAGATTCACGCGTATTTGTCTAAGATGCACGAGGCCGGACACAATCTAATGCAGCTGTTGAATGATCTGTTGGATTATTCCAAACTTGAAGCGGGGCAGTTGATGATCCGGCATGCCCCGTTTGAGTTGCGCGAGGTGGTGGAACAGGCGGTGGGGCAGTTTGAGGGGGTGGCGGCGACGAAGGGTTTGCAAATAAGTTGGGTGGTTGATGATGCCGTAGGGCTGGTGTATTGTGGCGATGATGTGCGTTTGCGTCAGGTGTTGAGCAATTTGTTGAGTAATGCGATAAAGTTTACTAAGCAGGGAGGCGTACGCGTATCGGTGAGGCCTTCGGCGGAGCAAGCGGGATTTTTGTTTGAGGTGGCCGATAGCGGTATCGGCATGAACGCGTCGCAGTTGGCGAGGTTGTTTAAGCCTTTTAGTCAGGGCGATGATTCGATTGCGCAATCTTATGGCGGCACGGGGTTAGGCTTGGCGATTAGTCAGGATTTGGTGTTGTTGATGGGCGGTAAGGGTATTCAGGTTAAAAGCCAACCGTCTAAAGGCAGTGCGTTTTATTTTATTTTGCCGTTGACGCGTTGTTCGCAGGATGAGGTATTTGGCTATTTACAAAAAAGAAATACGCAGCCGCCCAAGCGTATGCGCTTTGAGGATGTGGTGTTATCGGGTCGGGTGTTGGTAGCGGAGGATAATCCGATTAACCAGGATATGATTGTGGAGTTATTAAATCGTCTTGGTTTGGAGGGGGTGTTTGTTGAAGATGGCGAGTCGGCTATCGAGTCTATGCAGACGGATTCATTTGACTTGGTGTTAATGGATAAGCATATGCAGGGCATCAATGGCTATGAGGCGGCGGCTCAGATTCGTCAGTTTGATCCGATTACACCGATTTTGGCGTTAACAGCGGTCACGGGCGAGAATGAACAGGCATTGGCGTTGGGATCGGGTTTGAATGATTTGATTGCGAAGCCTTTGCATTTTCATCAAGCCACGATGACTTTAGCCCGGTGGCTTGGACAACCTGTTGAGTTGATTGATTTGCCGCTTTCATTGGCGCATGCGCCATTGCGTGTGCTGTTGGATATGAAGCGGGGCGTACAGATGGTGGGTGACAAAAAAGCGTTTTATCTTCAGATTTTAGGGCGTTTTCGTCAGCTTGTTGAGCAGGATTTTAGAACGATTATGCAGTGTTTTGAAGGGGTGGATACAACTGAGGATCAAGGCGAGGCATTTTGGCGCGAGGCATTCCGGCTCTGTCATGGTTTAAAGGCGGTGAGTTTAAGTATGGCGGCGTTACGCTTTGGCGATAGTTTGTCTGAGATTACGCAATTAATCGAGCAGCGGCAATATCCGACGGCGGATCAATGGCAAGCCTGTCAGACCTCTTTAGAAGATACACTTGTAAAAATTGATCAAACATTGCGTGCGTTTGATTGAGTAATCTAGGATTGAACATGGTTATGACGACGTGGTTTAAAAGGTTTGGGCTGGTGCTAGCGGTATTGTTGCTGAATGTGTCCGCGCAGGCGCAAGCGCAAGCGGCGATGAGTGAAGCGGGTATGCGTGAAGCGGCTAGGGTTGATCCCCCCGTTTATCGGCTGGCGGTATTGGCGTTTCGTGATAAGGCGTCGACGTTTGCGCGTTGGGCGCCTTTGGCCGATTATTTGTCGAGTGCACTTAAGGATGCGCAGTTTGAATTGGCGGTGTTCCATAATGATGAAATGGAGCAGGTTGTCGCAAAGGGTGGGGTCGACTTTGTGTTGACGCAGCCTGCGCAGTATGTGTTGTTGACTTATCGTCATCAGCTAAGTTCGCCACTGGCGTCCTTGTTGAATAAGGAAGGCGGGGTGTTAACAGATCATTTTGGCGGCGTCATTTTTACGGCTAGCCATCGGGATGATATAGCCTCTTTGCGTGATGTAAAAGGTAAAACCGTGGCCGGTGCGTCTTTGACCGGGTTGGGGGCGTACCAAATGCAGGCGTTTGAGTTGTTGCAACAGGGGGTGCGTTTGCCTCAGGATGCGAGGGTCGTCATTACGGGGCAACCCCAGCGGAATGCGGTGGAAGCGGTGTTGCGAGGCGATGCGGATGTGGGGTTTGTGCGTACCGGTGTGTTGGAGGGGCTTGTTGAGCGGGGTTTGTTAGACATGAGCCAGCTTAAGTTGTTGAATGCGCGACGCGTGCCGTCGTTTCCGTTTGTCACCAGTACCCAACTGTATCCGGAGTGGGCGTTTGCGGCGATGCCTAATGTTGATAAGGAGTTGACGCGATTGGTGGCCGCCGCTTTGTTGTCGATGCCACGCGAGGGTGAGGTGGCTTCGTCTATGTCAATCGCGGGCTTTAGTGTGGCGGGTGATTATCGAACAATTGATTTGTTGTTACGTGAGTTGCGGCTTGAGCCGTTTGATGATTTTGAGTTGAGCGCTAAGGAGTTAATTCATTGGTGGTTTACGGAAATTTTAATCGGTTTGCTGGTGTTTTTGATGATGGTGGTTGCGGTGATTTATGTGTTGTTGTTACGGCAAAAACAGCTAACGCGTGAGCGTAATCGGTTGCATTTGGCGTTGGAGGAGGTGCGTTTGTTAAAGCAGGCTGTTGAGCAGAGTCCAGAAGCGATTGTGATTACCGATACGCAAGGGCAAGTGAGTTATTTGAACCCGATGTTTGAGCAAACAACCGGTTATCGTGCCGATGAGGTATTGGGGAAGAATCCGCGATTATTGCGTTCAGGCGAAACCCCAGAAGCGGTGTATAACGCCTTGTGGGCGCGGCTAAGAGCGGGAGAGGTTTGGCGCGGTGAGTTGAGCAATCGGCGTAAGAATGGTGAGATTTATCCGAGTCAGGCGATTATTTCGCCTGTTAAGGATGTAGATGGCAATGTGACACATTTTTTAGCGATTCAACGGGATATTTCTGCGCGTAAGCAGCGTGAACAACGCATCGAAGATTTGTTGTATCGTGACCAGGTAACGGGATTGGCGAATCGCAATAAATTGATTGAGGTGATGGATAGCCGTTTGCATAGCTTAGATTGGCAGTGGGATAAGGCGGCGCTGGTGCTGTTGAATATCTCGCGGTTTAAGTTTGTTAATCAGTTGCACGGCGTGGATATGGGGGATGCTATTTTGCGTGCGGTGGCGGGGCGCTTGAATCAGACGTTGAACAAACAAGGCCTGGTGGCGCGTTTGGCGGCGGATCAGTTTGCCTTGTTTTTGGAAGATGATAATCCGATGCTTGAACAAGCGGATTGGCTAAAAATGATGGGTGAGAAAACGCTTAAACAGTTTGATCAGGCGTTTGAAATTAAAGGTGAGTTGTTTTATTTGGAGGTGTGTGTCGGGGTAGCGGCGCTGAGTTCTGACGACGCTTACACCACAAGGGTGGGGTTAATTAATGAGGTGTTCAATCAAGCGGGGATGGCGTTAAAAGCGGCGCGCACCCAAAACACGCAAGGCTTATGTGTATTTAGTCAGTCGATGTTGCAGCGTTATTTGGAAAATCATCAACTTAAACGGGCGTTGGAACAGGGTATTAAGCAGGATGCGTTGCGCTTGTTTGTGCAACCGCAGGTGAATCAGCAGCAAAAGCTGGTCGGGCTGGAGTGTTTAGTGCGTTGGCAGCATCCTGAGCTGGGTTTGTTGCCACCTGGGCGGTTTATTGAGTTGGCGGAGGCGTCGAATTTAATTGTTGCTTTGGGTGACTGGGTCTTGCGGGAGGCGTGTAAGGTGTTGGCCAAGGTGCAGCAGCGTGACCCCAGTTTGCGCTTGGCGGTGAATACGAGTCCACGCCATTTTAGGCAAAAGGATTTTGTCGACAAGTGTAAAACCTTCTTGGCAGAAGCCGGTGCGAACCCAAAGGGGTTAATGCTAGAAATCACAGAAAGTTTGTTTTTGGATGACTTTGAGGATGTGGTTGAAAAAATGAAAGCTTTGAAAGCTTATGGGGTGCGGTTTTCGATTGATGATTTTGGCACGGGTTATTCGTCGTTAAGTTATTTACAGCATTTGCCGGTGGATGAGGTAAAAATTGACCGTGCGTTTATTTTGGCGATGGATGAGGCCGGTATTGCGCATAGTTTGGTTCCAACGATTTATGCGATGGCACAGCAGATGAACTTGCAAGTAGTGGCGGAGGGTATCGAAACCGAAGAGCAGCGTATTCAATTAGCCCAGTTTAATAAGATGGAAATGCAGGGTTTTTTATTCGCCAAACCACAAGACAACCAGGCCTGGTTGGAAAGCTGGAAAACGGCGCGCGATTAAGAGGTTGTCACGCTTCGCTCGCAATGACGGGGAATTTTTTTTCAGCTATAATCACTGCCCAAAGAAAGCAAAAGAGAGAGTTGAGATGCCTAAGTTTTTTAACACAGCAGGACCTACCATAAAAGCGGATCACTATCATATTGACCCACTTTTAAGAGTGGATTGGGAGGAGATAGCATCACTCATCGCTCAAAAACGCTACTTTATCCTTCATGCGCCACGCCAAACAGGCAAGACCTCGACGCTAATCGGTATTATGGAGGAGCTAAACGCGGGTGATACCTATGCATGTGTTTATGCCAACATCGAAGCGGCGCAGGCGGCAAGAGGCGATGTAAACGAGGGCGTAGAAGCGATAGCGATGGCTATTGCTGAGTCAATAGAGCTCTATTTAAGAGATGATAGTTTAAAAAAATGGTACTACAGCGAGGATGGAAAAAACACCTCACCTAAAAATAAAATAGCCACACTCCTCAAGCTTTGGGCCCAAACCACCAACAAACCCACCGTACTCCTGCTAGATGAAGTCGATGCGCTGATAGGCGACACCCTCATCTCGCTGTTGCGCCAAATCCGTGCAGGATACGCCCAAAGACCCGACGCCTTTCCCCATGCTCTGATTCTCTGTGGTGTGAGAGATATAAAAGACTACCGCATCCACACCAAAGACCATGAAATCATCACTGGCGGAAGTGCGTTCAACATCAAAGCCGAATCAATACGAATGGGCAACTTCACTTATCAAGACTGCAAAACGCTTTGGCTGCAACACACCCAAGCGACAGGGCAAACATTTGATGAAAAAATCTGGGATAAACTCTGGAGCGACACCCAAGGCCAGCCCTGGCTCGTCAACGCGCTAGCGCATCAACTCACCTGGAAAAACAGAGAACTCAGAGACAGAAGTCTACACATAAGCTACGCGCACTACATGATCGCCCGAGAAGAGCTGATACAAAGCCGAGCCACCCACCTCGACCAACTGACCGACAAGCTGCGAGAAGAGCGGGTTTATAACGTCATCTCCTCGATTATTGGTAACAGTGAGTTTGAAATCACCAAAACCCTTAAACCCGATGATCAGCTCTATGTAGAGGATTTAGGGCTTATCGTCTCTAAGCCCAATGTTCACATAAGCAATGATATTTACAAAGAGATCATCCCAAGAGAGCTCACATGGCTCACCCAAACCAACATACCCAACCAAGAGCAGGCCTGGTACCTAAACGAAGACAACAGCCTTAACACAAAAAAACTGCTGTTAGCCTTCCAAGCGTTTTTCCGCAAAAACGCCGACTCCTGGATAGAACGATTTCAATACAAAGAGGCCGGCCCCCAGCTTCTGCTCCAAGCTTTTTTACAGCGCATCATTAATGGTGGAGGTCGCATCCATCGTGAATACGCACTCGGGCGAGGCCGAACCGATATCTTCATCGAATGGCCGACAACAGAACAGGGCTTTTTTGGCCCCATGCAGCATATCGTGATAGAAACCAAAATACTCTACGCCAACCTAGAAGAAACCACCCAAAAAGGGATAGAACAAACAAAAGAATACATGAGCAAGGTAGAAGCCAGTGAAGGCGTGCTGATTATATTTGATCGAAGCTCAACTAAAAGCTGGGATGAAAAGATAAGCCATAAAGAACAAGACGGGCTGTTGGTGATGGGTTGTTAGCGGGGGTGTTTGAGATCATTTATCGTCATTCCGGCGAAGGCCGGAATCTTTAGCCTGCAATGCATACGTTAGAGCAACATGGGAGCGAGGTCTGGTTGTAAGTTGTTGATTTAATATTTGCTTAAGATGCGTTTACTCTGGGAGCCTGTCGGACTAAACCGGTCGAAGCGAAAAAAAGTCTGGTTTAGCTTCGCTTTCTTCGATTGAGTCAGTTTTTGTTCAATTCCGAGGAGAATAGCGAGCTATTTGACGAGGAAGTGGGCAAAAAATGGCCAAATCCAGCTTTTTTGCAGCCGATTGGCTTTAGTCCGACAGGCTCCTAGGCAGTGGCTTTTGTTTATGTATCAAAAGCGGTGAAATGAATTATAATAAACTTTTTATTTATGTGGTTATAATCTTCTTTAATGCCCGGGGAGCGGTTATGAAATATTCGAATAGTGCAAAGTGTGTAGCCAATAGGACGAGTAAGTTTGTGGGTTTAGGGCTTTTAATGATGCTGTTTGTTAGTTTTCAGGCCGTCGCGGACAGTAGGATTGTGGGTGTTGATTTTTTACAGAATAATATTGATAACCCCTCTGTTCGGATTGTGGATTTGCGAAAGCCGGAAGCCTTTGCGGCAGGGCATGTACAAAATTCAGTCAATATTTATTATATGAGTTTGTTTGATGAGGATCTAAAAATACCTCCACTTGATGTTTTGCGAAACCTCTTTGGTCGTGCGGGAATAGATCAGTCTATTCGGGTGGTGGCGATTGATGACGGTAGCTTTATCTGGAGTGCAAGGTTGGTATGGTTGCTTGAAACCCTGGGGCATGAAAAGGTGCAAATGCTCAATGTGGCTTATGGTAATTGGCAGGGGGTGGATATTCCCAGTTCAACCACGCCTATCCAACCCACTCCTCGTAACTTTATCACTTCTCTGGATAATAATTTGCTTCAAACGCAGTTAGGTACCTTGATGGCGGTGGGTAACACGCCTATATTGGATGGTCGGGCTGAGTCTCATTATATGGGTTTGGAATCTATGGCTAAGAGACACGGTCATATTCCAACGGCGCAGCATTCGCCTTGTACACAAAATATCAAGCAAACGGATACGGGTGCGCAGTTACATAATTTGAACGATTTAGTTGGCTTGTATCAACATCTACCAAAAGATCAGACCATTACGCTTTATTGTGATGGAGGTGCTGAAGCAGCGTTGAATTATGTAATTCTTAAGGAGTTGGGTTATAAGGCAGCCGTTTATGATGGTTCTTGGGTTGAATGGGGTAATAATGATAGATTGCCTATTGCTAATCCAAGCCTTGAAGTTAAGGATTAGACTAGTCTAATGGAGTATAAATCCGTGCGTTTACCCAGGTTTAAGTCTATTCGTTTTAAGCTCATTGCGGTGATGATGTTGGTGGCGTCTTCGACCGCATTAGCGGGTTATGTGGCTTTTTTAAGTTGGTTTATGTCGAATCAACAGCATCAAGCGACTGAGCAGGCACAAAGTATTAGTTTGATGTTAGGGCAGGAGTTCGCCAGAATCTTGTTATTAAATGACATTAATGCCGCCGCCGATCTTTCTTCTAAGCTTCGTTCTTTTCCTACGTTAGAGTCAATGGTGTTATTTGACGCCAATCAGCAGGCGGTTCATGTTTATAATCGTGATGCACAGAGAGTTGAGCCAATTTTTCCTGCTACGGTTGATGCTGGCTCACTCCTATTTAACAACGGCGTATTGGATGTGTTGGTGGAGTCACGCTATTTACAGTCCAGTTTAGGTCATGTGTTGATTCGGATGGAGGTGTTGACGCTTGAGCAAGCGATTAAACGTGACTTGCCGGTGCTGTCGCTTATTGGTTTGTTGATGTTGTTTTTCTCGTTTTTGCTGGCTTTTTTGCTCGAAAAACGTTTTACCTCGCCAATCTATCATTTAATCGCATTTCTTGATGATATTGTTACCGCTGATCAATTAAATAATCGTTTAGTTTGTAAGGACAATAATGAGTTTTGCCGGTTGTATGCTGAAGTTAATACAATGTTGGAGCGTTTGGAATCCTCGCAGCGTCAGTTAAAAATATCCAGTGTGGCGTTTAATATTCCTAGCGGGATGATGATTACCGATAAGGAGAATCGGATCATTCAAATTAATCCCGCTTTTACGCAGATTACCGGTTATCAATTGGATGAGTTGCTCGGCCAAACGCCGACTGTGTTGAGTTCTGGGCGGCAAGATAAGGCTTTTTATCGGCAGATGTGGCAAGACCTTGAACAGCATAGCTATTGGTCTGGAGAGATTTGGAACCGCCATAAAAGCGGTCATGTTTATCCAGAATTTTTAACGATTCAGCCGGTTAGAGATCAAGACGGTCACATCGAGTATTTTGTAGGCAGTTTCATTGATTTAACGCATCAGAAGGATGCGGAGCAAAAGCTTTTACAGCTCACTTATTATGACAGTCTTACACGTCTTGCTAATCGCACGTTGTTAATTAAAACGCTTGATAGTTTGCTTGAGAAACCGCAAAGCGCTTTTGTTTTAATCTGTTTTGATATAGAAAATTTTAAGTTGGTGAATGATTCATTGGGTCAGGCAGTGGGGGATATGCTGCTTACCACCCTAGCGGGGCGTTTAAATGCGTCGCTCGATAGTGTGGTTAAGCTGATTGCACGTCTGGGCAGTGATGAGTTTGCGGTTATTTACTGCTTAAAAAATGAAGATGTCACCGCCCGGGTTTTGGATGTAGAGGCGATTGTTCAGCAAGTATTGTCAATTATTTCTGAACCCTTTCAGCTTGGTGATCAGCTTGTGCGTTGTCAGGGGAAGGCCGGGATCAGCCAGCTTTGTAGGTCAGGGCAATACAGCGCCACGGATATTTTGACGCAAGCGAATACGGCGTTGCATCAGGCTAAAAACGTGAATGATCAAGGGTTTGCTTTCTTTGATTCGGATGCACAGGATATTACACGTCGCTTTTTTACTGTTCAAGCTGATTTATTGAGCGGTTTGGAGCAAAATCAGTTTGAGCTTTATTATCAACCGCAAACGACCCTAGAGGGTGAGTTGCTCGGAGTAGAAGCCTTAATTCGCTGGCAGCATCCAGATAAGGGCATGGTTTCACCCGCGGAGTTTATTCCAGTCGCTGAGCAGTCAGGCTTGATCGTTGAGCTGGGCGATTGGGTGTTGGCGCAGGCGTGTCGTCAGTTAGCCGCTTGGCAGCAGTGCCCCCATTTTTCATCTTTGACCTTATCCATTAATGTGAGCAGTAAACAGTTTTACCAGCTTGATTTTGTTGAAAAGGTGCAGGGCGTTTTAAGGCAGTATCCGATCAATCCTTCGTATTTGAAGCTTGAGTTGACCGAAAGTTTGCTGGTTCAAAATATTGAACAGGTGATTGATAATATGAATAAATTAAGCGGATTGGGAATAAAAATATCGCTTGATGATTTTGGTACGGGTTATTCATCGTTGAGTTACTTGCATCGTTTGCCTTTGAATCAAATAAAAATTGACCAATCGTTTGTGCGTCATTTGCTCAATCCGGAAACAAAGAGTCAAGCGATTGTTAAAACCATTATTTCTTTGTGTGCGGCTTATGGTTTTGATGTGATTGCGGAAGGGGTCGAAACTCAAGAAGAATTAGACGTTTTACAAAAGCTGGGTTGCGCACATTTTCAAGGTTATTATTTTAGTCGTCCATTACCTGTGACGGTGGTAGAGCAAACCTACTCGAAAATTTAAGCTCACTCGGCGCGCGTTGGCTAGGAGCCTGTCGGACTAAAGCCCATCGGCTGCAAAAAAGCTGGATTTGGCCTCGTTCCCACGCTGTGCGTGGGAATGTAGACCGATTTAACCTATGAAACAACGCTCAAACCCAAGTCCAAGACGCTCCCACGTTCAACGTGGGAGCGAGACCTGATTGTCAGTTTTTGATTTATTATGAGACCTTTGCAAAACCCAGCTATTCCCAAAGTTAAATTTTCAAATTCGACTTTTTTGAACCGTGGTCTTGCATTTTAGTCCTTTTTTCGTTGTTTTGCGTCACTTTTATGACGCTTTCTTGCTGCTTTGTGCGTATATCCTGTTTTTTGGATACACGCACCCCTTGAGCCTTAGCTCAGTTGTATGTTTATTGCCCGTTTTAGGTTGTATCCGATACACATGAGTGTTAATTTTGCCGCATTGCGCTTGAGTCCGTTATAGCGGGCTTGTGCCATTCCATAGTGCTGTTTTAATACACCAAAGGTGCGCTCCACGATGTAGCGTACTTCTGAGGCCAATCGGTTGTGTTGTTTTTGTTGTTCGGT
>NZ_JYNN01000011.1 GCF_000934765.1 Thiomicrospira microaerophila | reverse complement strand
CTGTGTTGAGCTGAAAATCGAAGCTAGCCCTGATCACCCGTTTGATAATTGGAAGAGTGAAACGGCTTGGGTTCGATTTAGTGTGATCGATCAAGGTATTGGTATAGCAGAAGCGGATAGAGCGGCTATTTTTGAGCCATTTAACCAGGTTGATAACTCAGATGGTCGTGCATTTGGTGGGGTGGGTATTGGTTTGTCGATAGTCAAAGCGTTTCTTACCATGATGGGGGTTGAGTTGGAGATCGAAAGTGAGCTAGGCAAGGGTAGCCAGTTTAGCTTTGTATTGCCACTTCAACGTGACCCGATGAATGATGCACCGCCTTAACCCGGTTAAAACGCTGTTGACGCGTTTATGTTTAATTCAGCGGTTGCATAAGGTGGTCAGCGCTTTTGAAATCTTGTCTTATATTAAATTATGCAAACTTCTGCTAATTTAGGCTATTAAAAACACTGCAAAACCTGCTACACTGTCTTGTAACGTATTTCGCTTATAAAAGGTTTTGCATGTGTTAGTGTTAGCCGGTGATATAGGAGGTACCAAAGCCTTGCTGCAAGCAGTGGACTTGGAGAAGCCTCATCAAGTCGTGGCGCAAGCCAAATTCCCTAGTCAATCGTTTGAGTCGCTTGAGGCGATCATTCATACCTTTTGTTCACAGTATCATTTCACGCGTTTTGAAGCCGCTTGTTTTGGATTGCCTGGACCTGTTGCCGGTCGGCAGGCATCCCTGACGAACTTACCTTGGCAGGTGGATGCTGATCAGTTGCAAGCGGTTGGCCATATTCATCGGTTAGAGTTGATTAATGATTTTCAAGCCGCCGCGTTTGGCGTTGATGCCTTGGATCCACAAGACTGTGTTGAATTGCATGCCGGTGAGTTTGATGGGCGTGGCAATCGTTTAGTGGTGGGGGCGGGCACAGGACTTGGCGTCGCGCCAGTAGTGCGCTGTTTAGATGGCTTCTGGCCACAGCCCTGCGAGGGTGGGCACATGGATTTTGCACCACAAACCCCGGAGCAGCAGGATTTGTTGGTGTGGTTGTGGCAGTTATGGCCGCATGTGTCGTTTGAGCGCGTGTTGTCGGGTGCTGGGCTAGAAGCTTTATATGCCTTTTATGCTGATTTACCTGTCAAGGACAACCAGGCCTGGTTGTCCGCGCCACAGATTCATCAGTTGGCTGAAGGCGGCGATGATGTGGCGATAAAGACCCTTAATAGCTTTGTTGAAATTTATGGTAGCTATATTGGTAATTTGACGTTGCTCTGGCCGGCGCGTGCAGGTATTTATATTGCTGGCGGGATTGCAGTAAAGCTAGAGAGGTGGATGAGACAGCCCGCCTTTTTAAATGCACTCCATGCCAAAGGCCGAATGATGCGTCTGGTGCAGGCGATGCCGGTTTATCTCGTTAAAGATGAGTCACTAGGTTTAAAAGGGGCGGCAGTGCGAGCTTTGCGCTTGATTCAATCAGGGTAAGTTGGCTATGCATAAGTCATAAATAGAAATTTAAATGTAAAAACAACAAGAGGAATGTTATGAAGAATTATACAGAAACCAAAAGCGCCACAGAATTAACCCGTAAGACCCTTGCTCTCGTGTTGGCAGGCGGTGAGGGCAGTCGTTTAAAGGATTTGACCCGCTGGCGTGCGAAGCCGGCGGTGCCGTTTGGGGGTAAATACCGTATTATTGACTTTGTATTGTCGAACTGTGTGAACTCCGGTATTCGTAAGATTGGTGTGTTGACGCAATACAAGGCGCACTCGTTAATTCGTCATGTACAGCGTGCGTGGAGTTTTATGCGTTATGAAGTAGGTGAGTTTGTTGAGTTGTTGCCTGCGCAGCAGCGTGTCGACAAAGAGTGGTACAAAGGGACCGCCGATGCGCTCTACCAAAACCTCGATATTATGCGTCGTCATACCCCTGAATATGTGATGGTGCTGGGAGGGGATCATATTTACTCGATGGATTACAGCAAAATGTTGGTTGAGCATGCCAATTCAGGCGCCGACGTGACGATTGGTTGTATTGAGGTGCCGCGCATGGATGCAACCGGTTTCGGTGTGATGTCGGTAGATGAAGATTATCGTATTACTAAGTTTACTGAAAAACCGAAAGACCCTGAAGCCGTACCGGGTAAGCCTGATATGGCCTTGGCCTCAATGGGCATTTATATTTTTTCTACTGAATTTTTGTTCCAAAAGTTGATTGAGGATCATGATAATCCGAATTCGTCGAATGATTTTGGTAAGGATATCATTCCTTCTATTATTGATGATTGGAATGTGCGCGCTTATCCGTTCCAGGATGACCAGGGGAATCCGGTTTATTGGCGCGATGTGGGGACGCTGGAGTCGTTCTGGAAGGCCAGTTTAGACCTTTGTTCGATTACCCCAGAGTTAAATCTGTATAATCGGGACTGGCCAATTTGGACTTACCAAGCGCAAATGCCACCAGCGAAGTTTGCATTTGATGATGAAGGCCGCCGCGGTGAAGCGATTGATTCGATGATTTCAGCCGGCTGTATTTTGTCGGGTGCGCGCGTGAAGCGCTCGGTCATTTCAAGCGGTAGTTTTATTCATAGCTACTCATTAATTAAAGATTCGGTGTTGTTGCCGCGGGTTGAAGTTGGGCGTAATTGCCGTATTCAAAATGCGATTATCGATAAGGGTACGGTGATTCCATCAGGTACCGTTATTGGTGAAGACCCGGTTGAGGATGCGAAGCGTTTTTATGTGGATGAGAATGGGTTAGTACTGGTGACGCCTGAGATGCTTGGGCAGAACATGCATTTTACCCGTTAGACAATTAATTAGGGCTGTCAAACGCCCTCAAACAAAGAGAGTTGTGCGTTAAAGTGGATCAAACCAAAAAAATTAAGCTTGTGCTGTGTTGGCACATGCATCAACCCCATTATCGAGATGGGCTAGATGGTGAATATCGTTTACCTTGGGTTTATTTGCATGCGATCAAAGATTATGCCGATATGATCGCGCATTTGGAGGATTGTCCGCAAGCTAAGGTAGTGGTTAATTTTGCCCCCGTGTTGCTTGAGCAGCTCGATGATTATGCGATGCAGATGACTCAATGGCTTGAGCAGCAGCGCCCCATGCAAGATACCTTGCTAAACTGGGTAGCGGGTGCCTTGCCTTTGCCGATGGACTTGGAAGGGCGCAAGGAAATTGTATCGGCTTGCCAGCGCGCGTTTGCGCCCACGATGATTGATCCACTGCCGCATTTTAAACATTTGATCGATATGGTGCGTCCGTTTAGCCCAGATACCCAGGATTATGAGCAAACCCTGATGTATTTGAGCGTTGAATATTTCCGTGATTTGTTGATGTGGTATCACTTGTCTTGGATGGGGGCGAGTGTTCGCCGCAAGGATGATCGCGTTAAAGCTTTATTGGCCAAAAATGGTGGATTTAGCGAAGCTGATCAAACGATTCTGATGCAGGTGATGGCCGATACGGTAGCCGGTATTATTCCACGTTACCGTCGTCTGATGGACGACGGGCAAATAGAGTTGTCCATGACGCCTTATGGTCACCCTTTGGTGCCTTTGTTAATTGATTTTCATTCGATGCGTGATGCGTTGCCGCACGCTCCAGCACCGAATAGTCCGGCTTACCCGGGGGGGTATGAGCGCGCCTGTTGGCATATGGAAAAAGGGATGCAGGTATTTTCAGAACACTTTGGTCAAAAACCTAAAGGCGTTTGGTTGTCTGAGGGCGCAGTCAGCTCACCCGCTATCGGTATGTTGGATTTTTATGGTATTAAATGGAGTGCATCGGGAGAAGGGGTGTGGCGGCATAGTTGTGAGGCATCGCATCTTGATCATCATGATATTGCCTCAAAACGCGCACTTTATCAACCGATGCAGCAGGCGAGTAAAGACTGTGCCTTGTACTTTCGTGATGATGGTCTGTCGGATTTAATTGGCTTTCAATACAAAGACTGGAAGCCAACCGATGCGGCCAATGATTTTGCGCATCATCTTGATAATATCGCTAACTTTTTGGGTGATAAGGTTGAAGAGCATGTGGTGACGGTGATTTTAGACGGTGAAAATGCATGGGAATATTATCCTGACAATGCCTTCCACTTTCTATCCGCACTCTATCAGCGCTTAACGCACCATAGTAAAATTGAGATGACGACCTTCAGCGAAGCCTTGGATAAGGGGGCGAAACCGCGTCATTTACCGATTTTGAAAGCAGGGAGTTGGGTATACGGCTCGTTTTCTACCTGGATTGGTGATCCTGATAAGAATAAGGGGTGGGATTTGTTGGTCGAGGCGAAGACGGTGTTTGATGAAGTTATTAAAAAAGGCACTTTATCCGTTGAGCAGCAGCAATTGGCGACTGAGCAGTTGGCTATTTGTGAAGGTTCAGACTGGTTTTGGTGGTTTGGTGACTATAATCCATCGGGCAGCGTCAACGACTTTGACCAGCTATACCGCCGTCATTTACAAAAACTGTATAATTTGCTCGAACTTACTCCGCCGCCGCACTTAGATATTCCGATATCGCAAGGTGGTGGAGATATGGAAAACGCGGGCACAATGCGTCGTAATTAATCGCTTTGCACCCGCAGAGCGTAAAGAGAGGTTAACATGGCTAGATCCGCAGGGGTGTTATTGCATCCTACTTCATTACCCAGTGGTGTATTAGATTACCAGGCCTGGGTGTTTTTAGATTGGATGCAAAAATCCGGCCTGTCGATTTGGCAGATGTTGCCTTTGACGCCACCGCATGATGACTTGTCGCCTTACCAGGGTTTGTCGGCGTTTGCGATGAATCCAAGGTTGCTACCCTCGGGCTGGCAAAAACAGGTGGATATAAAAGCCTTTGCACAGTATCTGTTGAATCCGCCGCACTGGTTAGAGGATTATGCCTTGTTTGTCGTGCTAAAAGCCACGTTTAACGGACAAGGCTGGTTTGATTGGCCAGAGGCGTATCGTCAACGTGACCCCCAAACGTTAGCGGATTTTGCCAATACCCATAAAGCCGCGCTAGAGAAGGTTAAAAAGCAGCAGTTTTATTTGCAACATATTTGGCATCAACTTAAAACCGATGCGAATGCGAAAGGGATACAGTTATTCGGCGATATGCCGATTTTTATTGCCTATGACAGTGCTGATGTCTGGGCGAATCCTGATCAATTTAAACTTGATGAGCATCGTCAACCGACCGTTGTGACCGGGGTACCACCGGATTATTTCTCGGAAACGGGTCAGCGTTGGGGTAATCCCCATTATAACTGGCAGGTGATGGCGCAGGATGATTTCCGCTGGTGGCGTTTGCGGGTTGAGGCGGCGCTGGCGCAGTTTGATTTATTGCGTATTGATCACTTTAGAGGTTTAGAGGCCAGTTGGGAAATCCCTGCCGAGGAACCCACGGCGATGAATGGACAGTGGGTAGCGGTGCCGGGCGAAGCCTTGCTGACTAAACTGCAACAAGAATTTGATCCCTTGCCGTTAGTAGCCGAAGATTTAGGCATTATTACACCTGAAGTGGTGGCACTTAAAAATCAGTTTAATTTGCCGGGTATGTCGGTGTTGCAGTTTGGGTTTAGTGGCTTGCCTGATAACCCCCACGCGCTGAATGAGTTGGTTGAAAATTCAGTGGTTTATACGGGTACCCATGATAATGACACCAGCGTCGGTTGGTTTAATAGTTTGAATGGCGATACCCAGGCCTGGGTGCTTTCTCAAATTCGCACCGATGCGGGTGAGATGCCTTGGCCGCTAATTGCCAGTGGGTTCGATTCGATTGGAGAGCGGGTGATTGTGCCGATGCAAGATTTTATGGCATTAGGCTCAGAACACCGGATGAATACACCGGGCACAACAGAAAACAACTGGCGTTGGCAGTTTGACTGGGATGATCTGCCGCAAGGTATTGAACAACGCATTAAATCGCTGGTAGCCGCTAGCCAGCGTTTAACGCCAGAAAAAGGAGAGGTATGAATAGTCACACACTCGCGCTGATTGAGCGCATGCAGCAGGGACGTTTGCACGATCCTTTTGAATTATTAGGTGCCCATCCTCAAGCCCCTGCGTTATCAGCAAATTGGCAGATTCGCGCTTGGTCGCCTACGGCGGTGGAGGTGACGCTAGAAGGCCGCTATCCGATGCAGCGTGTGGCGAACAGTGCGTGCTTTTATGTCGATCTCACTGAGTCGCAATATGCCGAGTTACCGCCACACTATGCGTTGAACTGGGTTGAAATCGACGGTGCTGAACATCGGATGGTCTCTCCTTATTCGTTTGAGCCTTTATTGGGTGAATTAGATTTACACCTGTTTGCTGAGGGCCATCATTGGCAGATTTATCAGCATATGGGCGCTAATATTACATGCATTGACGGTGTTGAGGGGGTGCAGTTTGCGGTTTGGGCACCGTCAGCCGAGCGTGTTTCGGTGGTGGGTGATTTTAACGGTTGGCATGGTTTACGCCACCCGATGCGTTGCCGTGGTAGTTCGGGCGTCTGGGAATTGTTTATTCCGGGCTTGCAGCCGGGCGACAACTATAAATTTGAAATTCGTAACAATCAAACAGGGGCGGTGTTTACTAAAACTGACCCCTATGCAAAAGCTATGGAATTGCGCCCTCATACGGCCTCTATTATTTGTAACCCTGATTTTGATTGGGCTGACCAGGCCTGGTTAGAAAAACGTCAAACCGCTGACTGGCAACATCAACCCATTAACATCTACGAAGTACATCTGGGTTCTTGGCAAAAAGATGACCAAGGTCAGTTTTTGAATTATCGCGAAATCGCACATCGATTAGTGGATTATGTTCAATGGATGGGGTACACCCATATTGAGTTATTGCCGATTACCGAACATCCTTTTGATGGCTCATGGGGATATCAAACCTCGGGCTATTATGCGCCAACCAGCCGTTTTGGTACGCCTGATGATTTCCGTTACTTTGTTAATCATTGTCATCAACATGGCATAGGCGTGTTCTTGGACTGGGTGCCAGCCCATTTCCCCAAAGATAGTTTTGCCCTCGCGCGCTTCGATGGTACCGCCTTGTATGAACACCAAGATCCCCGATTAGGCGAGCACAAGGATTGGGGTACCTATATTTTTAATTTTGGCCGCAATGAGGTGCGCAATTTCCTAATTGCCAATGCACTCTATTGGCTGGAAGAGTTTCACCTAGACGGGTTACGTGTTGATGCCGTAGCCTCGATGCTGTATTTGGATTATTCGCGCAATGCGGGTGAGTGGATTCCGAATATTCATGGTGGGCGTGAAAACCTCGATGCGATTGCCTTTATGCAGCAGCTTAACGCTGAAATTCATAGCCGCCAACCTGGTGCGTTAGTCATGGCAGAAGAGTCGACGTCTTGGCCAATGGTATCGCGTCCGACTTGGATGGGCGGGCTAGGCTTTTCGATGAAGTGGAACATGGGCTGGATGAATGACACGCTCGATTATTTTGAGAAGGATACGATTTATCGCCCTTATCACCATAATCAACTTACCTTTAGCCAGATTTATGCCTATAGCGAAAACTTTGTGATGCCTTTGTCGCATGACGAAGTGGTACACATGAAAGGTTCGTTAGTCAGTAAAATGCCAGGTGATACTTGGCAGAAAATGGCAAACTTTAGACTGTTAATGGGTTATCAACTGCTTAACCCAGGTAAGAAATTGTTGTTTATGGGTTGTGAATTTGCGCCCTGGACCGAATGGAATGAAGATGAATCCTTGCCTTGGGATTTAGCTGAACAACCGATGCACCGTGGTGCGCAGTTGTTGGTTCGGGATATGAATCATCTTTACCAAGCACAAGCCGCCTTACATCAATATGACTTTGATGCCAAAGGGTTTAGCTGGATTGATTGTCATGATCATGCGCAATCGATTTTGAGTTTTGAGCGTCATAGTGATAATGAAACCCTCGTGTGTATTTTTAATTTTACGCCCGTTCCGCGTTATGGTTATCGTATAGGCTTGCCAGAAGCCGGGTGTTATCAAGAAGTCATTAACTCAGACTCTGAAATTTATGGTGGTAGTAATCTAGGCAATGCAGGTCGGCTTTATTCTGAACCACAGCCTTGGATGAATCGCCCAGTGTCGGTACAGATGACCTTGCCCCCGCTCGGTTTTTTAGTGTTAAAAAAAGTGTAATGAAATGAAGTTTATAATAAATTTTACAACCAGGCCTGGTTGTAAAAACTGATAAAAGAGTTGTTTTATGAAAGTACTATATGCAAGTTCTGAAGCGCATCCCTTAATTAAAACCGGCGGTTTAGCGGACGTGGCGGGGAGTCTGCCGGATGCGATAGCCGAATTAGGACATAAAGTAAAGTTGGTGTTGCCGGCTTATCAAGCGGTGACGGATCATTTATGTCGTGTCAACCTTGTTAGCCAGTTTAGCATAGGCGGTGCTGGGCGTAGCTTACAGGTGCGCTTGCTCAAGGCGGATATGCCGGAGTTTAAAGCCGATGTGATTCTGGTCGATATTCCCGAGTTGTTTAACCGTCCAGGAAACCCTTATCTCGGACCGGATGGGCGTGATTGGTGGGACAACGGTGAGCGTTTTGCGGTATTTTCGCGCGTGGTGGCCGAAATTGCGATGGATCGTGCTGGCTTAAAATGGAAAGCCGATGTGGTGCATGCTAATGATTGGCAAACGGGCTTGGTGCCAGCATTTTTATCGCATGAAGTTCAACCGCCACGCACCTTATTCACCGTGCATAATATGGCCTATGCGGGCTATTTCCCGAAGTCGCTATTTGATAGTTTGTGGTTGCCTTGGGAATGGTGGACGCCGGAGGGTGTTGAGTTTTACAGTCAACTTTCGATGCTTAAAGCCGGTATCGTGTATGCCGATTGGGTTACGACAGTGAGCCCCACCTATGCCAAAGAAATTTGTTATCCTGAGTTAGCTTATGGCTTTGAGGGTATTTTAACCAAACGTCAAGCGCAGGGTCGTCTTGTTGGTATTTTGAATGGCATTGACGATAAGGTCTGGAACCCTGAAACGGACCGTTACATCTCATTTAACTATTCGGTTAAAAAAGGCCGAGTTAGCCAGAAAAAACGCAATAAAGAGGTCTTGCTTACCCTGTTAGGGGATCATGACCCTCATCTGCATTTAGATAAGCCTTTAATTGGTTTTGTTGGTCGCTTGGTCGAGCAAAAAGGGATTGATCTTATTTTGCAGGTGTTGCCTGGGTTGTTAGCCGAACAGGATGTGCGTTTCGTGTTTGTCGGCGCAGGTCAAGCCGAATACGAGCATCGGTTGCGTGAGCTGGCGGTGGCCTACCCTGACAGGGTGTTTGTCCACATTGGTTATTCTGAACCCTTGGCGCATCAAGTTGAAGCAGGGGTTGATATGTTCTTAATGCCTTCACGTTTTGAGCCTTGTGGCTTAAATCAGATGTATAGTCTAGCCTATGGTACTTTGCCTATTGTTCATCATACCGGTGGCTTGGCTGACACGGTAGTGAACGCGACGCCAGAGAATATTAAAAATAAAACGGCGACAGGGTTTATGTTGTATGACCCCAATCCGCATGCGCTGCGTGCCACAATTTTGCACGCCTTGGCGCTCTTTAATAAGCCACGCAGTTGGCAGCAAATACAAAAAACGGGGATGGAGCAACCGCTCAACTGGCAAAAAAGTGCCAAAAACTATGTTGAACTTTATTCAAAGGAATTATAAATGTCAAAATCCCATGCGTCCTCGATGGACAAAATTAAACAACGTGTAGCCGATCGGATGAAAAGCGATCAGGTCAGTTTGGAGACTGATTTTCTACATTATTTAGAAAACAACCTTGGCCGTGAGTTGACCTCAGACAAGGATTACCAGCTTAAGGCGCTCGCTATGGTGGTACGTGACCGCTTAATGGGTCATTGGAAAGGCACCTGGGCGCAATACCGTGCACAAGCCACTCGTCGAGCGTATTATCTTTCAATGGAGTTTTTGATAGGCCGTTCTTTGGTTAACAATATGCTTAACCTGGGGATTGAAGGCGAAGTCGGTGAGGCGCTGAAAGAGTTGGGCTTGAGCATGGAAGACATCGAGCAGGTGGAAATTGATGCGGGCTTAGGTAATGGTGGCTTAGGGCGTTTAGCGGCTTGCTTTATGGATAGCTGTGCAACCCTGCAATTGCCTGTGATGGGTTATGGTTTGCGTTACGAGTATGGCATGTTTCGACAGCGTATTCAAAATGGCTATCAGGTAGAAGAGCCGGATCATTGGTTGGGTTTTAATGCTTACCCTTGGGAAGTGCAGCGTCCAGAATATACCCGCACCATTAAGTTTGGCGGTTTTTGTCGTCCTTACACCGATCCGCACACCGGCCAATTAATTGTTCACTGGGAAAATGATGAAGAAGTGCTTGCGGTGCCGTTTGATGTACCTATTCCGGGTTACAAAAATAGCACAGTGAATACCTTGCGTTTGTGGGATGCGACAGCCGCGGAAGAGTTTAAGCTTGAGCAATTTAATGCGGGTTCTTATTTTGAAGCGGTCTCGTCCAAAAACGAAGCCAATAATATTACAATGGTGCTTTACCCGAACGATAGCAGCGAGAATGGTAAAGAATTACGTTTGCGCCAGCAGTATTTTCTCGTGTCGGCAAGTCTGCAAGATGTGGTCGAGCAATGGGTAAAATATCACGGCAAGGATTTCAAGCACTTTGCACAGTCCAATGTATTCCAGCTGAATGATACGCACCCCAGTTTAGCGGTGGCTGAATTGATGCGTATTTTGCTAGACGATTATCACATGGGTTGGGATGAATCGTGGGAGATCGTGACGCAAACCATGGCGTACACAAATCATACGCTATTGCCAGAAGCGCTCGAAAAATGGTCACAAGATTTAATGCAGCGTTTGATTCCGCGGCCACTCGAAATTATCAAAGAAATTAACCACCGTTTCCTCTCTGAAGTGGCGTTGAAGTGGCCAGGAAACGTTGAACGACAGCGCAGTATGTCGATTTTTGATGAGCATGGCATGGTGCGTATGGCCTATTTAGCGATTGTCGGCAGCTATTCGGTGAATGGTGTGGCCGCTTTGCATTCGCAACTGCTGAAAGAAGGTCTGTTTAATGAGTTTTATCAGCTATGGCCGCATAAGTTTAATAACAAAACCAACGGGGTAACGCAGCGTCGTTGGATGGCGGCATCTAACCCGGGGTTGCGTGCGCTATTAGATGACAAGCTCGGTGAAAGCTGGGTCACCAATCTAAGCGAGCTGTCTAAGCTAGAAAAACACATTAATGACAAAACCTTCCGCAAGCAGTGGCAGCAGATTAAACTGGATAACAAGCAACGTTTGGCCAGCCTGATTGAACAAGAAACCGGTGTACAGGTTCAGCCAGAGGCGATGTTTGATGTGCAGGTTAAGCGTATCCATGAATACAAGCGTCAACTGCTGAATGCCTTGCACATGATTCATCTTTATAACCGCATTAAAGCTGGCGATACCGCCAACTGGACCAATCGTGTGATACTCGTCGGTGGTAAGGCCGCACCGGGGTATGCGATGGCTAAGATGATTATCAAGCTGATTAATGGTATTGGTCAGGTGGTGAATAATGATCCGGATGTCGGCGATAAGCTGAAAGTGGTGTTTATTCCTAACTACCGTGTGTCGTTTATGGAAATTATTTGCCCGGGTACGGACTTGTCTGAGCAAATTTCTACCGCAGGCAAAGAGGCATCGGGTACCGGCAATATGAAGTTTATGATGAACGGTGCGATTACGATCGGTACCTTGGATGGGGCGAACGTAGAGATACGCGAAGCGGTAACCGATGATCATTTCTTCTTGTTTGGTTTAAGAACGGAAGAGGTGGATGCGCTCAAAGGGCATTATAATCCGCAACAATATATTGACCAAGATGTTGATTTACAGAAGGTGATGCACTTACTTGAAGTTGGGCATTTTAACCAGTTTGAGCCGGGCATTTTTGATGGCATTATTGGATCACTGAAAAACCCGCATGATCAATGGATGACGCTGGCTGATTTCCGCAGCTATATCGAAACCCAGGATGCCGTGGCACAAGCTTATCAAGATAAGGAAACTTGGACCACCATGAGTATTATGAACACAGCACGCAGCGGTATTTTCTCGACCGACCGTACCATGACACAATACAACGACGACATCTGGAAGCTCACGCCGATTAAGATTAAAAATTAATCATTATGGCACTTCTTTCTCACTCAGCGGCATGAGAAAGAAGTGCCTTACACTTAGGCTCCTAGGAGCCTGTCGGACTAAAGCCAATCGGCTGCAAAAAGCTGGATTTGGCCATCTCTCCCAAATCTATGCGGCTCTTAGTCTAGTGACCAACCTGCTTTTAATGCGCTTCAGTGCATTATGTCTGATTCCGTTATTTAAAAGGTTCATCGATAAGCGCGCCTTTCATTGAGTGACTGTTGTATAATTATTAATCGCACAAAGTTCATTGTTTACGCATTTCATTAACTAGGACCTCAATGACAACCTTAAGATTAAGTCTGGTTTTAAGCTTATTGCTCGCAACAATTTGGTTGGCGGGCTTTAGTTATTTTTATTCGCGCTTTTCGCTAGAACAGGAACAATATAGTCAGCGTCAACTGGCGAGCCTCAATATTGCTTGGACCTCGGTGCAGCATCTGCAGCAAAAAGGCAAGGATGTCTATTTTAATACCTATATTAACCAGCCTGATGTGATGGCGTTAATGCGACAGGCAAGCGAGGTGACGTTACAAAACACCGTTCGAGATCAGCTATATTTGAAGCTGGCACCGATTTATGAAAAAATCAAACAAGATGGTATTTTCCAATTTCATATTGTACTGCCTGATAATACCGCCTTCTTGCGCGTGCATGTTCCAGAACGTTTTGGGGATAATTTGACCGCGCTTCGCCACTCATTTCGATTGGCGAACGATACACTAGAGCCGGTTTATGGCGCGTTCGAGGCGGGCCGAGTGATTCCAGGGTTCAGAACAGTCTATCCGTTGATTGATCAAGGAGCGCATTTAGGCGCCATTGAGTTGAGTAATACGTTTGAAACGCTGCGTCGTGATATTGCCTTCTTGGATCCCAGTCGTGAGTATGCCCTGCTAATTCATCCACGAATGAAAGCGGAGGTGTTTGAGTCTAATAAAGCCTTCTATGGTGCAAGTCCGTTTGCGAAAGATTGGCTGGAAGAGGACCCACATCGTGAATTACCGGATGCGTCCCCTCGTTACAGTTCGCTTTTAAAAAGTGCCGCACAGGTGCTGTATCAGTCTGCGCCCTTAACGCAAAAACTCTCAGAAGGGCTGTCATTTTCAATGTCATTTTTGTTAAATCGTGAGCACTATATCGCTAATTTTATTTCGATTGAAGATTTAGAAGGGAACACGGCGGCCTATCTAGCAGGGATTTCCCCCGCCCCTTTTTTAGACGGCATTCGACAAGATCTTGTCAATAATGTTTCAGCCTTGACGCTGTTTGTTGTTTTGATGGGGTGGGCGATGTTTTCTTTATTGCGTCATCGTGATGAACTTCGCATTGCGGCCAGTGCGTTTGATGTGCAGGAAGGCATTACCATTACTGATCAAGATGGCAAGATTTTAAAAGTCAATCGTGCATTTGCTAGATTGACAGGTTATCAAGAGCATGAGGTATTGGGTAAAACCCCAGCTGTGCTGAGTTCAGGGCGCCAAGATAGTGCATTTTATCAAACGATGTGGCAAACGCTCAAGCGTAATGGCCACTGGCAAGGTGAGATCTGGAACCGGCGCAAGAATGGTGAGGTTTATGCGGAGTGGTTGACTATTACAGCCGTGTATGATGCTAAAAAGCGGGTCACGCATTATGTGGGCGCTTTTTTAGATATTACCCAGCGAAAGGAAGATGAAGAAAAAATTCGTAAACTGGCTTTTTATGATCCCTTAACCGAGTTACCTAATCGACGCTTATTAATGGAGCGTTTAGGGCATGCGATTAAAGTTACCGATCGCACGCAGCGTCATGGTGCCGTGCTGTTTTTAGACATGGATAATTTTAAGACGCTAAATGATACTAAGGGGCACGATGTTGGTGATCAACTATTACTTGAAGTAGCGCGCCGATTGAAGTCAAAAGTGAGGGATTCTGATACCGTTGCACGTCTAGGCGGTGATGAGTTTGTGGTGTTGCTTGAGGGGTTAGATAAAGCGCTAGAGCAAGCGTCTTTAGAAGCAGAGTTATTAGCCGAAAAATTACGTGATAGCTTAAATCAGCCTTACGATTTTGGTGAGTTTCAGCATTTTTCAAGTCCTAGTATTGGTATTGCGGTGTTTTATGGTCATGATACCTTGATGGATGAGGTATTAAAAAATGCCGATAGTGCGATGTATCAAGCTAAAAATGCTGGGCGTAATACCGTTAGATTGTTTGATCCTCAGATGCAAGCCTGTTTAGAGCATCGCATGACACTGGAAAAAGATTTACACCAGGCCTTGTCGCTAAACCAGTTTGAAATCTACTACCAGCCACAGAATGATCAGGTAGGTAGAGTGATCGGTGCGGAGTTGTTGTTACGTTGGCATCATCCCGAAAAGGGCAGCGTGTCCCCCTTAGAGTTTATCCCGATTGCCGAGTCGAATGGTGCGATTTTGCCGATAGGGCATTGGGTAATTGAACAGGCCTGTTGGACGCTTAATAACTGGTCGCAGCAGCCACACTTGGCTGACCTAACCCTGTCGGTGAATGTGAGTGCGCGTCAGTTTCAGCAACCTGATTTTGTCGAGCAGGTTGAGGCCTTAATTGAGCGGTATCAGGTTTCAGCTAAACATTTAAAATTTGAAATTACTGAAAGTGCACTGGTTGAAGATGTGGATGATGCGGTGGCTAAAATGTGTCGCTTGAGTCAGCTAGGAGTTGGCTTTGCGATTGATGATTTCGGTACCGGTCACTCTTCGTTATCCTTGGTCCATCGTTTGCCACTCGGTCAGGTTAAGATTGATCAAAGTTTTGTACGTGCGCTGAGCAAAGATCCATCAATGAAGTCGCTCATTAACAGTATCGTAGCGATGGCACGCAGTTTAAATGCTGAAGTCATTGCAGAGGGCGTCGAAAACCGAGAAGATTGCGAGCTGTTGATTGATCAGGGCTGTTACTTTTTTCAAGGTTTTTATTTTGCCCGCCCCATGCCTTATAACGCATTGATGGAGCACTTAAGAACCCATCAAGTCTAACGCCTCAACGCCGTAGGGCAACAATCGCTTATTTCCTGATAAGCAGAATCTATAGGCTTTGTTTGTTTAATAGGTGCATAATAGAAGCTTGAATAAATAGTGAGCTCATGTAGTTATGCGGCAGGTAATAGATCGTTACAAGGTTTGGATCGTTTTGGCATTGTTCGGTTTGCTATGCTTCGCCTTGTGGGGGATCTATTTTCATAAGCAGCAAGCGAAAATTTTGCAAGCTTCGGTGTTGCAACACTATCAACAAGAAACCTCGAATCAACTCAATCTATTAATTCAGCAGCAAAAAAATGCCTCCGTTGCGCTGGCGCTCATGCTGGCCGAAAATCCAAATATTAAAACCCTGCTTCAATCATCCTGCTGTGAGCAGAATGCCCAATTAAGCAAAATAGCGCAACGTATTGAGCGCGAGTCCAGTTTAACCAGTGTTTGGCTTCAGGCCATTAATCGGCAAGGTGTGAGTTTAGAGCGCAGTTGGGTAGACAAACGAGGCGATTCATTATTAAGTATCCGGCCAGATCTTCGTGCCATCCTCGCCGAGCCGCATCAACAGCCTCAGACAACAGTGAGTACCGGTTTATTTACCATGTCCTTTAAAACAACCGTGCCGGTTTTTGAAGCGGATCTATTGCTAGGGGTGGTAGAGGTTATCTCTCAATTTCAGCCATTGGCTGATCAAATGGCTGATAAAGGCTATATTTCACTTATTTTGGCCGACAAACGTTACAAAGAACAATTAACGCTGGCACGTTCTGGCTTGTTTATTGATGATTATTATGTGGTGAATACCCAGCCAGTAGAGGCACAGCTTGCGCTGTTGGCTGATTTGGACTTAAGCCAACACCTGTCACAACAGGACTATTGGATACAGGGGGGTTATATTATTAATCCTGTCGCTATTATGAATGTGGATAATGAGGTTGAAGGTTATTGGTTGTTGTTTATTCCGCAGTCAATGGTCAATTTTCATCGACTGGATGATTTGCAAACCCAGTTTGTGGGTGTGTCTGCTGTTGTGTTGCTGATGTTGTTGTTGCTTGGGTTGCTGGTGTTAAGTCGACAACAAGTGATATTGCAAGGTCAGTATTATAAAGAGATTATTGATTCTTCATCAGATGTTTTATATGTCAGTGATTTAGATCATATCATTTATGCTAACCGTCATTTTTTTGAATTTTTTGATCAATTTGAAACACTGGACGCTTTTCATCAACGCTATCAATGTGTTTGTGATTTGTTTGAGCAAGGAGAGGGCTTGTTACAATCCGAAATGGACGGGGTATACTGGATTCAACATATCCTTAATAATCCAGAAAAGGTGCATAAAGCCAAGATTGTGAGGCGCGATAAAGTGCATTATTTCGCTATCAAGGTCCAGCCCCTTAATAAATCGGTGTTTGGCCGATTTACCATCGCCATGCAAGATATTAGCGAGCTAGAACTCATGCAGGAGAGACTGTCGCATTTGTCACAAACCGATGAATTGACGGGTATTGGTAATCGATTGTATTTTAATAAAAATATTTTGCACGAATTGGCACGCGCTAAGCGTAATCATGCCTCTTTGTGTGTGCTCATGTTTGATATAGATTACTTTAAGTCAATTAATGACCGCTACGGGCATGACATGGGTGATCGAGTGCTGCAAGCATTGACTCAACTCGTTAAGGTACATTTGCGTGAAACCGATCTGTTTTGCCGTTTTGGCGGAGAGGAGTTTATTGTTTTGCTACCGGATACGGATCTTGAAAATGCGCAAGTATTAACCAATCGACTCCATCAGCTCATTGGGGGCCAGGTTTTTGATGTATTACCCAGTCGTCACCTCAGTTGCAGTTTTGGTTTAACGGCGTTTAAACGCGACGATAACCCAGATTCGTTGCTGCAACGTGTCGATAAAGCGCTTTATGCGGCAAAAAATGGCGGTAGAAACCAGGTTCAAATTCGTTAGTGATTTGTTCATTTCTCACAAATATCGCCAACCAAATAGGGCAGGTGGTATTATATTAAGCTGTTTTTATTTTACTATTAGGAGCGCGCTATGAGCCAATTACCTGAACACCTAAGATATGCTGTAACCCATGAGTGGGCTTACCCCGATGAAGAAGGCTTAATTGTTGTTGGGATTACCGATTTCGCACAAGAAGCGTTGGGCGATATTATGAATGTCAATTTACCTGACATAGGTGTTGATGTGAGTGCGGGAGAGGGCGTGGCGATGATTGAATCGGTGAAAGCCGCCTCCGATATTCATGCACCGGTCAGTGGTGAAATTGTGGCGGTGAATGAATTTTTAGCTGATGAGCCAGAGATGGTTAGTGACGAGCCGTATGATGGTGGCTGGTTATTCCGCATTGCACCCCATGATATGTCAGAGTTTGACGATTTGATGATTGCTGAAGAATATCAGGCGGAAATCGATGGCTAGTTTGCAACGTTTACGCTTAAAAAAGAATGAAGACCGCCGCATTAAGCAAGGTCATATGTGGGTGTTTAGTAATGAGGTGGATACCCAAGCGACGCCGTTAAAAAACTTTGCACTCGGTGAACAAGCGATTGTTGAGGCGAGCAATGGTAAAGAATTGGGGCTGGCTTATGTCAATCCTAATAATTTGATTTGCGCGCGCGTATTCAGTCGTGATACCAAACATCAGCTGGGTATGACGTTTTTTAAAAAACGCTTTCAACAGGCCCAAGCGCTGCGTGAGCTGAATTATGATCAACCCTATTACCGTTTGGCCTTTGGCGAAAGTGATGGGGTACCCGGCTTGGTGATTGATCGTTTTAATGATGTGTTTGTCGTGCAAATTAGCACCGCGGGCATGGAAGCCTTTAAAGACGATATTCTACAGGTCTTAATTAATCTTTATCACCCACGCGCGGTGGTCTGGCGCAATGATACCGCGAGCCGTGAGCTGGAAGGTTTAGAGCGTTATCAGTCCTTGGCTTATGGTGAATTGCCTGAGCAGATTGAGTTGATCGAAAACGGCGCGAAGTTTGTGGTGCCTGCGTTAGGTGGACAAAAAACCGGTTGGTTTTATGATCATCGTTCAGCCAGAGCGCGTTGCGCCGAATTGGTTGAAGGCAAGCGGGTGCTGGATGTATTTAGCTATCTCGGTGGTTGGGGTATTTTGGCAGCGCTAAAGGGTGCAACTGAAGTGGCCTGTGTCGATGCGTCTGAAGCCGCGCTGGATGGCGTACACGTCAATGCTGAGTTGAATGGTGTGGCGGATAAGCTGGTGTCCTATCAGGGGAATGCTTTTGAAGTCTTGAGCGCTCTGGCACAGCAGGGTGAAAAGTTTGATGTGGTGATTGTTGATCCACCGGCGTTTGTGAAGCGTAAAAAAGACTTTAAAGCGGGTTCAGAAGGCTATCGTCGTATCAATGAGTTGGCGATGCGTTTAGTGGTACCCAACGGGGTATTGGTGTCGGCTTCTTGCTCGCATCATATGCCGCGCGCCACCTTGGTTTCACAAGTACAAGCCGCCGCCAGTCATATCGACCGTACGGTCACCTTGTTTGATCAAGCCAGCCAAGCCCCCGATCATCCAATCCACCCAGCGATTCCAGAAACCGAGTACCTAAAAACCCTTTTTTTCCGCGTGTCACCTAAATGGTAAGCGGTTATTCGGGGTGGTAAAATGAGTTTTCGCATTTTCTATTTGTTAGAGTAGAAAAATAAACTGTCCCCAAGGAGGTTGAAATGCATGCGATTGAATTTAAAGCGAACGTTGTTGGTGAGTTTTTACGTATTCCAAATTTTGAACAATTCAAAAACAAGCATGTTCGTGTGGTGATAGAGGAGGATGTTGACGCGGATCAAATTGAAACTCGAGCGCTATCTAACCACTCTGCGAGTCTGGTTGAGGAATGGTGGGTAGAGTCAGAGGATGAGGTATGGAAGTAAGTACGGGTGATGTTGTATTGTGTGAGTTCTACTTTTCTGACTTGTTACAAAGCAAAAAAAGACCTGTACTTGTGTTGAAAGACAATTTACCGTTCGATGACTTTATTGCGATTCCTATTAGCAGCCGTATTGAAAACCTACATCAAGATGAACAGCTGCTTGATGTAGATTGTTTTGTAGAGGGCGCGATTCCTAAGCCATCAAAGTTGATTTTGCGAAAAACATTTGTAGTCTCCAAATCAGTGGTTTTAAAACGTTATGGCTCCTTATCAAAAAAATGTTTGAGCAAGCTCAAACAAAACTTCTGCACCTATTTTAATTGCTGATAATCTCTACCTAATCCAAATCGATTTGACGTTGGTGAATTCGCGGATGCCGTGGTAGCTGAGTTCTCGGCCGTAGCCTGAGTTTTTTACGCCGCCAAACGGCAGGCGTGGGTCAGACTTGGTCATGCCGTTGACAAAGCAAGCGCCCGATTCCATGCGCAATGCCATGGTTTCGGCGGTAGCTGGGTCACCTGACCAAACCGATCCGCCCAAACCAAATTGGGTGGCATTCGCAAGCCCGACAGCGTGAGCCGGTTCTGAGGCTTTAAAAATCAAGGCTACGGGGCCAAAAAATTCTTCATGGTAGGCGGGCATCGCGCTGGAGATATCCGCCAAAATGGTGGGCGCATAATAGCAACCTGCTCGCTCCAGTTGATAGCCACCGGTCACCAAACGGGCACCATAATCAACACAGGTTTGCACTTGTTGATGCAGTTCGTCGAGTAAATCTTGACGCGCCATCGGGCAAAGGGTGGTGGCGGTATCGAGAGGGTCACCGGCCACAAATTTGGCTTCAACGGCGGTTTTTAGCTTGCTGATAAAATCTTCATAAATAAATTGGTCGATGATAAAGCGTTTAGCCGCAATACAGCTTTGCCCCATATTCATATAGCGACTGGTAACCGCCGCTTCAATCGCGGCGGGAATATCGGCATCATTCATTACAATAAACGCATCGGAACCACCGAGTTCAAGCACAGTTTTTTTCAGCTCTTCACCGGCAATCGCCGCGACCTTACGCCCAGCCTGCTCGCTTCCGGTTAAGGTGACGGCGCGCACATAGCGGTTGCGAATCACACTTTCAACCTTGTCTGAACCGATCATCAGGTTGGTAAAGGCATGGCGCGGCACACCCGCTTGATGCAACACACGTTCAATCGCTTGCGCACATTGCGGCACGTTTGAGGCATGTTTAAGCAAACCAATGTTGCCGGCAATCAAGGCGGGGGCGGCGAAGCGAAATACCTGCCAAAATGGAAAATTCCACGGCATGACCGCCAGCACGACGCCCATGGGTTGATAGCAGATGTAACTCTTGCTGGCATCGGTGTCGATCATTTCATCAGCCAAAAAATCCGGCCCGTGCTCAGCGTAGAATTCACACACCCAAGCGGATTTTTCAATCTCGGCTTTGGCCTCGTTAATTGACTTGCCCATTTCTAGGCTAATCAGTTCGGCCAGTTCATCTTGTTGTTCGCGTAAAACTTCAGCCGCGTTTTTAATTAACTGGCAACGGGTTTCCATTGGCGTGCGCTGTGACCATTCAAGAAACTCGCCAGCGGCGTTTTTAATCGCAAGGTCAAGGGTCGCTTGATCCCAAGCTTCAAACTCGGCGAGTTTTTCGCCCGTGGCGGGGTTGATTGATTCAAGTGCCATTTTTGTCTCCTTAGCGGTTAAATAATAAACGTTGACCTGGGGTGAACTCGGCAAACTGACCTTGATCATACATCACGCGCCCATTAACCAGCGTTTTAACCACACTGGATTTAAACGTGTGGCCTTCCCAGGGCGACCATTGGCATTTGTATAAATTGTTTTCCTTGGTGTCGGTGTGGGGTTTATTCAGATCCACCAGCACCAAATCCGCCCAATAGCCTTCGCGGATAAAGCCACGGTCTTGGACTTCAAATAAGCGGGCGACATTGTGCGAGGTACGATCGACAATCTGCTCAAGGGTGAACACGCCCTGATGATATAGATCTAATAACGCGCTCAGCGATTGCTGCACTTGCGGCAGACCGGCTGGGGCTTTGAAGTAACTGTTTTGTTTTTCTTCCCAGGTGTGGGGTGCGTGGTCGGTGGCAATCACTTCAATTCGACCATCAATCACCGCTTGGCGAATCGCATCGCGGTCGCTTTGGGTTTTCACCGCTGGGTTACATTTAACCAGCGAGCCTTTGGTATCATAGTCGGCATCGGTGAACCATAAGTGATGCACACAAGCTTCAGCGGTAATTTTTTTATCGGCTAACGGGCCGGGGGTAAAAAGATCGAGTTCTTCTTTGGTGGTGATGTGCAGAATATGTAAGCGAGCGCCGGTTTCTTTCGCCAATTGCACCGCCATTGACGATGACTTATAACAGGCTTCGTGGTTACGGATAATCGGGTGGGCGCTCATTGGCACATCATCACCGTATTTCTCACGATACGCCTCTTCATTCACCTTGATCATGGGTGTGTCTTCGCAATGGGTGGTAATAATAATGGGGCTGTTGGTGAAGATGGCGCGCAAGGCGGTTTCTTGATCGACGAGCATATTGCCGGTAGAAGACCCCATAAACACTTTGACACCGCAAACATTTTTAGGATTTACCTTGGCGACTTCGTCGGCATTGTCATTGGTGCCGCCCAAGTAAAACGAATAGTTTGCCCAAGATTTTTGTGCGCCAATCGCGTATTTCGCTTCCAGCGCTTCAATCGATATCGAAGGCGGATTGACGTTAGGCATTTCCATATAGCTGGTGGTGCCGCCGGCTATCGCCGCACGTGACTCGGAAGCAATGTCACCCTTGTGAGTAATGCCCGGTTCACGAAAATGAACCTGGTCATCAATCATTCCCGGCAAGAGGTGCAAGCCTTCGGCATTGATTTCAATGTCAGCCGCGATATCAATCTGCGGAGCAATCTGGGCAATCCGCCCATCTTCTATCAGCACATCGGCGATCTGTTGCTGGTTTTCGTTAACGAGGGTGGCTTGTTTAATCAGGGTGCGTGACATAGGCTATTCCTTGGAATGAGTGAATCGAATTTGTTTTCGATATTTTAACAAGAAAGCAGAGAGCGGGCGGAGGGATTTTGTGATGAGAAACAGATATTTTGGCCTGGTTCTCTAACCAGGCCTGGTTGTGAGTGGGTGAGTTTTAGCCTTTAAAGTCAATTACTTTTGCGGGTTGACTCCCTGTTTTAAATCGCGACATATCTCGGTTTAGATTACGTGCTTGTTCGTTTAGGTTGGCGGCGGCGTTGCTGGTTTCTTCAACCAGTGTCGCGTTTTGTTGGGTGCCTGTATCGATTTGACGAATCGCATGGTTGACCTGTGCGATGCCGCTGGCTTGCTCTGTGGCGGCTTGCGCAATCTGGCTGACCATTTCGGTGACCTGTTCCACTGAGCCAATAATCTCAGCGAGCATTTGACCAGAACTGGAGGCCAGTTGGGTACCTTGGTCAATGCGCTGAACGCTTTCTTCGATCAGGTGCTTGATGTCTTTAGCGGCTTCAGCCGATTTTTGTGCCAGGGCTCTCACTTCTCCCGCGACCACCGCAAAGCCTCGACCGTGTTCACCGGCTCGCGCGGCTTCGACGGCGGCATTGAGTGCCAGTAGGTTGGTTTGGAAGGCAATGCCGTCAATCAGGCTAACGATATCGGCAATTTTGTGACTCGAGTTTTGAATTTCAGTCATGGCGTCTAGTGTGCTGTTCATCACTTTATTGCCTTGCTGTGCTTTATCTTGTACCTCTTGGGCTAAGGTGGTAGCTTTGGCGGCATGCTGGCTGGTGTTTTGCACACCGGTGTTCATTTCTTCCATCGATTGAGAGGTCTGTTCTAGCATCGCAACCTGCTGCTGTACGCGCTGGCTTAGGTCATCGGCACCACGTGAAACTTCTTCAGCGCCTTCGTTAACTTGGTTGGATACATCCATCGCATTGCGCACGATTTGATTGAATTCGTCACTGGAGCGGTTGATGGCTTGTTTAAGTTTTTCTAGCTCGCCTTGATATTGCCCTTTTACCGTTAGACTTAAATCGCCGCTGGCTTGTGCCGCCATGACACGGTTGATTTCAGCAATCGCGGCTTCGAGGGCTTCAAGCGATTCATTGACGTCTTGTTTAACCTTGGCGAGTTCACCTTGAGCGGGAGCATTAATGCGCTGATTGAACTGACCCTGTTTCATTGCATCAAGCGTACTGCTGATTTGGTTAATGACCTGTTCGGTAGAGCTGAGGGCCTGTTCAACCATTTGGCGGAAGCTAGCGGCCACTTTGTTATCCAAGCGAACGTTAAATTGTCCTTGTTCGAGCGCGTGCATCACTTTAGCTAACTCGTCCATCATAAAGGATACGCTGCGTGCGGAGGCATTGACACCGGTTTTCAGTGTGGCTAAATCGCCTTGGTAATCACCTTGCATTTCGGTTTTAAAGTCACCTTGGGCAATCGCTGCGACCGTGGTGTTAGCTTCACTCAAGGCTTGGTTGACTTGGGATAGTAGTGATCCAAAGGCGCGTGTCATGTCGCCAATTTCGTCTTTAGCGTTGCTTTGTAGGTTGATGTTGAGTTTACCACTGCTGGCGACATCACGAATCGCATGGGAAATTGATTCAATCGGGCGCTTGATGATTTGATGACTGGCGTGCCATAAAAATAGCATGATCGCACTAATTAATGCGATCATTAAAGTTAACATTAACATAATGATTTGATTGACACTGCTCATGGCTTGAACCATTTCAGGGTGATCCATGTCGATGCCGACCAAATAATAGCCAATCGCTTCGCCTAGACTATCATGAATGGGTTCAACTTTAATAACCTTGTTATGTTGGATACCAAAACCCTGTTGAATAATCGCATCAATGTCAAGCGGTTTAAACCAGTCGAATGATTCCTCGAACCAGCGATTGCTGGCGAGGTAATAACTACCAATAGCGTTATTTTCCTTGGCTTTTGCCCAGCGCTCTAGACCCTTATCATTGATGACGGTTAAAAAGTAAGCTTCATTTTGTAACATATCACGCGTGACTGAACCCAAGCCTGCACGGATATCCAATACACCCACTATGTCATTTGAAGCTGGGGTAGCGGCGACCGGAACGGTAGCGGTGATGAATAAGCCTACACCCGATAAATCGATCATTGCGGCATTCGCTTGGCTTCCTGAGAGTAAGGCGGAAAAATCACGCGGTGCTTTGCGCCCGATAGCGGGGTCGGGTAGCTTGGCAAACGAGCGCATGAAAATTTGGTTTTGTTTGTCGAAAGCGACAAAGGTGAGGCCGCGATGGTTAGTGGTGGCGGCAAAGTCAGCGGATACTTGGTTGGCAATACGGTGCATTTCTTGATGGTTTTGGCTGGTGAAGAGTTCGCCCAGCTGCGGATTAGCCGATACAAAAGCACGCATAGTGGCGAGTGATGTGTCAATCTTGGCGTCAATAATCGTCAGCGCTTGCGTCATCATTTTTTGAGACAGCGTTTGCGCCGCATTTTTTTGCAACTCGATACTGGACTTAAAAATAACGCCTAAGCCAATCGCTAGGCCAATGGTGCTTATAATAATCATACGTACTAATAATTTGATTGAAATGCTCTTCATCCTGCGGGGTCCTCGTTAAACTGTAAAAGTCCTGTAGTATTTAGGGTTTAGTTTTGAACGATGAAGTGTACATCTATGCAAATTATTAGCAAATAGATAAAATTTGGAGTGAAATCAGTTGAATCTATGAGTAAATTATTTACGCTCTCCAAATAGGTCGGTACCGATTCTCACTTGTGTGGAACCTTCAGCAATCGCGGCTTCTAAGTCAGATGACATGCCGATAGAAAGGGTATCAATGTGTGCATGACCAAGTGTTTGCTGGAGCTGGCTAAACAGTTGGTGCATTTGTCTAAAGGCAATACGTTGTCGCTCGAACTGTGTTTCAACTTTAGGAATAGCCATTAAACCTCTTATCACCAGGCCTGGTAGGGAAGCCATCTCGGTTGCCATTGCGATCAGTTCGTTGGGCATAAAGCCTGATTTACTCGCTTCTTGGCTGATATTGACTTGGAGCAGAATGTTGAGCGGTGGTTTGTTGTTGGGGCGTTGGGCGCTTAACCGCTGGGCAATTTTTAGGCGATCGACACTTTCCACCCAGTCAAAATGCTCGGCGATCGGTTTGGTTTTGTTGGATTGAATCGGTCCTATAAAATGCCATTCTAAGTCAGGGCGCTGTGCCATCTTTTCAAGAGATTCTTGCAGATAATTTTCTCCAAAGGCTTTTTGGCCTAGTGCCGCTAACTCGTTTATCATCTCAATCGGTTTGGTCTTGCTGACGGCGAGTAGTTTGACACTTTGGTGTGGGCGCTGGCAGTGCGCCTCAGCGCTATTTATGCGTGCTAAGACATCTTGGTAGTTTTGAGTGGATGTGTTCATCGATTTCTGCCTTTTTATTTTGATATTTGGGTTGGTAAGTCACAACTGATTTTAACCCGAAATAAGGTTGATCTGAAATAACTAAGACTTTGCAAATCATTGCATAGTTTATGAGATGGCGTTAATATTAGTAAAGTTTATTGATAATGATGTAATCTGATAAGGAGGGGCGTTATGAAGCAAGTGAAGTCGAGTGATAGTGTGTATCCGTATGACGACAAAATGTCGCGTGAAGAATATGAGACCACAAAAAAGCAGTTGCAAATTGAATTATTGAAAATGCAGAAGTGGGTTAAAGACTCTGAAGAACGGATTGTGATGATTTTTGAAGGGCGGGATGCGGCTGGCAAGGGGGGTACGATTAAACGTATTATGGAGCATCTTAATCCGCGTGGTGCGCGTGTGGTTGCTTTGGATAAGCCCAATGAACAGGAAAAGGGTCAGTGGTATTTCCAGCGTTATTTGCAGCACATGCCAACCCACGGCGAAATCGTGCTGTTTGACCGCTCTTGGTACAACCGTGCGGGTGTTGAGCGTGTAATGGGGTTTTGTACCCCTCAGCAGTACACCCAGTTTATGCATCAAGCACCTGAAGTTGAACGTATGTTAGTCGGTGATAATATTCGCTTAATGAAGTTTTGGTTTTCGGTTGGCCGTAAAGAGCAGTTGAAGCGCTTTAACAGCCGCAAAAATGACCCGCTGAAACAATGGAAGCTTAGTCCAATGGATTTGGCGTCGTTAGATCGCTGGGAAGATTACACAAAGGCTAAAGAGGATATGTTTTTTTATACCAACACAGCCGATGCACCCTGGACTGTCATTAAGTCAAATTGTAAAAAACGCGCGCGTCTAGCTTGTATGCGTTATATTTTGAATGCTATTCCTTATGATGATAAGGATCTTGATGTTGTGGGTGTGCCTGATCCTTTGATCTTGAATAGTGGTGATGATATTTTTCATGACGATTAATCTTTTGAAGCCTGACGGAGCCTAGGAGCCTGTCGGACTAAAGCCAATCGGCTGCAAAAAAGCTGGATTTGGCCATTTTTTGCCCACTTCCTCGTCAAATAGCTAGCTATTCTCCTCGGAATTGAACAAAAACTGACTCAAACCAGACTTTTTTTCGCTTCGACCGGTTTAGTCCGACAGGCTCCTAGGTGATGTCTGCTTGATTAAACGTAAAGTAGACAAGGTGCTTTACGTTACATTTAAAAAATTACGGAGATTATAGAATGACGGTAAAAATTAAAGGCCATGCAAAAGAAGTGGTCGAACGTTTTAGGTCTATGTTAGAGAATGAGCAATTGGCATCAATTGGTGATGAGCATTTTTCTGAGCTTGAAACGCTAATTGAGGCCGCGCTGGGGGTTGTTTACTCTCAAGCTGAACATGATTTTGCGAAAGAAATTGAAGCGCTTGCGCACCGCATTCGCAAGAATTCTTCCGCAATATCTAAGGACTAAAAGCGCGCTACGATTTGAGTGCTAGCTGGGAAGTGTATCTATTCCCAGCTGTAGCCTAGGCCATGATGGGTCACGATAGGTATTTTTTCTATTGTGGCTTCTTTAATCTTGTTGCGAATTCGATAGATGGTCGTGTCTAGTGATCGAGTGTCATAACCATGGCTGTTCACGCCGATAGTTTGAATGATTTTTTCTTTTAGCACGACTTCCGGTGTGTTTTTGATTAGTGTTTCTACAATTAAATATTCTCTACTTGTAAGGTGGATGCTCACATTTTGTGGTGTGATCAGTTTATGATGTTTAATATGCCAGTTGTTGTTTTCTAGTCTTGCAGATTGATGGCTTTGCGTAAAGTTAATCAAGATGGCCAGTAATTCGTCCGGGTTGACAGGTTTTGCCAAGTAGATGTCTGCGCCAGCCTGATAGCCTTCAATGCGATTTGTTACCCTCCCTAGTGCACTTAGTAGGATTACTTTTCCTTGGTGTGATTGTTTAATCTTATTTAGCCAGTTCAAGCTATCGCCATCAGGTAGTAGTCTGTCAAGAATCAATGTGTCATATTTACTTGCATTAAGTAAGTGGAGTGTTTCTTGAATGCTGCGACTTAATGAAACATTAAACCCACGTTTTTCAAGAAAATAGGACAGTTGTTCAGCGAGGTTGACGTCGTCTTCAATCAATAAAATATTTAATGACTTTGGAATAAGTGGAAGGTTGGTGTTCATATTTGTTTTTATGTTCGCTTATGTTTTTTAGTGTTTTTTTAAGTTAAGTAAGCGCTTAATTGACAACCTCTTAGGTCAGCGATTGTTCCATGTTTAGTCCCATCTAGGATCCTGTCGGGCTAAAGTCAGTCGGCTGCAAAAAATTTGGGGTTGGCCATTTTTTGCCCGCTTCTTCGTCAAATAGCTTGCTATTCTCTTTGGAGTTGAACAAAAACTGACTCAATCCAGACTTTTTTGCTTCGACCGGTTTAGTCTGGCAGGCCCTTAGGGTGTTGGGTTATAGCGCAATGATTTCAATTTTAACATAAAACTTAATCTGTCCTGGTGGAGAAGTGTATCTTAAAAAGCAGATATTGTTGAAGTATCCGGGTTAACGGCGTGCGTAACAAAACGGAGTGAATCAATTGGCGTTATCACGAGGCCGAAGGCCGTGACGCGCAGCATAGGGGCTCGTTATAAAGACTGTGCATGCGTTAGCCTTTTAGCGTTTGAAGATTTAAGGGCTGGAGTCCATAACCTTTGGTTGGCATGTGTCTATAAGCACTTAAAGGCTTGTGGATAAGCAAGGAATATGTCAGATAAATGTCAGAATTTTGGTGTTTGAAATCGATTAAAATAAAACCAATTATAGATTATATACAGCATGCAATATGCAGAGGTTACAGCCATGTTTAAACGTAAAACAATCGCAGACTTAATCAAAAACGCTTTTAAAGTCGAGCCACTTGAGCAGCGTATTTTACTCTCTGCCGATCCGGTGATGGGGGGCGCACAGATTGTGCTTAATCGTGAGGTGGCACAAGAGGACTCGCCACTGGATTATTTTCATCAGGTTTATACGGTTGATTACTTTAAACAGCAAGAGCAAAGCCTTATTGTTCAGCGTCAAAGTCAAGAGTATGACCGTAACCAACTGGCGGATATGGAGTTTGATGTTAATCCGCATACCTTTGATTCGGCGTTGATACAGTCCTACGTTACTGAACAAGGTGTTACAGCAGGGCAACTGCATATTCAGCCAAATGAAACCCTGGGTGGTTCAGCGGTTCTGCCTTTTGATGTGTTCAACGATGGCGTGCTGTCACCTGGTTATTCACCCGGTACCTTGACAGTTGAGAACTATGTAAGCGGTTCGAATGCTGAGGTTATTATCGAAATAGCGGGTACTGCGCAGGGAACGCAATATGATTTTATTAATGTAGCCAACGAGGCGAGCTTGGATGGTACCTTAAAGATTCAGTTGCTTGAGGATTTTAAGCCAGCCGTCAATGATGAGTTCGTCATTTTTAATTATGACAACGTGACTGGAAAATTTGCGGATATCAAAGGGTTGTGGATTGAGGGTACTAATCTGTATTTTGATATCCAGCAAACCGATAAAGAAATAAAACTGGTCACTAAGCAACTCGCCTCCCCGTCAGTCGGTCAAATGCTGGCGGTTTTTGGTGCCGATTTGCAAGACCCTCTAGGCAAGACGCTCAATCTTGATTATTTCACATCGGCTAACAGTTTTGCGTTTGAGGGTGGTTTATCTGTTGGCGGTTTAGCGGTCAGTGGTGAAATCACTATCGACTATCATCTTGACTATAGTTTGAATGCAAGTGATGTGGATACAGCGAGTTTCTCGGTTTGGAATCTGGGGGTGAATAGTGGCTCTGCGACTTATCAACAAGGTGATGTGAGTCTAAATATCGCTGATTTTAAACTGGATATCTCATTCATTACGGCGAATGATTCTGCGGATAGCCGTCAATGGGTGTTGGCACAGGGTGCGGCGGCATCGGCTCAAATTGATTCTTCTTTATTCTCGTTCTCGGCATCCGATATTCAATTTAACTTTGCGGATATCGCAGGGCTGGATGTATCAGAAGTATTTGCACAAAACCAAAATTTACCGACTAACAATGTCACATTTGATGTAACTCAATTCAAGAATGGGCAGTCCGCTTTATCTGTTGGCGATGGTTCACTCCATTTAGTGGCCGGCACGCAAGAGGCGGGTGTGAAGCTAGCCGCTACTGAAGTGAGTGGTGCTTTTTTATTAAACGAGGCGGGGGTCGCCGGTGCTTTGCGTGTCGGTGAATTAGCGATTACCCAAGCCGACGGTGGTGCATTGCCAGGGTTGGCGATTAATAGTATTCGTGGTGTAAATGTAGGTTTTAACACCAGTGGTCAAGCCGTGACCTCAAGTTTAGATTCGACTTATTTTGATTACGCAGACCCAAAGTTTCATGATTTCATTGCGATTAACGCAGATATTGATCTAGCCTTATCGGCAGGACCAGTGGCCTACGCCTTGTCGGGTCAATTCGGCTTTACTAAAACAAAAATGGATGTCATTGAAGGGCAGGCGGCGCAGGATGTATTGCTGATGACCTTGGCAAATGGCGAAACTGCTTTAACCATTGGCGAAGCACCGGGTGGTGCAATGTTGCGTTTAACCGGTCTGAGCGGCGCTGGCATGATTGCGAATATTGCCGGCCAGTCTGGGGCGGCGGGACTGTTGAGCGTCGGCGCTGTGGCATTGACCGAGGCGGATGGCGTGACACCGTTGATTGCCGATTTAAGTTTTATGCCCATTAACTTACCCTTTAACTTCAACCTATTTGATTTTGACCCGAACTTGGATTTGGATTTTAATCTTAATTTGCCGAGCTTTGATTTATCGCTTACGGCCTTTCCCTTTGTGGATTTAAGCCTACCAGGCCTGCCCAGTTTAAATTTGCCAAGCTTCGATTTAAGTGGATTGTTGCCCAATATTGATTTGCCAAGCTTAAGTTTACCTGAATTGGGCTTTGCCTTACCGGGTTTTGATTTACCCGGTTTTGAGCTTAGCTTTCCTGAGATTGATCTGAATTGGCCTTATGTATCCTTAGCTGGATTAAACGACTTGTTCCCGGCCTTTGATTGGCCAGCGTTAAGCTTTCCAGAGTTGATGTTTGCCTTGCCAAGAATGAACTTACCTGGCTTAAAATTCGACTTTGATATTGAGGGATTAAGCCCTAATTGGCGCACGATGGATTGGCCGGATTTACAGTTGCATTTAGGCACGCTCACGCTACCTTGGCCAAATGTAAAATGGGCCGATTTTGATTTTGATGCCATCAAAGCGGTATTGGCTGATTTCGACTTACCCTCGATTGATTTCAATTGGGGCGATATGAAGGTGCCTGATATCATTTTAGCGATTAAAATGATTGGCTTGCCAGGTATGACAATTAGCTTTCCGGATGTGACCTTGTCTTGGCCAAGTTTTTCCGAGTTGGATTGGTCAGTTGAATGGCCCGATGTTGGCTTGCCTGATATTTCCTTGAAAAATTTCCTCAGCGCATTGAACGGGTTTGATTTGCCTGGTCTGTCCTTGTCTTTCCCTGATGTTGGTTTTGATTGGTTGGATATGACCTTACCTGATTTGTCAGACCATTTTCCAGACTTAAATATTGACTGGCCAAGTCTGAGTTTGCCGGCGTTTGTGTTAGCCTTGCCTAAACTCAATTTGCCTGAACTTAACTTGTCGATTTTTGATTTAAACCTGCCTGATTTTGCTTTCCCGAATGTGAATTTATCTGGGTTTGATTTTAATAATATTGACCTTAGTAAGCTCGGTTTTGCGATTGAGGGCTGGGTTGATTTGAGTTTAGGCGATGTGTTTACCCTGTCCGGTCAGTTAGCCTTTTCTAAAGATCAAGATGAGTTGATTATTCTAGGTGACCAAGTTGTCACCCTGTTTGGTCTGTCTGATTTTAGAGCGGGTGTCACGCAGGGGGATTTGGCGTTATTGATTAAAGCGGACAAAACCCTAGCATTAGATGTGGAAGGTAATATTGTTCTTGAAGGGGCCGGTTTTATAACGGATCGCCTCCGTGCTGATAGCGCACGCTTACAATACAACACCAGTGAGATAGATTACGCTCAACATCCCCGCACCCTCACCGTTGGGGATTTATCTAAAACCCTTACACTGCCCGCCGCAGTAGGCGAATCGCCTTATTTTGCATTGAATGTGACCAACCTGGTGGCCGATATTGAAGGCGGCGTGGGTATTTCCGGTGATTTTAGTTTTGCACGTCAAGTGGCTGAAGATAACTCAGTCACCCTTCTGATGACAGGGCAGCAGGTCAACGCTTATTTGGGTATGGAGTCGATGCGAGCGCAATTGAGCCAGGCTGACTTCATGATGGCGATTTTTGAGCAGGACGCGCAAACCCGCTATGCCATCTATGCGATAGGTGATGCGGCGTTAGTGGGGGTCACGCAGGTTACGCTGAATGGCCGTTTTGAGCTCATTTATAACCGTTCTGGTCAGGATAAAATTGACTTCGGTGGTACGGTCGGTGAAGTGAATTTTGGTACATCCGGTTCAGTTACCAAAGTCCGTGCGGATAATTTAAACCTTGATGTAGCCGGTTTTGTGGCGGTACAAGGAAATTTCGCGATTGAGAAAACCCGTGCGGAGGTCAGACTTTCTGATGGTCAAGACGTCACTGTCGATATCCTGACGTTAGGCACGCATCAAGTGGATGCTTTTGCTGGCGCTAATGCAGGCACAGATTCGGCACTAGGCTTTAATTTAACCGGCGCAGACATGGCGTTGGCGCTGATGACCGATATCAATAACAGCACGCGTCAATGGATGGCTTTGCAATCTTCTGTCGCCTCAGCCGCGTTTGTCGGTGTTGATGATTTAATGGTGCAGGCTGAAAACCTGGATTTAGTGATCAACAAAAACCTATCCACTCAAGGTACCCCGATTGCACAACCTGATATTAAACAGACTACTCAGCTAAAAGTGGATACGGATTTAGTCCTCGGTGATCTCGTTTTTGAGTACATGGGTTATCAAGCGATTGCTGGCTTTGCGCTTAACCGTACAGCAGCCAGTTTACGCGCTGAAATTCAAGCTAAAGTTGAAGAGGTGTTAATTCAATCAGGCGTGGAAAATGTGGCAGGTAATATCCATGTCAAAGGCACCCATGCAGAAGGTTTTATCATAGAGTTTGCTGGAGATTTAGCGGGCACGGATTATTCTGCTCTAACCCTTAGCGCCCAGGTGCCGAGCGTTAGCGCCCAAGTGACAGAAAAAGTTACGGGTCAAGCTGAAATGACATCTGTAACCCTAAACCCTGAAACCTTGAATGCACAATACCAATTAAAAACGGATGCTTCACAAGGTGAACTCACACTGATGTACGGTCAGCAACAAGCCCAGATCGTTATTACGGGTGACATGACCGATGAACAACTTCGTTTGGCACTGTTAGTGAAGTTAGAAGGCTTTAGCGGCATAGGTCAAGGCAATGTGCAGGTCACGGGTCAGCGCGATACGGGTTTTGATATTGAATTTATTGGTTCATTAGCGGGTAAACCCGTTACAAATTTAGCGGTGGCATTAAGTTTGCCGACGCCAACCGTTAGCGTCACCACGTTGCAGGATGGTGAGGTGATTGTCACAGGCTATGAAACCACAGGCCAGAATGTGAGTGAACGTCAACGCATTCATTTGAGTACCGCGGCTGGTTTGCTCACCAATTACAAACTCACGGTGAACGGGGTGGATACTGGACGTATCGATTTTTCACCACAAAGTCATACATCGACAGCTGGAAAGTTGCAGGCCGCGCTTGATAAGGCATTAGGTAAAAATAAAGTTAAAGTAACCTTTGATGCCAGCTCACACATAAATAATCCAGCCTTTTTTATCGATTTTATCGGTAAACTGGCTTATCAAGATATTCCGCAGATTACAGCCTTTGATAAAAATGGTGTGAATGTCACGATTACGACAGTACGTGATGGACAAACTCGAACGAAAACAGCGGTTGAAGAAGTTTTTGCAGAGTTCCAGCAGGTTCGTGTGAATCCGCAAATCGACACGCAGTTAAACCTTGTATTTGACATTGATGGTCAGGATTACACGACAACGAGCCTAGGCTTTAATGCCAGTGCCGAAGCTATCCTAAATGCACTGGTTGCAACTGGGGCAGGCACAGCAGCGGATTTTGATGTAACGGTGGATAACGGACGCTGGACAATTGAGTTTAGGGGTGCGCTTGCAGGGATTGATATCGGCAAAATACGTGCGAGTGTTGCGCCGATTACCGGTCATGCCAGCTTAGCTTTGGTACAGCAAGGCCTGGTTCGTGATAATGCCGTTACTGTCACCACGCCCGCGGTCAATGAAGTACAGCGCCTCGTGCTCCAAACTGAGGCACACGGTCATTTTACCCTCAGTTTAAATCATGGCGCTCAAACCTATACAACCGATAACATTGCATTTGATGCCAATTCCGCCGCGATCAAATCCGCATTAATCGCGGCTTTGCCCGAAGGTACCGATCTCAGCATAGTGCGTAAAGCACCGGGAACGTGGGATATTACCTTCAAAGGCGCTTTAGCCGGAACCCCGCTTAATTTATTGCAAGTCAATACCCAACCTACCGCCGCGCAAGCCAATATCACGGTTTTGCAAAAGGGTGAAGTGATTACACAGCCTAATTTGGTGGCAGATATCGACCCGAATCTCGTGGTTGACTTTGCGGTTTCTGAACTAGTCGTGGCAACAGGTATCTCTACCTCATTTACATTAGAGCTGGATGGTTCGGTCGGCCAACAAATGCGCGTTTCGGGTGATATGGCACTCGATGTGTTTGGTTTTATGCAGGTTGATGGCTACTTTGCGCTTGAAAAAGCCATCACCACGGCACAAGATGCCCAAGGCAACACAGTGGCGGTCGATCGTCTAGTAATCGCTGGCGGCGGCTTAAACGCGTTTGTGGGTAGTCAAGGGGGGACGCCTGACGCAGCTGGTCTAAACGTCACCGAAATGGATTTTGTTCTCGGCTTGTTCAGTGAGCGCGGTGAGGGTGAAAACTTACGCAATTGGACGGCGGGTAAAGCATCGGTAGTGTCTGCCGAGTTGGTCGGTGTGAACGATATCACTTTGGCAGGTGAGCGCATGAGTTTGGTGATTAACCAAGCCGCTGCAGATGGCAGTGTATTGGATTTTTCCGCTGACAAGGCGATAGCGCTTGAAGTGATGGCCGGTATTGATATGGCGCTTGATCTTGATGGCGCTTTAGGTAAGCAAATCGCCTTTAGCGGACAGATCATTGCGGGCATTGCCGGCAGTGAAGTGAGTGCCTATGCAACCGTAAGTCAATACGGCGCTGAGGATTTACAAATCACGCTAGAAGAAGGCGCACTCAGCCTAGTGGCCGGAAGCGTAAAATTGAGTGCCAGCGAGATTAACGGCGGTTTTGTGTTGTCTGATCAAGGTGCGGCAGGGGTCTTGCGTGTCGGACACTTAGGTTTAACAGATGACCAAGATAATCCACTTAGCGGTTTAGCGATCGCGCAAATTCGCAGCGTTAACCTAGGTTTTAACACCACAGGCCAAGCCAAAAAGGCCGGCTTTGATGGACTCGCGTTTGACTACACAGACGCGCGACACCACGAATTTTTTGCACTGGGTGCGGATTTAGACCTAGGACTCTCGTTTGGCGATGTGAGCTACACCCTATCTGGGCAAGTGGGTATCGTACGCGAACAAATGGAACTCGAAGCCGGTGTCTCTCAGCACGGCTTTATCATCACACTCAACCAAGGACAAACCGCGCTCACCGTGGGTGAGGGAGGTGCCGGTGTTCAGCTTAACCTCAGCGGGCTTGCCGGTGTGGTCATGCTCGCCGACATCAACAACCAAAGCGGCATGATCGGTCAACTCAATGTCGGTTCGATTGCGCTCACAAAAGCCGATGGCACCACGCCACTCATTGAAGACCTAGAGATGCGTGTTGAAGACCTCCCATTCAACATCAACACCTTTGAACTCAGCGCCGAGCTTGCGGCAAAAATAACGCTGCCCGACTTTAACCTCTCGATGGCGCAATTCCCGTTCATCGACTTCAGTCTACCCACATTACCCAGCTTCAACCTAGCCAGCCTCAGTGGCCTTGCCGGGCAAATCGATTGGCAAGGGCTCAGCCTAGACCAACTGGGGCTAGCACTGCCCAATATCGGCTTTGACATCCCCGGTCTTGAATTGCTCAAACTCGCCAACATGTCCTTAGCAGACCTGTTAAACCCCGACAATAGCACACCGGATTGGCAAAACATCAACCTAACGGAACTCCTGTTCACCCTTGGGCAGCGCGAACTAGGCTTAGGTGAGCTTGCCATGCCTGATTTTGGACTCCTGATCGAGCGTTATAGCCAACAATGGGCGAGCTTATTGCCAGCGGTCAAACTAGCCGACCTTCAAGCCACCTTAAGTGCCTTAAACATCAACATTGACATTGACCCCTCTGCACTCGGTCTTGAAGACCTGCTCAACAAACTGCATCAAGTAGGGCAAACACTCGGAACCTTCGGCATTACGTTACCCACGATTCCAGCCGATCTCAAAGACAAAAAACTGACTGAACTCAGTGATGCGCGCCCCGAGCTCAAACTAGACTGGGCCAACATCACCTTGCCCGAATTCCTAATGAGCCTGCCAAAACTCGGAATTGACGGATTAAAAGTCAACTTCGCGTTCGACCAACTGCTCCCAGAATGGCCGGATATCAGCCTAGGTGGACTTGCAGACTACCTCAAAGGTTTAATTCCCGAAGGACAAACCCAATTCCAAGGCTATCAAACCGATGACGCCTCCGCCCCTTGGAACATCGACTGGCCCAACCTCAGCCTAACTGAGTTCGTGTTCAATCTACCCAAACTCAACCTCAGCGGCTTTAACCTCGACATGCTCGGCCTTAAAATGCCAAGCCTAGGTGGTATGTTTGACTTTAACTTCGGCTTGCCTAACCTCAACCTCAGCGGGCTAGGTGACTACCTCAAAGGCCTGATCCCCGAAGGACAAACGGAACACAACGGCTATAAAACCGACGATAGCTCAGCGCCTTGGAACCTCGACTGGCCAAACCTAAGTCTGCCAGAGTTCGTCTTCAGCTTACCGAAGCTCAATATCCCAGGGCTAGAACTCAACCTGAGCAACCTACTCAAAGCCAACGATATCAATTGGCCGCAAGTCACACTCAGTGAATTACTTGCATTTAAAGACATAGATATCCCAGAACTCAGCCTATCCGAGTTCATGAACAAACTCAACCAACTTAACCTCACCGGTATAACGCTCAACCTACCGGAAACCTACAGTGAAGAAAACAACAAAAAAGTCAAAGACTACCCCTTCGACTTAGCACTTAGCTTACCAGCGTTCCTGTTTAATCTGCCAAGCCTGCCGGACATCAGTCTCGACATCGACTATGGCGCCTTGTTACCGACTTGGCCAAATGTCACATTGGAAGGGCTCAAAGACTACTTCAAAACCGAAGGCCAACAAACCCCCGCCGCAAACAGCCAAGGTGCGGCGATTGACTGGTCAAGCCTCAGCCTGCCACAAATTGCACTGGCGCTCCCCAAACTCAATCTACCGGGTCTCGATTTAGACCTATGGTCACTGCAACTCCCTAAACACCCGTTTATCGATGCGGCGCTAGAACAACTGCCGTTCAACATTGACTTACAGAAAAAAGGCTTCAGCCTGTTTGGTGAACTCAGCCTGAAATACGCGAACAATGTCCAGATTGACGGCCGTTTTGGAATAGACAAAAACGCTGAAACCGGTCAACTACTGTTTATCTCCCAAGACGCCAGCGCTATCCTAGGTGCTGGTGACTACCGTGCCGGGGTAACCGGTGCCGATCTGGGTCTCGTTTTTGACACCCGAGGCATGGCGCTTGAAGCGCGTGGTGCCTTGTCGGTCGAGCTAGGCGACATCGCCGAACTCAGCGCCGAGCAAGCCTCGCTCTACCTAAACACCACCGGCGAAAATTGGACGGGTGAAAACATTGTCATTGGTGAGCTTGATTACACCTTCAACCAACTTGATGCCAACGACCTCAGAGGCGTGGCCCTCAGTAACGCCAACCTTGCGTTGGGTGACTTCCTACACATCAGCGGTAGCCTAGCGATTACCAGTGGCATTCAAGACATTCAATTGGCAGACGGCTCACGCGTGAGTGCAGACCTGTTGTCCATCGGCGGTCAAGGCATCAATGCCTTTTTTTGTAGCAATGGCGGCACCGATCAAGCGGTGGGTCTAAATCTTGTCGATTTGAATTTAGGCTTGGCGTTGATGACCGACACGGCGGATGAAACCCGTTCTTGGACCAGTGTACAAGCCAATGCCAAATCAGCAGGCCTGGTGGGTGTAGACGGCTTGACATTACGCGGCGAGCAATTGGTGCTGGAAATCAATAAAGCCAGCCATGTCGATTTAGCGGTGGTGGATTATGCTGAAGAGGCCACCGAATTAGCGGTGAGGACCGGTGCAGGTGAACAGGACTGGATGCAATTTGACATGCTGGGAGCCGAAGCCGAAAAGCTGCGTGTATCCGGCGAATTTGATTTTGATTTGTTTGGGTTTGTGCAAGTCAAAGGCGGCTTGGCGATTGAGAAACGTCGCGATACCTTCTATCTGAACGATGGCGTATTCCCCGATCCTGAGGATGAAACCGATACCCGCGAAGCCAAAGCGCCAACCCGCATGAGCGGTGATGTTCTCACTATCGGTGCGAATGGTCTCGATGGATTTGCAGGCCTGAATGGTGGAAGTGATGATGCGATAGGCTTGTTGCTTGAAGATCTAAACCTGGCCTTAGCTATTGTCAATGAAACGGATGGCGATAAACGCCAATTTGTCAGCATGGATGCCTTAGTTGGGCAGGTGGCTTTTGTTGGCTTGGAGGGCGTCACGCTTGCGGCCAGCGATCTCGCGATTGAAATTAACCAAGGTGTCGCCGGTGTGAATGGTGCGCCGGACACCGTGATTGATTACAGCTTCCAGCAGTTAGAAGTGCTGACGATGACTGGCGAGATGCAAAAGCTGAATCTTGATGGTAGTGTTGGCCAATTAATGCGTGCCGCAGGTTATCTAGAGCTCGATTTATTTGGTTTCGTAACCCTTGAAGGCCATTTGGCATTTGAAAAGTCTACTACGGAGATTACGCTGGCTAACCAAGAAACCTTGGCGGTTGATTTGTTGGCATTAGGCGGCAAGGACTTGAACGCGTTTGTGGGAGCCAATACCGGTGATAATCGCATAGGTTTTGCACTTAGCGATACGGAGTTGGCCTTGGCGATGATGTCGAGTCGCGTCGATGCCTCGCGTTCATGGACCAGTTTGCAAGGTCTCGCGGGTGGACTTGGTTTTGAAGGCATTGATGGGTTAGTGGCGTCAGGAGAGGCGTTAACTATTGCATTTAACACCGCGAATAAAGCCGGAGACAGTGTTGTCGATTTTTCTGAAGAGGCAACCTCATTAACCATTGCCACCGGTAAAGATACCGATTATCAATTCACTTTAGACGGACAGCGCGGCGAACTTTTTGAAGCCTATGGCGAACTTGAACTCGATGTGTTTGGCTTTTTTATGGTGCAGGGCGGATTTGGAATAAGCAAGTCTATCGCACAAGAGCAAATTCAGTTGTCTGATGGCACCAAGATTGCCAAAGCCGATTTGATCACGATTGGTGCTTCGAATGTAGACGCGTTTGTGGGGATTAACGGTGCCTATAACGAACAGGGCGAATTAGCTGAAAGCGCGATAGGTTTAGCCTTAGGGCAAACCAATTTCGCATTGGCCATTATTACCGATTTAGCGAACGCCAATAAGTTTACCAGCTTGCAAGCGGGTGCCGGCTTGGCGGAATTTGTGGGTGTAGATGGCTTAACTGTTCGCGTAGAAGAATTACAAGTTAACTTAAACCAGGGTATTCACCTTGCGGCCCAACCCGAAACCACGATTCGTGTGAATACCCAACTTGCTCTCAGCTTGCCGAGTGATTTTATCGGTACCTTGCGTTTAGAGCAGGGTACGCAGCAGCAAAGCATTGAAGTGCTAAATAGCACCACGCAGTTTGCATTGATTCAGCAGCTCACTCAAGCGTTTGAAGCCTTAGTGGGTGAGGGTAATGTCAAAATAAGCGGCAACCGTTTAGAAGGGTTTGTCGTTGAATTTATCGGTGCGCTTTCAGGTCAAACACCTGAACAGATCGGTGAGTTTGCCCTCGTGCTCACCGCAGCGGATGCGAGCGTGGAATCCAGTGTCACCCGCGAAGCGGTGGCCGGCGCGAATGAAATCAAACTGCTCACCATTAAAACCGAGCGAGAGGTGCCGCCGCGCGCTGACATCAGCGTCGAATCAACCTCACAAGGTAATAGTGGCGTGAATGAGTTACAGCGTATTACGCTGAATAGTTCACAGGGCGTGTCATCGAGTGCACAAACTCAGGTTAGTCAGCTGGTGGCGGGGCAACCTGCGCAACAAGGCGGGGCAACGGTCACTTTCTTGTTAGGTGTAGTTGAAAACAACTTCCGTGCTTTCCTTGTTGATCAGCCTCTAAAATCGGTGTCAGGTCATTATTATGGTAAGGACTACGCGCGTAATGCTCAAGAGTTGCAGGACGTCTTCTGGAAGCTGTTGAAGAAAGTGCCAGGCAATGAAGCCATTACTAAAAATCAAATTCAAGTGGTTCATGACACGAAATTTAAAGATAAAGACAATAAAGCGCAACGCTATCAAATCAGCTTTGTAGGTATGGATTCCGTGCCAGACTTAGGCTTTAGACTGACGTCGGCGGTGTCTTCGAAAGAGCTTAGCTTTAAGCAAACCGGCAATGGCGGTGTGGCGATCAGCGAACAACAACGTGTAACGCTAGATTACACTGGAACCGGTACCTTTGCGTTAAGCCTGAAACACGCAGGACAAACCTATGTCACTGGTGCAATGGCGTTTGGTGCGAGTGCTGAAGTCGTTCAAAATGCCTTGAACACCCAGTTAGCCGATGTCGGATCTGTGACGGTAGTTCAAAATGGTGCGCGCTATGACATCACCTTTAATGGTGGGCTAGCCGGCGTGGACTTGCCGAACTTACAAGTCAAAACCTATCCAGATAGCGCAAAAACCACGGGTAGCTTTAAGCTGCAATTTAATGGTCAAACCACGGCGGATATCCTTTACACCGATGATGTCACGCTGCAAGCCAAACGTATCCAAATCGCGTTAGAGCAATTAAGCGCTATTGGTCAAGGCAATATTGTGGTTAATTACAATGTTTCACAAAGTACGCTCACCGCCAAGCAGTTTGATGTGCAATTTACAGGCGATTTAGCGCAAGCGGATCAAGCACAACTTAGCATTCAAAGCCAATTACAACACGGTACATTGGCGATCAGCACCGTTAAACAGGGGCAAGCGGCCAGTAGCGCCGCCCAGCGTTTGTGGATTGACACGGCAAGCGAAACCGAAGGCACATTTAAACTGAGTTTGAACTACAGTGGTCAAACCTATACCACCGCCGCTATAGCGCTGCAGGCCGATGCCGGCGCGATTCAAACCGCATTAAACAATGCACTCAGCTCAGTCGGTGGTGTGACTGTTAGCGCGCATAACGGGCTGTTTGATATTGCCTTTACCGGCGATTTAGCGGGTAAAAACCTCCAGACCCTTCGTGTACAAGCGGTAAAAGTGCTGGAGCGTGAAACCACCGGAACCTTCCGTATTTCGATGGACGGCGTCTACTCGTCGGATATTGTATACACCGCCGACCGCAGTCTGATGGCTCAGCGCATTGAAGCGGCGTTGCAAGCCATGGACAATGTGGGCCTACAAAATGTTGAAGTTGTTTATAACGCCGAGCGTAGCAATAACATCAATGCCGCGTTTGAGTTGCGTTATCTCAATGCGTTAGCCTTTGTGGATGTCGATAATATCACCAGTCATTTTGGTACGCTTGAGCTGGGTATTGTATTGCCAACGAATCTTCAGCAGGGTCAAGCTAAACGTGCGGAAGTTCAACAGTTTAGTATCGTCAGCGAAGACAAAAACCAAACATTCAAACTCGATTTTGAGCATGCCGGTCAAAGCTATGTAACCGACTGGTTAAGCGCCAATTTAACGGAGGATGAATTACAACAATCGATTAATACGACTTTGGCCAGTTTGGCGGGTTATCAAGCCGAGGTTGCCTTCTTTAATGGTCGCACCTTGCAACTCAGTTTTGAAGGCTTATGGCTAGGCGTAGACGTGCCAATGGTGCAGATGGTGCTGCAACCGAAAACACCCGTTGGAACCCTTAATCTGCAGCAAGCAGGCTACACCGACGTTCTTGAGCAAAAAGCCGAACAGGACTTAGTGGTTGATTATGCCGCAGGTGCAACACAGTTGGTTATTCCGACTGGATCAACCTCTAGCTTCCAATTTGATATGGACGGCTCACGCGGTTTCTTGATGGAGGTGCGCGGCGAACTTGAGATTGACCTGTTTGGGTTTGCGCAAGTATCCGGTGAGTTGGCACTTGAGAAATCAGTCCAAACCGTTCAGCTTAGCGATGGCAGTCTTGTTGCGGTCAATATGCTATCGGTCGGCGGTAATCAGTTGAATGCGTTTGTTGGCAATAATGGCGGACAAGATAATGAACTAGGCTTTAAGCTCAGTGATACGCAGTTTGCCTTCGCTATTTTAGCCGAACGTCAAGACGGTTCATTGAATGAATTACGCAGTTGGACAAGTGTTCAAGCGACAGCGGGTCAGGTCGCGTTTGTCGGCGTTGAGGGATTGGTTGTGAGTGCAGACACCCTTGGGTTAAACATAAACCAAGCCTCTAAAGACGGTCAGTTAGTGGATTACTATGCCCAAAATTTAGCGGTTCAAACAGGCCCTACCCGCGATGGCGAGCCAAGTTTGTTGATGCTCAATATGGATGGGCAGCAAGGAGAGTTGAAGCGTTTAACAGGGCAGATGACCTTTGACCTCTTTGGCTTTATGCAAGTAACAGGCGATTTTGGCGTTGAGCAGCGCAATCAAACGGTTGATACCTATAACGTTAGCACTCAACTGGCTGAGAAAGACATTGCTACCCGTATGTTGACGCTAGGTGGATCGAATGTCAGTGCGTTTGTCGGTACCCATGGCGGCCAAGCTAATGCAGTCGGATTTGACGCACAACAAGTGGAATTTGCGCTCGCCTTTATCACAGAAATTGACGGCGCAAAACGAAACTGGACCAGTTTAGAAGCGACACTTGATCAAGCGGCGTTTATCGGGGTTGATGATTTAACCATCGCCGCTCGCCAGCTTGGTGTCGCGATTAACCAAGCCGCTGTGGATCATTCGGTGATTGATTATCGAACCACGAACCTATCCGTGCTTACTGGGCCCGCAAGCAGCTATAGCCTGACCATGGATGGGCGTTTAGGCGCGCTTACACAAGTGGCCGGTGAAATGGATATTGACCTGTTTGGCTTTGTGCAGCTTAGTGGTGAGTTTGCGATGGTTTACAGCCAAGGGCAAACCATCACGTTGGCCGATGGTAGTCAGCGTCAAGTCAGTACGCTTACCCTAGGTGGCAAGGACTTAAATGCCTTTGCCGGCATGGAGGGTGCAACAGAAAACGCGCTCGGTTTGCAGTTAATTGGCGTCGAAATGGCGCTAGCACTCTTTACTGATACTCAAGATCAGACGCGCGGTTGGCAAACCTTCCAGGCCAAAGTTGGCAGTGCCGGCTTAGTCGGCTTGGATGGCGTCACGCTGCGTGGGGAGAATCTTCATGTTGAAATCAACCGCGCCACGCAACAGGGCGATGCGGTGGTGGATTACAGTGAAAACAAAACGGATATCAGCGTGCAGACCGGTGCGCAATCTGATCAGAAAATGGCGTTGGTGATTGATGGCAAACAGGGCGAAGTATATCGCGCCAGCGGTAACATTGACATTGACCTATTCAGTGCCGTACAACTTCGTGGCGGCATGGCGATTGAGCAGCGCACGGAAACCCTAACGCTGAATGATGGTGTGGTGAGTGAAGACCCTGAGTTGGCTAAAGCCGCTACCGAAATTGAAACGCGTTTATTGACCTTTGGCGGTTTAGAGTTGGATGCCTTTATGGGCTTTAACGGCAATACGGCTGATGCGGTCGGTTTAGCGCTAGGACGTGTGACCTTTGGTTTAGCCCTTGCACGCGAAAAAGACGGTGAAAAACGTAAGTTTACCAGCCTGAGTGCCGATGTAGGTTCTGCCGGTTTTGTCGGTGTGGACGCACTTGATTTGAGTGTGAAGAACTTTAGTCTTGAGTTAAACCAAGGGGTTAAGGGCTTAAATGGTGCCTCGGATACGGTGCTGGATTTCAGTCATCGCCATCTTGAGGTTTTAGCCGGACCCAATGATGCACGCGTGGCTTTAACCGTCGATGGTCAGCAGGGTGAAATGATTAAAGCCGAGGGTGAAGTGGCCTTTAATCTGTTTAACTTTATGTCGCTTGAAGGGCAATTTGCTTTCCTAATGAACACCACCGACATTACCTTGGCGGCGAATGATCAGGGTGAAGCAGAAGTGATACAGGCCGACTTAATTAGTGTCGGTGGTCGTAACATTAATGCGTTTGTCGGTGCGAACGCTTCGTCAGCGGAGCGTATTGGTTTTGCGTTGAGTGATGCCGAATTTGGTTTGGCTATTATGACGGATCGCGCCGATAGCGCACGCAGCTGGACCACGCTTCAAGCCACGGCGGGTGAGCTCGGGTTTGTGGGCATTGAAGGCCTAGTTGCTCGTGGAACACAACTGGACGTGGCGATTAACACCGCGGGGCGCGAAGGCGACAGCGTGGTGGATTATGCCGAAGGCAAAACCCAGCTAGGTGTGCAAACGGGGCTGCTTCCAGAACAACGTGTGACCTTTAGCCTGGATGGCGCGGATGGAGAAAGTTTCCATGCTTCCGGTGCGCTAGAGCTGGATATGTTTGGCTTCTTTATGGTGAAAGGCGGTTTTGGAATCAGTAAAACCGTTTCACAAGACCAAATTGTGTTATCCGATGGTTCACGGATTGCAAGCGCCGACCTAATCACGATTGGCGGTAGCAATATTCATGCGTTTGTCGGTGCGAATGGTGCTTACAATGAGCAGGGTGAGCTGGTTGAACAGGCCATAGGTTTAGCCTTAGGCGAAGCGAATTTTGGTCTGGCCTTGATTACTGATCAAGCGGATCCAAGCCGAACCTTTACCAGCTTGCAAGCGGATGCTGGGCTGGCTGGATTTGTTGGTATTGAGGGTTTAACCCTTAAGGTTGAAGACCTGCGAGTCAATATTAACCAAGGGATCATGTTGCCTGCTGAAGCGGAAGTCATTACCCGGGTCAATACCCAGCTTGCCTTGTCGATAGAGCCAAACTTTATCGGTGAGTTGGCCATCAGTCTTGGTGATGCGACACAAACCTTAACCATTGGCGCGTTTGATAGCCAAGCACAAATTGTTGCAGGCCTGCGTGGCGCATTTGAAGCCCTTGTTGGTGAAGGCAATGTAGTGGTCACCGGCAATCGTTATCAAGGCTTTGAGATTGAATTTGTGGGTCATTTAGTGGGTAAAACGCCTGCTGAAATTGGCGAGATCACCGTCGCCGCGAGTTTTGCGCCGGCACAGGGCGACGTGGGCATAATTCAAGATGCATTTGCTGGACTGAGCGAAGAAAAACGTATTACACTCGTGGCTGAGCGTGCCGAACCCGCACCGGTTGATATCAAGATCACCACAGAAACACAAGCACAAGCGGGTTTAACCGAGAAAAACACCATTCTCTTTACCACCCCTAATCAAGCGGGAGACTATACCGTCTTCTTCAGTGATGATGGCTTGGTGACCACCACACAAGACGCACAAAGCGGTGTCAGTGAAACCCAACGTATTACTTTGGTGGCCGATACGCAAGCACCGCCTTCGAGCGCAAAAGCGACGGTCACTACCGTGCAAAATGGCAGTGCACTCGCACAAAACGAAAAATACACCGTCACCTTCACCAATGAACACGGTTACCAAGGCTTTAAACTTTATTTTGTTAAAGATGGAAAGTTGCCGGTGACCTATAACCACAACTATGCGAAGAATGTAGCGCAAACCATTGATGAATTGAAAACCGCCTATGCGGAATTGTTGAAAGACTCTACCAACGGTGTTGTCAATAAAAACAATATTCAAGTGTTGCGTGATACCAGTTACACCGGCTCAGGTAATCGCTATACCATCGAATTTGTTGGTCAGCTTGCGGGTGTGCAAGTCGGTGCCATTGCGATGACCTCGGAAAAAGGCACCTTCCGTTATATTCACAATCACAAAGCTACCGAAGCACAGTCGGAAGTCCAGCGTGTCAAGATCGATTACAGCGGCGTCGGCAGCTTCAACCTCAGCTTGACGCATAACGGTGTCACCTACACCACCACCGACATTAACTTTGGCGCGAATGCCGCTACTGTCGCCTATGCGCTCAATGCGAAACTCGGTGCGGATAGTGTCAGCGTTACCAAAGAAGGTCAGGACTACCTTATTGCTTTCCAAGGTAATTATGCCGGCAAAGATATCGCGAGCTTAACCGCGAATGTCAAACCCAAAGCGCAAGCGCCATCAGGCAGCTTTACCTTGAGCTTTGATGGTTACACCACCTCAGCCATTCAATACACCTCGGACACGGCTGCCTTAGCCAAACGAATTGAAACGGCGCTGGCTGGACTGAGTGCTATCGGTGCGGGCAATATCAGCGTATCGGTCAATCCAAATTTAAGCAACAGTAGCCAAACCAGTTTTGATCTGCGATTCCAAGGCCAAAAAGCACAATTGAATGTGGCGCAGATTAGCGCCAATACCGATGCCTTAGCACAAGCCGCGCTTAAGGTGACAACGGTAATCCAGGGTGTCGATGCCAAAGCCCACACCCAGCGTGTGACCTTGGGTGATGATGCGGCTGAGCATGGTTATCGATTAGCCTTAACCTATTTAGGCAAAACTTACAGCACGGGCTTGATAGCGGGCAACGCAACCCAAGCACAGATTCAAACCGCCGTGAACGGCGCGTTCGGTCAGATCAACGGCGCAAAATTTGATGTCATCGAAGACTACAACGATAGCTATGAAATTGCGTTCAGTGGCAGCTTATTAGGTCAAACACTCAATACCCTTGCGATTCAAGTCGAGGGTGCGACCGAGCCGGTTAAAACCGGAACCGGACAATTTGTGGTTGGCGATATTGATCAAAATATCCTAAACCTAAGAAATGCCTATGCCCAGCTCTTAACCACCTCGATTGAAAATATTCAAGTTGATTATGATGCGTCGGAACGCTCAGGTCAGCGTTATGTCATCAGCTTTGTCGGTGATTTAGATTTAACCGATATTGCCAGTAAAGGCATTAGCATAAGTGGAACCAGTATTCGTTATGCCTTGTTGCAAAATGGTGCTCAGCCAGTAGCACAAGTGCAAAAAATCAAGTTGGATCGAGCAGCAGAAACCCAAGGGCATTTCAGCCTAACCTTGACACAGGGCAACCAGGCCTGGTCGGTCAATGATCTCGCGTTTGGTATCAGTGCACAGGCTTTAGAAGAACAAATCAACCTTGCTACAGCGGGTATGTTCGAGGTGAAGATCACGGCAGCGGGTACGGATGGTTATTTGGTGCATTTTGATGATGCTCGTGTGATAGGTCAGACCTTTGCCATTACTGTGTCTCATGTTTATGTTGAACCCGAAGTGGCATCAGGCACCTTTACGATTAGTTTAGAAGGACAGCATACTGCGCCAATTGACTACACGGCGAATAGTACGCTTATGGCCCAGCGCTTACAAATCGCGCTAGAAGGTTTGCACGGTGCAGGCAATGTGGTGGTGAGTGTGGATGCGGATCAAAGTGGTCCTAACGTAAACTCGTTTATAGTACGCTATCAAAATGAACTGGCTAATCAAGATATTGCAGGGTTTACCACGCACTTCGGTAATCTCTATCTGGCACAGGCGATACCAAGTAATATCACTCAGGGGCAAGCGCCGAAAGCACAGGTTCAGCAAATCACGATTGATTCTGAAGATAACGCACAAACCTATCGTCTTGGGTTAGCACATCAAGGGCAGACATTAGAAAGTGCGTCTATCGATTCTGCGATGACTCAAGCCGAAGTGCAAGCCGTGATAGACGCGATGTTTGCCAATATTGACGGCGCACAAGTCAGCGTGTTGTTCTTCAATGGTTTGAATCTTCAACTCCGTTTTGCCGGTAGTTTGTTAGGTCAATCCCTTGATGTGATGAGTGTGACGGTCGAAGCCAAAGCGGCCAACCCAACGCTTGTGCAAGCGCAAGCCGGCTTTACCGATGTTAAAGAAGCCTTGCCTGTTCGTACGCTCGTGGTGGATTACAGCGAGGATGCGACGGCCCTAACCCTGCGAAACGGTCCAGATTCGACCTATACGCTAGATATGGATGGCGAGCTCGGTGAGATTATGGAAGTGCGCGCGGATCTTGCGATTAACGTCGCTGATTTTGTTGAATTAAACGGAACGTTTGTATTTAGTAACAGCAAGCAAGGCGAACAAACCCGATTTATCGGTTTAGGCGAAAACATCAATGCGCGTCTATCGGCAGGCGATGCCGCCCATGTTAGCTTAACGGGTGCGCAGTTTGGTTTGTACACCGATTCAAGCACGAATGCGTTTGCGTTTGAATTATCGAAGGGCGTATTCAGCGCCGGTATTGCAGGCCTGGGTGCAATCACGGCGGATGAAGTCTTGGTGCAGTATACCAACGCCACGACGGCGATTGCAGATGGCTTTACGATTGAAGCCTTGGGTTTAAGTTATCGCTTTAATGAAATCGCCGCCAACACGGTCGCGTTTGGCGTGAAGGGTTTCAGTGCCAATGTGGCTGACTTTGTAACACTAAGCGGTGATTTTGGCTTCAAAAAACAAGGCAATGACCTTATTGCGGTCGGTAATAACGTCAGTGCAGGACTTGAAGCCGGCGCCGATTATGTGCGTTTAAATGAGGCTGAGTTTGGCTTAATTGCAGGTGAAGGCAAAACCGCATTTGAACTGTCGAAGGGCAAGCTCGATGTAGATATTGTCGGTTTAGGCGGTATCGGTGCGCAAGAAGTCATTGTGCAATACACCAATGCCACGACCTCCGTCGAGGCGGCCACTCAAATCGGTGTCGGCAGTATCAACTACACCTTTGCTAGTGATATTGCGGCCAACACCGTCGCGTTTGGCGTGAAGGGCTTTAGCGCCAATGTGGCTGACTTTGTAACACTAAGCGGTGATTTTGGCTTCAAAAAACAAGGCGGTGACATTGTGGCCGTCGGTAATAATATCAGTGCCGGTTTAAGCTCTGGCCCTGCATCGGTATCCGTGTCGAATGCAAACTTTGGTTTAATTTCAAATGCCGACGGTGGATTAGTGTTTGCGTTACAAGACGGTGCATTTGCGGCGGCCTTAAATCCATTGGCCAGTGTCAGTGCCGCGGCAGTCAGTCTACGTTATGCGTCAGGCGCGAGTGTAGCGAAAGAGAGAAGCGTTTCGGTCGGATCGATTGAATTTAGTTTTGATAGGGCCATCAACAGCGGCGATAAAGGCTTTGATGTTGTCCAGTTGAGTGCGGAACTGGCTGGTGGCGCGGTGAGCTTACTCGGCGATGCCTCGTTTGATATGGATAACAAGGGCAATATTGTCGCCGGCTTTAAAGGGTCGCTTGATGTTGTCAGCATGTTAAGCGTGTCAGGAAACTATCAACTGCAGTTTGATGCGGCAGCCGGTGAAACCCGTGTAGCGGGTACCGACATGACGTTTGATGTTGTCGTCGGTGGTGTGGACCTGATGAACTTTAGCAAGGGTAGTGGTGGTTTATTATTGACCTCTAAAGGGGTCGCGGCGACCTTGTCGGGTGATTTAGCCTTGCTAAAGGGTGTGCCCGGTATCAAGCTAAACGCCGACCAGTTTACGGCGGCGTTTAACACCATCGATCGTCGTGTTAAAGAAGACTTTAGCCTGGGTGGTCAAACCATTGAATTGGACACCAAAGCCGGGCCGTCTTATTTAGCATTGGAAGCGAAGCAAGCGACGGTTGGGTTGTTTGGTTTAGAGGTCTCCGGTCATGTTGGTTTTGAGAAGTCTCGCACCGCCGCAGGCGATCAAATGGTGGCTTACTTCCGTGATGTATCGATTGACGGTTTTGATGGTGAAGGTACCGATGATGGTGTCAAGCTCAATATTACGGATGCGCAGGGTACGTTTGCCTTGATGCCGGGTGAAGGCATGGTGGGTCAATTAGCCTTTAAGGCTGAAGCCGGTATCCCTGGGATTGATGCCGGGGGCGATGCGATTATTTATTTCAACGATCTGGGTCGCGCGATTAGCCTAGAAGGAAAATTTGGGGTACTAGACATTGCGGCGGCGGGGCAAAACAACGCGACCGTGTGGGTTGAAATTGCGGTTGAACTAGAGCTGGATTTAAGTTTCCCAGGTATTGAACTTTCCGGTGTCTTTAGTATTGCGACCTCGCAATCGGTCGGCGGTTCAACGGTGGTGATTGGTAATCAGGTAAGCGGCTTTATTGGCGATACTAGCCCTGGCGGTATTGGATTGCGCCTGACCGATGGTCAAGGCTTTTTTATTGATACCGATGGAACAAAAGCGGGCTTTATTACAGGCACGGTGTCGTTTGAAGGTGTTGATGGCGTAAAAATGGAGAGTACGCTTACTTTACGCTACAGTCAGTTTGGTCATGCTATCAGTGAAACCTTTGAAATTGGTGGTGAGGCGTTTGCGGTTGAGTTCACCGCGCAAGAAATCGCCACAAATAAAGACAATCCTTTTGTTCTACTGATGGGTACGGATGTCAACCTGGCATTAGGCGACTTTGTTAGTCTCAGTGGCGACTTTGCCTTTGGACAGGTCGGCAATGAACTGCTTGCGATTGGTCGTAATGTCAATGCGCGTCTTGAGGTGCGGTCTGACCGAGTGAGCGTTGAAGGCGCCGATTTTGGTATGGTGATAGGGAAAAATGGCATAGGATTTGAAACCACTAAGGGCGATCTTGAAATAGGTCTTGGCTATTTTAGCGATGTAACCGCTGAGAATGTCACCTTCCGTTACCGTGAAGATGATCCTAATATTGCGGCTAATCGTCAAATTTCACTTGGTGACCTCAATTACACCTTTGAAGACGCGTTCGGGAATTCACCGGGAGAAGAAATTTATTTTGCCGCAGAAAATGTGCAAGCGGATTTGTTTGGCATTATTAGCCTAACCGGCGATATGAGTTTTGGTATCGGCGACGGTATTCTGAATGCGTCCGGTACCGATTTCAACCTAATCTTTAGTTTGGGTGATGACATTGAAGCGTCTATTCGTGACGCGGATTTTGACATGAAAATGGGCTCAAAATTAAGTTTCTCCATTGACGGTTTAATGGCTCTGCGAGCCTATGACTTTATTGATATTGAAAAGCAGGTCACCCTATCACAAGAATTCTTTACCGTCGATTTAGATGACGGTAGCCGCTCCTCTGTGGCCTTGATGACGTTTGCCGAAGAAGATTTAAACTTCTTTGCCGGTTCAGGTGATGTAGGTTTTACCCTTGAAGAGGCTAGCTTTGGTTTAGGGATTGCGGTTCAACTCTCTGATCCAAATCAATTCTGGTTGAGTGCAAAAGCCTCCGCTAGCACAGTGGGTTTTACTGGGATTGATTTACTCACCGTGAAAGCTGACCAGGTTGACCTGGTGATTAATACCGTATCTAAAAATGGACGGTCAATCGACTTTTCAAAAGCACCTATGACCTTATCGCGTGGCTTAGGGGTGCGTGTCGGAGACGTCGAAGTCGGTTCTGACGACTCTGACGACTTAACGAATATCGTATTTGATATGAAGGGGCAGAAACTCGGGGTGAGCGGTAATCTAAACTTGAACTTGTTAAATGTGATTCAAGTTGATGGCTACTTTACGTTTGCAAATCAAATAGAACAGGTTGCGCTAACGGATGGTACCACCACGCGCGTCGATGCGATGACCTTTACCGCTGAAGATGCGAATGGCTTTGTAGGGGTTGATTTAGGTGGGGGTAGCCGATTTGGATTTGAGATAGCCGATCTTGATTTTGGCTACGGATTGGTTACCGATCGCGCTAACCCTACGCGTCAATGGTCAATGATGCAAGTGGAAGTGGGTGAGTTAGGATTTGTCGGTTTACCCGGTATCGAGATGCGTGCGCAAGATATTGGATTCTCCTATTTGCAAAATCCAATAGATGGATTGGGTCTTAATCTTGAACTGACGCCCTTGAGTTTCGGTAATCTTGATTTAGGGTTCGACATAGGTTTACCCGAGCTGGGTCTAGATATGAGTCTTTTAGACTTAAGCATGCCGAATTTAGCGCTTGAACTGGGTTGGGATGTCAATATTGACTGGCCACAAGTTACCCTGCCAGAGTTAGCGATAAAGCTGCCAGATTTAAATATCCCCGGGTTGAATGTTAGCTTGCCTGCATTGCCGATTATGGATTGGCCGAGTATTGGTTGGCCAGACTTAACGCTGGGTGAGTTATTCCCAGACCTAGATTGGCCCAACTTATCCCTGCCTGATTTATTAGCCCTGTTAAATGAGCTGAAACTGCCCGAGTTTGAGATATCCTTCGATTTTGGCGCCATACCTGATTTTGGATCGATGCTCAAGTTTAATGGACAATTTGATGTCGATTTCTTTGGGCTGATGCAGTTTAGCGATTGGCTAGATATAGAGCTTGAATTTGAAACCCTTGTTTTAAGCGATGGCACGCTGCAAGATGTGATTTACTTTACCTTTGGTGCCGCCGGTCAAGATATCTATGCTGGCACGGGCACGCGTGACGATGGTGCCGGTGTCGCAATCGATAATTTGGATATGGCGGCGGCGCTGGTCATAGGCTTAAGTGGCGATGTATGGGTATCGGCTATAGGCACCAGTGACTTTGCCGGATTAGTCGGTATTCCAGGCTTAACGCTGCAAGCGGATGCGGTGGATTTGATCATTAACACCGCCGATTCACAAGGCCGTGTGATTGACTATAGCGCGAAGAATTTAGAAATTCCGTTGGGAATTGGTGCAAATGTTGGTGGACATGAAATCGGTGGCGAATCAACTTTAGTGCTTGATATTGATGGCTCTAAAGGGCAAGCGATGGATATCAACTTGCTTAACGCACAGCTTTCCGTGTTCGACTTTGCGCACCTGAGCGGTGACTTCAGCTTTAGACTCGGTGAAGTCGATAATGTTCATGTTGCAGGCAATGATTTAATTTATGGCGCAGGCAATCTCTTAGTTGGTCATCGCTTTACAACAACCGAGATCGTCGGTAGCAATCTAAATGCCTTTGTGGGTATCGGCACGCCCTATTATGGCGTGGGTGAGCCAGATGGCGCGGTCGGAATTTATGCGGCCGGCGTAGACTTTGCCTATGTTGATTTTTTAAGCGTTGGATTGAGTGATTTCCAAACCTTTAAACTGGATATGGCGCAGGCGGGCTTTATCGGTTTAGACCCATTATTGACAGCGGAGCTAACGAATATTAGCGTCGGTATGAACAAGTCTAAGACCGCATTGGATGGTGGGTATATTGACTTCAAAAAAAGCTTTGGTGATCAAGGATGGGGCGTTGAAACGCTGGGCGAAAGTGTTTACCTAGATTTTAATGGACGTCTTGACGCGTCTGCGCGCGTGGAACATGCTAAGCTTTCTGTGGCCGAGTTCTTGCATCTTGAGGGGTCTTTAGCCTTTAGCGCCGGTGAAACCAAACAGCTCGTTAGAGCCCAGCCTGGTTTCTTAAGTGATTTTGGCGTTGACGAACTGGTTCATGATGTCGATATTCTCACGTTTGGCGCTTCAAATATGCGTGGTTATGCCGGTGTCGGTACACCCGGTACGGATGAATTTATTGGTTTGACGGTAGAAGACGTAGACCTTGGCTTCTCGTTGATGACCGCATCCGGTTTTGGGGGTGTGCGTATTGATGCGCTGAGTTCGATTTTGCCAAAATATATTTCATTGCATGCCACGGTAGGTCAAGCAGGCCTGGTTGGGATGGAAGAGGTTTTAGCCGCCCGTTTAGAGGGTATTGAAATCAATATTAATACCTCGACATTACTGGGGATCCCGCCGTTATTGCCGATGCCTTATATTGATCTAACCCAAAGCTATCAGCCCGCGTTTGCATTGAGCGAGATGCTTGACTTACCTGAGCTCCCATCTGTTCCGACGGTGCCAGGGTTTAATTTTGGTGGCATAGGCTTATTCATTAATACCGCAAAAGATATTCTTGAAAACGGCATTACTGTCGGCAGTGGCAAGGTCTTTGGTGAGCAAGGCCTGTTTGTGGATACCGGTAACAATGAAAAGCCGATTTACCTCAGTTTTAATGAAGAAATCATTCAAGCCAAAATTGAATACTTCCACGGAGAGCTAGCGGGCATGATGCAAGTCGCCGGTTCGATGGCGATGACCAAACGCGGTAGTGAAACCGTTACGTTGACGAATAACAAAACACGCGACCTGACTTCATTGGCGATTGGATTGAGTAATGTCTACGGCTTTGTTGGCGTCGGTGGTTATTGGGGCACGAATGCAGAAGGGCGTATTGACGGAAGCATAAAAAACACCTCGGCGGTGGGTTTGGCGGTTGAAGATCTGAATGTCGGTATTTTGGTAATGGCCGATGTGGACATCACCAATCCGGCGGCCTATGCGGCGATTTATGCTGACTTAACCAAAGCAGGCCTGGTTGGCGTGGAAGGCGTGACCCTAGAAGCACGTGAAATTGAATTGAATCTTAACCAAGTGCTGTTCAGTGATGACATGGCAGCGATTGACTTTAGCAAGTCCACTCACGAACGTGCGGATGGCACGATAGGGCAAGGTTATCGAATTGAAACCGGCAACCCTAACAATGCAATCATACTTAATTACAGCGAACGCCTATTGCGAGTACAGGGCGAAGCGGCGTTTGCATTGTTTGGTATGGCCTCACTTGATGGTGCGTTTGAATTAAAAGTCACCGATGATGAAATGTCACTGTTTATTGATGCTTCCGCTAATATCGGTGGTTTCTTATACGGTGAAGCGCAAGCCTTGCTGGTGATGAGTAGTGAGGGTGTGGCCGCACGCTTTGAGGTGAAGGAGGTGGTGTTAGATTTGGGTGCGGTTGCGCTTGAAGTCAGAACCCTGACTTTTGTGATGAACGCCACAGGCAAAAACGTTGTATATAACGTGCCTCAAGCTTTCCAAGACAGTCGTAATTTACCCCCTCAGTTGGAAATCAGCAATATACCGCCAAACAAAAATCAAGAGGTTGATTTCTATTTAGCTGTGTACGGCGAAGGTTCTTTATCGATACTCGATGCATTAAAGCTCGACGGCGGTTTTAGCATGTTGTTTAGTGTTGATGAAGCCAACAATGAGGTCGTAACCGAATTAAGCATCAATATGACGCTGGACTTACCGATTCTTGAACCCCTTTCGGCCACCGGAACGCTTGGACTGGTTGTGGGCTCGGACGCTGGCATTTATGGTAGCCTCCAAATTGGTGCGCCGGGTGGTTCACCACTGATTAAGGCCGGCGCACTTGAAATTGGTGGTAGCTTCCTGCTTCAAATCAACACTACCAGTTCAAACCGCCAAGTGAATGGTTTAAAACTGGATCAAGCTGGACAGGTTATCCCAGGCCAGGTTGAGCAGGTGACACTTGAGCCCACGATGCTGCGTCTTTCAGGCAGTGCGTATGTCAACCTGCCAGCAGGTCTTCAAATGAATGGCGCAATGGATCTATTGATTAACGCCGAAGGTTTGCAAGCTGAGCTCGATATGATAATGAACCTTGGTGAGTTTGGTGCGCTCAACGTTCAGGGCGCAGCCGCTATTTTGGACACGTCTGAGGGCGCTGTTTTTGCCATGCGCGCGCAAATGGGCGTGGGGATGAACTTAGGGATTGCAAGTATTAGTGGTCAAGCGGAGCTGCAAATTAATACCAGTAATACCACCCAGTATGCCGGTGTTGCGGCTGGGACAACCTTTGCACTAGACATTCAGGGCGCATTAAAAGTACTCGCCTTTGATATTGATTTTAAAGGCGGTATGCGTTTAGTGGATAGTGTCTTCACCTTAAGTATTGATCAAGCGAGGCTCGATTTCTTTGGTGTGATGCAAGTTGATGTGTCAGGTTATTTTAACTCTAAAGGTGAGTGGCTCATCAGTGGTGATGTCAACTTTGGCTTGGATTTCAAGGTCATTGGTGTCGATTTTGGTTTATCCTTGATGCTAGGGTACGAGTCAGGGGAGACCATTATCAGTGCATCGGTGTACGGTGGTGTTTGGATTAATTTAGATTTAGGGTTGTTTTCTATTAATAAAACCTTGGCTGGTTTTGCTGGACAGATAGAGCTGACCGATGTCAGTGCCTTGTTAAATGTTCGTGTAACCGTCGTGGGCATCTCTGTCGGCTTTAGCCAACTTTGGAAGCTTGGCCCTGATCCAGTAATTGCTGTGCAAGCCGGGGATGTGTTGTATTTAAATGCAGGCGATGAGTCTGGCCGTTACGGTGATGCGCGTTATGACGATATTGTTAACGAGTCGTTCTTCCTTGAGGCGATTCCTGAGGGCGATGGATACAAATCAGGCAGTGTTTCGGTTAGCGCCTTGGGTCAAAATAAAACCTTCCATGGTGTTAAACGCATTGTTGCGAATACAGGCAGCGGTAATGACTTTATCCATATCGGTCGTGGTATTGATGCGATATTGGAGATTAACAATGACCCCGATAAACCCGCTTCAGGCAATAACATTATCAATGCACTCGGTGGAGCAGCGGGCAGTATTATTCGTGGGGGCACGGGAAGTGATACCTTCTTTAGCGGTAATGTCTCGGGCATGGCGTTTTATGGTTTGGCTGGCAACGACACCTTTATTGGTGGCGACGGCTCCTCTATTATTGACATGGGTACAGGTAATAACACCATTCAAGTTGCGGGTGGGCGCGATATTATTAATGTCAATGACGCAAACAAAACCGTCATTACCCTGAGCACAGGGCAGCAAATTGTTAACGCCAACAATGCGACATCGCTTGAAATTTATAACGCACAAAACGATACGCTCAACCTTAGAAATATCCAAAATGCTGTTATTGAGCTTAATAGTGGTGCCAATACGATTTACACCGACTGGATAGGTAACATGAACATAAAAGGTGGTGCGGGTCATGACCGCCTTATTTTTGATTCATTAGCCAGCACTCAATCCATTACACTCGGTGATCATAACCTGCGTTATCTAGATAGAAACTTAACGTTCGATTCTAATCTCGACTATATTGAAATCAACGATACCTCAAGCCTAACTAGCCTGACAGGTGGCGAAGCGATTAACTGGGGGCGGACGGATTTGCACCTAACCAGCGCCGGCGTGTTAAATGTAACCCAAGCTAGCTTAATTGCACCTCAAGCGCACTTTAATATCCAAGCTCAAGGGATCCAAGGCGTTTTAAACACCGAACTACGCGCGCTGACACTGATCAACACCGCCGAGGAAGCATCGGTGCGCGATATTGTTCTGCGTGAAAAAACTTCACTCAATCTATTGCAAGGCGGACGTGCGTTGGGGGCGCTGTATACTCAGCATGGGTCGATTGATGTTCAGCTTGAAGCGCGTCATGCGAATTTAACCTTGGTGTCCGGTGTGCTTCGTGCCGGAGCGGGTCAAGCGATTGAGTTGTTAGCCGATGATATCGACTTTAACTCAGGCGCAAACCAAGTCCAAGGCTCAGGGCGCTTGTTGATTCAAACCACCCATCTTGCCCAAAACTATCGCATTGGCGGTGCAGGCCAGTCTATGTACGGCAACGACTTTACGGCCGGGCCTGATAACGGCTTCCTAGATCTATCAATGAAAGACCTTGAAGCATTAAAAGAGGGCTTTACGCGGATTGACATTGGGCGTGAAGCAGGACTGGATGAAAAAACAGGGTTGATGTTGATTGGTGATGTCAAAGATGATGAAAAAGCCGCCTACGCCTACAATGCGATTCTGAAAGATACGGCTTATTTCCATGCACAGCGGATTAACATTGTGGGAGATGTGCGCTCACAAAAAGACGTGCGGTTCCAAGCGCGTTTAATTGAGGTCATGGCAACCAATATTAATGATCCATTTGGCGCACCCGATGCCGGTGTTATCGCGCCACAAATCTATTTTGTCGCCGATGAACAGATGATTGTTACTGGGCGTTTGATTGCCGATACCAAGCTGGATATTGAGGTCATCCGCAGTACAGGCCAAGATGTGATGGTCAGCTATGGTGCCGAGGCAAATAGCTTAACAGCTGATGTAGGTAGTACCTTAATTACCAACGATGATAATGCCAAGATAAGTGTACGCGCGGCTGGCTCGATTATCGTTGCCTCAGGATTTGAAGTCGGCGGATTTAACTCCAATATTCATATCGAAAGTACCGCCGGCGGGATTGTGGTACTGGAAGGCGCGGTCATTGCGGCGCGCCAGGCAGGTAGTGAAATTACATTAGACGCCCAAAACTACCTGCACTTAAGTGCAGGCAGTGCGGTGACGGCGGGTGCGCGTTTTGAATATCAAGGTTCTACGCCTATTGCGGTTAAAACAGGCGATAACGTTGATATACACCTCAAATCAACAGGTGAAATCAGACTCGATGGTTCGGTAACGGCATCGGGTGATATCAATATTATGGCCACCGCATCCAATGGTGATAATGCGGATTACTTCGATCGTCTGCCGGGCAAGGTAGCCGCATTCACAACACAAAAACTAAATGAAATTCGTGATGCCTTAAATCAAGGTGAAGTTCATTCAGATTTGCTTGCGCTTTTTGATGGAACACCGGCGTTGAGCCTAAACAAAGAAGGTCAGCCAACGGTTGTTTCGGTTGCAAATTATGTGCCCTTCTCCTCATTAGATCAGGCGGCACAGCGCGCAATTGCCGAAACACTCGGTTATCAAGTGCTCTCATTTGACCAAGGATTCTACTACAACCCGGCTTTGCCAGCTGAGCAACAAGTGCGTGAAACATTAAGCATTGGCTTACCCTATGATAAAACAGGCTATACATTCCATAGCGGCGCGGTGTTCTATAACCCGCAAACCGGTGCGCTAGTGTCCGAGCTCATACAAGGGCCGCGTGTTGACTATACCAACAGTGAAATTAATTGGGGCGATGCGGGCGTGCCTGCTGACAATGCCGCGTTTGAAAGTCTAACGCGTGCGCAAAAAGACAAGGTGGCACAACACCTAGGTTACGAGTTTGACGCCTTGTTGGGTACGCAGGATCAAGAAGGCCTGTATGTTAATTTTAGTGCCGCATCCGGTTATAAGGTCAGAGACGGATTTATCCAGGGACTGCGTGCGGATTATCAAAATGCCAATATCTATTGGGGTGAAGTGGACGCACCTGCCGATAATGCCAGCTTTGCATCCTTAACTCAAGCGCAGCAATCGATTGTCGCGCGTGCGTTAGGTTTTGAGGCTTATTTTGATGGCGCATGGCACAATCCACAGGCAAGCGTGGAGTCGCGATTGGTGGAATCTTTTGGTTCATCTCCTGTTGATTATGTCATCAGAACCCATGAGTGGGGCGGCAGTTATCAACCCGCTGACGAAGCTAGTTTTGAAGACTTAACCCTAGCACAGCGTCAATTAGTACTTGAGCATTTAGGTTATGAGGTATACCAGGGTACGGTTTACTACAACCCAAGTGTTGAGAGTGAAAAACAGTTAAAAGTCAGCTTTAGCGCGGATGACTATAGTTTAGATGACTATTGGTCTGAGGAGGATGAGGCGCGTCCGGTCGCGGGGCTTGGTTTTGAAGAATGGACCTTGGCGCAACAAAATAAAGTGCTCAATGACTTGGGGTACCGCTTATTTGAAGGCACGATTTACCATAAAGCCGATGCGCTGCAGCCATTTAAACTCACATTTGAGCAGGGTGAGGAAGGCGACTATCGTAACGAACTCGTTCTATGGAGTCGCATTGCTATTCCGGATGTAGGCGCTAGCTTTGCCGAGCTGGATGCCATGCAGCAAATTACGATTTTACGTGCAACGGGTTATGCCCACTACACAGGTCAATATTTCTACGATCCAGCGGCGCAAGCCGGCAAACAACTGGTCAATAGTTTTGTACAGGGCGTTGACTATCTAAATAGCGATCTGGATACGGCGGCGCTTGGTGACGCGGTCGCATCGAATCGTTGGGTGTTGCAAGATGCGGATGGGCAGCGTTATGTCATTTATGCAAACGATACATCGGGTAATGGCGAGATTGATCGCTTTGAAGTACAAACACCGCACGGTCTCTTTGGACAACGCGGTTTTGGTACCTTGATTACCGGTACGATTACCTCCTTAAAAGACAATGCTGACATTCTTGTATCCGGCGGAGAGCAGGATATGATTTTGCGCGGCAATATTATTCTTCAGGGCGACAATGCCAATTTAACGGTTCACTCGGATCGCTGGGTGTATTGGGAAGGACGTGCAGAGCTAACAGGTAACCTAACGATATTGGGTGGGTATGATGTAACTGGAGAAACGAACCTGAATGGTGTCAATAACAGCGCGGGTCATCCACTTGAGGGTGTCAGTGTCTTGATTCATGATACCTCTACCTTAACCACCAGCGGAGCGGGTAGCACCATTACGATTAAAGGCGGACAGGATGTTGAAGTGCTTGGTCGTGTTGTTGCCGGTGGCGAGATCGGTGAGCAGGGTATTGATTGGGCCGGCAAGGGTTCAGCGGTGCTGATAGAAGCCGGGCAGCGTATTAAAATAGACAGTGCGGTAGCCGCTGCAGAATCCGTCGTGTTGCGCACTACCCAGGTGCCGGGCGCAGGCGATGAGGGCTTGGGTGTTGATTTAACCGGCGTAGCCGGGCTATCGGTTGCAGGTTTAACCGATACGCAGGGGATGGTGCAGATTCAAAGTGCCGGTGATGTCCGCATCGTGGGTCGCATACTTTCCGGTGGCACGGTGAGCCAAACATTTAATGAAAGTGGCGACTTGCTGGCAGAAACAATTAGCTGGTCTGGCGCCGAGGCGGATGTACGGATAGCCAGTGGCGGACAAATTTATTTGGGCGGGATGGTGACTAACCCGTTTGGCGAAACATTTGAGCGCGGCGGATTGATTCGCGCGCATAATGCCGTTTTGTTAATGGGCGGTGAAAGTGCTGAGGGGGTTGGCATTAAATTGCCAGCGGCCTCCGTGATCTCAGTCTATGAGCGAGATGGACGCATCCAAATCGGCGGAAAAGGGGATGCTGAGATTTATGGTTTATTAATAGCGGGTGGCGAACTTATCGAGCACCGAGATAGCGAGGGTGAATACCTTGGGCAAACCGTCAATACATTTGGCGGTAACTCCAATATTGACATTATCGCCGATGGTCAGATTCGCATTACGCGTAGCCTAGAAGCGGGGTCGTTGATTAATGTGCGCGGCGGGCTAGGATTAGCGGATGGTGAGTTCCCGCACTATGGTGTTGTAATAGGCGGTACAGCGCAAATCAAGACCTGGTTGGCAGACAGTGAAATTAATTTAGGTGCAACCGGTGATACCCGTATTTTTGCGCCAGCATGGTCGAATGAATTGTTGGCGGAGGGCTTTGCGCAATTTGCGAGTGGTCGTCTCAGTGCGGATGTGGCGCTGGATATGGTGATCGATTTAGGTACGCACAAGGTTCAGGGTACCGTAAACCTAGCTGTGGCGGATACCCAAAATTTAGATGGGCTATTCGGGTTAGCGACAGCGCTACAAGCGGCGTTTGATGATACAGACTTTAAAGTGATTGAATCCTTAACGGGCACGCCTGCGCTTGATACGCAAGTTAAGCTAACAAGCCGTGAGCTTGAGTTAACAAGCCGTGAGCTTGAGTTTGGTCTGTTAGATGGACGTTTGTTTTTGACCAGTAATCATCGTATAACCCTCAATGCCGAGGGCTCTGTGGGCTTAGAGCGTTTAGGTTTTGCTGGGCAGCAGGCTCTAAACTCAACGCGTGCGTATACGCTGGATGCCGCGCAAGTGGGTAGCGTGATTAATCTTGGAAGCAGTTCACAGTCAAGTGGCGGATTGACCATTGGCGGTAAATTGCGTGCGCACAGCGGGATTAATCTATTAAGCACTAGCCAAGCCAGTGGTTATGAAAACTTTAACCTAACCCCAACCGGTGTGCTAGAAACCTTGTCAGGCAGTATTCAGCTTAACCCAGGTAACGATGGTGTTATTACTGGCGAAATTATTGCGCGTGGTGATAATGCACGTATAGATGTTTTTGCTAAAAATAGCTTGGCGTTAGAAGGCAAGCTAACCGCACAAAGTGGTATCAGTATCCAAGCTGGGTCAGCATTGGATGAAGGGAATTGGAGTATTTACACCCATCAAACCAGTCGTTTGACAACCCTAGATGCGGGGTCAAACATTATCATTCGTGGGTTTAACGATGTCATTATTGATAGCACGATTGGCAAGGCCGTGCCTGGTTCTGACGAGGTGCTTGATATCGGCTTGATCGATATACGTTCCGTATCGGGTGACTTAACACTGACCTCGGCAGGGGGTTGGATTGAAACCGGTGGCCAGTTATATTTATCGGGTTACAACACCTATATTGAAGGGGTGATTAAGAGTTCACGTGCTACGCCTGCATTGAATGATTTTGAAATCCAAATTTTAGCCACGAACGATATGAAATTCCAAGGCGATTTGAATCTTGCCGGTTCCTTGCTGCTAAAAGCAGGCGCGAATATGGATATCACCAGTACGCGTTTGTTAGCCGATCAAGACGGGCAGCGCCTATTGATTCAGTCTGGTGGTGACATGCGTATCGGCACCTTTGATCCGATAGCCGGTGAAGCCAGCTTAAACGCGGTGGTGTTAGCCGCTGATCAATCGGTTGTGATTCAAGCGCTCGGCAGTTTGACCATGGCATCGGATGCATCGGTGTTTGTGGCGGCGGATGAAGGCTTGTTGCGCATTGATGCTGACCAAGCCGTGATTGTCGGCAGCTTACGTGCGGGGGCAGCGTTTAGCGAGCAGGCTCCGGGTTATCAAACGGCGGGTGACAATACGCGCTTACAAATTACGACTTCACGTGGCTTGATACTCGGCGGTTTGGGTTTAAATGAAAACCATCAACTTGTCTCGACCGGTGCGCTATTGCATGCGTCGGGGGATATCCTGATTCGTACCGGCACGCACGCCGATGGAACAGGTCTTTCATTGAACAAGCACAGCAGTATTAGCACGACAGGCGACACATTAACCCTGCGCGCAGGTGGAAACGTGCACTTGTTTGGCACGTTGCAAGCCATGGGCGATGAAGGGGTTATCGCTGTGACGAGCCCAGCACAAGTGATTGTCGATGGTTTTATTGATGCCACAAAGGGCATCCTAATTACCGGCGGTGTGCATGCCAGTCGCGCCGGGATTATTATCAATGATTTGGTGTGGGACGAGGATGAAACCACGGTCTTGTCAGGTGGACGATTAAATACCGCCAGTGGTGGTGAGATTTCACTGGTGGCGGTCGACGGTGTATTTGTTAAAGGGATAGTGGGTCAGTCTGACGTGGTTGTGCTAGATGACATCCCTACGATTGCACCACGTACCGCTGATATATTTATCCGCTCAACATCTTCGGCGGTGACGGTAAGCGGTCAGGTTGATGCTTCGTCGAATGTACAGATAGAAGGTTTACAGGTGAATGTGACCCAAGATGCGCGTGTCTATGCATTGGGCGATGAGGCGAGTATCCGTTTATTGGCGAGTCAGAGTTTACTCGTTCAACATAGTGCCTCTGAAGATGCGCAAGCGGGTCATATTCAAGCGACAGCGTTTGTTCACCTGTATGCACCGACCTTGCGAATGAATGGTGTGGTCAATAATATCAGTGACAGCGGTCGCATCTTGTTGAGTAGTAAAGATTTGGTGCAGGTGACGGGTGCGATTCGCTCAGCCGGTACATTGGATATTCACGCCGGTGTGCAAGATAACTGGTCATTAACTAAGCTTGAAGGCTCGATTAATTTAACCGAATTGGGCGCGGGCAATCTCGCGCTAACCGGTCAGGGCGTATTGGACGCCAAGGGCAAAGCGAACCTGCTCGTCGGTGGCAATGTCCAAGTGCTTGCTGATACAGAAGTGGGCGCATTGGTCGATGTCTATATTCCTGTGATCCAAACCTTCACGCGAGAAGTGCAGGTAGTAACAGGTTATCAGCGTGTATCGCTTGGGCAAATTGAAGTGCCTGTGATTAGTTATGAAGAAAGCTTGATTAGTAAACAAGTCGGTACCAAGCAAGATGTGATTGGTAAATACAACTATCGGATGGATGTCACCTTAGAGCAGGTGGGCTACTACAATCCAAATGCGGCTGAAGGTAAGAAGTTCGTCGAAATTTTAATCGAAGGGGTTCACTATAAAAATAGTGAAGTCAATTGGACGAAAGCAGGGAATGATCAATTCCCCGATCGCACAGCGGAAGCACCCGGTTCGAATTATAAAGATACCTCCACCTATCGTACATTTAATCAGCTCAATGATGCGCAGAAACAAGCCGTGCTCAATCATACTGGGTTCAAAGCCTTGTTTGATTTCCACTACAGTGCAAACGGTACCGATGGTAAGGTGATCAAAGAACAGGTTGAAAATGGCACACCGACTAACCTAATCGTGGATCCTGATTGGAAGAACAATAGTAAGTTTATTTATCTGATAGATATTCCAGGCTGGAGCGACAAATTCGTTATTATGCCGGAAGGTGCTAACTTAGATATTCTGCGTGTAGTTAGCCAGAGCGAAGCGCGTTTCTTGACCGGCAGTAATACCTTAAATGGCCAAAATGATGGTACATGGGTGAGTGCGGGTGATGCGGGTGTGGAGTATGTCCACAGCTCGGGGACGAAGGTCTCCAGTTTTGTACATGGTCAAGCTTATAATGGCAAAACTTGGGATAATGACACCTTGTCTTGGGCGACTTATGGTGTTGATAAACCGACCACGACGGATTTTGCAAGCCTCAGTTTTGCACAGCAGCAGGCGGTAGCGAATTATTTAGACTACACCAAACAATATAGCGCCACCATGGGCGAATTGGTTGGGCGTTATCAAGACAAGGCGAAAGTTAATTATATTCAAGATCAATCAAGACTGACAGCTTCAAACTTTACGCCCAGTATAGATGATGCGCCGACATTTGTATCAACCTGGTGGGGGGGGTATATGGAGGGGGGGCAGCCGAACATCACCAATGGGAATGTTAGCGTAAGTGGTTTCTCGATAACGCCAACTAGAAGTGGGGCGCCATTTACGGTGACGGATGATGGACCCGGTCGTTGGGCCGTATCTTATCTCGATAACTCTGGAACGCGGACCTATTATGTATCCAATTTATTATCGCAAGCAGGGCAAGCTGGTTTTGTAAGTCATGTTGTGAACTATGATCCGACTTGGGCTTGGTCGGGTACCGCTAGTTCGCAAGCCACACTATCGAGCAGTTATGCCACTGACCAGTCTTGGACTGAACAAGTTAAAGATTCAGGAATTTTTGTTCTAGGGGGTGAGCGAACAGCGACTACACCTGGCTTTGACGCCGTAATCAATGCAATATCGAATAGCTTAGATAAATCACGTGCGACGAATGTGTTGTTTGCTTCGGCAGACTTTATCTCTGCGATGGAAACGGATACCTTAAGCTTTACCCTTGATCGAGAGTTGGCGCAAACAGTTAAAAATGCTGGATCGGTTAGATATCAAGGGTGGGATTACTTTACATATAGTAGTTTTAATGACACGAATAAATACAAAAGTTCAGATTACCCGAGAACCGATTGGGTTGGTTGGAACGCGAATGTAGGACGGGGAGCAAATTGGACAAGTCAATATAAAGATTCTCATTACAAAAATGGCGCGACTGTTGCGAATATCTGGCATGGACCAGAATGGCATGAAGGTAGGTTTGCTTCATCTAGTGCGTGGAGTGATGCCAATAACTATCGATTTAAGTTAATGTACGCAGGTAGTGAATGGCATTATATTGTGGGTGAAAGAAAGGTTGATGTGACTCATCAGATAACAGAGACCTTCTATGACTTGCGCTATAACTGGGAATCCGAATGGAAACCTATTTACGATACACGTATTCAGCTTAATTATGAGTTAGTTACACAGTCCAAAGATATTTTGGGGCGCGTAGCGGTATTTGAAACGGTGAAAACCGAAGTAGAAGTGGTTGAAATGGCACTTCAAACCGTTTGGGGAGAGGAGCCAGTTTACGGTACACGAATAGAAACCTTTGATGATAGGGTGTTGGTGTTATCTGGACAGCAGCAAAGCAGTGAGTTTACCACCGATTCTATTCGCGCTGAAACGCTGAATATCAGCGTGCGCGGCAATGCCACGCTGAGCGGTAAACTGGGTTCCGATACCAGTGTGACGATTCAAGCCAATAATTTAACGGTCGCCGGTATTATAAGCCAAGGTTCAGATTTACCCGCCGCTTCAAGCATCACGGCAGGTACCTCTTTAACCATGAGTGCCAATCAACAGTTAACACTGACGCCTTCTGCCCAGTTAGTATCGGGTGAGGATTATAATGTGTCGCTTAACGCGGGCGCAACGCTGCGCATAGCGGGCCATGTAGAAGCCGGTCAACAGGCGTTGCTCAGTTCAGGCGGTGATATCCATTTACGCGGTGATGTAGTCGCCACAACTAAGATTCAGGTGGTAGCAGGCGATATCGCGCAATCCAATACCTTGTCCGGTTCCATTTTGGGTGATAAGTTCGCTGAATTGACCTTGAGGGCCGACGTGGGTGAGGTCGTGCTCAGTGCGGGTTCAATGCTTGGCAATATTCATATGGATAAGTCTGTGATTGAAGCCAAAGACGGTACGGTAACGATGACGGCGCAAGAAGGTCGTGTTTATCACAATAGCGGTGGTTGGATTAATGCAGATACGATAAATATAACCGCGGCTCAAGCGATTGATGCCAATATTGATGCAGCGAAATTAACGGCTAAGCTGACTGAATCGGGCAATATGCAGGTGGTAAACCGTTCAGCCGCCTTAGAGTTGGTTAATGTTGAAGCATTCGATGGCTTTATTAACATTATTACGCTGGGGAATTTGAAAGCAACCCAGGTTAAAGCTTTGGGTACAAGTGATCGCAATGATATTGTGTTGCATGCTTATGGTGAAAACGCGATTTTAGAACTCGTCAATGTGTCCAGTGCCGATCGTGGGGATGTTCAGCTTTATTCCACGGGCACGATTCGCCATGCTACAGGTACGCTCAAGTCAGATGAGCTTGAGGTGTATGCCTTTGGCGCAATGGATCTTCGCACGGATGTGCGTCATGTGTATTTACAAAGCTATGAAGCGGGTGATGTTTCGATAACTCAATTAACCGGGCGCACGCTTAATTTAGCGGCGCTAAGCGTCATGGATGGGGAGATCAATGTCACCGCCCAAGAGGGCGATTTGATCGCCACCGATGTTCGTAGCCTAGCAAACTCGGCTGACAAAGGCGTGTTCTTAACAGCGACTAAAGGTAATCTTCGTGTGGGTCATGTCAATGCGGGTGCGTTTGCGGCTACTGAGCAAGCACGCGAAGCTCTAGTGGCCACGGACGGTGATCAAACTTTAACATCTCTTGGAGTTATAACCTTAAGTGCTATCGCGGATGGTAAGCAGGTGATTGGCTTGGATACCGCACATCACGTTAATCTTGTGGCTGATAAGCTAACAATCCATGCCAATGCGGGTGTGTTGAATTTATCCACGGCACTGAATCGCTTGGATAGTGTCACTAGCGTGTCAGGTGATATTGAGATTCGTGAGCGTGATAGTGTGGGTGAACGTTCAGCCGGCTTGACGGTGGGTATGGTGTCAACGAGTACCAGCGGTAAGGCGAAGGTTACGATTCAATCTGAAAAAACATTGCGTTTAACCGCTGATTCCAAAGTAACGGCTGACATCATCCGCTTGGTGAGTGAAACCGGCAATGTGATTGTGGCACAGCCTACTTCTGGCGACAGCTTAGATTATAACTATGGTATAGGGTTTAGTGCTGAACAAGGGACGTTAGACCTATATCGATTCTTTAATGCCACCGGTTTGATTGAATATCGTGCTGGTGAAGCCTTCCAGTTTGGTGCCGATAAATCACCTAACATTCCTACAAATAACCTAGCCGCAGATACGATTATTTTGCAGACCGGCGGTGTGTTATCCATTGAAGGCAGTTTGACAGCGAAAGATCATCTTGAGCTTGTGTCGGCCGCGAATGTATTGGTCAGTGGCAGCATTTTAGCGGCACCCGGTGCGGTGGATGGCAAGATTGGTCAATTAGTGATTAAAGCGACAGGCGATAATCCTGTTCGTAGCGCGATTGCACTGAATGCCGATGCTAGCATTGTTAGCGCTGCCAGTTCAAATAACGCGACTCACAGAACGGTAAATCTAACCGATGTACCTGTGCGTGTAGGCGATGCCTATGGCTTGGTGCTTGTAAAAGATGCGCAGCGTTTTAATCTTGTGCATATTGCACAAAGCAATGATACGACCAGTACTATTGCCGCATCCTTAGCCGCGAAAGTGGATGCGCTGGATATTTATGGCGCCACCAGCAGTGGCGCGCAGTTAACTATTACGGGTGCGGGTACCCATGAAATTACCTTCTTTGCAACCGAGACACAAAACTCTGGGTTTATTGAAGTGAATACGCTTGCCTTGCCAGCGAAAAAATTTGATATACGCGCCAAGCAAGATATCAACATCACCTTGACACAAGCCGATTTAGTGCTTGATGGCTTTATCGGGGGTCTGGTGGGCTTCAATCCTGCAAAAGATATTCGTATTGATGTGCAGGGGCATGATCTTCGGGTATTGGGTGGTATTGTCAATGCGACGGACGATATGGTGCTGACGGCACGGAACTTGATTAGCGAAGGCGCATCGGTGTTTTTAGCTGATAAGCTGGCGATTACGACAACTGGCTCTATTCAAGCGAATACCCGCGTGAATGAAATTGAAGCGCGATCTACTTTATCAGGCCATATTGCGATTAATGAAGCAACAAATCTGCAGGTTCGAAATGTAGTGGCGCAAGATGGCGCTATTACGATTGGTACGGGCGGTGATCAGCATGTTCATAATGTGATGATTATGGTGGACAAGGCCGGAAATGATATCCAGCTGAATTCGAGTAAGGATATGCACATCGATTATGCGGAAGCGGGTGTGTTAGCAGGGGCTCAGAAACAGCATAGCGCTGTGATTGTTGATGCGAGAGGCGTGATTTATGAAATGGCGCCTTATGATAATGCACGTGTTGATCTTTACGGTTATGAAGTGATTATTCGGGGTGAAACAGCCGCGGCGGTGACCCAGTTATCTAATCCTAGCATTGTTGGGGTGGATCAAGGTTTAGAAGTGATTAGCACAAAAGCCGGTGGCGGTGTGACGCTACAGGCGGAGTCCAATTTAACAAGCACCAATCCAAGCTTTACTTCGGCCGCCAGTGTGCAGGTAAACGCCGCGCAATTAACGGCTCCTGGGGTAGATAGTTACCAAGAGCAGCGCTTAACCTTGTCTAGTTTGCATGCGCAGGGCGATCGTTTTGTTGTAACGCTGGGCACTGACACCTTTGTAGTTGAGGTTGGGGATACAGTAAACAATGTAGAGGTTACGCAGACTGTTAATAGTATTTTAACGGCAATCGCGTTTAAGTTATCGGAGCGCAACGATGTAGATTCGGTGGTCGTGAGTACGATTGACAGCGCTTTAACGGTGAAGGCGGCACAGCCTAATACCGCACTGGGTAGCTTGAGTGTTGAGGTGTCGCGCTTTGAAACAAGCGTAGTGTCTGATGCTGTAACCGGTGATTACGCCTTGCCTACCACACCTGCGGGTCTAGATCAGTTTGAGCGCCGCGATGTTGTGTTCCTTGATGAGGTAGGCGAGACGACTCTTGCGGCACCGGAGGACGGATTTACCTATAGCGTCACGCTTGCTGGTGTGGATTATTCGCTAAGCACCGGTGAAAACCTTGTTTTAGCCACTCAGGGTTTTGAGATTGAGCGTATTCGCGCCTCGGTCGTGAAGGCGTTAGCCGTTGATGTTACGGTTAGTCCGCCAGCGGACGCTCGTACCATTACAATTTCTGACCTTGCGCTTGACACGAGATATAACGATAAGGGCACATTTAGCGTGATCTTGGCTGAGGATGTCAGTGTGTCATGGCAGCCTTCTGGTGAAGAACCAGTAACCATTCATTCTGTAGCAGCAGCATTGGCGCAACAAATTAATGCATTAGAGGGTTACGATGCTGAAGCGAATGAAGGGGTGATTACCATTAGTTCGGGTGCTGGCACGTCGGCAAGCCTTGCATTTGAGGCTAGCGCACGTCAATTGGTGGCAATAGAAAACGACGGTATTAAGCAGAACAAGGCCGTTACTTCGATAGCCGATCGTGCGTTTGTGTATCTGTCGGGTAGCACGCTTTACACAATCGATGTAGGTGAATCCGATCTAAGTTATCACTTAACATCCGGTGAGACTGGTTATAGCGTCACGGCTGATGGAAAAGATAGTTTTTCTGCCGTGGCAGAAGCATTCGAGGCGGCGGTGGTGGTGGATGACGCTTCACAGCTTGTATTTAAGCGATTAGTGGTTGATTCTTGGGCGTCATTGTATGCTGGGTTCCTTGGCGCGATTGTTCAAGATACCGGCAAGATCTCTGGTGAGGGATTGTTGGCGTTTGGTGATGATCGTTTTACTTTTAGTACAGAGACGATGACACTCGATCCAGAAGATGAGAATTCCCCAATCGTTGCGGGCTCTATTAGGGCCGTACATCAAACAGCGAATGAGATATTCACTTTAGACGCATCAGTAAAAAACGCAGAGGGTAATAATCAGACCGATCGTTATGCGGTTGCTCTAGTGCAAGAAGCAGGCAGTCGTCAAGCACAGGTTAATGAGGTGGTGCTGAGTACAGCGGTGGAGGAAAGTTATCTTTATTCATTGTTTTTTACAACCGTTCAGGACCCTCCAGTGCAACATCCAGTGCAAGTTCGGGTAGGTGACACCGTCAACGAGGCTGTTGTAGAGGCGAGTTTGGCATCGGTTTTGTCGGCATTGGTGCATGAAGTGAATAGTCTTGACAATGCTGGGGTTGTAGCGAGCTTTGATGCTAATAAGTTGGTGTTAACCGCCAGCGAGCCCAACGTTCCTTTTGTATTGAATTCTTTTGTTGTATTGAGCCAAGGCCAGCAAGCCATTGCGCCATCGCCAGCTTCCGAGATTACCCAAGCGGTTTCAACGCCTATTAAACAACAATCACAAATTAGTTTTGAAGGCGATGCGTCTACAGCGATACGTTATGACGTGCGGATAGGGTCACAGATTCACAGTGTTCAACCGGGTGTTGAGGGTGTAACGGCGGATTGGAGCGCTATTCTTGGCGCGTTGAAAACAAAAATTGATGCTGGCAACCTAATGACAGCCACCGTGGATGTTGGGAATAAGCGCTTAACGCTTGAAGCGGTCTTACCGAATACGCCTTACACTGTGAGCGCGAGTGGGGTGAATATGGACGTGCTTTCTGGGGCGGCACAGTTGCCTGGCGACCATGTTCTGATTATCTCTGAGCGAGACAAGGGGAGTTATTCATTTAGTGCGGGAGGCGATTTAACGCTGGTTAGCCTGCAAACTTATCCTGATAACAATGAAACAATTTCGCTGTCAGCCGGTAAGGATTTAGTCATTGTTGAGGCATTGAACGTAGGGGACAATGGAACACTCAAACTGACATCCGGCCAGGGTATCGCCTTGGGTGGCGAGGTAACGGCGGGAACATTGGACTTACAAGCGGCCAATGATTTATCGGTGACGACAAAGGTGACTAACCTCAAGTTGAATATGACTGGGACAGGTAATGTCATGGTTGATCAAAAGGGTAGCTTGCTGATTGAGTCCTTAAATATGGCCGGTGGCAACCTGACTTTGGTTGTGGACGGTGATTTAGATATTGGTAGCTTAACCGGTACAGCAGGCAGCTTAACGATTCAAACCTCCGGTAGCGTAAATTTTGGTGAAGGTTCGTTAGCTAATTTGGGCAATGTTGTTATCACCGGTATGAATGGTTCACCGGCACAAGGAGCTATTACAGGAACAATAACGGCGACAGGTCTTGCTATTTCAACGCAAGGGGCAGTGAATTTAGTCAACACGGGTGCACTCGAGGTGACTAAGCTGGAAACCGGTGGTTCTGCGGTTACGCTGACGGCTGGCGGCAATTTAACGCTGGCGGCAGCGCTGGATTTAGCTGGCACCGCGAACTTGAACTTAACGACGACCGCTGGCCAAATCAGTCTTCTTAATGCAATAAATAGTCTGTCTGGAACGATTAACATCTCTGCAAAAGACGGGTTGGTTCTGGGCGAAAATGCCGATATTACCTCAAGCTCAGGTCTTGTGACCTTGAATGCCGGCACGGGTGCTTTGACGATGACCAGTCAGACGTGGATTGATGCTGGGGATGCGCAAATCACTATGGAGGCGGGCGGTAATGCCACTATCGGTAAGGTGCGCACTAGCTATGAGGGTACGATTAGCATTACCAGCACGAGTGGCGCGGTATTGGATGCCGGAGATAGTCCGGTGGATATCGGGGCGGTTAATGCCACGCTGGTGATTAGCGCGGCACAAGGTGTCGGGCATGTCTCACTCGGTGGCGGCACCTTAGAAACGGATGTGAAACATCTGAAGATTATTAATGGCAATGCGGGCGATATTTTGATTGAAAACGCATCCGGTTTGGACAGTTTGTCGATTACCAATGCCAGCAACGGTAACGTAAGTATCAGCACGATTAATGGTTCGATTGTGGTTGATGGCGCGGGAATCACTTCAGGTACAGGTAACCTGAGTTTGTATGCCGGCGGTGCCGATGCGGGTATTCGGATCACGTCGGATATTCGTACGACGACAGAAGCGGGCAAGACTTTGGCGCTAACGGCAGAGGGCGGTGATCTGGTGTTGGGTGCAGGGATTCGTGTGGTTGGTTTAGGGGATATTCGTATCACTACGCCGCAGGGGTCGGTGTTGAATGATCATGGTGTGGCTAACCAGGCCTGGTTAACAAATGGTGTGGGTGAAAATGAACAATTCAGTAGCGATATTGATTGGGCATTGCGTTTTGGTAAGTTTACGGTGAATAGCGCAACGGGCGAGATCAAAGCGGCAAAAATGCAGTCTTTTGAGGAAGCGAGTCGTCCAGATATCAATAACGACACGATTTTGCGTGCCGCTGATGGCGCGTATATTCAGACCCTAGGTCATTTAACGATCACTTCACAAGGCAAAATTGGTGAAGCGGTGTCTGGGTTCTTGTTAAGTCCGTTGGCGATTGTGGTGGATGCAGCGAAAATCACCGCTTCGAGTTCCGAGCGTGAAAACGTCTTGATCATTGCGACGGGCAATACTGAAGTGGTGCAGGATGCGCGTGCGACCGGTTCGCGTGGCGGTTCAACGGATATTTCGAGTTTATCGGGTTCTCAAACCATTTCGGCGGCAGTGGATGCGGGCGGTAAGGATATTGTCATCGTCTCCAATGAGTTGGTGATTACGGAGAGTTTGCGCAGTGCGGGTGCCTTGTTAACGCTGCGCCCGATTGATACGGATCGTCCGATTGTCTTGGGTGACTTGGCAACGCCATCCAGTAATGTATTGCATTTAACTGTTGCTGAGCTGGAGCGTATTCAAGCCGGTTTCCGCGAAATCATTATTGGCTCAACGATTGGGCAGCATAATATTTCGATTGGTGAGGCCGCTACAAAAGAAGTTGTGACGGTAAAAGATAACTTGACGATTCAAAATCCGATTGCAGGTTCGATTCATGTGCATCAAGATTTGGTCGGCTTAAATGGCTCCACCTTGCGAATTTTCGGCGCAGGCAATACCACTACTTGGTCGGCCAATACCTTGATGACTGGCAGTGAAATCGTCAATGATTCGATTTTGGTGGATGGCGAGATTTATGTGGTCGCGGGGGCGAATTTTGTTGAAGTGCTTAACGCCACTGGATTTGAACGTGGTCAGACTGTTTACCAAGGTGATAGTTTAGAAAACGCAACGGTGACCGCTAAGGTGCATGTGGTGTCGGGTAATCGACTGTTCTTGAGTGATTTTAGTGGTACGTTTAATGTCGATGAGGCGTTAAAAGTCGGTGATGTGAGCTCAAATGTCGTGTCACAGTCCTTGGGTAACGCCGGCAGTATCACCTTGGGTACGGCTAACTCCAGTCATTATTTAGATGCGGCGGTAAACGATAAGGTTGATACCTTAAATCTGATGGCGAATAACGGCAATATCACAATTAACGCGCAACTTGGCAAAACCCGCGCGATTGATGGCTTGACGATTGAGGGGGCGAACAATGTCACCTTTAATCAGATGGTGAATATCGATGGGGATTTGATTATCGAGGCCAGCGGTTCCGTGAACTTTAATGCCAGTATGGTCATTAATGGTAATTTGATTATTAAGGGCGCGAGCCATATTTACTTTAGTAATGATATTAGCGTGTCGTTTGGGCAGCAGGGAAGTGGTGGTAAGCTCATTTATTTGCAAACGGATATTTTGGATTTACCTCAAGCCCGTTCAGGTGCGATTGTAAATCCTGGTGGTAGCTTGGTGATTGAAACCACTACGCTAGGTCGCTCGATTGCGATTGCGAATCCGCCGTTTGTGTCCTTGACGAATGAGTTGCACATTTCAAATAGTGATTTACAAGCGCTTTCTGCCGGTTTTGACAAGATTATTATCGGACATGAGCAGGACGGTAAGGCGAAAGCCGGCGCGGGTAATGTTCGTATTGGTGCGATCCAAATTGCAGGCGCTAATACCTTTAATGATAAGGTCGAGATTTATGGCGGCAATATTTTAGTTGAAGACTTGTCGAATAATAACTATGTATTGAAAACCGCGAAAGACTTGTCATTGATTGCCGAATTTAATATTACGATTCGTAATGAAGTCGATGTTTATAGTAACGGGGGACAAAACAATAGCTTAAATCTGTTTGCAGAAAAAGGCGTTGTAGTGCAGGAAAACGGTAACTTTGGTGATGATTCTGAAGTATTGCGCGCGAATACACTGAATGTGCAGGCATACAGCGGGATGCGTTTGTTGTGGACAGAGATAAATGAGTTGAATGCGATCAATACCGGTATTGAAGGGGATATTCGCATTCATACCCAACCAAGCAGTGTGTCTGATGTATCGGGTGATTTATTGATTCAGCGTTTGGCGCAGACGGATGCATCGGGCGATGGTTCGATTATCGTCAGTACGGAGTTGGGAAATATTCAATTGTCACCGAATGCGAGTCAGTTGGTTAAAGCAGGATTCAATCCAACAGATATTTTGACCAGTGGTTCAGGCATCACGATTGCAGGCAGTGGGGATCTGGTGCTGGTGGCATCGAGTTCGGCGAATCAACAAGGTGATAATCCGATTAACTTGAAAAAACAAGCCGATAACAAGTTCATTGAAGTTATGAACAGCATTAAGACCACCAGCGGTGCGATTACCCTGTTGGCGGATGGCTTGATTCGTAATAGTGGCTTGGGTGTGGTTGAAACGACTGGTGCAGGTGTGATTTATCTGACGTCTAACAGCGGTTCGATTGAGCAACAAGCGAATATTCTCTCGAAAGGTGGTGCAATTAACCTGAATGCGGGTCTGGATATCCTGATGAAAAATGGTGTTCAATCAGATGCCGATGACGGCTCGATTGATTATCAAGCTGGACGTCATATTACCTTGGCGCAGTTGAATTCAACCAATGAAATCGTGTTAAAAGCCGGTGTGGATTCAGACCAAACAGTGGGCGCGATTCAGTCTGTAGCGAGCTTGTCTTTACCTTATAACCTATCGGGTGGCACCACGAAGCTAGTGATGCAGGCGAAGTCGGGTATCGGGTCATCCGTTGCAGGTATGGCACTGAAAACACAGGTTGAGCAAGTGAGTGCGGTCAATACCCTCAGCGGTGGACTGTATCTGACAGAGGCAGACGCATTAACGATCAGTCGTGACGGCATTACCCTCGGCGGTACCGGTGAGGGCGCGGCCAATGCGGTCATTCAAACCCTAGCAGGCAGTTTAACGGTGAGCGGTTCAATTCTGTTAAATGGCGCAACAGGTAACCTATTGCTGAAAACAGAAGGAACTGACAGCGATATTTTAGTGAATAAAGTGGTGCAATCAAGCAAGGGCTCGATGTCACTTGAAGCGGCACGTCACATTGAAATAGGTGATGGCAGCGAAACGATGTTCCTTGCCAGCTTAGCCTCGGGTCAAACGCTCGACCTATGGGCAAAATCCGGTGCGATTCAAATGGCGAATAATGCCAGCGTCCGCACAAATGCAGGTCATCTACGTGCCGAAGCGGAAACGGATATCAGCGTCAGCTTAATTGATTTGCGTTCAAGTCAAGATCGCAGTGCACAAGCGCTCACGGGACAAGCGAATTGGGGTTCAGTGAATCTCATCGCCGGCGGATCGATTGTTGATGCCGCAACGGCGGGCGATACTGCAGTGGATATCTTTGCAAATAACCTGCGTATGCAAGCGGGCACGGCAATCGGTAGCCATGATAATGCACTAGAAACCGAAGTGAGCAAGCTTGCGGCACTAGCGACGAATGGTTCGATTTTTATTACCGAGTCGAGTGCAGTGAGTGTGTCTACAGTGACGTTAGTGGATTCTGTCGTCAATCGTGTCGGTTTGAATGGTGCCTCTGCGTCTTTGGACCTTGGCGCAGACTTATCAGGTATTGAGATTACAGAAAATGCGGAAAATCAACATCATTTTGTGTTGGTGAATAAAACAGGCACCTTAGCGGTAGCGGCGGATATTTCCGTAGCGACTAACGCCAATATTCGTCTGCAAGCGCAATCTGGCGCGATGACAGTTTCAAGTGATATCAAATCAGTTAATGGTCATATTGCCTTGTTGAGTTCTGGATTATTCACGCAGAACGCAGGGGTGAATACCACAGAGGGCGATATTACAGTGGATGCAGGGTCGATTGTGATGGGTGATTTGGCCGTGTCGAAAGCCGCCAATATTCGTTACACCACAGCGGGTACTTTGGCGCTAGCTAGCCTAGAGGCAATCGGTGGTAATGTAAGCCTAATCGCTGAAAGCATCACCGATAACAATGCCGATGCGATGAATGTCAAAGCCACCCACCTACGTGTTGAAGTAACAGGTAAAGCAGGCGGCTTCGGCGCAACCGGCAACGCCATGGAAACCCAAGTCACTAATCTAAGTGTTGATGCAGGAACAGCCGGCGTGTTTATCGCGCAAATGGGCGCCGTCAATGTAACCGCGTTAAATGCGATGAGCTTTAAGTCTGTTGATGTTAATGGTGTTGATCTAAGCAACATAGATGATGCGGCGCAAGAAGACATCGTGTCGACAGGTGCGTTGGTATTAAGTGTAACGAACGGAATATTGACTGTGAATGCAGGCGATAATGAAGCCTTCGGTATTCAATCTTCTGGCAATACCTTATTGCAAACTACTGGTTCGGGCTATATCGACCTTAAAGGCGCCCTAACCATCGGCGGTCACTTGACCATCGACAGTGCGGCAGACATTAAAATTAACGCCAATATCACCACCACAGCAAAAACCATGGATTTATCTGCACAAGGTTCCATCACCATGGCAGCAGACACCACGCTGAACTCAACAAATGGCCACATCCGTTTAGAAGCCAAAGACGGTACGATCACAACGCAAGTGATTAACGCAGGCACAGCCAATATTGCGTTAATAGCGGGTGAAGCTATTCAAGATAACGACAATGTTAATGCACTAATAACCGCTGCAGGTCTGCTACTAGAAGCGGGCACTGCAATCGGTTCATCGGGCAATGTATTCAACACCAACGTCAACAGCTTATCAGCGCATTCTAAAGCGGGCGGTCTATTTATCACCGAAGCCAATGGCTTAACGCTCGAAGGTGTAACGGTGACTGTACAACGCGTTGAAGCAAGCGCATTAGATTTTGGCTTAACAGATATAGCAAAAACACAGAAATACCTGGATTCAGCCGGAGTACTGGTGTTAACACTAGCTGAAGGCGATTTAGAAGTTAAAGCAGGTGAGGATTCACAACCAGGCCTGGTTGCAAAAGACAACGTGCGTATTGAAGCAATCGTTGGCGGCATGACGCTAAACGGCAACCTCGATGTCACCAACGGTCATATCAGCCTAATCAGTAAAGGCCAGCTCACACAAAACGCCTTGGTAAAAACCACAGAGGGCGATGTGACGGTGGATGCCTCAACGATTGTGATGGGCATAGAAGCGCATTCAGAAGCCGCCAATATTCGTTATCATGCAACGGGAACGCTCGCACTGGCTAGCCTAGAAGCGCTGGCTGAAAATGGTAATGTAAGCCTAATCGCCGCAAACATCACCGATAACAATGCCGATGCGATGAATGTCAAAGCCACCAACCTACGCGTGAATGTAACAGGTGCAGCAGACGGCTTCGGCGCAACCGACAACGCAATGGAAACCCAAGTCAATAATCTAAGTGTTGATGCAGGAACAGCCGGCGTGTTTATCGCGCAAATGGGCGCCGTCAATGTAACCGCGTTGAATGCGATGACGTTTAAAACAGTCGGCGACAATGGCGTTGCGACAGATTTAATCCTAATTGATGGTGTAACAGATGCGGCGCAAGAAGATATCGTGACGACAGGTGCGTTGGTATTAAGTGTAACGAACGGTCAGATAACAGTGAACGCAGGAACCGCTGGAACAGCCGGTCTAGATGTTGGCGCTAACACGCTATTGCAAACAACGGTTACTCAAAACTTTACAGACGAAAGCGGCATCGACCTTAAAGGCGCACTAATAATCGGCGGTCACTTGACCATCGACAGTGCGGCGAGTCTAGCGATCAACGCCAATATCACCACCACAGCAAAAACCATGGATTTAACCGCACAAGGTTCAATCGTCATGGCAGCAGTCACCACGCTGAACACAGCTAATGGCGACATTCGCCTAGAAGCGAAAACCGGTGCGATCACAACGCAAGTGATTAACGCAGGCACAGCCAATATTGCGTTAATAGCAGGTACAGCTATTCAAGATAACGACAACAATGGTGCACTAATAACCGCTGCAGGTCTGCTACTAGAAGCGGGCACAGCAATCGGTTCATCGGGCAATGTATTCAACACCAACGTCAACAGCTTATCAGCACATACTGGCACAGCCGGCCTATTCATCACCGAAGCCAATGGCTTAACGGTAGATAGCGTAACGGTTGAAGCTAACCGCATAGGCACTGATGGTGAGGTTGATGAAGATTTTGCAGCCGATATTCAAGAGGATCTAAACTCAGACGGTGTACTGGTATTAACACTAACTGCAGGCAATTTAGAAGTTAAAGCAGGTGAGGATTCACAACCAGGTCTGGTTGCAAAAGACAACGTGCGTATTGAAACAATCGTTGGCGACATGACGCTAAAGGGCAACCTCGATGTCACCGGCGGTCATATCAGTCTAATCAGTAAAGGCAAGCTCACACAAAATGCCTTGGTAAAAACCTCCACGGGCGATGTGACAGTGGATGCCTCATCGATTGAAATGAGTGCAACAGCGCAAACTCAAGCCAGCCATATTCGTTACAGCGCTAGCGGAGAACTCAAGCTAGCCAGCCTAGAGGCAAACGGTGGTAATGTAAGCTTAATCGCCGCAAACATCACCGATAACAATGCCGATGCGATGAATGTCAAAGCCACCCACCTACGTGTTGATGTAACAGGTGAAGCTGGCGGCTTCGGCGTAACCGGCAACGCCATGGAAACCCAAGTCACTAATCTAAGTGTTGATGCAGGAACAGCCGGCGTGTTTGTCGCGCAAATGGGTGCTGTCAATGTAACCGCGTTAAATGCGATGAGCTTTAAGTCTGTTGATGTTGATGGTGTTGCTTTGAGCACCATTGATGATGCGGCGCAAGAAGACATCGTGACGACAGGTGCGTTGGTCTTGAGTGTAGCGAGCGGAATATTGACTGTGAATGCAGGCGATAATGAAGCCTTCGGTATTCAATCTTCTGGCAATACCTTATTGCAAACTACTGGTTCGGGCTATATCGACCTTAAAGGCGCCCTAACCATCGGCGGTCACTTGACCATCGACAGTGCGGCAGAGATTAAAATCAACGCCAATATCACCACCACAGCAACAACCATGGATTTAACCGCGCAAGGTTCCATCACCATGGCAGCAGACACCACGCTGAACTCAGCTAATGGCGACATCCGTTTAGAAGCCCAAGACGGTGCGATAACCATTAACCTGATTAATGCGGGTGATGAAGGTAATGTGGCCATACTGGCAGGTACAACGATTAATGACTTAGGTGCAACCAACTCAGTGATGGCCGATGGTCTATTAATCTCAGCCGGTACATCGATTGGTTCATCGGACAATGTATTCAACACCAACGTCAACAGCTTATCAGCACATGCTGGCACAGCCGGCCTATTCATCACCGAAGCCAATGGCTTAACGGTAGATAGTGTAACGGTGAGTGTAAAACGCGTTGATGCAAGCGCATTAGATGTCAGCTTAACAAATATTGCAAAAACACAGGAAGACTTAGATTCAGCCGGTGTACTGGTACTTACGGTTAACGCAGGCGATTTAGAAGTTAAAGCAGGAAAGGATTCACAACCAGGCCTGGTTGCAAAAGACAACGTGCGTATTGAAACAATCGTTGGCGGCATGACGCTAAACGGCAATCTTGATGTCACCGGCGGTCATATCAGCCTAATCAGTAAAGGCCAGCTCACACAAAACGCCTTGGTAAAAACCACAGAGGGCGATGTGACAGTGGATGCCTCATCGATTGTGATGAGTGCAACAGCGCAAACTCAAGCCAGCCATATTCGTTACAGCGCTAGCGGAGAACTCAAGCTAGCCAGCCTAGAGGCAAACGGTGGTAATGTAAGCCTAATCGCCGAAAGCATCACTGATAACAATGCCGATGCGATGAATGTCAAAGCCACCAACCTACGTGTTGAAGTAAAAGATGCAGCAGGCGGCTTCGGTGCAACCGGCAACGCAATCGAAACTCAAGTCGATAACATCGCCGTGAAAGCAGGAACAGCCGGCGTGTTTATCGCGCAAATGGGTGCTGTCAATGTAACCGCGTTAAATGCGATGAGCTTTAAGTCTGTTGATTTTAATGGTGTTACGTTGAACACCACTGAAGATGCGACACAAGAAGACATCGTGACGACAGGTGCTTTGGTACTAAGTGTAACAGACGGTCAGTTAACAGTGAACGCAGGAACCGCTGGAACAGCCGGTCTAGATGTTGGCGCTAACACGCTATTGCAAACCATCAACTCAGGTAATATTGAACTGAATGGCGCACTAACCATCGGCGGTCACTTGACCATCGACAGTGCGGCAGACATTGAAATCAACGCCAATATCAGTACAGCGAATGAAAAAACGATTGATTTAATCGCTAAAAATGCCATTACCATGGCGGCGTCTACGGAAGTAGAAGCCATAAATGCGGCTATGCGCTTACAAGCCGGAACGGTGATTGACTTATCGTCGATTAAAGCCAGTTCGGTAACTTTAACTGCGGATGAGATTTCAAATAACGACTCAGCGGTCACCAATATCACTGCCGGCGACTTGTCGCTGACCCTAACCTTAGGTATGCAGGCGAATTCTTCAGCGATCTCAACAGCCCTTACCACCCTTGCTGCCAACACAGGTAACCAAGGCTTGGCCATTACAAACCAAGGTACCCTGACGATTGGTGCTGTCTCAGCGATCAGCATTGAGCGTGTAAATACCTTGGCAAACACAGATACACAAAACTCAGCGGCAATGAGTAATATCGCCTCCGCAGCAGGTGAAATCCAAATCACCACAACAGGTACAAATGCAGGTATTAATCTAGGTCTAATCGATACAAGATCAACGCAAAATGAGTTGACTCATCTAGCCAACGTAACCCTAACTGCAACGGGTGACGTGCTTGATACTCAAACCCCTGTTGATACAGTAAATATCTTCGCTAAGCATCTAGTGGTTGATGCAAACGGATTCGGTAACACTGAAAACCTGATTGAAACCCAAGTTACTGACCTGAGTTTGGATATCAAAGCCAATGGTGCTTATATCACCCAAGAGGGTGATATCAAACTCCACAGCTCAACTATCACCGGCAACACAACCCTAAATGTCACCGGCACGACTGACCTAGAGGGCAAGCTAGACATCACAGGCAACCTAACCTTAGAAGGAACGGGCGCTATTAACCTAGAAAACAGCCTAAGCGTGACAGGTGAAGCCATCATTACCGGTCAAGACAGCATCACACTAAGTGGCAAAACCGACATAGGCCAAGCACTCACCATTGACGCAACAGGCGCGGTTAACATCAGTGACAAACTAGAGGTCGGTGAAGCCACAAACATCACCACCCAAAACACGCTCCACCTAAGCGGAGACACAACACTAAACGGTTTACTTAAAGTGGATGCCAAGGACAATGTCACCCTAACGGGCACGATTGAAGTTGCCAAAGCGACTGACATCAACACCCAAGGAAAACTAGAGATCACCGGCGACTACATAGCCAAAGGCAACGTCACGATCGAAGTCAGCGGCACCACTGACCTAGATGGCA
>NZ_JYNN01000010.1 GCF_000934765.1 Thiomicrospira microaerophila | reverse complement strand
TTAGATTGAACAGGTGGATCACGTCCTCTTTGTTTAATCCGCGCCTGAATAACTCACGGATTAGGTTGAGTTTGGCATTCATCCGCTGGTGCGGGTCTTTGATTTGTTTGGCGTCCAATTGCGCCAACACAATGAGGCCGAACACATTGTCACTCACCAATAGTTCTTCGCGCCTTGGGATAAAATCCAGCAGTTTGCAGATTGGAAAGTGCATGGTCATTTTAAAACCCAGTTCGTTGTAGCGATAGGTATCCTGTCGAAAACGTTGGTTGGTGTCACTGAGTACCGCTAAGCTGATCACGTCTTTTTTGTATCGATCGCGGATGCGGCTGTTGTAGCGGAACATTCGTTCGGCAAAGTCTTTTTGCGGTGAGCCTTGGACTTCAATATGAATCAGCAACCATTTCTCTTCACCGGTGTTGAGTTGGACTTTAACCAGTTTGTCAGCTTCGGTTTTTGGTCTTTCACCTTTGGCGAGGGTTTTTTGCAGTTCCTTGTCTAAAAACTCCGGCGCTTGTTGCCAGTTGATGGCATCGTAGACGGTTGGAAACAACAGTTGCATGCCTTCTTTGAAATAGCGATCTAACGCATTTTTCCATGGCGTGTCGTGCACTTGGGTTTCGGCTTTGCTTGACTGGGATTTGGGTTGAAATGACGCGGTTTTCATGCGGTTACCCTCGTAGATAATAGGGCAATTGTAGTGAGTTATGTGACGATTCGCAAGTGAGTGTCATCTTTAACCCAGATATTTCACTGCCCTGTCACCCTGCGCGAAGTCGCAGGGTGACGGCGTAGGCAGGGATGACGCAGGAATGGGAGCTGTAATAATGTAGACAGCACTTTCGATTGCACTCAGTATATCTGTTAGTCATCATTGATTATTCGATGTTTTAAATCAGAAATCGCCGCGCTGGGGTCGAGTCCTTTTGGGCAGCTGGCGGTGCAGTTTTGAATGTTGCGGCAGCGGAAAGTGGTATAGGCATCATCGAGCTGCTTGAGTCGTTGCTTGGGTTGAATATCGCGGCTATCAACCACAAATCGGTGTGCCGCAAGTAGGGCGGCAGGGCCGGCAAACTTATCAGGATTCCACCAAAAAGACGGGCAGCTAGTGGTGCAACAGCCGCATAGAATGCATTCATAATGTCCATCGAGCTTGGCGCGTTCCATCGGCGTTTGTAAATGCTCAACGTCCGCATTGAATTCATCCGCTTGTAAATAAGGCGCTACGCGCTCGTAATGTTCGTAAAATTGCGTCATATCTACCACAAGATCACGAATCACTGGCAAACCCGGTAAAGGGCGTAAGCTAATCTTATTGCCTAGCTCGCTTAGCGGCGTAATACAGGCGAGTTTGTTTTGACCATTGGCGTTAACGCCATCCGAACCGCACACGCCTTCTTGGCAGGAGCTACGGAAGCTAAGGCTCGGGTCTTGTTGCTTTAGGTGTTTTAATGCATCGAGCAACATCATGCCAGGCTTGATTTGCGTTTTATCGAGCTGATAAGTTTGGTTGTAGGGTGCTTTGTCGGTTTCAGGGTTAAAGCGATAAATAATAAATTCCATATTCGCTATCTCCTAATAAACACGTGGTTTAGGTTTAAATCCGTCAACCGTTAAGGGGCTGAGGTTAACTGGTTTGTCATCTATTCGGTGATTTTCGCTAAAATACAAGGTATGTTTCAACCAGGCCTGGTCATCACGTTCTGGAAAATCAACCCGACTGTGTGCGCCTCGGCTTTCTTGGCGTGACAGCGCACTATGCAGGGTGGCATAGCCCAATGCAAGCAGGTTTTCTAGTTCAAAGGCTTGAACACGCTCTAGGTTGAATACCTGTGCGCTGTCTTCTAAGCCTACTTTATTCAAGCGTTCTGCCAGTGCATCCAATTTCGGTAGCCCTGCGGCCAAGTTGGGGGCATCGCGGAACACGCCACAGTGTTGCTCCATGATGCGTTGCAGGTCTTGTTTAATCAGATAGATTGAATCGGCGTTATCGTTGATGTTTGCGCTAAGAGGCGTGTTATTTGGTGACGCGTTATTTGATAACGCTCGTTGCCATTTATGGATGCGTTGCTCAACCTGTTGCATTTGTAGTGGTAGGTCGGATGCAGAGCCTAACTGGGTTTGTTGTTGCATATGGCGGGCGGCTTCGCGCCCAAAAACTACGATATCTAATAAGGAGTTACCGCCTAAACGGTTTGCACCATGAACCGATACACAGGCTGCTTCGCCGATGGCATAGAGGTTGGGCAGCGCATGCATCTGTCCATCCTGCTTAGTGAGCACTTGGCCGTGCAGGTTGGTCGGGATGCCGCCCATCATATAGTGACAGCTTGGATGAATGGGAATCGGGCTATTAATCGGGTCTTGACCGGTAAAGGTCAGGCTGATGTCGCGGATGCCGGGCAGCCGTGTTTTAATCATCTCTGGGTCTAGGTGGGTTAAATCGAGTTCAATATAATCCTTGTGTTCGCCGCAACCACGGCCTTGTTGAATTTCAATCGCAATCGCACGCGATACGACATCGCGTGAAGCCAAGTCTTTCACTTTTGGCGCATAGCGTTGCATAAAGGCTTCGCCTTGCGCATTACGCAACACACCGCCCTCACCGCGCGCGCCTTCGGAAATCAACATGCCCTTGCCTGCCACACCCGTCGGGTGGAACTGCCAAAACTCCATATCCATTAACGGCAAGCCGGCGCGTAAAACCATGCCAAGCCCATCACCGGTGTTAATCATCGCATTGGTGTTGGTGCGAAATAATTGCCCCGCGCCACCGGTGGCGATTAAAAATTGGTTGGCGCGTAACAGGTGGTATTCACCGGTTTGAATATCGAGGCTCATTATGGCCGCGATCTGGTGTTGTTCGTCTTTAATGAGGTCTAGGGCGAGGTGTTCATTGAAAAAATGGGTGCCGACTTGTAGGTTTTGTTGGTAGAGGCTGTGGAGTATCGCGTGACCCGTGCGATCAGCGGCGGCGCAGGTGCGTGTTGCTTGGCTTTCGCCAAAGTGTTGGCTTTGACCACCAAACGGGCGTTGGTAGATTTTTCCTGAATCTAACCGTGAAAAGGGGACACCAAAGTGCTCCAATTCGCGCACAATCTCGACCGCTTCGCGGCACATAAACTCAATCGCGTCTTGGTCGCCTAAATAGTCACTGCCTTTGATGGTGTCAAACATATGCCAATGCCAGTTGTCTTCTGAGACATTACCCAGTGCGGCATTAATGCCACCCTGGGCGGCGACGGTATGGGAGCGCGTAGGAAACACCTTGGACACCACCGCCACCTTGACATTGGATTGCGCTAACTGCAGTGCGGCGCGCAAACCCGCACCGCCTGCACCGATAATCACGGCATCAAACTGCGCCTGTTTCATAGTGTTAATCCTTGGGTTAGAAGCCAGGCTAAATTCAAGCCAATCAATATAAGCAGAACGAGCAGGCCGCGCAGCAATCCGCTCAGGTGAGGGCGTGGTAAGTAGTCGATCATCACATCACGCAACCCCACCCAGGCATGAATAAGCAGCAAAATCAGTGCAATCAGGCTGGGCACTAATAGCGAGGGCGAAAATAAATCGGCTAGCGAGCCAATGGATTGGGTGAGGCTTAGCCAAACTAAATAGGGTGTATAGAGCGCCAGATAAGCGGCGGAGACTTGTTGCCAAACAAAAGCACGTTTTCCTGTTAAGCGCATTACCAAATCCTTAGCAGCGCAAACAGGCTGAGCGTGAACCATAGACCGAGTAGCAGCCAGACGGCGGATTCACTGCGGATAAAGGCGGTTAGGCGTTTGTTTAGGCAGAATTCAATCAAGAGATGGCGTAGGCCAGCCAACCAGTGAAAGGCTAAAGCCAACCAAAATAGGGATAAAAAGACTTTGCCAGCACCGCTCAACAACCAGGCCTGGTGGCTAGGAAGGCGGCTGGGTTCGAACATTACAAGGTTTAACCAGACTAACCAACCCAGCAGGGTAGCAACCAGTAAAACGCCTGTTACACGATGGCTAATCGACAAAATCGCATTCGGTGGAAAGCGAAAATGCCGAAGACTGAGGTTAACAGGGCGTGGATCTTGGCGCGGCATCATAAGCATCACTCCGATCAGTAACTAACATAATGGTTTCTATTCTAAGTCGATAAGCCCCTCAATTGCAAAACCAATTTTAGTGAGTGGTGTCCTTGTCGCGGTGCTTAGCGGCGAGTTTATTCGCCCATTTATAAGAAAGCCAAAAAGCGGGGGTGATAATGGCAAAGGTGAATAGCGCGCTGGTCAATGCATTCCAGATGGATTCGCCTTGCCAGCCAACAATAATCCCCACAGCGATACTTAGAAAAATACCATTGCGCAGTGCGCGTTTAACAGGGTTGAAGAGCATGAGTGTTATCCTTTAATCAGTTTTTGTAAGCAAGCATGATAGGCGATCTCGTCAGGTGCTTGTTGGTTTTTTTGACTGTTCCAGAGTGCTTCTGCTAAGCAATCCATCATCAGATGTTCGGCGTCCAGTTGGCTGCCAAACTGGAGTGTTAACACTCTATGGACATGCGCAATGCCAGCGGGGCGGTCTGTTGCGACCTGTTCGCGGATACCTAAATGCATCCCCATATGTAAAAATGGATTGGTTTCACCCATTTCAGGGAGGTATTCATTTTTAATATGCTGGCGGTTAGCCAACATTTGATGGTATTCCGGGTGCTGCTCAATCACAATCGCAATTTGCTGTTCAAGCGCATCCAGTGGTTGATTGAGTCGCGCCTTCTGCCAAATATCGGCATAGTGTTGGCGCAATTTGTCGCGTTCAGAAGTGTACATAATAAAGATGACCTTTTTGTGACAAATAAGGCTATTTCATAACCAGGCCTGGTTGTAAAATGCGCTTATTCAGCGTATTTTTCTTTGTCTTTAAATTCGCATAAATCAAAAATAACACAGCTACCACAGCGTGGTTTTCGCGCCATGCACGTATAGCGACCATGCAGAATAAGAAGGTGATGGGCGTCCATCAAGTGTTCTTTGGGGGTGAATTTTAACAGTTTTTTCTCAACTTCTAGTACATCTTTGCCGGGCGCAATCTTGGTGCGATTCGATACCCGGAAAATATGGGTATCGACCGCCACTGCTATCTGTCCAAACGCGGTATTGAGCACCACATTGGCGGTTTTACGCCCAACACCGGGCAGGGCTTCAAGTGCCTCACGGGTTTGAGGCACTTCGCTAGCGTGCAATTCAACCAGCATTTTGCAGGCTTTAATAATATTTTCGGCTTTGGTGTTAAACAGCCCAATCGTTTTAATATAGTGTTTGAGGCCGTCCACACCTAATGCGTAGATAGCTTCAGGCGTATTGGCGATGGGAAACAGCTTGGCGGTGGCGATATTCACGCCTTTATCCGTCGCCTGCGCCGATAAAATCACCGCGATCAGCAGCTCAAAAGGTGAGCTGTAATGGAGTTCAGTCACCGGCTCAGGAATGGCTACCGCCAATCGGTCAAAAATCTGTTGTCGTTTGAGTTTGTTCATCGATTCGTTTCAACAAGCCTGCGCCGATAGGCGGCGAGGTTACGCGATTCCCTTTTCTTCAAAATAGCGCTCGGCATCGAGTGCGGCCATGCAGCCTGCGCCTGAAGAGGTGATGGCTTGTTTATAGACCTGGTCCATTACATCGCCCGCAGCAAATACGCCTTCCACACTCGTGGCGGTCGCATTGCCCTGTAAACCGCTTTGTACTTTAATATAGCCATTGACCATTTCAAGCTGACCTTCAAATAGTCCCGTGTTAGGGGTATGACCAATCGCGATAAATACGCCCATTAAGTCGATGTCTTTGGTTTCGCCCGTTTCAACGTTTTTGATACGTATGCCGGTCACGCCGGTTTTGTCACCCAATACTTCGTCAAGCGCGCTGTTAAGCTCGAGTTTTACATTGCCTTCTTTGGCTTTGGCGAGTAGCTTGTCAGACAGGATTTTTTCGCTTCTAAACGTGTCGCGACGATGCACCACTGTAACTTCGGCGGCGATGTTGGATAAATACAGCGCTTCTTCAACAGCGGTATTGCCGCCACCAATTACCGCGACTTTTTGGTTGCGGTAGAAAAAGCCATCACAGGTGGCACAAGCAGAAACGCCTTTGCCTTTGAAGGCTTCTTCCGATTCAAGACCTAAATACTTCGCCGAGGCACCGGTTGCAATAATTAAAGCATCACACGTATAAGTGCCGCTGTCACCTTTTAGTACGAAGGGGCGTTGTTGAAGATCGGCCTGGTTGATATGGTCAAAAATAATCTCCGTACCAAAACGCTCGGCATGCTGTTGCATCCGCACCATTAAATCCGGACCGGTTAAACCTTCCACATCGCCAGGCCAATTATCGACCTCCGTGGTGGTGGTGAGTTGTCCGCCTTGTTGCATACCGGTAATGATGACGGGATTAAGATTCGCACGAGCCGCGTAAACCGCTGCCGTATAACCCGCTGGACCTGAGCCTAGAATCAATAGTTTGCAATGTTTATCCGTCATGGGTATTCCTTTTTATAATGATAATTATTGTAGGTTGTTGCGTTGCTAGCCGCTGTTTAAAGCGTCAATTGTGTTAAAATTCTAGCAGTTTTTTAGGCTCACCGCGAGTTAGCATGGGTAACTCGCATAATTTTGCACAATTTAGGATGTATTTTGGCTTTATTTAATTCTAATGACAATCAAGATTTCGAACAGCAGGGGCGCCCAAAATGGGCGCGTTGGAATTGGCTATTGAAAGATGTGGTGTTGCTAAGCTGTATCAGTTTAGCTATTTTTTTGTTTGTCGTGTTATTTAGCTATCACCCTGATGATCCAGGGTTCCAGCGCGTGGGTGCGGTCGATAACTATTTCAACTATGGTGGCGCGACAGGGGCATGGTTGTCCTCGTTTATTCTTTACCTGTTTGGTGTATTTGGTTTTGCTTGGCCATTTGGCATTTTAATGGCGGGCTGGGTTACGTTAAAAATTCGCGCCACGCCTGATTTTGACTGGGGACGACTCCTGCTTAGTTTAAGCGGTTTAGTCTTGATTGTCTTATCGGGTTCAGCGATGGCAAGTTTATTTTTGGCGCCTGAGAATTGGTTGGTGACTTTGCCTTATTTTTCAGGTGGTGTGCTGGGTTACGAACTGAGTGTGTTGTTGATCGGTGCCTTTGATTTACTGGCGACGACGCTGGTGCTGTTAGTGTTATTTGCTGTCGGCGTGAGTATGTTAATCGGTCAATCTTGGTTAGCGATTACAGAGGCAACAGGGCGAGGCGTTTGGTGGGTGATAGAAGCGATTCTGGCGCGTTTGCCTATAGATAAATGGCGAGGCAATACACTGGCAAACGCATGGGCGGATCTGAACCTAAAAACAAGGTTGATGCAATGGATTAAGCAAACGCGAGAACAAGGCCTAAAAGTCAAAGCACAAAAGCTTAAACGCAAGCAGGTGCTCGATGCCCAGCGTGCGGAGGTGTTAAATCAGCCGATGCCACCGGTTTCGCCTAAGGCGCATAATAATGACCTGCACTCGCCCACCGAGGCTATGCTAAACACGCCAGAACCTAGCTTCGTGAATCCAGCGCAGGAAGAACCTGTGACGCAACCGCAACCGCAAGCACAACCGCAAGCACAACCGCAAGCACAACCGCAAGCACAACCGCAAGCACAACCGCAAGCACAACCGCAACCGGTTTTGCGCGCCGAAGACGTGCCGCCGGCGCAAACATCTTTTTATACGGCGCCTAGTGCTGTTCATGCGTTTGACAATCAAGATACGCGCCCAGTGGCGGCGCCCTCTAGCTCGGAAGTTCCGCCGCCCCCCGATATGACACCTGATAGTGTTCAGTCAGCGCCGAGCTTGGCGCAACAGGGTGCGGTGGCGGTTGAGCCTAAATACCGCGCGGATTCAGCGAACTATCAAGTCAAAGAGCCGGAGTTACCCTGTTTGTCTTTATTAGATCCCGCACCGGTGTATGACGATGCTTATTCGGAAGAAGAATTGCAATCCATGTCTTTGTTACTTGAAACACGCTTGCAGGAGTTCGGTGTGACAGTAACGGTTGAGGCGGTTTTGCCTGGGCCCGTGGTAACCAGCTTTGAGCTGATGCCCGCCCCCGGTGTGAAGGTGAGCCAAATATCGAACTTATCAAAAGATTTAGCGCGCGCGCTGGCGGTACAGGCGGTGCGTGTGGTGGATGTGATTCCAGGTAAATCCTGTGTGGGAATTGAAATTCCGAATGCTAAACGTGAGATTGTTGGCTTTAGCGATATTTTGTCTTCAGAGGCCTTTCAGAACAGCAGTGCGCCTTTGACTTTGGGTTTAGGTAAGGATATTTCGGGCAAGCCCGTGGTGGCAAATCTAGCCAAAATGCCGCATGTGCTGGTAGCGGGTACCACGGGTTCAGGGAAGTCGGTTGGGGTAAACAGCATGATTTTGAGTATGCTGTATAAAAGCACGGCTAAGGATGTGCGCTTGATCATGGTGGACCCTAAAATGTTGGAACTCTCAATTTATGAGGATATTCCACATTTATTAACCCCGGTGGTGACCGATATGTCGGATGCAGCGAACGCGTTGCGTTGGTGTGTATTTGAAATGGACCGTCGTTATATGTTAATGGCGAAAATGGGCGTTAGAAATATTGCCGGCTTTAATGAAAAGGTGCAGGCGGCGATTGATAAGGGCGAGCCAATTCCGGATCCCTTGTATGAACAAGCCAAAACCCTGAGTTTTGAAATGTCAGATGCGCCGCCCACGCTTGTGCCACTGCCCTATATTGTGGTGGTGATTGATGAATTTGCAGACATGATTATGGTGGTCGGTAAAAAGGTCGAAGAGCTGATTGCGCGTTTGGCGCAAAAGGCGCGTGCTTCAGGGATTCATTTAATTCTGGCCACCCAACGTCCGTCAGTTAACGTGATTACGGGTTTGATAAAAGCCAATATTCCAACCCGTATTTCGTTCCAAGTGTCCTCAAAAATTGACTCGCGCACCGTACTCGACCAGATGGGGGCGGAGCAGTTATTAGGCATGGGAGATATGTTGTATTTGCCCCCAGGTAGTGGTTCGCCGATTCGCGTGCACGGCGCCTTTGTGTCGGACGATGAGGTGCATCGCGTGGTGGACTTTATTAAGCAGCAGGGCGCACCACAGTATCTTGAAGCGATTACCCGCGATCCCGACTCGGTGATGTCAGAAGGCGGCGCAGCGGGTGATCCAGCCGATGCCGAGCAAGATGTAATTTATGATGAAGCGGTCGAATTTGTAGTGCAAAGTGGTCGGGTATCGATTTCATCGGTACAGCGACGGTTTAAAATTGGTTATAACCGCGCGGCGCGAATTGTTGAAGCGATGGAGTCAGCAGGCGTGGTATCGACGATGCAAGCCAATGGCAATCGTGAAGTCTTAGTGCCAAAATCTGATTAAAGGAAGGGATATGAGAAAATTATTTTATGCGTTGGGGTTGATTGGGTTTTTACTACCAGGCCTGGTAGTGGGGCAGGTGCATCCTTTGCAGCAAGCAGTGGATCAATTAAAAACATTTAGCGCCGATTTTGTGCAGGAGCGAGAAGAGGAATATTTCTTTCGTAAAGAAGTTTCATCGGGTACGTTTGATTTAATGCGCCCCGGCCTGATGCGCTGGAACTACCAAAAACCTGAAGAGCAGCATATCATTGTCGATGGGATACGCTTATGGGTGCATGATGTGGAGTTGAACCAGGTGTCGGTGCGCCCGGTGGCGGAAATTCAAAATGATATTCCCTTAGCTTGGTTATTGTTTGAAGAACCGATTGAGCAGGCTTATCGTATTATTTCAGCAGGTAATCGAGCGGGTTTAACTTGGTACAACTTACGTCCACGAGGCAATACGTTTTTTCAAAGCATTGAAATTGGTTTAAAAGACGGGGTGATGCAGCAGGTGTGGATGTATCAGAGTGCGGATAATGTTACCAAGGTGCGGTTTGAAAATATTCAGCTTAATCAACCGATTTCGCCAAGCGCCTTCCGTTTTTCTGTGCCGCAAAACGCCGATTTGTTTGGTGAGATCTAGTGTATTGCGATGGCTTATCAACCCTTATCTGACCGTTTAAGACCGCAAAACCTAGCTGACTATGTAGGTCAAACCCACTTGCTGGGCGCAAACCGTGCGCTATCCAAAGTGTTTGCCTCCAAACATCTGCATTCGATGATCTTTTGGGGACCACCGGGCACCGGTAAAACCACCTTGGCGCGCTTGATTGCTCATCAATCTGATTTACAGTTTATTAATCTGTCAGCCGTGCTTGATGGGGTCAAAGAAGTGCGCAAGGCGGTCGAGCAAGCCAAAGCGCAGCGTGAACAATTTAATCAAGGCACTTTGTTGTTTGTCGATGAGGTGCATCGCTTCAATAAATCCCAGCAAGATGCGTTTCTACCCTATGTCGAAGACGGCACTTTTGTGTTTATCGGCGCCACCACTGAAAATCCCTCGTTTGAATTAAATAATGCCTTGTTATCGCGCGCAAGGGTGTATGTGTTGAAGTCTTTGGATTGGGGTGAGCTGAAGTTAGTATTGGCGCGCGCGTTGGATTTGTTGTCGAAAGATTTAGGCATGCCAGTTAATTTGGCGGACGATGCGCAAGATCTCTTGGTGCAAGCGGCAGATGGCGATGCGCGGCGGTTAATTAATTTTATTGAACAGTTAGCCGACTTTGCGCAACCCGCTGAATCGGGCGATTTACCACCAGGCCTGGTTGTGAAGCTACAGGATTGTCGTGAAATTGTACAAGCGGGTTTTCGCCGCTTTGATAAGGGTGGCGAGGCTTTTTATGATCAAATTTCGGCCCTGCATAAATCGGTGCGTGGCTCAGACCCGAATGCCGCGCTCTATTGGTTGGTGCGGATGCTTGATGGTGGGGTCGACCCTAAGTATTTAGCCCGTCGTTTGATTCGGATGGCGTCTGAAGAAATTGCCAATGCCGACCCGCGCGCATTAGATGTTGCGGTGAATGCGGCGCAGGCGTATGAGCGTTTAGGCTCGCCCGAAGGCGATTTAGCCTTGGCACAAGCGGCGGTGTACTTAGCCGTTGCGCCTAAATCGAATGCCGTATATATGGCCTATAAAGCGGTACTGAAAGACATTAAGCACCATGGCTCTGATGAGGTGCCGCTGCATCTGCGTAACGCGCCAACCAAGCTTATGCAGGGGATGGATTATGGCAAAGGCTATCGCTATGCGCATGACGAACCCGACGCCTTTGCGGCGGGCGAATGTTACTTTCCTGATAACATGGTTGAGCGTGACTATTATCAGCCGGTAGAGCGGGGGTTGGAAATAAAAATAGCCGCTAAAATGGCTCATTTAAAAGCCTTAAATCAAACCGCAACGCACAAAAGGCGACCATCATGATGTTTTGGTTGGCGATTGCGGTTGGCGGTGCGTTGGGCGCGGTGGCGCGATTTGCCTTATCGCATCAAACCTATCTCTGGTTAGGGCGGGATTTTGCATGGGGCACGCTCGCGGTGAATGTGATTGGCTCGTTTCTAATCGGCTTGCTGACTATTTTATTGATCAACAAGTTTGCGGTATCCGCTGAATGGCGCGCACTGCTGATTGTCGGCTTTTTAGGCTCGTTCACCACCTTTTCAACCTTCTCATTTGAAAGCCTGCAATACATCCAAACGGGTGAAATAGGCAAGGCCCTCGCCAATATCCTCGCCAGCGTGCTCGCCTGTATCGCCGCCGTCGGGCTCGGACTATGGCTTGGCAAACAGCTTTTGGTTGAGTAGATTTTTTTTAGACAACCTATCAATTATGGGATAAAAGAGGGGCCTGTAGCCGCCGATTCATTCGATAGATAAACGGCTTGTTGCGCTCTGCTTATTAATGTTTCTTGTGACTCTTGGTTGTTATAGCATGTCGCCCCCATATAAAACGAAAATGTATCGGCGAGATTGATGTTTTTGATTTCGCAGTAAAGCATATCGGCCTGATCTTTTAGTTTTGGTGCGTTAATACATGGGCAGAGAATCATGAATTCTTCCGTACTCCATCTAGCCACAAAATCAATTTTTTGCGTGTAGTTGATTAGGATGTTTTTTATAGCGAGTAAATTTTTTTTATCGATATCGGCAACCTCTATTAAGATAATGCCAAAGGTTTCCCGGGTGTACTGAGTGCGTTCAATTTCTTGATCTATTTGGCGTTGAATGCCTTCTTGGTTTAGTAAACCGGTTAAAGGGTCCTTCATCGCTATTTTGATTAATTTACGATTTAGTTTGATAAGCCAGTAAATCCAGAATAAAGAGATCAGTAAAATGATTAGGCTTGCAATAATAACTTTCCAGGTCATTCGATAATCACGTGCTGTTTCAACATGAATATGAATATGTTGGTTGGTAATAAACGCACGTTCTTGGTCCGTTATTGTCGCGATGCCTTTATTTAAAATATCGCGCAGTATCGGATTGTCTTTCGTAACGCCGATTCGAAGTTGGTTGGTGTATTCGGGTACTTGGCCTGATACTTTTAAGTTGAAATACCCGTATTTGCGAATAGTATACGCCGCTACGGAGAGTGAGCGAAGTGTAAGGTCGGCGCGACCATCATTGACCATGGCAAAACTTTGTTGCTCAGTGTCTACCAGTGCAATCGCGATATGCGGAAAATCACGCCTAATGCGCTCTTCGATAGAGGTGCCTCTGGGTAAGACAAGCGTTTTATTGCGTAACGTGCTGAGGCTGGGAATAAAGAGTTGATCTTGGCGGGTAATAATGACATTTGGATCATGGAGTAATGGATCCGTAAAGATGAGCCAGTTATCTCGAGCTGGCGTTTGGTTGATGAAGCTGAGAACTTGACACGCGTTAGCCTTGGACGCGGCCACACTTTCTGGCCAACTTGTTAGCTGCATCGGTTGCAGCTGTAAGCCAACGCGCTGGGCAACTAAGCGAATTAAGTCCGCCCCAATGCCTTGGTGTTGACCTGCTTGATCAAGGTATTCAAAGGGTTTCCAGTCTGGGTCAACACACATTGAAATAATAGGGTTTTGCACGATAAACGCGCGCTCTTCTGGATTTAAATCTAGCACAATGTGTTGGTTAGCGAAGGCAGTGACATTGAATAGCCAGATGATAATAGTCATCCCGGTTTTTTTTAGCATCTGGGGTGCTTAAATGGGTTTGTTGTGATGTGTCTAAACATGTAAGCCTTGCTTTTTTTAAACTCAAAAAATGCTATGATTCTTTCCAGCCATAGCCCACCCCATGATAGGTTAAAATGGGAACGGATTCAGATGTTGCCTGTTTAATTTTATTGCGAATGCGGTAAAGTGTGGTGTCGAGCGAGCGCGTATCATAGGTGTTATAGTCGGCGCCGATGGACTCCACGATGTGTGCTTTTTTGACCGGGTTGGGTGCATTGTCAATCAGTTGTTGAATAATTAAAGCTTCTCTGCTGGAAAGTGGTATATGTACACCTTGTGGGGAGCGTAGTTCATGATGGTGTATGGTCCAGTATCTGTGTGCGATATCGGTTTGTGTTATTCTTTGACTAACGCTGTCTAAAATAGCTAAAAGTTCATCAAGGTCGACAGGTTTGCTCAGGTAAATATCCGCACCGGCATGGTAGCCCTCAATGCGGTTTTGTCTGAGTCCTAAGGCGCTTAAAATAATAATGACACCCGGGTGAAATTGTTTGAATTCATCTAGGCTGGCTAAACTATCACCATCGGGAAGCAGACGATCAAGCAGAAGTAGGTCAAATGATTGGGTTTTTAGCCGGTCTCGTGTTTCATTAATACACCGCGTTATGGACACTAAAAACCCACGTTTGGTTAAAAAATGGCTAAGCTGTTCCGCAAGTAGCGTTTCATCTTCAACCAGAAGAATCTGAAGTTGTGCGGGTCGAGTAGGTGCTTTGGAGTTCATATGATGTTGTTTTTTAATTACTCTGTTTTTGATCTAAAAGTCGCTGTTAGATGCATTTTTATTGGGTTGATTGTGAGCCTTGTGTGCGCGCTGCATGCTCAGGTAGCCATCGCCAGCGTAGATAACTGTCAGCACCAGAAAATTTTAACACAAAACACCCGTTATTTTATTGATCCAACGGCGAGTTTAACTGTAGATCAGGTCAAAAATCGTGTATTTACGAAGCTAACAGGCGGTTTAGCCTTAGGGTTTTCAGACGCAGCGGTTTGGTTAAAATTCGATTTACCCTTAGCAACCCAAGCCTGTATGTTTGGTCAAATTGATGCCGAAGACTGGGTGCTTAAAGTTAATCAGCCCTACCATGATTATTTAGATGTATTTACACCGAGCTCCAAGAAAACGGAGGCTTGGACGCATTGGTCACTGGGTGATCAGAGGCCGTCACATCCATTATTGGGCCCTCAACGTTTACCTGTTATTCCTTTGTCATCGTCATTGGATGAGAGCCATGTTATTTTTTTGCGAATTCAATCGCAGAATGCCTTGAATCTAAGTGTTGATCTTGTCAGTCGACAGCAGTATGAGCGTGATGAGCAAAGGGTTATTTACGTGTCCGCTTTTATTGCGGCCTTGCTTTTATTGAGCTTGCTATTTGCTTTGGCTGCCATGTTTGTATTGCGCGCATGGTCAATTGTTTATTTTATTGGATTTGTCGGTGCGATTAGTCTAATCATTATGTTTATTCATGGGTGGTTGAACTTGTTTTTGCCGATAGGTTGGGCCGATCCCGTGGTTGTTCTTGCACATGCACTGGGTTTGTTGAGTCTGTTTTTTTTGACAAACAGCCTAATAAAAATCGATAAGCATTATAGGTTTATCTTTAGAACGGTCTTTATGGTTGTGTGGGGTGTTTTTGTTATCGTTTTATTTGGGGTATTTCAGCAAAATTATCAGTTTTCTTTGCAGCTAACACAGTTTTTTATCGCTATGTTTCTGATTTTGTTTATTATCTTGTCTGTTTTACTTCGGAATAAAGAGCCTGTTGCCCTGCAGTACCTCCTTGTTTTTGGTTTGCTATTTGTTGCTATTTTTATCAGGTTAGCCAATTTACACGGTTATCTTTCAACCACGTTTTTTACCGAAAATGTTTTAACACTGACCCTTGTTTTACAGGTTGTGCTGGTGTTTTTTCTTCTTGTTTATCGTTTTTATGATCAAAAGGCGCGTTTAGTAAAATATAAAGCAAAAATGGATTACGTGAGTGAGGAGTTGGATTATCGACGCACCTTTATGAATTTATTGTCGCATGAGTTGATGACACCGATTGCGATATTGGATATTGGGTTAAGAAATTTACAAGATGAATTAACGACAGATTCAAAACATCTGGCCCCCATTTATGCTAAACAACAACAGGTCCTGGACAAAATGCGTCGTCTTATCAGTGTTTGTCTTGACAAGGAACGCTATTTGCAAAAGGGTGTTTTCCAGTGTTTTACGCTTGAAGAGGTTTGGTTGGCCTTGCATGACGAATGGGGTGATACCGAGGAGACAAAGCGTTTAATATGGATAGCACCCATTCAGCCGAATTGGCAGGCGATTCAGTTTGAAGGTGATATGGGGTCACTGGTATTGGCGATAGGTTTGGTTTTGCAAAATGCATTCAAATATTCTTCGCCTAGTTCCAAGGTATTTTTCTCTGTTAATATTCAAGCGGGCGTGGTGTGTTTTAGAGTTAAGGATTTTGGTGTGGGTTTTACGCGCGCTACGCTGGAACCTAAATTATTTCAGCGCGGAGAAAATGTAGCGAATACCCAAGGCATGGGTATGGGGCTTACGCTTGCACAGGACATTGTAAAAAACCATGGTGGAAAGCTCATTATACATTCTCAAGTGGGTGATGAAGTTTATTACAATTTAATGGGTGTCGAAAAGAAGCATTCAAAAGGTGCATTGATTTCGATTGAATTGCCATTCAAGTCCGACAGGCTCCTAGGTCCTGTCTGCTGAGTACAGGATTTTACTTTAAGTGGAAATAATCTTTGGCGCTTAGCGGCGAGGGCTTTAAAATAGGCGCTTAACCATTTACTAAAATAATTAACTCGGATGTTTTATAAATTTGCGTGATGATCGTGCGTGAACTTTATAAAATAGGCCGGTTAAATAAAGAGAATAGAGAAAAACATGTTAGATGCAAAGTTACTAAGAAATGATATGGGTGCGGTGGTAGAGAAGTTGGCGCGTCGAGGGTTTCGTTTTGATGCCGAGACATTTAACCAGCTTGAGCAACAGCGCAAAGATTTGCAAGTTAAGACTGAGCAGCTTCAAGCCCAACGTAATCAAAGCGCGAAAGCCATAGGTAAGGCTAAAGCACAAGGTGAAGATGTGCAGCCATTATTGGATGCGGTTGCAGATTTGGGTGAGCAGTTGGAGCAGGCGAAGCAGGCATTTGATCAAGTGCAACATGAAATGGATATGATTTTGGCCAGCACACCTAACTTACCACATGACACGACGCCAATCGGCGCATCTGAAGATGAAAATGTGGAGGTTGCGCGTTGGGGTGAACCGCGCCAGTTTGATTTCGAGGTTAAGGATCATGTGGCTTTAAGCGAGGCGCGAGGCTGGTATGACAATGAGGCGGCCACGAAAGTGACCTCAGCGCGTTTTTCAGTGTTAAAGGGGTCTATGGCACGCTTGCAGCGCGCGCTGACACAGTTTATGCTCGATACCCACGGCTTTGAGCATGGTTATGAAGAAGTCTATGTCCCTTATATTGTTAATCAAGACAGTTTGCGTGGTACTGGGCAGCTGCCAAAATTCGCAGCGGATTTGTATAAAATTGAAAAACACAGCGAGCATGATACCAGTGACCGCGACTTGTATCTTATCCCAACGGCTGAAGTGCCGATTACCAACTTGATGCGCAATGAAATTATAGATGAAGACGCGTTGCCGCTTATGTATGTGGCTCATACCCCGTGTTTTCGTTCAGAGGCAGGGTCCTATGGCAAGGATGTGAAGGGGTTGATTCGTCAACATCAGTTTGAAAAGGTTGAAATGGTCCAGTTTGTTCATCCGGATGAATCGTATGCCGCTTTAGAAACCTTAACGCAACACGCGGCAAATATTTTACAGAAACTCGGTTTACCTTATCGAATGATGGCATTGTGTAGTGGCGATATAGGGTTTTCATCGGCAAAAACCTATGATTTAGAGGTTTGGTTGCCGGGCCAGAATGCCTACCGTGAGATTTCATCTTGCTCTAACTTTGAAGATTTTCAATCGCGCAGAATGATGGCGCGTTTCAAGCGTGGGCAGGGCAAGCCACAATTGCTGCATACGTTAAATGGTTCAGGTTTGGCGGTAGGGCGCACGCTGGTCGCTGTGCTGGAAAACTACCAGAATGCCGACGGTTCAATTACCGTGCCTGAAGTTTTACGTAGTTATATGGATGGGATTGAGCAGATTTAAATATTCTTTAAATAAAAATGCAAAACAGGCTTGCAAAGTCGGTCCAAACCACTATAATACGCAACATCAAATTTTGGTGGACTGGCTGAGCGGTTTAAGGCGGCGGTCTTGAAAACCGTTGTAGGTTTGTAGCCTACCTGGGGTTCGAATCCCTAGTCCACCGCCATATTCGACAAAAACCCGCTTATGCGGGTTTTTTCTCATATATAGTTTGGAAAAGCGAAATCATTCGTTTTTCTATTTTAGAGAACCCCGTTTTTACGGGGTTTTTTGTTGGTTTTTCAAAGATATTCGTGTCGAGGGGCAAATAAAGTGACGCTAGAGCAAAAAATTGAAGGCTTAGTAGCACCTGCTGTAGAAGCGTTAGGAATGGTGTTATGGGGGTGTGAATATATCGCCGCTGGCAAGGATTCAACCTTGCGCATTTACATTGATCGCCCCCAGGTTGGGGTGACGGTGGATGATTGTGCGAAAGTGAGTCGTCAAGTGAGCGCCATTATGGATGTTGAAGACCCTATTTCTTCTGCTTATATGTTGGAAGTTTCCTCGCCAGGTATGGAGCGTCCTTTGTTTAAGCCCGCGCACTACGAAGATTATGTCGGAAAACGGGTGAATATCCGCGCACGTTCTCCTATTTTAGGGCGTAGAAAGTTTAAAGGTGAGCTGGTTGAGTTGCATCCAGAGCACATTGTGGTAGAGGTGGATCGCGAAAGCTACGAGATTCCCTTTTCTAATATCGATAAAGCAAATTTAGTTGTAGAACTCTAAGGTGGTCATAAATCATGAGTAAAGAAGTACTGTCCGTTGTTGAGATAATGTCCAATGAAAAAGGCGTAGACGAAGAAGTAATTTTTGAGGCGATTGAAACCGCTTTGGCGATGGCAACAATTAAAAGTAATGACGATAAAATAGATGCACGTGTTGAAATAGATCGTCGTACAGGCAATTACACCACGTATCGTCGTTGGTTGGTGATTGAGGATGATGTAGCCATTGAGGGTGAACCCGGTTTGTATATTCGTATGATGGACGCGGTCGATGAAGATCCGAATGCCTATCCCGATATGTATATCGAAGAAGAAATCGAATCGATTGAGTTTGGTCGCATAGGGGCGCAAACCGCCAAGCAAATTATTATTCAGAAAGTGCGCGAAGCCGAGCGTAAAAAAGTGGTTGAAGAATATTCTACGCGCGTAGGTGACGTGTTGACCGGTCAAGTCAAGCGTATTGACCGTGGTGATGTGATTTTAGATATGGGGGATAACGTAGATGCGTTGATTCCTCGTTCTGAGCTGGTTGGACGTGAAAATTTCCGTATTGGTGATCGTGTTCGTGCTTATTTGAAAGAAGTGACCTTCCGTCCTCGTGGTGCGCAGTTGTTTATGTCGCGTGCTTGTAAAGAAATGCTGATGGAGTTGTTTAAGATCGAAGTGCCTGAAATTGGTGATGATTTAATTGATATTATGGCGGCCGCGCGTGACGTTGGTTTTCGGGCAAAAATAGCGGTGCGCGCTAATGATCCACGTCTTGACCCTATCGGTGCTTGTGTCGGTATGCGAGGTGGTCGTGTTCAAGCCGTGACGAATGAGTTAAACGGTGAGCGTATTGATATTATTCAATGGGATGCGAATGATGCTCAGTTTGTAATCAATGCGATGGCGCCGGCTGAAATCACCTCGATCATGGTTGATGAAGATCGTCACGAGATGGACTTGGCGGTTGAAGATGAACAGTTATCGATGGCGATTGGCAAGGGCGGACAAAATATCCGTTTGGCTTCCGAGCTAACAGGCTGGGAGCTAAACGTCATGACTAAAACAGCGATGGAAGAAAAGCATAATACCGAAGCCACTAAACAGTTAGAGAAGTTTACAACTTTGTTAGAGGTGGATGAGGATTTGGCGCAAATTTTAGTCGATGAGGGCTTTACTTCGATTGAGGAGGTGGCTTATGTACCGACCACCGAAATGCTTGAAATAGAGGGGTTTGACGAGGATTTGGTTGAGCAACTTAAACATCGTGCCAAGGATGCGCTACTCACACAAGCGATTGTAAACGAAGAAAAAACGGTGCTTGCCGAACCGGCTGCGGATTTGTTAGCACTCGACGGTATGAATGAAGAAATGGCTAAAAAACTAGCTGAAAATGGTGTCGTGACGCAAGAAGATCTGGCTGAGTTAGGTACAGATGAGTTGCTTGAAATTATAGCAATGTCTGAGCAAGCGGCCGCGGAGCTGATTATGAAAGCGCGCGCACCATGGTTTGAATAACAGAAAAAGGGAGAGGCAAGAATTATGGCCGAAGTATCAATATTAAAGTTTTCAGAAACACTCAACCTTTCTGTCGATAAGTTATTAGCGCAACTTGACGCGTCAGGCGTAAAGGGAAAGACCAAAAATGCCACGATCAGTGAGGACGAAAAACGCACACTGTTGAGCTACTTAAAAAGCTTGCATGGTGATGCGTCAGATGAGCCAAAAAAAGTGACACTGCATCGTAAACAGGTGAAGACGTTAAACCTTTCAACCGGTTCAGGTAAGCGTACCGTGAACGTCGAGGTCCGTAAAAAGCGTACCTATGTGAAGCGTGAAGAGCCTGTTGCGGCTGTAAAACCGAGCAGCGAACCCCAGGCTGACGACAAAGTCGTTGCACAGGCAGAAGCAAAAGCGGTAGAAACAACGACGGGAGAAACACACCAAGCCGAGCAAGTTCAGCAAACGACTCAAACACAGCCTGTTGCCAAGCAAAAGCCGGAAGCCGACAAGTCTCAAGCCGAGTCTGTAGAGTCTGAACAGGTTAAATCATCCAATGTGTCGACAACGAAACCGGCCTCGGCGGAAAAGCCAAAGAAAACCGAGTTTAAACCTAAGTCAACAGAAATTGTGAATAAAGCGATTGCGCCTCAACCCAAGGGTGAGAACAAGGGTAAGGGGCAAAAGGGTAAAGAGGGGAAGGCGCAAGAAAGCAAAATGGAAGACGGGCGTCCTAAATCGAAAAAAACCATTAAAACCCGTATTGTGTCTGATCAGTCACCCGCGGGCCGCCGTAGAAATAAAAAACATTTCGGGACGAAACATGCCTCACCTGACAACCAGCATGGCTTTCAACGCCCTGCCGGTCCCGTTGTGCGTGATGTAACGATTCCTGAAACCATTCAAGTGGCCGAATTGGCAGACAAAATGTCTGTGAAAGTAGCTGAAGTGATTAAGTACATGATGACGATGGGTACCATGGTGACCATCAATCAGGTTTTAGATCAGGATACGGCAGCGATAGTGGTTGAGGAATTAGGGCATAAACCAATTCTTTTAAAAGAAAATGCATTAGAAGAAGAGGTGCTACAGCAAGAGTATCATGGTGAATATGTACACCGTGCGCCTGTTGTCACTATCATGGGTCACGTTGACCATGGTAAAACGTCATTACTTGATTATATTCGTAAAGCCAAAATAGCCGATGGTGAGGCGGGTGGCATTACGCAGCATATTGGCGCTTATCACGTAGAAACACCGAATGGCGACATCACCTTTATCGATACCCCCGGTCACCAAGCCTTTACGGCGATGCGTGCGCGTGGTGCCAAGGTGACGGACATTGTTGTTATTGTTGTAGCGGCCGATGATGGTGTGATGCCACAAACCAAAGAAGCGATTCAGCATGCGAAAGCGGCGGGTGTTGGTATCGTAGTGGCCATTAACAAAATGGACAAAGAAGGCGCGAATGTTGATCGTGTCATGCAAGAATTAGTCGCCGAAGAAGTGGTGCCCGAAGAATGGGGTGGCGATGTTCAGTTTGTACCCGTGTCTGCGAAAAAGGGCATGGGTATTGATCAGCTGCTCGAAGCGATTTTGTTAAGTGCAGAAATGCTGGAGCTTGATGCGCCAACCGAAGGCCATGCCAAAGGTGTTGTCATCGAGTCACGTCTTGATAAAGGCCGCGGTCCGGTCGCAACGGTATTGGTTCAGTCGGGTACGCTTAGAAAGGGCGATATTGCGCTTTGTGGTATGGAGTTCGGTCGTGTACGTGCATTGGTGAATGAGCAAGGCAAGATGGTGGATTCCGCTGGACCTTCATTCCCAGTTGAAATTCTTGGCCTATCTGGCGTACCTGCCGCCGGTGATGAAATGATTACCGTAGAAAACGAGCGTAAAGCCCGTGAAGTGGCGTTATTCCGTCAAGGCAAGTTTAAAGAAGTGAAGATTGCGCGTCAGCAAAGCTCGAAGTTGGACAATATGTTCAACAAGATGGCGGAAGGCGAAATGAAGTCCGTGAATATCGTATTGAAAGCCGATGTTCAAGGCTCAATCGAAGCGATCTCGAATGCCTTAACCGATTTAAGCAATGAAGAAGTGCGCGTGAATGTCGTCAGCAGTGGCGTAGGTGGGATCACAGAAAGTGATGTCAACCTTGCGATAGCCTCAGAGGCATTAGTTTTTGGTTTTAACGTACGTGCCGATACGTCGGCGAAGCGTTTGATTGAGCGTGAAGGCGTCGGTCTTTATTATTACAGCATTATCTATGAAGTCGTGGATGAGGTTAAACGCGCGATTGAAGGTAAATTGTCTGCTGAAGAGCGTGAAGAAATCTTGGGTGTGGCCGAGGTACGTGATGTATTTAAAGCACCGAAAATTGGTTTGATTGCCGGTTGTATGGTGATCGAGGGTGTCGTAACCCGCAGCCAGCCGATTCGCGTGTTGCGTGACAACGTGGTGATTTACCAAGGTGAACTTGAATCGTTACGTCGCTTTAAAGATGACGTGAAAGATGTGCGTCAAGGGATGGAGTGCGGTATCGGCGTTAAAGACTATAATGATGTGCGCGTAGGCGACCAAATTGAAGTCTTTAAGCGTTATGAAGTTAAGCGTACACTGGATTAATTTCCCGCCTGCCTAACAGCAATAAAACAAATGCCCGCATGGGCATTTTTTACAACCAGGCCTGGTTATTCAGCGCTTGTTAATTGATGGAATATTATGAGTCAAGAATTTAGCCGCACCGATAGAGTGTCGCAAGAAGTATTTCGTTTACTATCGAACATGTTGCGTCGTGAAGTAAAAGACCCGCGTTTGCAAGGGTTGACGCTGACCGAGTGCAAAGTCAGCAAAGACCTGGCGGTTGCCAAGGTCTATTTTACTGTAATGGGTGCAAAACAAGACGATCCTGCTGTGACGGATGCACTCAAAGCCTTGCAAAAAGCAAAGGGCTTTTTTCGTACAGAGCTGGGTAAACAATTAAGTTTGCGTATTACGCCTGATATACGTTTTCATTATGATACCGTGCCTGACCATGTGGATCATATTGAACAGTTGATTAAAAAAGCCTTGTACTAATGGGGGGGCGAAGACAGCGCCGCCGGGTGGTAAACGGTATCGTATTGGTGAATAAAGCCGCCGGGTTAACTTCGGCGGATGTCGTCAAGCAAGTCTCTCGGCTTTACAACGCGAAAAAAGCGGGGCATACAGGCACACTCGATCCATTTGCAACCGGTTTATTACCCGTGTGCTTAGGTGAAGCGACGAAGGTGTCGAGTTTTTTACTGGCGTCAGACAAAGGCTATATTGCTACCTTGCAACTGGGTGAAGCGACGGATACCGGTGATCATGATGGCGAGGTGATTGAACGTGCAACTGTACCCGATTTAACCCAAGAAACGATTGAGACTGTGTTGGCGCAGTTTACGGGTAAAATTATGCAAATGCCGCCGATGTACTCCTCATTGAAACATGAAGGACAGTCATTGCATGTGTATGCACGTCAAGGGATTGAAATTGAGCGTGAGCCGCGCGAAGTTGACATCCTCTCGATCAAACTACTGGATTTTGACCCTACTCACATCCGTTTTAACGTACATTGCACTAAAGGCACTTATATCAGGGTGTTGGGTTATGATATTGCGAAAGCATTGGGCACTGTCGGACACTTAGTTGCTTTGCACCGTACCCATACAGGCGTGTTTGATTCTGATATGATGCAACCGATTGAAGAAATTGCACGCTACCGTAATACCAACCTATTGCCGCTAGATATCGCTTTGAGCGATTACCAAGCCCTGCATTTAACTGCTGAGCAAAAAACGCATCTTTGGATGGGCGGTTTTTTGTTTGATATTAAACCCGCTAACCCACAGCAGACTACGTTGGTCACCCTGTATGATGACCAACAGCAGATTTTTGCAGTGGGCGAATGGCAAGCCGATAAACAACGCTTAAAAATAAAGCGTGGTTTTAATCTTGATTCACCTGCACCGTCTGATTCATGATGTCTTCAGCATTGATCTGGCTAGATTTACGTGACGAAGCCTCGTATTTAGCGGGGCATTTTGAACGTGCTCTTCACCTAGATAAAACCTATTTACAGTCTTGTCTAAATGCGTTACCGAGTAGAGATCAACCGTTAGGTTTGATTGCCTCTGCAGAAGATCTGATATCGATTAAACAGCATCTTGAAGACAAGGGGTATCAGATAAAGCAAACCTTGACTCCCGACGCCATTTTACAACCAGGCCTGGTTGTAAAAACAGGTAAAAATAGTTTTCAAGCCTGGCAACCTAATAAGCTTTTACAAGAGCAACTTCCTGGGTTAAAGACAGCTTCGCATCAAGCTCTTGATTTAGGTTGTGGTGGTGGGCGTGATGCAATCTATCTGGCATTGCACGGCTGGCAAGTGAGTGCGATTGATCAACAACAACGGGTTTTGCAATGTGCGCAGCAGTTGGCGAGGATACACGGCGTTAAGGTGAACTGGGTTGAAGCCGATGTGCATCAGCCGCACGCGATACCCAATCAGCCATTCGATTTAATCATGATGGTGCGTTTTTTAGATCGCCGGCTCTTTTCAATGATGCGCAATCAGTGTCGTGTCGGTGGTTATGTGTTGGTGCAAACGTTTGTAGAAGGTGTCGAGACCTTTGGTTCACCGAAGAACCCCAATTATATTTTGCGTTTTGGTGAGCTTGCAAAAGAATTTAGTGAATTTGATATCATTGTTGATAGAATAGACAGACTGAATGATGGTCGACCTATTGCTAGTTTTTTAGCAAGGCGTAAACAAGGAGAAAAAAATGATTACCATGACCGCCAATGAACTGTTTGATTATTTTCAACAAAACCTGATTTGCGAATCGCTTACCCTGTCAGAAGTGGATATATTAACCCACTACCTGCAAGAAAAAAGCTTTGAACGTGACCAGGTTATCTCGGATATGGGCGACGTCGGCGATTGTCTGATGTTTATTATCAAGGGCAAAGTCGGTTTTAATAGTTTTGACGGCCAAGATGACGTTAATGTGGGCATACAGGGCGTCGGCAATCTGGTCGGTGAGATGTCGTTTTTTGACCGCAAGCCGCGTAATTTAAGAATGTATGCCGTGTCAAAAAAAGTGAAAGTCTTGTCGTTATCGCGTCCGATGTACGACCGTTTAAAAGTAGAGCAGCCATTTATTGCGGTGAATATTTTAGAAAATGCGGTGGTCAGTCTTGATCACCTCGTGCGCGCAATGAGTGAAAACATGGCACAGATTGAGCACTATGTGCATGGTTATGGACGTCACTAAACCGGTCTCTGATCCAAAGGCCCTGAGGCAAACCCTCAGGGCGGCGAGAAACCAACTTTCCCCTCAAGCGCAACTTAAATACGCAGATTTGGCCGTACACGTCTTGTTTAAAACGCTCGATATCACCTACCAAATGCAGGTGGCCGTATATCTAGCACAGGATGGTGAGTTAAGCTGTGCAGGATTAATTGAAGCCCTGCGTGCGCGTCACTGTCTGGTTTACCTGCCTATTATTAACCCAAAAACAAAGACGCTGTCTTTTGGTTTATATCAACCCGAAAGTGATTTAATCCCGAATATCTATGGTATTTTAGAACCAAACACAACCAGGCCTGGTTGTAAAATTAACGCCGATGAACTCGATTTAGTCATAGTGCCCTTAGTGGGGTTTGATAGAACAGGCGGGCGATTGGGGATGGGCGGTGGTTTTTATGACCGAAGCTTTGCTTTTAAACTCGCCAAACCCAGCGCCAAACCGCTGATGCTTGGCTGGGCACATAGCATTCAACAGCTTGATCAGCTTGAACGTCAACCCTGGGATGTGGGTTTGGATGGCGTAGTCACAGAGAAAGGGTTTATTAAATCAAGCTCGCATACCCTTCTTGATAACTCGGGTATTTGAACGCATAGCCTGTTGCACGAATTTTAGCATTGCTTAAACGCTTATTACTGCGCATCAAACGGCTATTCTCGGTTGGCTCGCTGTGCTCAATCGTACCAATGCTCAACTGCTCGGCTAGCCACTCGTACACCTCGCAAGATAGGGTGGGTTGGTCATCGACACCAATATACAGGCTATCTGGACTGTCTAGCTGCATTAAATGGCAAAACACGCCAACGCAATCATCACTGTGAATTCGGTTGCTATAGACATCCTCCATGCAATGGGCTTTGCCTGTTTTAACCTGCTCAATAATATGTGTGCGCCCTGGGCCATAAATACCCCCAAACCGCACAACCGTTGCTGGCCAGCCCGATTTTAAGGCCAACTGCTCGCCCTCTAATAAGCGTTTGCTCGAAAAGTTGTGTTCCTCAGCCAAACTCTCTTCGGTCACCCACTCGCCATCTGATTGACTAAACACCGAAGTGCTAGAGGTGAAAAACAGGCGTTTAATTTTTTGACCCGCCAAGCCTTTTAATAAATTCTTCAAACCTGAGACATAAGCTTGGTAATAGGCAAAGTCATTATATTTGCCTGCTGAAGCGGTGTAGAAAACATAATCTAGGTTCTCGGGCAGGTTTAGCCGCTCTTGGTTTAAATCTGCGCTGATGGCTTTAATAGCTGGGGGTATTTTACTGCCATCACGACGCAAACCAAATACTTCATGCCCGTTTTCAACCAGCGTTAAACCAAGCTGAATACCCAAATCACCACAACCTGCAATCAATATCTTTGCCATAACCGTCCTAATTAAATATAAAGGCTGAATTTGTGTGTAGTATGCCCAAGTTTTAACAAATAAAAAAGGAGGTAAATGAAAAAATATAATGACATATAAAAGCGGGTCATTGCGAGGAGCACAGCGACGCGGCAAACTCTTGCGGGCGTGCGCAGTCTGCCAGAGATTGCCACGGCCTTTGGCCTCGCAATGACGCGTAATTTTTTTGTCCTCGCGACGCAAGTTGTTTCGCTCCGTTGTGCCACTAATTCCTTAACTTAGGTTAAGAAAAATCCCGTCATTGCGAGGAGCACAGCGACGCGGCAATCTCTAGCCGACTGCACACCACAACCCGTCATTCCGGCGAAGGCCGGAATCTCAAACCGACGGCACACAACTCAAAAGATCCCGGCCTACACCGGGGTGACGTATAAACGTGCTAGCCATTCAATAGCCTAAAACAAAAAAACCAAGTCAATGACTTGGTTTAAAAGCGCAGCTTTAAGAGAAGCCGACACGGCGCTTTGAAGCGCCCTGGTTTTTTAGAAGTTATAGCGAGCCGAAATGGTATAACCCATTTGTGAGTGGGTGGTTGTGTTGTCAGCACCCATTGGGTTGCCACCAACAAAGTCTGGTCCCTTAACAGTGGTTTTTACTTCAGGAGCATAAACAATCGCGCCATCTAAACTAAGGTTTTTAGTTAGGTTGTAACCGCCACCAAAAGTGATATGGGTTTCAGTTGTTGCAGGGAAGAAAAGGTTGTTAAACATATTTGTTGCCTGTCCACCTGGGGCGGTCGCTGACATTTCTTTAATCGGATTATTGCCATGATTAACGCCTAGACCCGCCCAATAAGTATTGGAAGTATATTTAGCACCTACAGCAATAACATTTTGATCTTGCCAGTTAAAGTCTTTGTAACCCGTCGCTGAACCCCATGCAATGTTTTTGTAATCTGCAGTGTAGGTCATCGTACCCATATTGAAAGCTAAACCAATTTTTAGTTCAGCGGGTTGTTCAAGTTCATCTCCAAAAGTAGCAGGTAGCATACCCATGCCAACGAACGGTTGTGATGCTTTTGATAATTGTCCATCATATTTCATTTTAATCGCTGAAGTATAAGCGGCGGCTAAGGTTAAGTTTTCATTGATATCGAAATAACCACCTAAACTAAAGCCATAACCTAAGTCAGCAGCCATACCATGGCCTACATTACCAGGGCCACAGTTGGGACCTGGGCAAGCAGCTGTAGGATCACCCATGGTGTAGTTAATATCAAGTGACCCATATTGAATTATCGGTGAAAAACCAATGCCAAAATTATCTTGATTAAATGCTAAACTAGGAACAAAACGCATGATTTGCATATTGGTTTGAGCATGTAAATGAGCAGCAGAACCAGAGTAGTCAACCCCCATTCCTGATGAACCATACATGCCTATACCAAAGGTCAATTCATCGCTAATACGGCTAACTAATGAAACAGATGGAATTAGATTGGTATCAGCTTTGCTTTTTGATTCGCCCATGCCGCTGTTGTTTTTAACCGTAGGCATAAACAAAGTGCCGCCAAAGGAAAACTCTGTGCCTTGTGCTTTACCGATTAGGCCGGGGTTAATTACCACGTTTTCAGCACCATAATAAGCGGCTACGCCTGTGCCACCCATTGCAGAAGATTGAGCGCCTAGTCCAATCATATTCGTTCCATTAGTCGCAAGAACAGGTTGTGATAGCATGGCCGCTGAGGCAATCGCTAGGGCTAGTTTGGTTTTTTTCATAGTTAGTATCCTATTTTAGTTGTCTTCGGTATTTTTATAAAAACCGAGTAGTCGGCTTGGTTGTTACTATGCAGGAAAACGAAGTGAAAAGATAATTCAAAAAATTTTATCGGCTATTTGTGAATTTAATGCGATATTAGTTTTTGATAATAGAATGAAATATTGATATTAACCCGGATGTTTAGCTTCGCTGTCTTTGATTCATAAATTCGGGTGATGATCGCGCAGGATATGGGTTTCCTCGTGCTTTTTTCGAAGGCGCGCTGTCGTTATTATATAGCCGACTGAGAAAAAGGTGCTGGGGAGTCAATAGACAAGCGAGGGCGCGTGAACTTTATTACATATCCGGGTTAAATCGAAGATAACGGTTTGAGTAAACCTGGCTTGGCTTCTTGCCCGGTTATCGTATCTATTATTATTTGTTTTAGAGACCGCATGCATTAAATTTTAATAGACGTTCGCGAGTATAATATTGAACCATTAGCTCGAATATGTTGTGCTCGGGTGTTTTAAAAAGCTGTTTAATTTGGAAAAAAGGGGGAGGGTAAGGTGGACTTGGTTTTAAATGATTTAGGTGTCATGCATCCTGTGTTGATTGCGCTAAGTTATCTTCTCGTCGCGGTAGTATTGGCTTGGCTAGTGAATACCGTGATTGTGTTAGGGCCTAAGCGTTGGGCGCAAAAGTTTGATCGCCCGGTGTTGTTTTTTATGCTGAGCAATATTCGTTTGCCGATTATGGTGTCGGTGGTGTTTATTGCGATCAGTGCGATTTTGACGATGCAGTTTGATCTGCCTGATGATTTTTTACTTTATGCAAACCGCACCCTAACCAGTATCAACATTATCATCTGGGGGCAGTTTGTTTATCGCGGTTCGCAATATGCGTTGAAATATCAGAGTGCGCGTCAAGAGGAAGGCTCTTTTATTAAGCCACAAACCTTGCCACTGTTAGATAATCTATCGGCGGTGTTGATTGTGTTGGTGGTGTTGTACTTGTTGTTCTTGACCTGGAATATCAATATGACCGCTTGGTTGGCCTCGGCGGGGGTGATTGGTATTGCGGTTGGTTTTGCGGCCAAGGATACGATTGCGAATATCTTGTCCGGTGTGTTTATTATGGCGGATTCGCCTTATAAAATTGGTGACTACATTATTATCGATGGCGCGGACCGCGGTAAAGTGACGAATATTGGGTTGCGTTCAACGCGCTTACTAACGCGTGATGATGTGGAAATTAATGTACCTAACTCGGTGATTGCGAATGGTAAGGTGGTCAACCAATCTTCCGGTCGCTTCAAAAGTATGCGAATGTATGCAAATGTCAGTGTGTCTTATGAGTCAGACATTGATTTGGTGCGCTCGATTCTGTTGGATATTGCCGCAAATGAGCCGATGGTGATTAGCGATCCAATACCGCAGGTCCGTTTTTTAGGCTTTGGTGCATCTGGGTTAGATTTCTCGTTGCGGGTTTGGATTGAGGATCCAGAAATTCGCACACGCGTATTGGATGCACTCAATGTGCAAATATTCAAACGTTTTGCCGCTGCAGGGATTGAAATACCGTATAGCAAGCATGATTTGTACATTAAATCCTTGCCAGAAAACCTATTCAATCCAACCAGGCCTGGTCATGAAAAGCAAGACGCTTAGAAGAGTGAAAGTGTAGGGTGGATAAGCAAAGCGCATCCACCATTACTCGGAAATAACCGCGTTCCCACGCCCCGCGTCACGGCCATTAAACAAAGAAAAAAACGGTCATGGCGAGGCGCGCAGCGACGCGGCCATCTATCAAGGGCGTGCGTGGTCTGCAAGAGATTGCCACGGCCTTCGGCCTCGCAATGACACGTGATTTTTTATATTATTTAAATGCGTTTGCCTTGACCTTTATACAATGGCAGTGGTTTATATAGCTTGGCATGCTGTATAATCGTCGTTTTGAAATCTTTAAATTTATTTAGGAGTCTTTTGTGATTCGTACTCGATTTGCCCCCAGCCCAACCGGTTATTTACATATTGGCGGTGTGCGCACTGCGTTGTTTTCTTGGCTTTATGCTCGCAAAATGGGCGGTGAGTTTATTTTACGCATCGAGGACACGGACTTAGAACGCTCAACCCAAGAATCGGTGAATGCGATTTTGGAAGGTATGACTTGGTTAGGTTTGGATTATGATAAAGGGCCGTTTTACCAAACGCATCATTTTGAGCGTTACAAGGCGGTGATTCAACAGCTCTTAGATCAGGGGGATGCCTATTATTGCTATGCAAGCCCAGAAGAATTGGACGCCATGCGTGAGCAGCAGCGCGCTAACAATGAGAAGCCACGTTATGATGGTCGTTACCGTGATTTTACTGGCACGCCACCCGCAGGCGTTAAGCCGGTGATTCGTTTTAAAAATCCGCTGGATGGTGAAGTGGTGATTGATGACATGGTGAAGGGCAAGGTCACGATTAAAAACACTGAGATTGATGATTTGGTGATTGCGCGTTCTGATGGTACGCCGACCTATAATTTATCGGTAGTGGTGGACGATTGGGATATGGGCATCAGTCATGTGATTCGTGGCGATGATCATTTAAATAATACCCCTCGCCAAATTAATATTTTAAAAGCCTTGGGTGCGCCGATTCCAAAGTATGCGCATATTCCAATGGTATTGGGTCCAGATGGAGCGCGACTCTCGAAGCGTCACGGTGCGGTGAGTGTGCTGCAATATAAGGAGGAGGGCTATTTGCCTGAGGCTTTGTTGAATTATTTGGTGCGCTTGGGTTGGTCGCATGGTGATCAGGAGATTTTCAGTATTGATGAAATGGTCAGTGCGTTTGATTTGGATTCGGTGAATGCCGCCCCTTCAACTTTTAACGATGAAAAATGCGTTTGGGTGAACCAGCAGCATATTCAAAACGCGCCGGCGGATCACATCGCGCGCCATTTGTCGCATTTTATGACGGAACGCGGTTGTGATCTAAGCCAAGGGCCCGCGCTGGAGAAGGTGACGGATTTATTGCGTGAACGTGCTAAAACGCTGATTGATATGGCGGATAGTGCGCTTTATTTTTATCAAGATTTTGAGCAGTTTGATGCCGATGCCGCGAAAAAACATTTACGTCCGGTAGCTGCCGAGCCCTTAAGTCTAGTGTTGCAGAAATTGGCGGCGCTAGATAGCTGGCAGACTGAATCAATCCATCAGGCGATTGAAGAGAGCGCGAGCGAGTTAGAAATCGGTATGGGCAAGGTAGGCATGCCTTTGCGGGTAGCGATTACTGGCGGCGGGCAGTCGCCATCGATTGATGCCACGGCGGCGTTAATTGGTAAGGAGCGTTGTTTAATCCGTTTGCAAATGGCATTGGATTTTATTGCGGCACGAGCGCAAGGCTAGGTTGGCATTGCAGGGTTATTTAACGCACCAATAACGCACCCAACAAAAAACCCGCTTGAAGCGGGTTTTTTTATATCTGGTGGCTAGGAGCCTGTCGGACTAAACCGGTCGAAGCGAAAAAAAGTCTGGTTTGAGTCAGTTTTTGTTCAATTCCGAGGAGAATAGCTAGCTATTTGACGAGGAAGTGGGCAAAAAATGGCCAAATCCAGCTTTTTTGCAGCCGATTGGCTTTAGTCCGACAGGCTCCTAGTAGACAGATATATTAGGCGCGCTTGCGGAATTCGCTGGTGCGGCTGTCGATTTCGATTTTTTCACCGATTTCGATAAATGAAGCTACTTGTAATTCAAAGCCGGTGCTAAGGCGTGCAACTTTCATCACTTTGCCTGAGGTATCGCCACGTGCCGCAGGCTCGGTGTAGATGACTTCACGCACGATGATGGTGGGCATTTCAATTGAAATAGGCTTGCCTTCATAAAACGTCACTTCGCACTGATCTGTCATGCCATCTTCGATGAAATTGATTGCGTCACCTAGGTTGTCTTTTTCGATTTCGTACTGGTTGTATTCTTCATCCATAAACACATACAACGGATCAGCGAAGTAGCTGTAAGTACATGGCTTTTTCTCTAGGATTACAGGTTCAAATTTTTCGTCGGCTTTATAAACCTGCTCAGTACCGCTGCCGTTCAATAGGTTTTTCAGTTTCATTTTAACAACGGCCGAGTTACGGCCTGATTTGTTAAACTCGGTTCTTAAAAGAATCATTGGCTCGTTATTGATCATTAATACGTTACCAACGCGGAATTCTTGTGCTGTTTTCATCTGGGGGTTCCTAAAAAATAAAAAAATCGCGGCATTATACCTTGGATTGCACAAATTTGACTAGATTAGATGTTAAATCACCCAATTTTTCGAGTTGTTGAATCCAATATTCGCTGTGCGCATGATATTCATCGAAATGGCCGCGTAGGTTTAACCAGGCCTGGTTGTCAAAATTGGCGTGTTCAACCTGATTCCAAATGCGGTTAAATGCGATCAAACAGGCTTGTGCAGTGGGGTTTAGTGCTTGGCTGTAGACTTGATAAAATGCGTTCAGCTTATCCCAGTGCGCCAAATCATCGGTGGGGTAAATGTGCCAAATAAATGGCTTGCCGGCCCATTGCGCGCGTACCATCGATTCTTCGCCGCGCACAAAGTTGAGATCGCATGACCAAAGCAGTTTATCGTAGTCTGCTTGCGGCAGAAAAGGCAGTAGGTGGAGCGTCAGGTTACCTTGTTGAATCGGCTGGTGTTGTTGAAGCTTTATCCTAAGTGCCTGCTCAAGGGTTGAAACGATGCGACCTTGTGGTACAAATAACTCAATCGCAAGGTCGCTATTTTTCCAAGCCTCGATGAGGGGAAGAATAACCGAGTTTTCGTAACAAAACAGCGAGATTTTAAAACTGTTTAATTGTGTTTGAGCAAAGTTATTTAACCAGGCCTGGTGGGTATTGTGTGCTAAAAAAGCCTGTTTAGCTTCTAATAAATCCGCTTCACGCATGAGGCCACCTGTGTTAGCGAGAATACTAGGATAAAAGAAATACTTGTCTAAACCATTGGGCTGTTTTGAGGGCATGGCATGAAAACTCGCAACCCAAGGTTCGGCGCTAAAATAATCAAGATTAATCCAGACGGGTGGTTGTGAGGGCATTTTTTCAAGGTATTTAGGGGGGAGTTCACAGCCAAAAGCCTCGATCACCACATCAGCCATTTGTGTAGGAGTAAAGGTGTCGTTCCATAATATTATTTCTATATTATCAACTAATTGAATGTTTTTGGATAAGTCAATGGTGGGCTTAAGCGATTGAAGCGCATGCAGATTATCCACCCACAAACGGACTGTTTTATTCTGGTCGTCAGTCAGGGTATTCGCTAAACGCCAGCAGACACCTATGTCCCCAAAGTTGTCTATCACGCGACAAAAAATATCCCAACGCTGTGTCATGTCTAGCTCCTGTGCTAAAATTTGCGGATAATTTTAACCCTTGTTTGCTTAGTAACGTGAGAGTTCAATGTCTTTTAATGAAAATAAATTAAAAATTTTAGTCACCGGTGGTGCGGGTTTTATTGGTTCAGCGCTGGTGCGTCATATTATTCAACACACGCCGCATCAGGTGGTGAATGTCGATAAGTTGACCTATGCCGGTAACTTGCTATCGGTGGCGTCAGTCAGTGAGGATCCGCGTTATGCGTTTGAGCAGGTGGATATTTGCGATGCGGATGCCATTAAGCGGGTTTTTAGTGTGCATCAGCCGGATATTGTGATGCATTTAGCGGCGGAGTCGCATGTTGATCGTTCGATTAGTGGGCCGGCCGATTTTATCCAAACTAATATTGTCGGTACCTATACGCTGTTGGAGCAGGCGCGCGCCTATTGGTTGAAACTGCGCGATCAGAAAAAAGAGGGCTTTCGGTTTCACCATATTTCAACCGATGAGGTGTATGGCGATTTGCCGCATCCAGACGAAGAGGCGGGGGCAACGGATTCATTGTTCAGCGAAACCACGCCCTATGCACCGAGTTCGCCTTATTCTGCCAGCAAAGCGGCATCAGACCATTTGGTGCGTGCATGGTTGCGAACCTATGCGCTGCCAACACTGGTCACCAACTGCTCGAATAATTATGGCCCTTATCATTATCCTGAAAAACTGATTCCGCTGACGATACTGAATGCGCTACAAGGCAAAGATTTGCCGGTGTATGGTCGTGGCCAGCAGATTCGTGATTGGCTGTACGTTGAAGATCACGTGCGAGCGTTATTGTTAGTGGCGACGACAGGAAAAGTGGGCGAAACTTACAACATTGGCGGTCACAATGAAAAACGCAATCTTGAGGTGGTGAAAACCATTTGTCAAATTTTAGAGGAGCTTGCGCCTTCAGAAATGAATCCAAATATTGATAGTTACTCCTGCGAACCTGGTAATGCCAGCAGCTATGTCGAGTTGATTAGACATGTCGCTGATCGTGCAGGGCATGACCGTCGTTATGCGATTGATGCCAGTAAAATTGAACAAGAGCTGGGTTGGACACCAAAAGAAACCTTTGAAAGCGGTTTGCGCAAAACGGTGCAATGGGTGTTAGACAACCAGGCCTGGTGCCAAGCGGTATTGGCAAAATGAAGATTTGGGTGGATGCCGATGCCTGTCCGGTAGTGATTAAAGAAATTTTGTTTAAGGCGGCGATTCGTACACAAACGCCAACTATCTTAGTGGCGAATCATAGTCTGTCGATTCCCGCTAATCCGTTAATCCAATTTATGCAAGTACCGGGTGGTTTTGATGTGGCGGATAATAAAATCATGCAACAACTTGCGCCAGAGGATCTGGTGATTACCCAAGATATTCCGCTGGCGGCGGAGGTAGTCGCCGCAGGCGCGCTGGCGATTAATCCACGTGGCGAACTCTATACCACCAGCAATATCAAAGCGCGTTTGCAAATGCGCGACTTTATGGAAAGCTTACGTTCAAGCGGGGTGCAAACCGGTGGCCCTGCAACATTTAACCAAGCGGATCGCCAAGCGTTTGCCAATCAACTCGATCGCATTTTAACTCAACGAAAAAAGGGTCTATTGCCGCCAGCCGCAGGGTAAAAGAATCAGTCATTGCGAGGAGCGAAGCGACGCGGCAATCTCTTGAGGGGGTGCGCAGTCTGCGGGAGATTGCTTCACTTCGTTCGCAATGACGGAGTGGGCCTTGTTCGCTATGCGACCTTTTTTTTGAAGGTTACAAGCCTAATTCACCGTGGGTTTAAGATAGAATAGGCGCTTTTAATCTGGCTAGGGATAATGGGAGCGCAATGAGCTTTCTAACGGCGATTCATTTTTTAGATTTATTAGGCACCGTGGTGTTTGCGATTACCGGTTTGCTGGCGGCCAGTCGTAAGCAACTCGATTTGTTTGGCGCGGTGGTGTTGGCGATGGTAACCGCGGTGGGTGGCGGTACCCTGCGGGATTTGATTTTAGATGTGCCGGTGTTTTGGACCCAGCAAACCCTTTATGTGTATGTGATTGTGATTTCAACCTTGATTGTGTATGTGTACAATCGTTATTTTGATATTCCAATGAAATTGCTGTTGGTGCTGGATGCGCTGGGCTTGGCGGTGTTTACCGTGATTGGCGCACAAAAAGCGTTTGATTTAGGTTTTAGTGATCCGATTGTCATTATGTTTGGCATAATGACGGGTGTGGTAGGCGGTATTATTCGTGATGTGCTGGTGGGTGAGGTGCCGTTGATTTTCCGAAAAGAGATTTATGCTACCGCATCGTTTTTAGGGGCGAGTGTATTGGTGCTAGGTTTTCACTTTATAGAAAGCCGGGAGCTGGCTATTTTACTGGCGATGATTGTCGTGTTTGGTTTGCGCATGGTGGCGATACAGAAAAACTATGGCTTACCGATTTTTATTTCCAAGTCCGCACCCGCGGATGATTCCAACAAACCTTAGAGAATTGTATGTTTAAACTTCCTTTTGAATGGCTATTGGGTTTGCGCTATATTCGCGCCAAACGCCGTAATGGTTTTATCTCGTTTATCTCCATGTCTTCGATGATTGGTATTGCGCTTGGTGTGATGGCACTGATTACAGTAATGTCGATTATGAACGGTTTTCAGCATGAGTTGCGTGAGCGCATTTTGGGGATGACCGCCCATTTAACCCTGTCAGATAATCATCACAACCTGGCTAATTGGCCAGCGCTATATGAAATGAGCAAGCAGCATCCAAGGGTGTTGGGCGCTGCGCCGAATATTATGGAGCAGGGCATGCTGTCGCAGGGCGAGCGGGTTAAAGGCGTGATGATTCGTGGCGTGTTGCCTGAGTATGAATCCGAAGTCTCCAGTATTGAAGATAATATGATCACCGGTTCATTGTCGGACCTAACCGCTAAAGGTTATGGGGTGGTGTTAGGGATGGAGTTGGCACAGAGCTTGGGGGTGTCAGTCGGCGATTCGGTTACCTTAATTGCGCCGCAGGGTGCGGTGTCGCCCGTGGGTATGTTGCCGCGTATTAAACGCTTGACCGTCACGGGCTTGTTTCGCGCTGGGATGCATGAATATGATTCGGGTATGGCGATTATTCATCTTGAGGATGCGGCCACCATCTTCCGTTATCGTGATCAAACGGTCAGTGGGTTGCAATTAAAAATTGATGACTTGTTTAAGGTTTATGAAGTAAGGCGCGACTATATCGTTAGTTTTAACGATCAGTTTTTAATCCGTGATTGGACTCAGCAACACGCCAATTTTTTTAAAGCGATTCAAATGGAAAAACGCATGATGTTTATCGTGCTGGCGCTCATTATTATGGTGGCGGCGTTTAATATTGTTTCGACCATGGTGATGGTGGTAACGGATAAACAGAAGGATATTGCGGTGTTGCGCACGATTGGTGCATCGCCAATGAGTATTCAGGCCATATTTATTATTCAAGGTTTGATTATAGGCATTATTGGTGCTTATCTCGGCATGGTTGGCGGCGTGGTGTTGTCGCTGAATATTCATGTGATTATTCCGTTTATTGAACAGCTATTTGGCTTCCAGTTTTTCCCTGCTGATGTCTATTATATTAGCGAAGTGCCCTCCAAGTTAGATTGGAGCGACGTTTGGGCGGTGTCGGGATTGGCGTTTGTTTTAACCCTGTTGGCGACCCTCTACCCGGCTTGGCGCGCGTCACGAATTCAACCTGCGGAGGCGCTGCGTTATGAGTGAGTTTATTTTACAAGCGAATCATCTTGGCAAAACCTACAAAGACGGTGAGCTGGTCACTGAGGTTTTGGCGGATATCAATCTCTCTTTATCCGCTTGTGAGCGGATGGCGATTGTTGGCGCCTCGGGCTCTGGCAAAAGTACCTTGCTTCACCTATTGGCTGGCTTAGACAAACCGACAACCGGTGAAGTCAGGCTGGCGGGTAAAGACTTCTCGAACCTATCTGAAACCAAGCGCGGTTTGTTGCGCAATCAGCATCTTGGATTTGTTTACCAATTTCACTATCTGTTGGCCGAGCTAACGGCGCTGGAGAATGTGATGTTGCCTTTGCGGGTGGCCAGAAAAGACGCATTTGAGTCGGAACGTCAAGCCACCGATTTGTTAAAGCAGGTGGGCTTGGGGCATCGTTTGCACCACAAACCCTCGGAGTTGTCGGGTGGCGAACGTCAGCGCGTGGCGATAGCCCGCGCGCTTATAACCCGACCTGGTTGTATCCTAGCGGATGAACCGACCGGTAATTTGGATTCAAAATCGGCTGATCAGGTGTTTGAGTTAATGCTGTCACTGAATGAGCAGTTTGATACCGCCTTGTTGGTGGTGACCCATGATTTGACCCTTGCCGCCCAAATTGGACAAACCATCACGCTGGTGGACGGTCGTATTCAGAGCGAGCCGAGCTAAGTATGCTAGCGATTCAATCGATTTCCCTGCGCGCGGGCACCAAGTCGCTGTTAGAAAATGCCAGCCTTACGCTGCACCCTGGTCAAAAAGTCGGCATTATTGGGCGCAATGGCGTCGGAAAATCGACGTTATTTAAGGCGATTTTAGGCCAGCAAAGCGTGGATGCTGGGCAGATCTCGATGCCAGCTAATTGGCAGGTGGGGTATGTTCAGCAGGAAGACTTGGAAAGCGCATTGAGCGCGATGGACTATGTGCTGTCTGGCGATAGCTTGTATTATCAGTTGGTGAATCAACTTAAGCAGGCTGAGCAGGAGAATGATTCAAATGCCATGGTGAATTTGCATGATCAACTCGATCATATTCAAGCTTATCAAGTGCCGCTGAAGGCGGAGCAGTTGTTGTATGGTTTGGGGTTTGAGAAAGCCGATTTAGCACGAGAATATCGAGCGTTTTCCGGTGGGTGGCAGGTGCGTTTAAAATTGGCTAAAGCCTTAATGCAGCGTTCGGATTTGTTATTGCTGGATGAGCCCACCAACCATTTGGATATCGAAGCGGTGGCTTGGCTAGAGCAGTGGTTGGCGGCCTATAGTGGCGCGGTGTTATTGATTTCACATGATCGGCATTTTTTGGATCAGGTGGTGAGTGGTATTGCGCTGATGGAAGACCAACGGATTGCGCTTTATACCGGCAACTTTGAAAGCTATGAGCGCCAACGCAGTATGCAGTTGATGCAGCAGCAGTCGTTACTGGATAAACAAAAGCAGCGTATGCAGCACCTTAAAACCTTTATCACCCGCTTCAAAGCCAAGGCCAGCAAAGCCAAGCAAGCGCAAAGCCGCGTAAAGGCACTGGAGCGAATGGAAGAGATTGCGCCCTTGCAGGCGACTAACCCGTTTCGATTTGAGTTTTTTAATCCGGATCATTTGCCTGACCCGATGTTGCAGGTCGAAAAGCTAGGTTTTGGTTATCCCGATGAGAAGCCACTATTTGAATCGATTGATCTGGTGTTGCGTGCGGGTGATCGTATTGGCTTGGTTGGGGTGAATGGCAGTGGTAAATCGACCTTTTTAAAGCTGATTGTGCAAGAGTTTAAAGCCCAAACAGGCAAAATGCGTTATGCCAAGGGTTTAAAAGTCGGTTATTTTGCCCAGCACCAAGTCGAGGCGTTGGATTTAGATGCCACACCGGTGCAAACCCTGTTGCGTGAGTTTGAAACCCTCACCGATCAGCAAGCGCGTGATTTTCTCGGAGGTTTTGGCTTTAGCCATGACCAGGCCTTATCACCAATTCGCCATTTCTCTGGGGGTGAAAAAGCACGACTTTCTTTGGCGGTGATTGTTTACCAAAAACCGAACTTGATCATTCTTGACGAACCCACCAACCATCTAGATATGGATGCGCGTGATGCACTTGATGAAGCGCTGCAAGCGTTTGATGGCGCATTGATTGTTGTGTCGCATGATCGTCATATGCTGGCGGGTATTGTGGATCAATACTGGTGGGTACACGAAGGGCAGGTGAGTTTATTTCATGGTGATTTGGATGCCTATTTACAGCAAAGACTGTTATTGCTTAAGCAACAAAAACAAGCCAAAAATGAAGCTAAAAATGAGTCGACACCACAACCAGGCCTGGTTGAAGACGCGGGCTTAAATAAAAAACAACAACGCCAACAAAATGCCGAACAACGCAAGCGCCTTCAACAAGCCACTCAAAAGCCGCGCAAGCAATTAGAGCAGGTTAATAAACAGCTTGAAAAACACCAGCAGCGAATGGATGAACTCCATCAACAACTGGCCGACGATAGCATCTATCAAGCCGATAAAACCCAAGAACTCAATACATTATTAGCAGAACAAACTCAACTACAAAACGAGCTAGACGAGCTAGAAATGCAATGGCTAGAACTTGAGGAACAAATAGAAGCAATCAGCAAGGGATTTGAATAGAGGGCCCATTTCTAAAACTACTTGCTTTTGACTCCGTTCCCAAGCTATGCGTCATCGCGAAGCCAAAAAATCACGTGTCATTGCGAGGCCGAAGGCCGTGGCAATCTCTTGCAGGCTGTGCACGTCCTTGAGAGATTGCCACGTCGCTACGCGCCTCGCAATGACTGGGTTTTTTGTCAATACAGTGTAGGCCGGAATCTCAAGCCTGCAACGCACGGCCTTAAGAGATTCCGGCCTTGCCGTCATCCTGCGCGAAGTCGTAGGATCCAGCCGCTGGCGGCATTAGACCCTGCGACTTCGCGCAGGGTGGCGGGGTAATGTGGGAGGCAAGTCCAGCTTTTTTGCAGCTGATTGGCTTTAGTCCGACAGGCTCCTAGAATAGGGCTCTTAGAGTAGGAAATCCTGGCGGTAACCTTTTTGATCGTGTCCGGCGAGAAGTAATTCATTTATTAAGTTTAAGTCACAGTGGTCAGGGTCAAAATCACCCCCAATCCAATCAGCATAGTCTTCATACTCTGGATGGTTTTTATCTTTCATGATTTCCAAAAAATCGTAATAAGCCCAGAGACCACCGATATCTTCAGGTGGGCAGGCGCCTTTGGCTTTAATGCATATTGGCAAGGGTGTGGTTGTGCTAAAAGGCAAGATTTTTTCTAGCGTAATAATATGCTCCCAGCCATCACCAAAGTCATATTCATAAATCATTTTGCTTTTTTCATACTTTAGGACCTGGCCTAGGGTGGTGCTGCCTTCGTCGATGACATCGTCAAAACCCCAGTCAGGGTTGGGGGCGCCATAACTGCAGCCATTTACATTAAATTGATGCAAATGGCCACCGTACCAGCCCATGACAACCTGTAATGTGCGATGAAATTGATCAAGCTTTACCGTGCTGTTAACCAAAAAACGCCGCCAAATAGGGGGTTTAGCACCTTTTAAATTGATTTTTAGTTGGTATATCTTTTTGGTAGCGGCTGGCATGGGTATTATCCTTATCGTGTAGGTTGTGTTTCAATTTGGTCTGGTGTTGATTCTTGTTTACAGTATAATTCTACAACGCATCAGAGCCTGTTACAACGGTACGTATACGAATGGTTTGTGCGATACGGCTGACAAAAAAATTGCCATCACCTTAATGGTTGTAACCTGTAGCATAGGGCTGCAAATTTAAGGCTACCCTTATTTTATCCAGGAAACGCATTCACCCTGATTCAGATGTTTAACACGGGTGCAATCGAACCTGCTGGGAAACGGCTGGAATGCCACAATAACTAAACGAAATCGAGGACAATCGTTGATCACTGTTTATCACGCAAAATACTTTGCTTATGAACTCACACGTCGCAGAAGAGGTGGCGGCGAGGATCGGCTTGCGCAATCCCTATTCGATTCATCGGTGGATTTAAATCCGCATCAAATCGATGCCGCGTTATTTGCCATGCAAAATCCCTTAAATAAGGGGGTGATATTAGCGGATGAAGTCGGTCTGGGCAAGACCATTGAAGCGGCCTTGGTTGTCAGTCAATATTGGGCCGAACGTAAGCGCCGCATTGTTGTTGTTTGCCCCGCCGCTTTAAGAAAGCAGTGGGCCAACGAACTGGCTGAGAAGTTTCATTTACCAACACAAGTGATGGATGGGCGAACTTTCAAAAATCGGCAAAAGGAAGGGCATTACAATCCATTAGATGCGGATAAGATTAGCATCGTGTCCTATAATTTTGTAACGGGTGCAGAAAGGGTGTTTGGGCTTGTTCCTTGGGATCTAGTCATCATCGATGAAGCGCATAAATTACGTAACGCACACCGTGAATCACATCAAACGGGGCAAGCGATTAAACGTGCATTTGCCGGCAGTAAAAAACTACTGTTGACCGCCACACCTTTGCAGAACAACTTAATGGAGCTTTACGGTTTAAGCACCATTATTGATGAATACCTTTTTGGTGATGCCGTTAGCTTTAGAAGCCAATTCATGCGCGATGGCACAGATATTCCGGCTTTAAAACACCGGCTGAAAGCGTTCACAAAGCGTACCTTGCGCAAAGACGTTTTGGAGTATGTAAAGTACACACAGCGTTTGCCTATTACCATTCCATTTACGCCATCAACCGATGAAGTTCGACTTTATGATCTGGTTTCCGCCTTTTTACAACGTGACGAGTCCTATGCGTTACCCATTCGACAGAAGCACCTAGTATCACTGATTGTCAGAAAGCTACTTGCTTCATCAACGCAAGCTGTTATTAAAACCCTTGAAACCATGCTTGCCCGCCTTAAAGCGCTAGAACAAAAAGCAATATCGAATGAAGATTGGATCAGTCAGCTTATTAGTGAAGAGGATCTTGAAGACGAATGGCTTGAAGAGGATATCGAAGACAGCGGGGAAACTGAAAAACAAATTGATAAAACGCAGCTACGAGGCGAAATCGCCGAGTTAGAAAGCTATTTAGCGCTAGCGAACAAGATTAATCACGATGAAAAGAGTTTTGCACTGTTAAAAGCCTTGAACCAAGGTTTTGAGAAAATGACAGAGTTAGGCTCGCCTCATAAAGCCGTTATTTTCACTGAATCGCGCCGCACTCAAGAATACCTTGCTCAATTTTTAATCCAGCATGGGTTTAAAGATAAAGTGGTCACTTTCAGTGGAACGAATAATGACCAGTCTACGCAAGCGATATACCAGGCCTGGTTAAACCAGCATCAAGGGTCTGATCGCGTTACAGGTTCACCAGCCGTCGATAAACGCACGGCGTTAATTGATCACTTTCGTGACAAGGCCGAAATCCTAATCGCCACAGAAGCCGCAGCGGAAGGGGTTAACCTTCAGTTTTGTAACCTAGTTGTTAATTACGACTTACCTTGGAATCCGCAGCGTGTAGAACAGCGAATTGGTCGTTGCCATCGTTACGGACAAAAATTTGATGTGGTGGTTATCAACTTTCTCAATCAGCGTAACGAAGCCGACAGACGCGTGTTGGAACTGCTAAGTGACAAGTTTCATTTATTTAACGGTGTGTTTGGCGCGTCGGACGACATATTAGGGCGAATAGAATCGGGGGTTGACCTTGAAAAGCGGATTGCCGGTATTTATGCGCAAAGCCGTAACCCATCAGACATACTCAAAGCCTTTGATGACTTACAGAAAGAGCTGGAAGCGCAAATAAACCAGCGCATGCAAGAAACAGAACAAAAGCTGTTTGAGCATTTCGATCAAAATATTCATGAGCTATTAAAGGTTAGAAAGCAACGCGCCGAAGAGCAATTAGACATCATCAGCCGTCTTTTTTGGCAGCTTACCCAGTTTATTTTGCAAGATAAGGTCGTGTTTAAACCAAACCAACTGAGCTTTAAACTGACTCAGCCAATGCTACAAGCACCCGCTGGCGAATACCGATTAAAGCACAAAGGCATAGACCTACCCGAGCATATCCATCTATACCGCTTAGGCCATCCACTCGGCGAATACGTTTTGGATAAAGGTAGAAGGCTTGAGACTGCCCCAGCAAAATTAACTTTTGACTTATCCGGCTATCTCTATAAACTTTCAGCGCTTGAGTCCTTTAAAGGCCAGTCGGGGTGGCTATCATTAACCCAGTTAGCCTTAGATAGTTTCCAGCTAGAAGAACACTTGATATTTACGGCCCAGACAGATGATGGGCAAACCCTTGATCAAGAAGCGTGTGAGACCTTTTTTAAATTAGAGGCAACGTCTCACTCGCCGTCTACCGACTTTGAGCCAGAGCAAGGGTTTAGTGAGCTTATAACGCATCAGGTACAAGCTAAGTTGAATCAAGCGCTGGAAGAAAATAATCAATTCTTTAAACAAGCGCGCGACAAGCTGGAAGCCTGGGCAGAAGATCAGATGAAATCCGCCGAACAAACGCTCGAAGATACCAAGTTTAAATTGCGTGATGCGAAGCGCCAATCAAGGCAAGTGGAAACGATTGACCAGCAGAAACACTGGCAAGAACAAATTAAAAAACTTGAGAAACTGCAACGTCGTCAACGCCAAAGCATTTTTGATGTTGAAGACGAGATCGAAGCCAAGCGCGATGAACTCATCGACGCGCTCGAAAAACAAATGCACAAAACCAGCACTACGCACCACCTGTTTACGGTGCGTTGGACAATTACCTGAAATTTGAGAGTCAAAAAATATGTCGGCATCAAACTTTAAAACCGAAAACAATACCTATCGTAAACTGATTGGCAATGGATTGACTTACCGTATTCCACGATTCCAACGGGATTATTCTTGGACAGATACCGAGTGGGATGACCTTTGGGCGGATATTTTAGGCACACTAGAAGAGGGGGGCGAGCCGGCGCATTACATGGGTTATTTGGTTTTGCAATCCGAAGATGAAAAACAGTTTGATGTGATAGACGGACAACAGCGCCTCACCACGTTGAGTTTGATTGTGCTAGCGGTATTAAAAAATCTTCAAAGATTGATTGATGAGGGTGTTGACCCAGACGCCAATACTCAGCGTATGAATCAAATTCGCAGTACCTATATCGGTTATCTTGATCCGGTGACCTTAATTACTAAAAGTAAACTCACGCTTAATCGTAATAATGATGCTTATTACCAGAATCACTTGCTGGCTTTGGGGCATTTGCCCAGCCGGGGTTTTAGGGCATCCATTCACAGTTTACGTAAAGGGTTTGAATGGTTTGATAAACGGGTGGGTCAGTATGTTAAAAAACAAGGCGGCCATTTAGGGATTAATCTCGCGAAGTTTGTTGAGGCATTAAGTGACAAGTTATTTTTTACGGTTATAAATGTCACCGATGACTTAAACGCTTACAAAGTGTTTGAAACACTGAATGCACGCGGTGTTCGGCTTTCTTCAACCGATTTGCTGAAGAACTACCTGTTTTCTATTTTGCATAAACAACAGCAAGATGAAAATGAAATGAAGGTGCTGGAAGATCGTTGGGAATCGATTGTAACAAGGCTCGGTGCGGAGAGCTTTCCAGACTTTATGCGCGCCCATTGGAACAGCCGAAAAAACTTTGTGCGACAGTCAGAGCTGTTTAAACAGATTCGTTCTAAAATTACGGATAGAGGTCAGGTTTTTGAGCTATTGCGAGCGATGGAAGAGGATATGGATGCCTATTTGGCTTTAATTAGTCCTGATGGGAGCCAATGGTCAGCTAAACAAAAAGAGTATGCGCAAAATTTAAAAATGTTCAATGTTCGACAGCCTTATTCTCTATTGCTTGCCGCCAATCGCGCCATATCGCCTCAAGAATTTGAAAAAATCTTGCGTGGGTGTGTGGTGATTGCCTTTCGTTACAATGTTATCGGAAACCTACCCACTAACGAACAGGAAAGAACTTACTTCGACGCGGCGCAAAAAATTACCTGTGGCAGTTGTACAAATGCCGCACAGGTATTAGCGTCGTTACACGATATCTATCCCACTGATGCCGCTTTTAAGCAGGATTTCTCTGAAAAAGTGATTAGAACAACCCACTCCAGAAATAACCGTGTCATGCGCTATATTTTGTGCGAATTTGAAAAACAGCTGAATGGTCAAGATTACGACTTAGATAGTGATGCATTCAATATTGAACATATTTTGCCGCAAAACCCGCAAGAGGGCTGGGAGCAGTTCAGTGAGGAGGAAATCGACAGTTTTGCTTACCGTATTGGCAATATGGTGTTGCTCGCTAAAAGCGCAAACAGAGATGTCTCCAACAAAGCCTACTCCATCAAACAACCGGTTTTGGCAACCAGCCAATTTGAATTAACCAAACAATTAGCCGATGAGAACATGGACTGGACACCGGCAAGAATCAACGCAAGACAAAACAAACTGGCCAAGGTAGCACAAACCATCTGGCGCATTAACCAAATTAGTTAAAAGTAATCAATGGATAAACCATGACAAACGCAACAGAATTAAAAATCAAATTTACTAACCTTCTTAAGTCCATGTTCCAGCTCGATCAGCCAGAGCTGGATTTTGGCTTGTACCGCATTATGCACGCTAAGGCGGACAGGATTAACCGCTTTTTGGATACCGAACTTGCTAATCAAATTGATGCGGTGTTTTAGTAGCATATAGTTGTATGTAACAGTAGAATAGGGTTTCATTTAGAATAATAAGAAATAAGATGGACCTATGGAGTTTAAATGGACGATATTTTTCAGTTTAGAAACGAGTTGATTGATGAATATGCAAGCTTTTCAAGAAGCTTTTCTAAAATACAAGCTGGTGACATCAAAGCTTTCGTTGATAATTCGTACAACGCTGGGCGATACTGGCCAGAACCCTTAATACAAATTAATCCGAACTACAAAACAGCTAAAGACATTGTTGAGCTTACGTCTAATGGCCTGCTTCACCCCAAACTTCTGGATATTTTTAAAACAGACAAACAAACAGATAACCCTAAGCCCCTAAAACTCTTCACCCATCAACTTGAAGCGGTTACCAAAGCCCAGCTCAACAAAAGTTACGTTGTGACAACGGGTACTGGCTCAGGTAAATCCTTATCCTTCTTTATTCCAATTGTAGACAACATTCTTAAGTCCAAAGACATTGACGCAACTCCAAGAACACAGGCGATCATTATTTATCCGATGAACGCATTGGCAAATAGCCAGCTTGAAGAGCTCAATAAATTTTTAGCCGATTTTTCAGAAGACCAAAAACCTTTTACCGTTGCAAGATATACCGGTCAAGAAAAAGCCGAAGAACGTCGCAGAATTTCAGAAAATCCTCCAGATATTCTACTGACCAACTTTATGATGTTAGAACTCATCTTAACAAGATTCGATGAAGTAGATCGCCGTGTTGTGTCGAATTGTCACAATCTGTCGTTTCTTGTACTCGATGAACTTCACACCTACAGAGGGCGACAAGGAGCAGATGTCGCGATGTTGGTGCGTCGATTAAAGGAACGACTTGAAGCCAATAATTTGATTTGTATAGGTACATCAGCCACCATGTCGAGTACCGGTACCCAAGATGACCAAAACCAAGTTATCGCAACGGTAGCCTCTAAACTCTTTGCAACATCATTCAGCAAAAACGATATTATTGGCGAAACGCTAGAGCGTATTACCAATCCTAAAAAAGATTTAACAGCGGTTAAGCCACATCTAAATGAACGATTGCAGCGGCAAACCCTAAACTGGGTAAATTACGATCAATTTATCGACGACCCGCTAGCAATCTGGGTTGAGCTGACAATGGGAATAGCCATTGAAAATACAGACAAACCAAAGCGGGCAAAACCCATTACCCTAACTGATGCCGCTAGCAAACTTTCCAAGGATGCCAGCGTCACGCCAGAATTAGCGAAACAAAGACTTCAAGAGTTTTTGCTAGCCGCACATCAGTATAAAACACCCCAAGGAAGGTCTGCATTTGCATTTAAGCTTCACCAATTTATCAGTGGTGCAGGTAAGGTTCTTTCTACCCTTGAAAGACCAGGGCAAAGAACCTTAACCTTGGACGCCCAACGTTTCGCACCAAGTCGTCAGAACGAAAATGTGATGCTTTATCATGCACACTTCTGTCGCGAATGCGGTCAAGAATATCACCCAGTATGGGTAAATGATTATCCAAAAACCTCTTTCACGCCTCGCGAAATTGACGATACCACTGCTGATGACGACGACATTCGTTATGGTTTTTTATGTCCTGTAGATTCAAAACAGCAATATAGGGGGGATATCGAAAATCTTCCTGAACAGTGGCTTGACACCACTAAAGACGAACCTAAAGTTAAATCCACTTTCAAGAAATACGTTCCAATCTCCTATCAACTCAAGCCGGATGGCACAGAGGGTAAAGGGCAGGAATACTGGTTTATCCCAGGAAAATATCGTTACTGTGTAAACTGCGGACAGGTTCACGAAGCTTACGGTAAAGATATTAACCGACTTTCTAGCCTATCTGGTGAGGGGCGGTCCTCTGCTACAACCATGCTGACTTTGAGCATGTTACGCCAGTTATTCACTATGCAAGACCCAGCGCCAAATACGCCTGACCCACGCAAACTGCTTGGATTCACTGACAATCGACAAGATGCGGCTTTACAAGCAGGGCATTTTAACGACTTCCTAAATCTCATTACCTTACGTGCAGGCCTTATTGCAGCGCTCAAAACACAAGGTGGAGAACTGAAAGAAGAAGAGTTAGCTAATCAGGTTTTCTTATCACTTGGGTTTGAAACCAATGACATAACAACGCTCAGTGAATACCTTCAAGATCCGAAGATAATGGGGTTTGCACGCAAAGAAGCACAGAAGGCGCTCAGGTTCGTACTGGGCTACCGGTTAATTCGTGATTTGCGCAAAGGCTGGCGTTTCAACAACCCTAATTTAGATCAACTTGGTTTGTTACAAATTGACTACATTGAGCTTGAAGCCTTTTCTAAAGAAACCCAATTATTCAATCAACCCAACAGTATTCTTGGTCAACTCAAACCTGAAGAACGAGCGGAGCTCGCTAGAACCCTATTTGAAGAAATGCGCAGAGAACTGGCGTTGTCTTCGAGTTATCTTGACACTATTGAACAAGAAAAATTTCGTGCGAATGCCTACAATTCGCTCACAGAACGTTGGGGGTTTTCGCAGGATGAGATACTTCAGCATGCGAAAACACTCATTCTTACCCAGCCTAAAGAAACCAAAAGCAAACGCTCTGACGGTCTATTAAAAGCCGGTTCTCGTTCCAGATTATTGCGAACCATAAAGCGGTTAGCCATGTGGAAAAAAAGCAGTCTAAATGGTTTCAGTGATTGGAAAGATGTGGATGCCGTCAAGGTAATTGAAGAGCTACTCGCCGCCGCAGGTCAGTACGGTTATGTGGTTAAAAACGTCATTGACAAAAACCTTACCGGTTGGCAACTTAATTCATCAACCTTAATTTGGCGATTGACCCAGCCATCTGATAATATAAGCACTAACAGTTTCTTTACACATCTGTATGAAACTTTAACTCAACTCATTCAATCCCAACAACACTACCTGTTTGAATTTGAAGCTCAGGAGCACACCGCGCAAGTCGATGCACCTGACCGCCAAGCCCTAGAGCAACGTTTTCGCTTTACCGACAAGGACAAAAAAGATTGGGACAGCGACGAAAAACATATTGGTCCGCTCAAACGGTTGCCGGTTATGTATTGTTCTCCGACCATGGAATTAGGTGTCGATATTTCCTCACTGAATACGGTATATCTGAGAAACGTGCCGCCAACACCGGCTAATTACGCACAACGTAGCGGGCGAGCAGGTCGATCTGGTCAACCAGCCATCGTAGTCAGTTACTGTGCGGCACAAAGCCCACACGATCAATGGTTTTTTAATCATGCTAATGAAATGGTGCATGGTATTGTAAAGGCGCCAACCTTAGACTTAACCAACCCCGATTTGATAAAGAGTCATTTTCAAGCGGTTTGGTTAGCTGCGACCCAGGTTGAACTGAAATCCGGTGTCGCTCCAATGCTTGACCTAGATGAACCAGATAAACCGGTTCAAAAAGAGCTGATGGACATAATGTCCTCACCCGAGGTACTTGCACGCGCCCATAAGAGTGCAAAAGTCTTATACAAACAACTGAAGCAAGACTTACATGACCAAACTTGGTTTACCGAACAATATGTTGAAACAATCATTAACGAGTGTTCAACAACATTTAACAAAGCCTTTGATCGTTGGCGAGGATTATTTGATTCCACATCCAGTCAAATGAAACTGGCTTCTGAAATCGCAATGAAGCACAGTGTTACCGAGCTTGAACGACGTAGCGCAAGTCTAAGGTTTGCCGATGCTAAAAACCAATACTCGTTATTGCTTCAAGAAACGGGTGGTCAAAACAACGACTTTTATACTTATCGCTATTTAGCCAGTCAAGGTTTTTTACCCGGATACAATTTCCCTCGACTGCCCTTAATGGCTTGGATTCCGGCAAAAGGTGGCAAAAAATCTGGTAAGGATGATAGGGGGAGTATGGTCAGCCGCCCAAGATTCTTGGCCATCTCTGAGTTTGGACCGCGCAGCTTGATTTATCACCAAGGCCGAATGTACCGCGTACACAAGGCAAAATTAAATATTGGTGCTAGTGACCACATTACCAGCGGCGCAAAATTAGGCACCATCTCAACTCTGGTCTGCTCGCAATGCGGTTATGCGCATATGGGTGAAACGGAAAACCATGAACCCACCCACAATGTTTGCGAAAACTGTGAAGCACCGCTTACAGACCATGATTGGGTCAAAGAGCTTTATCGCATTGAGACTGTTGAAACGCGGCCGGAAGAACGCATCTCGATTAATGACGAAGAACGCCAGCGTCAAGGTTTTGATTTGCAAACAACCTATCGATTCATACCCGATCAAGCCGGAAAAATACACAAGCAACAATCGGTTGTAGAAGTGGATGGTGAAACCATCGCCGCACTAACTTACAGCACAGCAACCCGAATTTGGCGGATTAATAGAGGTTGGCGTCGTCGTAAAGAAAAAAATCTGCTCGGCTTTTATATAAATCCAATCTCTGGGGAGTGGAGTAAGCAAGACGATCCAAATAGCGACAAAGACAACGAAAAAACAGAGCAACAACCAGATAAAATTGTATCTCAACGGATTGTACCCTTTGTTGAGGATTACCGAAATGTATTGATCTTACAACCGGTTCAACAATTATCGCTGGAATCTGTAGCAACCCTTCAGGCCGCCATTAAGCGCGGCATCGAACAAGTTTTCGAAATTGAAGAGTCTGAGTTAGTTGCCGAACCCTTGCCCAATAATGAGGAACGCAAAGCCATCCTACTTTATGAAGCCGCAGAAGGGGGTGCCGGAGTGCTCAACCGCCTTGCTAAGGAGCCGAATGCACTGGCTGAGGTAGCGCAAAAAGCCCTTGAGATCATGCATTTTTCACGCCCAGTCAACAGCCAGGCCTGGTCATATGAAGACTTAAGTGCAAATGAGAAATTAAAAGACGGTCATGCCATTTGTGAAGCCGGATGCTATCAATGTTTATTGAGATACTTTAACCAACCCGACCATGAAAATATTAACCGCCGTAATGAAGATGCACTCAGATTGTTGGTGGCACTAGCCAATGCACAAGTCAGCCAGCTCGATCAAGCAACAGAGCCATTGAAGGTTGAACAATTATCTAAAGCTGAAGCGGTAAAAGCTTCAACAGAAGACCAGGCCTGGTTGATGGAGCTTAAAGCATTAGGTTATAAAGAACCAGACCAAATCAACGTCTCGATTGAGCAAGGCAAAGCGATTGCTGTCGCCAAATATAACGCAACTCGGTCTTTAGTATTTGTCCATCCAATTTCGGATGAAATAAAACAAAACCTCATCAACAAAGGTTGGACAATACTTGATTTTAGCGATGTGGATAATTGGCCAATACTATTCAATAACCACCGTGACCAATTAATTTAGATGAATAACACAGGAAACCCTATGCAATTTGCCCCCGGAAACCTCGTCAAAGCCAGAGGACGTGAATGGATTGTTGAAAATCAGCCAACCGATTACGCGCTCACCCTTCGCCCGTTAGAAGGTGCGGATGCCGATTTGATTACGCTTATTCCAGAGCTCGAATTAGAGCCGGTTGAATCCGCAAGTTTTGATTGGCCGGGGATTGAACATTTAGGCAATCACAACGGTGCGCTTCTGCTTCGTGATGCCATGCGTTTAAAGCTACGTTCAGGCGCTGGGCCATTCCGTTCTTTTGGGCATATTGCAGTTGAACCCAGGGCTTATCAACTGGTGCCGTTGCTCATGGCATTGCGTTTAACCACGGTAAGGCTTTTAATCGCCGATGACGTCGGTATAGGTAAGACCATAGAAGCCGGGCTGATTGTGCGTGAATTAATGGAACGAGGTGAGCTCAACAAACTGGCCGTGCTTTGTCCACCGCACCTGGTAGATCAATGGGTATCGGAACTGGAAAACCGTTTTAATCTACCTACAGTCGCGCTGACCTCTGCCAGTGCCAATCGACTCGAACGCGATTTACCACACGGCGTCAGTTTGTTTGATTACTACCCGAATGTTGTCGTCAGCCTCGATTACATTAAATCCGAAAGACACCGTGAACACTTCCTTGCGATTGCGCCAGAGTGCATTATTGTTGACGAAGCCCATACCTCTGTTTCAAGCGGCCAAGGCAAGCAACTGCGATTTGAACTGCTAAAACGGTTATCAAAAGACGAAAACCGCCACATGATTTTACTCACCGCCACGCCTCACTCCGGTGATGAAGAAGCCTTTTATAACCTCTTGTCGATTCTAAAACCGGATTTCATTCGCTTAGCTGAAATCACCAAAGCCAATGACCCACTTCGTCAAGAACTCGCTCGTCACTTTGTACAGCGCCGCCGAAAAGACATTGAAGAATGGCAAGACAACAGCTGTTTTCCACGTCGCATGAAAGCGGAAATCACATACCAACTCACCGGAGATTGGGGCAGATTTTATGACCAAGTACAGGATTACTGTTTTCAGCTTGCCGAATCCTTAGAATCGAAACAAACTCAAAAAGCACCACTGGTTTGGTATACCACCTTAGCCTTATTGCGCTGTGTCGCCTCATCACCTGCTGCTGCAGTGAGAACCTTAACCACGCGATTAGAAGGAGCTACCGAATCAACCGACCAAGAAACCTTACTTAGCGATGACAGATTGCATGATGGTCATGTTGACGACTTAGATAGCAATGACCTTGAACCACCGGGGCAACTTGACGATACTCACACACTAAAACATCTTATACAGCAGGCAGAAAAGCTCGCCGGTAAACAAGGAGACCCTAAATTAGCGGTATTAATTGAACATCTTAAGCCGTTAATCAAGGACGGATTCCACCCTGTCGTCTTTTGTCGTTATGTCGCCACCGCGCACTATGTAGCGCAACACCTTAAAAAGCAGTTCCCAAACCTTGAGGTTGATGCCATTACCGGTGAATATCCGCCTGAAGAACGTAAACAACGTGTCGAAGACCTCTATCAAGCCGACCAAAGATTATTAGTCGCGACCGACTGCTTGTCAGAAGGGATTAACCTACAACACGCTTTTAATGCGGTCATTCATTATGATTTGGCTTGGAACCCAACTCGTCACGAACAGCGTGAAGGTCGGGTAGATCGTTTCGGGCAAACCGCCGAAGAAGTACGATGCACCATGCTCTATGGACAAGATAACCCGGTTGACGGCTTTGTGTTAAAAGTTATTCTACGTAAAGGTGAGGCCATAGAAAAAGAACTCGGCGTAATGATTCCTATGCCAGAAGACGACCAACGCATCAACCAAGCCCTCGTTAAAGCAGCACTCACCAAAAGAGACCGTTTAGCGAGTGCCGCATCACAGGTCACATTTGACTTTGGCGAAGCCGAAGCGATGCTTGCACCCATGGAAACAAAATGGCAAAACGCCCTAGCAAAAGCTAAAGCGAATCGCACCATCTTTGCTCAGCGCAGTATTAAACCGGAAGAGGTGATGCCTGAATGGCATAAACAAAGCCAAGCACTCGGCACGCAACAAGACGTCGTGCGTTTCTTACAGCAGGCCACGGCGCGCCTAAATGCGCCACTGCAAGCACTGAAAAACGGGCATCAAAAAATGCTCATCAGCCACTTACCCGAAAACCTACGCTTACGGTTTTCCGATGAGGGTTACGACAACAGCCTGCAACTCGATTTAAACACTCTACACCGAAGTCATCCGGTCATTGGGCTGTTAGCCGACCATTTAGTTGAAGAAACCTTAGCCAGCGAAGCACAAGCGATTGCGAATCGAACGGCGGTAACCTTAACCCAAGACGTTAACCAGCTCACGCGGGTATTTTTATTGCGACTTCGACACCGACTAAGTTACGTTCGCCGTCATAAACCCTATCAGCTCATGGCAGAAGAAACCCTAATGGTCGCCGTGCAAGGCGTAAGCGAACCGAAATGGTTTACCGACGAAGATGCCGCACAGTTTTTAGCCATTACGCCATCCGGCAATCTCAATAACGCACTGGTCGAAAAACAGCTGAATGAAGCAAAACAATTTTTATCAACCAATGCAGACAGGTTAAACCAACTGGCACACCAACGCGCGCAAGCCTTGCTTGAAGACCACATTCGCGTGCGAGAAGCTTCCAAGGATGTGGGCAAATACCAGGTTGAGCCCGCCTTGCCGGTCGATATAATCGGCATATATATACTACTTCCTGATGACTTGTAACCAGCTTGCCCAACCGGCTAAAGAGACACATTTATGAAACGCCTTGTAAAACATCAAAAATCAAGCCTAAACCTTACCGCCATTAAACTGGAGGGCAGTTTGTTTTTGCCCGACCAGCTTGAAAAATCCGCCTTGGGTCAGTCCAAATATCAAGAACCAAAAGACTACCAAATTCCGCTGGGCATTAAACTCAAAGAAGAATACAGTCGTGCCTACCAAATCGCGATAGCCAACTGGAAACACTTTGCTGCCCAAACCGAACGCCAAGATTTACAACCAGGCCTGGTTACGCATCATTTTGTTGAAACGCTATTTAAACAAGTTCTCGGTTATCACAATTTCAGTCTTATTCATGGCGTAACGCTGAACGAACTGCATTACCCGATATCCGCGATGGCGGGCAATTTGCCCATTATAATCGCGCCACACAACCAAACCCTGGATGAAGCCTGTGAAACGTTTGCCATTCACGGTGCCGGTACTAAAAAGAAATCCGCTTTTCAACTGGCACAAAGTTTTCTCAACGCCAGCGAAAACCACCTCTGGGCCATCGTTACCAACGGTCGCCAACTGCGCTTATTGCGTGATGCCGACACGCTGACTAGACCAAGCTATTTAGAAATCGACCTGCAAGACCTGCTCAGTGCGCAACGCTTTTCTGAGTTCCAAAATGCTTGGCGCCTAATCCATGCCAGCCGGGCGGATTTAAACGGCGAATGCATTTGGGAACAATGGCGCACCCTCGGTAAGGAAGAAGGCACACGAGTGCGTAACGGCCTGCGAGAGGGCGTGACGGATGCCCTGTTACAACTCGGCCAAGGCTTTATCGAACACCCCGACAACCAAGCCCTGCGTGAGGCGCTATATCACGGCGAACTTAGCCCAAATGATTATTTTCAACAACTTTTGCGCTTAATTTACCGTTTTATCTTCCTGTTCACGGTAGAAGAACGCGATCTACTCCAACCGAAAACCCAACTCAAAGCACGGCAGATTTATGCGCAAGGTTACGCCATGAACCGCTTAAAAGCGCGTTGTTTAAATCGTCGAGCGCTCACTCATCATACCGACCTTTGGCAAGGCGTGCGCATTGTGTTTAGAGGACTTGCCGACGGTCAACAACACTTGGCGTTACCGGCGTTAGGCGGACTGTTTAACCCAAACCAATGTCGGCATATAGACCAAGCGCAACTCAGTAACCGTGCGTTGTTATTAGCCATGAAATCTCTGCGCTGGTTTACGCTCAACAACCAACTCGCCCCGGTGGACTATCGTAATATGGGGCCGGAAGAACTCGGCTCGGTTTACGAAAGCCTACTAGAACTGGTGCCGGAAATCGCCATTACCGAAAAACGTTTTGGTTTTGTCGGCATTACCAGTGAAGGTTCTACTCAAGGTAACGCCCGTAAAACCTCCGGTTCCTATTACACGCCCGATGAATTGGTGCAAGAATTAATTAAATCCGCGTTAGAACCGGTCATACAACAAAAACGTCAACAACAGCCCGACAACCCACAGCAAGCCATACTCAGTATCCGTGTGATCGACCCGGCGTGCGGTTCCGGACATTTTTTATTGGCGGCGGCTCGTCGTTTAGCCGAAGAACTCGCCGCTATACGGGCACTGGATGGCGGTGTTACCGACCAAGATTATCGTCACGCTCTACGTGAAGTTATCGCCAATTGCATTTTTGGCGTCGATAAAAACCCAATGGCGATAGAACTCGCCCGCACCGCACTTTGGTTGGAAGGGTTTGAAGAAAACCAACCCTTATCGTTTTTAGATCACCATTTACAAGTCGGCGATGCCTTACTGGGCATTATGCATTGGGAACAACTCACCCAGGGCATCCCCACGGATGCCTTTAAAGCCTTGTCCGGCGACGACAAAGCGGTGGTTAAAGTCCTTGCGGCGCAAAATCGCAACGGGCTAAAAGCCTTTCAAAAACGCCATCAAAACCCACAACTTCAATTACTGCCCGAAGACACCACCGGTCTTAAAACCTTGCAGGCGATTGAAGCCATGCCGCAAAACACCCCAAAACAAATCGCCAAACAAGAAGCCGCGTACCATGAATTTCTACGCCAAGCCAAACAGGGCAAACTTGCCCAAGCGGCGGATTGTTTTGTGGGTGCATTTTTAATCGCCAAAACCGCGCAAAATCAGCAGGCCTGCCCAACCTCCGCAACCCTCTATTGCCAACTTTACGATGAAAGCTTACAAGACCAAGACATCCAACGCCTGCAACTGGCCCAGCAGGCCTGCCAAATGGCGGGCGTGTTTCACTGGCCTTTAGCCTTTCCGCAAGTGTTTGCCAAAGGCGGGTTTGATTGTGTAATAGGTAATCCGCCTTGGGAGGTTCTTAAACAGGATGAATTCTTTGTTGAGAATAACCTTTTTATCGAAAAACAACAAAACTGGTTCAAGTCCCCTATTTTTGAAATTATTAAAGGCAAAAAAGACTTATATAAGCTTTTCATTAATCAATCTATTGGTTTAATTAATGATTTAGGTCGATTGGGTTTGGTTTTGCCACTTGGATTTATGTTTGAGGATGATTTGAAGAGTTTAAGACAGAAGTTATTCAATGAGCTTTCTGTTACTAAAATCCTACATATTCAAAATAAGAAAAAAGTGTTTTTCGAGGATGTGCATGCGAGCTATCGATTTATATTGTTAGAGGTTACTAAGGAAAAGAAATTAGATCATAGTTTTTCAGAAGTTATAAGTACTAAAAAAGATTTGCTAAATCCAAATCTAATAAAAGTGTCTAGATCTGAATTTGATATGGTTATCGGTGAAGATAGGAGTGCATTGATATTTGATAAAGTATCTTACGCTTCAATTCATAGAGATTTATTGTTTAAATTGTTAAATTATGAGCAGTTGTCATATAAAGTGGTTGCAGAGTTTCACTCATCATCGGACAAGGATATCTTGAATACATGTTATAAGCCTGGATTAAAGGGGTTAGTTAAGAATGCAACTATACATTTTTTTAATGCTCAGTTTGGGCCTGTGGAGAAATGGGTATCTTTGCAAGACTACAAAAGTCGTCTTTTAAGGAAAGAGCTAGATGTTAAAATATGGGAGGCATCGCACAGACTGGTTTTTAGAGATATTGCCAGAAGTGATGATACTAGAACGCTTATTCCTTGTTTAATACCAAGTTCTCTTGTGTCAACTTATGATGCGCCAATGATTGTTCCGGAAAACTATACTGGTAATTTAAATGAGCTGGCGTTTTATACTGGTTTCTTATCTAGTTTTATTGCTGATTTTTTGATTAGGCCTTACGTTGATAAGCATATAAAGGCATATATTATAAATAAAGTACCAATTCCACTTTTTGATTCAGATAATATTTATATGTCAAAAATTTCTTATAATACCTTGAATCTTTTAGAAGAAAGTGATTTGACAAGTAAAGAAAAATTGGTCTCTGAAATCAATGGGTGCGCATGCATTATCAGCGGAACCAGTCAGGAAGACTTTAAAATTATAATGAAGTCTTTTTCGGGATTGATGAATACTGATTTAAAAAATTACGACGAATACCGCACCCAACGCCTCGTCCTCGAAGCCTGGGACAAACTCGAATCCGGTGAGTTGATTTAAATGGGCAGAGCCAAACATGACATGATTGAAGCGCAAGAACGTGGCTGGCGACATTCAAGCCATCATGTTTGTAAAAATTGCATTGAAGAGGATTTTTTGTCTGTGTTAGCGAATAGATTTGCTAGTCCGCAAAATACTTGTTCATTTTGCGGTGAAAATGATGCCGCCCCGCTTGATGATTTAATGCCATTTATTATTGGCGCAATTGGCAGGTCTTATAATGAACCCAGTGCTTCAGGCATGCCTCTTGAATATATGAAAGAGGCATTTGAGTGCACTTCAACTGAAGAGGTGTTGTACAACCTGGGTATTGAAGGCGGCTCAGATTTTATCGATGTGTTAGTTGAAAACATTGAGAATGATTGTTGGGCTGATGCGCCAGATGGTTATTTCTTCAACTCTCATAAACATGAGTACTGGCAATATAGCTGGCAACATTTTTGCAATCTGGTAAAGCATCAAAAACGCTACTTTTTTCATTTCGAAGAAGGGGATGAATATGATTCAGAAAATATGTCACCCACCACGATGCTTGCCAGAATATCCGATGCTATTCATGATTCGGCTTTAATTAAAACCATTAGCGCTCCTGAGCAAAAAGTTTACCGTGCACGTATTAAAACGAATGGCTGGGAGCTGGCAGAAGAAGAGCTGCGCCAACCTCCAAATGAGTTAGCAAATGCAGGCAGAATGAATCCGGCTGGAATTGGTTTTTTTTACGCTGCGGAGAATGAAGAAACGGCCATTAAAGAAGTATGCAGACAGATTGCTGAGGTGGCCGTTGCCGAGTTTATCATTCCGAATAAGCTGACATTTCTGGACCTAACAGAGTTGCCTGTTTTGCCATCAGTCTTTGAGGAAAATGCTTATCAGCAACGACAATACATTCTATTTTTAAAAGGGTTTATTTGTGATATCACCAAACCGATCACCAAAGACGGTAAAGAGCATATTGAATATGTGCCAACGCAAATTGTCAGTGAACTCTTTGCCAATTATTTAAAAATAGATGATGCACCCATCGATGGTATTCGTTTTCCAAGTTCAGTAGATCAAGGCGCTGTGAATTGGGTGTTATTTCCGCATGCGTTTGAAAAAATAAAATTTGTAAATGCTAAGATTGTCCAAACATCGATTTGTATTAAAAGCAAAATCTAGATGACAAAAACCAAACTTATTGAATATAAAAAAGACTGGCTGAGTTTTGAAGACCAACTCACTAAATTGACCAGCCGAGGCTTAATCGCGACCGAACCTAACAAGGCAATCGAAACGCTAAAACGCATTGGCTATTACCGTTTAAGCGGTTATTTCTACAGCTTAAAACAGCGTTGCGGTGCCTGTTGTTTCATCGACGACCCAGATAATATCAAAGTGCGTAAAGGGGTGAAGCAGGTCGAAAAAGTCGTCAAAAATGACCGAACAACCGAAAAAACCAAAAATGGGCGATGCACCGTTATTTGACCAGGCCTGGAACAACAATGCGCATACACTTGCGAGGCCTTTTATTGGCTTATGTTTGATTCATTTTTTCTTGCAAACGATCAACCCAACGTCAAGTTGGTGGCAACGTTTAACCGATTTGTTATTGAATGAGTTTCCGGATTTAACGCATTTGGATATTGATTTAAATGCGATGGGTATCATTGAGGGCTGGAACGAATGGAAATGGTGAGTTTATTATCTGATTGCGGCGGGCAATAAAAAACCCCTCAGCAGTTTCACCGCAAGCGGATCACAGTTCGGGGCCGTGTTGATTTGAACTTTACGCTATCGTTCACTGCAGGTCAAGTACCATGACCATTTTATTTTATAAATCGCGCCAAGGAGTGTTGGTTTGAACCTTGAGTTTTCATTATTAGAAAATGTAGAAATTGGTCAATTGGCTTATTCAAATGGCTTTGAAAATGAACCGATTCAAGAGGCGGGTAGTTTGGTCCTTAGCTCGTCTCGTTACCCGGTTAAACTGTTGATAGCCAAAAACTTGGGTGATTTTTCCATAGAATCGACTTCTCCAGCCGTCAATGCCGAGCTAATGCGCCATTTTGATGCTTCACTTATGCCCATTAGAACCTCTCGTTTAGAGGATTTGGCTGAGGTAATAAACAAGGCCGCCGCCTTTGCGTTTGCTTTGCCCAATAATGCGCTCGAAGCCTATCAAGCCGAATTGAACAAAATCATTATTGAAACGCCGACGCAAACCGAAACCTTGGCTATGGTGAAGCGTCGGATTGGTCAGCAAAAATATCGCGAAGCCATGATGACTTATTGGGGCGGGCGTTGCGCTGTTACCGGTGTCGCGATTCCCGAAGTGTTACGAGCCAGCCATGCCAAACCCTGGGCTGAATGCGAAACCGATGCCGAGCGGCTGGATGTGTACAACGGTTTTTTATTGGCCGCTCACTTAGACGCATTATTTGATCAGTTTTTAATCAGCTTTGATGAATCCGGTCTTATCGTAATTTCGGATCAAATCAGTGCCGATGATTGTACTAAGCTAGGCATTCAATCTGATCTTAAGCTGCGCTGGATTACAGAGCAACATAAACGCTATCTTGTATACCATGTGAATCAATTAAAACAATTATTGATGTTTGGTAATTTTTAAGAAAGATGCGTTTATCAGATGGGTTGAACGTGCTATTTACTTGGTTTCATTTGCCGGTCATTTGCAAACTAACAGTTTTGTCACCGGTAGGTTCTAGTATTTTTTGTTTAAGTTGTTGATTATATTGTTTATGTTTTAGTTTTTAGGTAATGGTTTTCATTTGCTAGCCATTTGCTTGGCAGGCGATAAGGCGAGTTTGTGTTGCAAAAAATCCAAAATTTGCAACACAAGCCAATTTGTGTTGCAAAGGTGCAAGCCAAACGCTGAAAGGTTACTTAAAAGAGTTGATGTATGGCACAGTTAAAAAGTAGCCATCTGAAGGTTAAAGGAATTTAAATGGGCAGGGCGCTAGATAAGCTTTCTATTGCAGGTTACAAAACGATTCAGAGTTTATCGGACTTTGAGCTTAAAAAACTCAACGTGCTGATTGGTGGTAACGGCGCCGGTAAAAGTAATTTTATTGAAGTTTTTCGTTTGTTACGTGCGATGGTGGATCAGAAATTAGGCAAATTTGCTTTAGACCGCGGTTCTGCGGATGGATTCTTTTTTAATGGACCAAAGCAAACGCCTGAAATCAAAATGCATTTTACGTTTGGCGATAACGAATACCGTTTTACTCTTACAACGTCAGCCGATGAGCGTTTTTTAATTGCTGAAGAGCAACAAAAATACATTAAGGGTGGTTGGCGAACAATTGCAAGCACTGAGTTTGAAAGTGCTTTGCAACAGCGAAAAACTGAGGCTGGTATTGAGTATTCAAAAGGTGTTGGGTATTACGTTTATAACGCGGTTTCCAATTGGATGGTGTATCACTTTCACGATACCAGTGCGACAGTGCCCATGCGTAAATATGAGATCGTAGAGGACAATGCGCGTTTGCGTGCCGATGCTTCTAACATAGCGCCATTCTTATTGAAACTGAAGTCTGAAAGTCCTTTTTATGATGAGGAATATGAGCGTATCGTTGATGCGATACGTTTGGTGATTCCATTTTTTGATGATTTCTTGCTCGAACCGCGTCAATTTGGTGAAGCAGAAAAAGTGCGTTTAACTTGGACACAAAAGGGCTCGGATTATCCGATGCAACCCTATCATTTATCTGATGGTTCGATTCGCTTTATCTGTTTAGCAACCGCTTTACTTCAACCCGCTTTGCCTTCGACTATTTTAATTGACGAGCCTGAGTTGGGATTGCATCCGTATGCGATTGAGGTGTTGGCGGAGCTGATTCGAGAGGCCTCAGAGCGAACGCAGGTGGTTATTTCAACTCAGTCTCCCGCACTGGTGGATTGTTTTGCACCGGATGAAGTCATTGTGGTTAATCGTAAGCAGGGTGCTTCAACCTTTGAGCGCTTGAGTGAAGATGATTTAAGTCAGTGGTTAGAGGACTATTCACTGGGTGAGTTGTGGTGTAAAAATGTGATTGTAGGCGCTTAGCTATTCTCAGTTATGAGTGTGGTGCGTTGTTAATGCGGTGGTGATTGACAGGCTATGTTAAAAAAACGGCAAAAATTTAACATAGTTTGAAGCTATGTTAAAAAAATGAAAAAAATTTAACATAGCTTTTTATCTCGGCGCTCCCACTTGCAAGGTCTAACGTATGCACATATGTTTATAACTCGCTCCCACGCTGTGCGTCAGCGCCATTAAGCTAAGAAAAAAACGGTCATTGCGAGGCGCGCAGCGACGCGGACAACGAAGTCAGCGCGAAGCCTGAATCTCTCAAGGGCGCACGCCGTCTGCAAGAGATTGCCACGGCCTTCGGCCTCGCAATGCCCCATTTTTTTTCCCCGGGGCGTTCTTCCTGCGCGAAGTCGCAGGATCCAGCCGCTGGCGGCAATAGACCCTGCGACTTCGCGCAGGGTGACAGGGCAATGAGGGAGGCTAGGAGCCATTTACTCCTTAACTTAATGGCCGTGATGCACGACGTGGGAACGAGAAAAGAAGTGTGCATACGTTAGCAGCGTGGGAACGAGAAAGAGTGCTTTAAACAGGCAGACTGCTAGTGGGCAATAAAAAACCCCTCAGCAGTTTCACCGCAAGCGGATCACAGTTCGGGGCCGTGTTGGTTTGAACTTTACGCTATCGTTCAATGCAGATCAAGTGACGCGGCTATTTTATTTTTAAATCCAACCAAGAAGTGTTAACCTTGGTTTTTTTATAATTAAAAAAGTAGAAAACGGTCGGCTGGTTTTTGCGGATGGGTTGAGGCGGAATGTCTCAACCCGATGAAGCGGGGGTGTTTAGGCTTGTTCTTTTACGAAGGGTGAGCCGTGCTTTAGGCCGAGTTTTTTTAGAATAACGACCATTGGGCAGAAGCGGAATACACCAGAAATAATCAGGTTTAAGCCAACAAAAGCGGTTAAAAGTAACCAGGCCTGGTTGTTAGTCAATAAGGCTAAGCCTAAGCTAATTAACACAACAGTACCTGCTACCATTAAAACGACACGTTCAATAATCACACTATTTCTCCAGGTTTAATTTAAAAAGTAATAAACCCAATTATTGTAGCCCAAAACTTATTGATAATGTAATTGTGAGTTCAAATAAAAATAAGGAAAAGCTAATATTGGCTTAATATTGCTCTAATGTGGCGTTAAACAATAGATTTTACTTGTTGTTTTTGCCACTATCTGTATAATTTTGGGACTATTTATAATCGCTGTGCAATAGGCGTTTACGCCAATTTGTATGGTAGCCATTTGAATTTAATAACTATTTGAGAATTTGTATGCAAGTATCTGTTGAAAAACCTGAGCAAGGCCTAGAGCACAAAATTAGCGTTACTTTCCCTTCTAATGATTTTGACGCGAAAGTGGAGAAGCGTTTGAATGAAATGCGCCGCACTGTCAAAATGGATGGTTTTCGTCCTGGTAAAGTTCCAATGAATATGCTTAAGAAACGTTATTTGCCACAAGTTCAGCAAGAGCTTTTAGGTGAAGCGCTTCATTATGCTTTTTTTGATGCGATGGACAAGGAAGGCTACAATCCAGCCGGTTACCCCGCATTTGATGATGTGAAACTTGAAAAGGGTGAGATTAAGTTCGAAGCACGTTTTGATGTGTACCCAACAATCACTTTGCCTGCCTTTGATAGCATTGAAATTGAAAAAACGGTTGCAGAAGTCAAAGAAGAAGACGTGGATAAAATGATTCAGCGTCTACAGGAGCAGCGTTCTGCTTGGAAGCCACAGGGCGAAGAACAGGCGGCTGAAAACGGCACACAGGTGATTATTGATTTTGTTGGTAAGCTTGATGGTGTTGAGTTTGATGGTGGTAAGGCTGAAAATGTACCGTTAGAATTAGGCTCAGGTCGGATGATTCCTGGATTTGAAGACGGTATTGTTGGTATGAAAAAGGGTGAAATGAAAACGATCGAGGTGACTTTCCCTGAGCAGTACCAAGCCGAGCATTTGAAGGGGAAGACCGCGCAGTTTGATATCACTGTGCACTCTGTTCAAACTAAGCAGTTGCCTGCGTTAGATGAGGAGTTCATTAAGTCGTTCGGTATTGAAGACGGTACGATTGATACTATGCGTAAAGAAATTCGTGACAATATGGAGCGTGAACTTAAGCGCACGTTGGATGCACAGAATCGTCAGGCGGCGTTTGATGCGTTGGAAAAGTCTATTGAAATAGATGTACCTAAGTCGTTAGTTGCTCAGGAAGCAGAAACGATGCTTGAGAATTATATGAAGCGTTTAGAGCAGCAAGGCATGCCTAAAGGTCAGATGCCTGGTTTAACGGCGGATATTTTTAGCGAAGAAGCTAAGAAACGTGTTAAGTTAGGCTTGGTGATTGGTGATGTGATTAAAGCACACGATATTAAGGCATCAGAAGCTGATTTGGATGCATTTGTTGCAGAGCAGGCGTCCGCTTATGAAGAGCCAGAAGAAATTAAACAGTGGTATAAAGAAAATCCACAGCGTTTAAATGAAGCGCGTGCTGTGATTACTGAATCTGCGGTGGCGAAAAAAATTATGTCTGAAGCCAAGGTGGCTGAGGTAACAAAAGCATTTGATGAGATTGTTAGTTCTTCAGCGGCTTAATCGCCTTTATTAAGTCAATATCAAGCCCTATGACTGCAAGCTCTTGTGTCATAGGGTTTTTGTTTTTAAGTGTTAATTATTTTATTTAGAATTTTATTTAGAGAGTAGGGGTGAGTAATGAATACATCTGTAATTAGTAACGCGTTAGTGCCGATGGTGGTTGAGCAAACCAGTCGGGGTGAGCGTGCCTATGACATCTATTCACGTTTACTAAAAGAGCGTGTCATTTTTCTAGTGGGTCAGGTTGAAGACCATATGGCGAACTTAATTGTCGCGCAAATGCTTTTTTTGGAAGCAGAGAACCCAGAAAAAGATATCCATCTTTATATAAACTCCCCCGGTGGTAGTGTCACTGCAGGCATGGCGATTTATGATACGATGCGCTTTATCAAGCCAGATGTGTCGACCATGGTGATGGGGCAAGCGGCGAGCATGGGTTCGTTTTTGTTAGCCGCAGGTACCAAGGGGAAACGTTTTGCTTTACCTAATTCACGCGTGATGATTCATCAGCCACTGGGCGGATTTCAAGGTCAAGCGAGTGATTTTGAAATACATGCACGTGAAATATTGTATATTAAAGATAAATTGAATCGTGCCTTGGCTGAAAATACTGGGCAACCCATCGAAGTGATTGAAAACGATACCGATCGTGATAACTTTATGAGCGCAGAACGTGCAATGGAGTATGGTTTGGTTGATCAAGTATTGCATAACCGCTAGGATTGAGAGACGTTATGAAAGAGAAAATGCTGTACTGCTCATTTTGCGGTAAAAGTCAGGATGAAGTGCGCAAGTTGATTGCGGGCCCTTCCGTATATATTTGTGATGAATGTATTGAGTTGTGTAATGATATTTTAATTGAAGAGTTGGGTGAGGAAATTAACCAAACATTTGACTTGGATCACTTACCGACACCGCGTGAAATTAGCGCTATTTTGGATGATTATGTGATTGGTCAGGAAAAGGCAAAAAAGGTATTGTCTGTTGCTGTTTATAATCACTACCGTCGACTACAGAACGCGAATAATGCAGATGATGTTGAGTTAACTAAAAGTAATATTTTGTTAATTGGTCCGACAGGTTCGGGTAAAACACTGTTAGCTCAGACCATGGCGCGTTTGCTAGATGTCCCTTTTGCGATTGCGGATGCGACCACGTTGACGGAAGCGGGTTATGTCGGTGAGGATGTGGAGAGTATTGTACTCAAATTGCTACAGCGCTGCGATAATGACCCGGCTAAAGCGGAGCGTGGCATTATTTATATTGATGAGATCGATAAAATAACCCGTAAATCGGAAAACCCGTCAATTACGCGTGATGTATCGGGTGAGGGGGTGCAGCAAGCTTTGTTGAAGTTGATTGAGGGTACCCAAGCGGCGGTGCCTCCACAAGGTGGACGCAAGCATCCCAATCAAGAGATGATTTATGTTGATACGTCTAAAATTTTATTTATTGTCGGCGGCGCATTTGAAGGTTTGGATAAGGTCATTGAGCAGCGCACAGAAAAGAATTTAGGAATTGGTTTTTCGGCCGATATAAAATCAAAGGATAAAGCAAAGACACTCACGCAGAAGTTTGCGGAGATTGAACCAGAAGATTTGACCAAGTTTGGTTTGATTCCTGAGTTCGTTGGACGTTTACCTGTGATCGCGTCGCTGACAGAGTTGGATGAAGATGCGTTGGTGCAGATTTTAACGCAGCCAAAAAATGCATTGATTAAGCAGTTCCAGAAAATGTTTGAGCTTGAAGGCGCGAAGCTAGAATTTAGAAATGATGCGTTGGCTGAAATTGCCAAACTTGCGATTGCTCGTAAAACCGGTGCGCGTGGGTTACGCTCTATTTTAGAACAGGTTTTGTTAGATACTATGTATGATTTACCTAGCATGACCCATGTTGAAAAGGTCGTGGTGAATAAGTCGGTTATTCAGGGTAAAAAGCCGCCGATGGTGGTTTACTATGATGTTGCTAAGGCAGCGAGTGAATAATGGCTTAATATTTTGATTAAAACCCAGCTTGTCTGGGTTTTTTATTCTAAAGAAGAGTGTTTATGGATATTAATCAAATCGCAATGAAGATGAATGTGTTGGTCATGCCACTGCGCGATGTGGTTGTGTTTCCTGGTTCGGTAATGCCCTTGTTTGTTGGGCGTGCTAAGTCTATGAGTGCTGTTTTTGAAGCACAAAGACGAGATAGGCAGCTATTTTTGATTGCCCAGAAGAGTCCTGAGCAGGAAGCACCTGAAGCAACCGATTTGTATGAGGTAGGAACGCTGGCTAATATTTTACAGACGCTGAAACTACCTGATGGAACAGTAAAAGTATTGGTTGAAGGGTTGCAGCGTTTTGAGTTGATTAATCTTACTCATAATAATGGGTTTTTAGAGGCCGATATTGCGGCTTTAGAGCAAGACCAAGGGCCAGACGGACAAACCCGTGCGTTAGCTAGTTTGTTGCGTGAACGTTTTCTTTATCTTGCTGGGTTGCGTAAAAAGCTACCTTCTGAGGTGAAGGAGTCGATTGAGCGCTGTGAGGACGCGAATCGTTTAGTTGATTTGATTGGTGCGAATATGGCGCTAACAATGGATAGAAAGCAATCTTTATTGTCTTCGGTCTCGATTAATGCGCGAATGGAGCAGTTGTTAGCTTATATTGAGGAAGATGTTGATTTAATTGAATCTGAAAAACGTATTACGATGCGCGTGAAGAGTCAAATGGATCGTACACAGCGTGAATTTTATTTAAATGAAAAGATTAAGGCGATTCACAAAGAGTTGCGCCGTGATGAAGACGGCGAAGATGAGTTCGAAAGCCTGAGTGCAAAGATAAAACAAGCGCAGATGCCGGCAGATATTGAGAAAAAGGCGCTAGCGGAGCTTAAAAAACTCAAGCAAATGCAGACTCAGTCTTCTGAGGCGAATATTGTACGAACCTATTTAGACTGGTTGATACAAGTACCTTGGAAAAAACGTTCAAGAGTGTCGAAAGACTTGTTAAAGGCAGAAAAAATACTCGATCAACAGCATTATGGTTTAGAAAAAGTTAAAGAGCGTATTGTTGAGTATTTGGCTGTTCAACAGCGGGTTAAGAAAATAAAAGGTTCGATTCTTTGCTTGGTGGGCCCGCCTGGTGTGGGCAAGACTACTTTGGCACGCTCGATTGCAGAGGCAACGAATCGTCAGTATATTCGTATGGCATTAGGCGGTGTGCGTGACGAAGCAGAGATACGTGGGCATCGTAAAACCTATGTGGGGGCGTTGCCTGGCAAAATAATGCAAAAAATGGCAAAAGCAGGCACAGTGAATCCGCTTTTTTTGTTGGATGAGGTTGATAAAATGTCGTCCGATTCACGCGGTGATCCCGCGAGCGCCTTGTTAGAGGTGTTAGATCCTGAACAAAATGCTACATTTAGTGATCATTATTTAGAAGTTGACTATGATTTGTCGGATGTCATGTTTATTGCGACGTCTAATTCGATGGATATTCCAGAAGCGTTACTCGATAGAATGGAGGTCATTAATTTATCAGGCTATACCGAGCCAGAAAAAATTAATATTGCTATGCAGTATCTTGTGAGCAAAAAAATGCAAGATCATGGGTTGAAATTAGACGAGCTGACGATTACCGAGCAGGCGATTAAGCGCATTATTCAGGTTTATACGCGTGAGGCGGGTGTTCGCGATTTGGATCGAAGTATTGCTAAAATTTGTCGAAAAGTGGTCAAATGCTTGTTAGATGGTTCTAAAAAATCGCCTGTTTACGTTGATGATGGCGACCTTGAGGATTACCTGGGCGTGGCTAAGTATCGTTTTGGTTTGGCAAGTATTGATAATCAAATTGGGCAGGTTACCGGTTTAGCTTGGACGCGAGTAGGAGGCGATTTGTTGAAGATTGAATCCACTGTTATGCCGGGTAAGGGAAAGTTAGAAAGTACGGGGCAACTCGGCAGTGTGATGTCTGAGTCGGTTCAGGCCGCGATGAGCGTGATTCGCAGTCGTTCAAGCAGTTTGGGTTTGGCCCCCGATTTTTATGAAAAAATAGATTTGCATCTGCATTTTCCAGATGGCGCAACCAAAAAGGATGGTCCGAGTGCTGGCATTGCAGTTTGTACAGCGATTACCTCAAGCTTAACGCAGATACCTGTCAGAGCCGATGTCGCTATGACAGGCGAAATTACACTGAGGGGGGAGGTATTACCGATTGGTGGGCTGAAAGAAAAGTTATTGGCGGCATTGCGTGGTGGGATTAAAACAGTTTTAATCCCACACGATAACGTGCGAGATTTAGCCGATATCTCTTCTGAAATTACATCACAGTTAGAGATTAAGCCTGTTCACTGGATTGATGAGGTGTTGAATGAGGCTTTGGTTAGTCAGCCACAAGCGATCACCTTTGAGGAGGAACTGGCGGGTGTTTATGGTGTGAATAAGTTGGCAAATGTTGTCATGGATGAACAAAAAGCGCATTAAATAGCGGTTTTAAAGTATTTTGCTTGACACACTGAGGTGTCGATTGCTATAAATGCGTTAGTCCACTTGGATGGCAGTAAATTTTTTTTCAATGGAGTGTAAAACATGAATAAATCTGAATTAGTAAGCGCAATCGCAGAGAAAGCTGATTTAACGAAAGCACAAGCGGCCGCGGCACTTGAAGCAACCGTGTCGTCAATCACGGAAGCCATGAGCAAGGGTGATCAAGTCGCCATCATTGGTTTCGGTACATTTAAGGTAGGTGAGCGTTCAGCACGTACAGGCCGTAACCCACAAACGGGTGCAGAGATGCAGATTCCTGCCGCTAAAGTGCCAAAGTTTGCAGCGGGTAAATCATTGAAAGATGCGGTTAACTAATTTTATTAAATTTTGTTAAAAAATATTATAAATGTTGTTGACAATGCGCCCCAGCTCTTTATAATACGCGCATCAAACAAGCGTAACGGCAACTAGCTGAAACGCACTAGACTAAGGTCTAGCGTTTAAAGAATGGTCTTTAAATGTTGTTTAAAGAATAAACGGGTGCTTAGCTCAGCTGGGAGAGCATCGCCCTTACAAGGCGAGGGTCGGGGGTTCGATCCCCTCAGCACCCACCAAAATTGGAGCGGTAGTTCAGTTGGTTAGAATACCGGCCTGTCACGCCGGGGGTCGCGGGTTCGAGCCCCGTCCGCTCCGCCAATTCAAAAGGCTAGCATTGCTAGCTTTTTTATTGCAACGGTGACAAGTTGCAATTAACTCGTGAGAGTTAAAAACGTTTCAACGGGTGCTTAGCTCAGCTGGGAGAGCATCGCCCTTACAAGGCGAGGGTCGGGGGTTCGAACCCCTCAGCACCCACCAAATTGGAGCGGTAGTTCAGTTGGTTAGAATACCGGCCTGTCACGCCGGGGGTCGCGGGTTCGAGCCCCGTCCGCTCCGCCAACATTTAAAAGCCCCAAGTTCAATTGAACTTGGGGCTTTTTTATTGCCTTAAATAAACTCAAAATGTGAATAGCCCGATCATGTATCATTGCGAGGCCGAAGGCCGTGGCAATCTCTTGCAGACAGAGCATGTCCTTGAGAGATTGCCGCGTCGCTGCGCTCCTCGCAATGACGAGGTTTTTCTTGAGTTTGCGGCACAATCATTCCAAAAATCACGTGTCATTGCGAGGCCGAAGGCCGTGGCAATCTCTTTCAGATTGTGCACGCCCTTGAGAGATTGCCGCGTCGCTGTGCTCCTCGCAATGACGAGGTTTTTCTTAACTTTATGGAATATCCTGGTTAATCAGGCTTCGCCATCGAAACATTCCGCTTGTTCTTCGTCTTCTGGCAATACTATAAACTGTCTTAGCCATAGCTGATATAGCCATTCAGCAACAACTCGTTGCTTGCTCCAGCGTTGCAAGGTATCCGCATGGATACGGTCTTGATTGGCCACTTGCATTATCACGCCATCGGCTAAACCGTCTGTCGGCCATTCAAATCCATTAATATAAAGCACACAGCCATCGTTGATCCGTTGAAATGCAAAGCGACAAACCGGGTCTCGTTCTAGATAATCCACTTGTTTGAGTGCATTGATAAAAGTGTCTAGGTCGGCAGCTTCATCTTCATTCAGAGGTTCAGGTAGCGCGTTATGCGCGTTTTGATCTAACTGGGTGGCAAAGCGACCAAACCAATGCTGGATGGCTTGGTCATCATTGAGTGCGCTGAGAATCAGTTGTTTAGCATTTAACCAGGCCTGGTTGTTAATTTCGCCTGTCTGGGTATTTTGCCAACTGGGATCTTGATACATTTGATTGAAAAGATTGTTTTCCGATAAATAGTCACCGAAGCTGTCAAATAGCTCTTGGCCTTTATAGCTGCGGTAGCCAATCGAGTAGGTCATGCAGTTATCGTCGAGCGCCACGCCGTGATGTCCCCATTTTGGTGGCAGGTATAAAATATCACCGGCTTCAAGGGTGTATTCTTCTTCGATTTCAAACTTGCGCATCAGGCGCAGAGGCGTGTTTTCTAAATAGTTGTCTAGCTCGCAGTCTTGCGCGCTCAGCATCCATTTACGTGAACCAGCCGCCTGAAGTAAAAACACATCATAATGATCAAAGTGCGGGCCGACATTGCCGCCTTCGGTGGCATAGCTAATCATAATGTCGTCAATGCGCCAGCGTGGAATAAAATTAAACTCATTGAGCAATTGTTGAACCTCAGGAATGAGTCGATCCATGCCTTGGACTAACAGTGTCCAGTTTTTTTCTGGCAGACCCGCATAATCCTGTTCACTAAATGGCCCATTGCGCAATGCATAGTCCTGTTCACCTTGTTGAATGACAATTCGGCTTTCGACTTCTTCTTCAAGAGAAAGACCAGCGAGTTCTTCAGGGCTAATCGGGCTAATGAAGTTGGGCAGGGCTTGTTTGATCAGAAGCGGTTTTTTTTGCCAGTATTCGGTTAGGAATGTATTGGCATCGATTTGGTTAAAATGAATCATTGGGGTTTCCTGATAAGGTTAATTAAGGTTAATAAGGCTAATTAAGGTTGAATAAGGTTAAGTAAGAAGTGCAGTAAGCAAGTAGAGGGAGTTCGATTCCTTAGTATCGCTAAGGAATCGAGTTGGTTTATTAACGACCTTTAAGAATAGTCAGGGCTAACTCAATGGTTTCGGCTTGGCGCTGCGCATTGCCAATGTAGCTTGCTGGCGTCATTTCTCTAAGGTTTTGCTTAGCTTCAGCCGGTAAGTCTAATTGGTCAACGAACTCTTGCATGATTTGTGAATTTACACGGCGACCTCGGGTAAGGTCTTTAAGTTTCTCATAGGGTTTTTCGATGCCATATCGGCGCATCACGGTTTGAATGGCTTCAGCCAATACTTCCCAGTTATCATCGAGATCTTGGGCGAGCTTGGCTTCATTGACTTCAAGTTTGCTTAGGCCTTTCATGCTGGCTTGCAGTGCAATTTGGGTATGCGCCACACCGACACCGAGGTTACGCAGTACGGTTGAGTCGGTGAGGTCACGTTGCCAGCGCGAAATCGGCAGTTTTTGCGCTAGGTGTTCAAATATCGCATTCGCCATCCCCAGGTTGCCTTCAGAGTTTTCAAAGTCAATCGGGTTCACCTTATGTGGCATGGTCGATGAACCGATTTCACCCGCCACGGTTTTTTGTTTAAAGAAGCCCAGTGCAATATAGCCCCAAACATCACGATCAAAGTCGATCAAAATGGTGTTGAAGCGTGAAATCGCGTGGAAGTATTCAGCGATATAGTCATGGGGTTCGATTTGAATGGTGTAAGGGTTCCAGGCTAAGCCTAGTGACTGAACAAACTGTTCGCTCAATTCATACCAGTTAATGCTAGGGTAGGCCGACAGGTGGGCGTTATAGTTACCGGTTGCGCCATTGATTTTGCCCATCACCTGTACTTGCATCAGTTGTTTGATTTGGCGTTGTAGGCGATAAGCGACATTGGCAAACTCTTTGCCCACAGTCGTTGGCGAAGCAGGTTGTCCGTGGGTGCGAGACAGCATTGGGATCCCCGCCATTTCAATCGCTTGACGCGCAATCTCATCGACCAGTTTTTGCATTTGAGGTACGATGACCTGTTCGCGTGCTTCTTTGAGCATCAGCGCGTAGGATAGGTTGTTGATATCTTCTGAGGTACAGGCGAAATGGACAAATTCGTTGATCTTGTCTAGCTCTTCAACAGATGCCATGTGCTCTTTGATGAGATATTCCACTGCTTTAACATCATGGTTGGTGGTGCGCTCAATTTCTTTCACGCGCTGGGCCATCTCTAGGCTAAAGTTATCGACTAATAGTTGAAGATGGGCTTTCGCCTTTGGGCTGAAGGTTGGGACTTCAGGAATGCCTGGGTGATTGGCAAGCATATTGAGCCAAGCGACTTCAACGCGCACACGATTTTTAATTAAACCGTATTCGCTGAAAATCGATTTTAAATCACCGAGGCGACTACCATAACGACCGTCTACAGGTGAGATTGCAGTAAGTTCAGAAAGAAAAAGAGCGTCTGACATAAGGCTTCCTTGTTAATAAAATGTGTTAAATCGTGATATTATATCGCAATTAAGGACTATCTAATGACTCTCTTAATGCATCCTGTTGGTTGTTATTGGAGAGCAAAACAAAAAATGGAGCATAATCTATGTTAGAAGCTTATCGTCAATTGGTTGCTGAGCGTGAGTTGCAAGGCATTCCTGCGTTACCTTTGGATGCACAACAAACTGCCGAAATCATCAATTTATTAAAGCAACCTAACCCGGCTGAAGTGTCTGTGTTGGTGGATTTGTTAACCCATCGCGTTCCGCCTGGGGTCGATGAAGCGGCCTATGTTAAAGCCAGTTTTCTAGCCGATGTAGCGAAAGAAAGCGTGAAGGTTGAGGCGATAGCGCCAGAGCAAGCCGCGTTTTTATTAGGCACCATGATGGGCGGCTATAACGTTCAGCCTTTGATTGAATTATTAGATAGCGCCAATAAAGCGGTAGCGGAAACCGCGATGAAAGCCTTGTCAAAAACCCTTCTTGTCTATGATGCGTACCATGACGTTTTAGAAAAAGCCGATAGCAATAGCTATGCTAAACAGGTGGTTGAATCTTGGGCGAATGCCGATTGGTTTGTGGATCGTAAGCCCTTGGCTGACAAAATCACCGTTACTGTATTTAAAGTGGATGGCGAAACCAATACCGATGACTTGTCTCCCGCCACCGCCGCTTGGTCGCGTCCTGATATTCCTTTGCATGCGATAGAAATGCTGGCCTCCAAAATGGAAAACGTGCCGCAGATTATTGCCGAATTAAAAGCAAAAGGGCATCCTGTTGCCTATGTCGGTGATGTGGTCGGTACCGGCTCTTCACGGAAATCCGCGATGAACTCGGTGATGTGGTGGTTTGGTGATGATATTCCTTATGTACCGAACAAGCGTCAAGGTGGTGTGGTATTGGGCGGTAAAATTGCGCCGATTTTCTTTAACACCGCCGAAGACTCAGGTTCATTGCCGATTGAATGTGATGTCAGCCAGCTCAATATGGGCGATGTGATTCATATCTATCCTTATGAAGGCAAAATCACTAATGAAGCCGGGGACACGATTTCTAGCTTTAAGCTTGACCCGATTACCATGCCCGATGAAGTGCGTGCGGGTGGACGTGTGCCCTTAATCATTGGGCGTGATTTAACGGATAAAACGCGTCGGGCGCTTGAGTTGCCACCGAGTGAGCATTTTATTCGCCCAACGGATGGCGATACCGCAACCCATGGTTATACGCTGGCACAAAAAATGGTGGGTCAGGCTTGTGGTGTGGCGGGTGTGCGTCCAGGTGTGTATTGTGAACCGCATATGGCGACCGTAGGTTCGCAGGACACAACGGGCGCGATGACGCGTGATGAAATGAAAGAGCTGGCTTGTTTAGGTTTTAGTGCCGATTTTGTATTGCAGTCCTTCTGTCATACGGCCGCTTATCCAAAGCCGGTCGATATTAAACTTCAGCATAGTTTGCCGGACTTCATGACCAGCCGTGGTGGTGTGTCTTTGCGCCCAGGTGATGGGGTAATCCATTCTTGGTTAAATCGTATGCTGTTGCCTGATACTGTCGGTACCGGTGGTGATTCGCATACGCGCTTCCCAATTGGTATTTCTTTTCCAGCGGGATCAGGTCTGGTGGCGTTTGGTGCGACCTTGGGTGTGATGCCGCTGAATATGCCTGAATCGGTTTTGGTGCGTTTTAAAGGCAAGATGCAGCCGGGTATTACGCTGCGCGATTTAGTCAACGCGATTCCTTATCAAGCGATTCAAAGCGGTTTATTGACGGTTGAGAAAAAAGGTAAGAAAAACGTATTTAACGGTCGCGTGCTAGAAATCGAAGGCTTGCCTGATTTGAAAGTAGAGCAGGCGTTTGAGTTATCGGATGCGTCGGCTGAGCGTTCAGCCAATGGCTGTGTGGTCAAGCTTGGTGAAGCATCGATTATTGAGTTCTTAAAGTCGAATATTCGTTTGATTGAGTGGATGGTAGAAAACGGCTATCAAGATGCGCGTACCTTGTTACGTCGTCGTGATGAAATGCAAAAGTGGATTGATAGCCCTGTGTTGCTAGAAGCCGATGCCGATGCGCAGTATGCCGAAATTATTGAAATCGACTTGGATCAAATCAAAGAACCGATTGTGGCTTGCCCGAATGACCCTGATGATGTGAAGTTATTATCTGAGGTTTCAGGGGAGAAGATTGATGAGGTGTTTATTGGTTCGTGTATGACCAATATTGGCCACTATCGCGCAGCCGGTAAGGTGTTGGAAAACATCAAGGGTGCGGTGCCGACTAAATTATGGATTGCGCCGCCGACGAAGATGGATGAGCGTCAGTTGATTGAGGAGGGTTACTACAGCACTTTTGGACGTACCGGTGCGCGTACTGAAATGCCGGGTTGTTCATTGTGTATGGGTAACCAAGCACGTGTCGCAGACGGTGCGACGGTGTTCTCAACCTCAACCCGTAACTTCCCAAACCGTTTGGGTAATGACGCTAACGTCTATTTAGGTTCGGCGGAGCTAGCGGCGGTGATTGCGGCGATGGGCAAAATTCCAACAGTTGAGGAATATATGGCGCAAGTGAGTATGCTTGATACGATGGCGGATGATGTTTATCGTTATCTTCAGTTTGATGAAATGGCGGATTATGAAATTAAATCGCCGAAAAAACTGGAAGAAATTGGTGTAGCTGTCGCTTAATCTCTATTCATAGCAGCCTGTCTGGCTAAACCCCGGTCGTGGCGAAAAAAAGTCTGGCTTGAGTCCGATAGGCTCCTATGTACCTGGTTTAAATCTACTTTACATTCAATTAAGGTGTAAAGTAGCCCTGTCTTTACTAAACGCTGTCCATTCTGCGCTTAAAAAGAGTAGAATGCGTCTTCTTCTTTGATTTAACAGGAAATAATGCTTTGATTTATACCGCAAATATTACGATGCAATTCGGCGAAAAGCCGCTTTTTGAAAATATCTCGATTAAATTTGGTGGCGGTAATCGCTACGGTTTGATTGGTGCCAATGGCTGTGGCAAGTCCACCTTTATGAAAATACTAGGCGGTGATCTTGAACCCACAGCCGGTCAAGTGATGCTTGACCCGAATGAGCGATTGGGTAAGCTTCGTCAGGATCAGTTCGCCTATGAAAGCTTTAGCGTGATTGACACCGTGATTATGGGGCATGCTGAGCTTTGGGAAATTAAAAAAGAGCGTGACCGTATTTATGGGCTGGCTGAGATGTCGGAAGAAGACGGCCTGAAAGTGGCTGATCTTGAAGTCGAATTTGGTGAAATGGATGGTTATACCGCCGATGCGCGTGCGGGTGAGTTGTTGTTGGGGCTAGAAATTCCGGTGGATATGCATTATGGCCCTATGTCACAAGTCGCGCCGGGTTGGAAGCTGCGGGTATTATTGGCGCAGGCTTTGTTTTCAAATCCAGATATTTTGTTATTGGATGAGCCGACTAACAACCTCGACATTAATACGATTCGTTGGCTAGAAAATATTTTAAATGCACGTAACAGCACGATGATTATTATTTCGCATGACCGCCACTTTCTGAATAGCGTATGTACCCATATGGCCGATTTGGATTATGGTGACCTGCGGATTTATCCAGGTAACTATGATGAATACATGACCGCCTCGACCCAGGCGCGTGATCAGTTGTTGTCGGATAACGCCAAGAAAAAAGCCCAGATTGCAGAGTTAAAAACCTTCGTGAGCCGTTTCTCAGCCAATGCCTCAAAAGCCAAGCAAGCCACCTCGCGTGCCAAGCAAATTGATAAAATTGAGCTGGCTGAGGTGAAGCCTTCAAGCAGAGTGAATCCGTTTATTCGGTTTGAGCAAGAGAAGAAGCTGTTCCGTTTGGCGGTTGAATGTGAAAACGCCAGCAAAACCTTTGATACCTCGCCGGTTTTTAAACGCTTTAGCGCGGCGGTTGAGGCCGGCGAAAAAGTGGCGATTATCGGCCCGAACGGTATAGGTAAAACCACCTTGCTGCGTGCGTTGGTCGGTGATTTAGAGCTGGATGAGGGCAAGGTAAAATGGGCTGAAAATGCCAGCGTTGGCTATTATGCGCAGGATCATGCGCATGAATTTGCAATTGACATGAGCCTGTTTGATTGGATGAGTCAATGGAAAAAGCCAGGTGATGACGAGCAGGCGATTCGTGGAATCCTAGGGCGTATGCTCTTCTCTCAAAAGGATATTGATAAGTCGGTTAAAGTCTTGTCAGGTGGTGAAAAAGGCCGGATGATGTTTGGTAAACTGATGATGGAAAAGCCAAATGTATTGCTGATGGACGAGCCGACTAATCACATGGATATGGAGTCGATTGAATCGTTAAACATGGCGCTGGAAGACTATCCAGGTACGGTGATTTTTGTCAGCCATGACCGCGAATTTGTGTCTTCTTTGGCGCAGCGTTTATGGGTCATGTCGGCCGAAGGTATCGAAGACTTCAATGACAACTATGAAGCCTATCTAGCGCACAAGGGCTTCGTTTAACAGCTCAACTAATGGGGCTTCGAGTTCAGGAATATCCCACTCGACCCCTTGATTTAAGCTGTAACGCACACGTCCTTGCCGATCAACGACAAAGGTGGTCGGGAAGGAAAACACGCCCCAGTCTTTTGAAATTCGACCATCTAAATCCAATAATACCGGGAAATCAATCGGTACCTGTTTGGCAAACTCCGCAATATCTTCCGCGCTTTCTTGAAAGTCAACAGAAAAAATTTCTAATCCTTGCGCTTGGTATTTAGCCAGCAACCGGTTCATTGAGGGAATCTCGGTGACACAAGGTGGGCACCAGGTCGCCCAAAAATTCACCAGCACGACCTTGCCTTGCCAATCCGCCAAATTCATCGATTTACCATCAAAAGTTATACCCTTTAAACTTGGCATCGCTTTGGGTTCACTAAATTCATGCAAGCGCGGCAGCGCATGGTGTAGGGGGGCGTCACTGGATTCGCTGGGTTCGACCAACGCAATCGTTTGTGCTGGATGTGTCGCGGGGGCGTGACGCGCGAGTTGGTGTGCCGCCTGTAAAAACAATTGGGGTAACAGCCCGATGGCCTGCGTTTCAGCGGCTGTGCGTTCTTCTGTCCAGGGTGCAAGAAAGTAGTCTTTCACCTCGGGCAGCACCCAAGTATAGGTGGCATTGTATTGTTGGTTAAGTTCTGTTGCCAGCATGCCCGCGTACCAGCGGCTCACCCCTTGTTCGGGTTGTAAAATCATCACCGGGATTTGGCTGGCTTGTACAATCGGATCCCAAATAGGTGCCTCGCCTGCGACAGGGGTATTGGCATATAGATTTGGAAATAATAATATGGCGCCTTTCACGTGGGTTGCTTTGTTAGGATGCAGGTTTTGCCAGGCATGTATGCCTTTTAAGGCCAGACCTGTCATGCGCTCTGACCCTAATAGAATAATGCCCTTACCATCTTGCGCCGAAGCGGCTTCAGCCGCTTCGATGACTGTGGCAACGCTATCACCACTGAGTGCTCTGACGGTATTTGAACCGCGTGTTAAAAACAGTGAGCCTAAAATGTCGGTGGCCCAAACCTCTAACCCTTTTTGTTGCATTTCTCGAACAAAATCTTGTTCCCAATGCATTAGCTCGTCATATTGGGAGTAAAGCCAAATAAATCGCCAGTTAGCCTCGTCATTGGTATAAAGCTCAACCGTGATTTCTTCAGACTCAAAAGCTAGGTAGCGCTCGTTGGCTTGCAGGCTTGTCGCCCATAACAGATTAAGTGACAGGCTTAGCGAAACAATAAGTTTTAACATGGTCAGGGTTCTTTTTCAGTTTTAAAAATTCAATATTTTAATGTATAAATTTTGCGCAATCTTGGATTAATTGCTAATACAGTGCTGCCAAAATTGATACCAGCTTGTTTGTTGTTGTTTTGCTTGTGGGCGTTCAATCGGTTGCCAATGAATGAGGTTGTTAGGTTGCGCTTGCGCGAGGAGCGTTCGCCCCCACCAGCTAACATGGCCAATTTTTGGATAACCGCCGATTGTTTGACGATCAGCCATTAATACTATCGCGTCACCTGATGGGGTGATTTGCACCGCACCCATCGCTGTCGGTTCAGAAAGTGGTGCGCGTGTTTGCCATTCAAGCTTATAGGGACAGGTTAAGCGTATGCCCATGCGATTGGAAGCCGCTTGAACCTTAGCTGGGGTTTGTAACCAGGCCTGGTTGTCGTCTGGCCTAAATCCGCTGGCTTGAGCATCTAAAATGAGTGGAATAGTTGGATTATGGTAATGGGGTTGATATGGCGATGAGACTTGCCTGAGTTGCTGGTTAAAAGCGCCTTGAGGGTTAAATGAGGGCTGGGTGGATTCAAGGAGGTCGCCGCTTTTAATCCAATACCCCCAACCGCCATTGGCGTGTTCGCGTAATGCACAACTAGCGGAGTTGTAATAGCGCTCAGCTTGCCAGCCACCGGTCGTTGCCACATAGGCACGCAAACCGTGTTTGGGGCCTCTGAATATCAGTTGATCGCCGGTTTTAACCCGAAAGGATTGCCAGGGTTTTATCGGTATTTGGTTGAGGTGACTATCTAAATCGGCACCACAGAGAGCAAGCACGCCGTCCTGTTCAATCTGCCAATGTTCACCGCCTTGGGTAATTTCAATCACTGGCGCATTAAGCGGGTTGCCGAGCAGCGCATTGGCCCAGCGAAACGCATAATCGTCCATTACGCCCGCGCTTGCTAGCGCGTCTTGCTGAGAAAACTGTCGCCCTGCATCTTGAAGACTGGTTTGGCAACCGGCTTGAATCACGCTAATCTTCATCGTGTGTCTCGCGGGTGATTGCTTGGAGTGTTGTTTGGAGTGTTGCTTGGACTGTTTATATCATAAAAGCGGACACTGTCTCCTAAATGGAAAATGCCGGGAGGTGTGCGAAGCCAGTCAAAAACGGGCTGTGCTGTCCGACCAATTAAGTGCCAACCGCCGGGGGAGGCAACAGGATATATCGCACTAAATTGCTCGGCCAAGGCCACCGAACCGGCTGGCACCTCTTGTCGCGGCGAGGCGCGTCTGGGTAATCGTAAAGCCTGTGGCGCATCGCCCATATAGGCAAATCCGGGGGCAAAACCCAAGGCTTGAACCCGCCAAGCCGTTTGGGTGTGCCGTTCGATGACTTGTTGCACTGACAGACCAAGCTGCTTAGCCACATCAGCAAGGTCTTCGCCGTTATAGTCAACCGCAATCCGCCAGATTCTAGGGTTCGTTTCTTCGGCACTAAATTGCTCAATCTGGTTTTTCAACCAGTTTTCAAGCTCACTATCGGGTATGGCGGGCTCAATCTCAATCAGCAGATGTGAAAAACCACTCACGGCTTGCCGTATAAAAGGCGGCGCGTTATGTCTTAGCTGGCAGGCAAGCTGTCCAAGATGGATTGCTTGGTTTTCTTCGGTTTCGTGTGTTTGATTGCTAGTCAGCCGCAGGTGCGTTTCATTGAGCCATTCAAAGTGAAATGAAAATCTTGGCATGGACGGTTCAATGTGCCTGACGTACGGGATGCAATGCCTGAGCAAAGGCAAGCGCATGAGGCTGATCGCCATGCAGGCACCAGCTATCAATAGGCATCGGCAGGTCTTGCTGGTCAAGTGTCTGGATGCAGTCGGTTTGCTGATAATGCAGCCAACGTGTTGTCAGTTGTTCAACGGTTTCGACAAGCGCATTGGTGTGATTGCGAGGCACTAACAATCCATTAGCGAGGTAATGACGGTCTAAAAATGCTTCCTTTAGCAGCGGTTGTTGATACTGAGTGGCCAAGCAGTCTAATGGGTGCGCCTGGGTTTTTGGCAGACTGGCCACCATGATAGGTAAGTGGCCAAATAGTGATTGCACCACCTCAGTGAGCAGACAAAATATATCTGGATTATGCATCAGGTCATGATAAAGCGCACCATGGGGTTTAATGTAGCTGACCTCGGCGCCACAGTAATCCGCGCAAGCTTTGAATGCGCCTAACTGATAACGTAAGTCAGCCGCCAGTTTTCGTGGCTCAAAGGGCAGGGAGCGCCGACCAAAGCCGATTAAATCGGCGTAGCCTGGATGTGCTGCAATCATCAAGCCTTGTTGATGAGCATCGAGCAGGGTAGTCTCCATGGTGAGTGGGTCACCGGCATGAAAGCCGGTGGCGATATTAACCGCATCAATCCAAGGCATCAGCGCCTGGTCTTGTCCCATTGTCCAATGGTGAAAAGATTCACCGACATCCGCATTGATAAAAGCCATAGACAATAACGATTAAGATTTCGCCACTTGCAACGTATTTTGCAATAGGGTGGCAATCGTCATGGGACCCACACCGCCGGGAACTGGGGTAATCCAGCTGGCTTTTTCCTTAGCCACGTCAAACTCAACATCGCCACATAATTTTCCATCGTCTAAACGGTTAATGCCCACATCAATCACAATCGCACCGGGTTTAATCCATTCACCCTTCACCATGTTGGGAATACCAACGCCCACCACCACAAGATCAGCCTCAGAGACTTTTTGCGCCAAGTCTTTGGTCGCACTGTGACAAACCGTGACCGTGGCACGCACATTTAAAAGCTCTAATGCCATCGGAATGCCAACAATATTCGATGCGCCGACCACAACCGCATTTAAACCACGCAGTGGAATGCCGGTTTTAGCTAGCATCGTCATCACACCATGCGGCGTACAAGGCGCAAGATTCGTCATGCGTGTCGCCAAGCGACCAACATTATAAGGGTGGAAGCCATCGACGTCTTTTAATGGATTAATGCGCTCAATCACGGTTTCGGCACTAATATGGTCGGGCAGGGGAAGTTGCACCAAAATACCATGAACATCAACGCGCTGGTTAAGCTCATCAATCAAGCTTAATAATTCAACTTGTGAGGTTGAAGCTGGCAAGTCGTAAGCAACATCATTAAATCCCACTTCCTTGCAGGCATTCTTTTTATTGCGCACATAAACCTGTGATGCCGGGTTTTCTCCAACCAATATAACAGCCAGGCCTGGTTGGGTTTTACCTTGATTTACTAATTGCGCTACTTCTTGTTTAATTTCGGCGCGTAACTCAGCGGCAATCGCCTTACCATCTAAAATGTTTGCAGACATAATTCATCCATTTAAGTTCTTAAAAATCAACAGGCTTTATGATACCCGATTTGGTGAAAGGATTTAATTCAAAAATTTATAATAAAATTTACAAAAATAATAACAAAGATTGTTGACAGGGTGAGGGTAGCTATATACAATACGCGCATCTTGAAACGCACGGCTTAGGCCAGTTAAAAAGATAACTCGGAGTGTAGCGCAGCCTGGCTAGCGCACCTGTTTTGGGTACAGGTGGTCGGGGGTTCGAATCCCTCCACTCCGACCAAATTCAAGCTAGCGTTTTTTTCGTTAGCGAGTCCAAAGGTTCGAATGAGCGCCCATAGCTCAACTGGATAGAGCATCGCCCTTCTAAGGCGAGGGTTGCAGGTTCGAGTCCTGCTGGGCGTACCATTTAAACGCCGCATAATATGGTGACCGTAGCTCAGTTGGTAGAGCCCAGGATTGTGATTCCTGTTGTCGCGGGTTCGATCCCCGTCGGCCACCCCATTTTCTTTTTATTGTCAATAAATTAAATATCCCAATATCCTATAAATAAATGCCTCTCAGTTGTTTAACATTTCTTGTTTCTAATCGTTTAATTTGGGTTTTGCAGGAAAGTTAATTTGTATCAGTCGTTCCCCACAATTTCAATGAATAACGGGTGAAATGTTGATACGGTGCGGGTTGTTAAAGCATCGATAAAGCGCGACGAGTCTTGTTATTCAATCTGCATTTCATTTTGAATGATAGATTAATCTTATATTGGTATAAAATTTATTTGACAGTCCATTGGTTTTTTTATAAACTATACGCATTCATGTTTCTTCATGAGTATCCTCCTTTAGTTATCTTTTAAATAGATAATTTTAAGCCCGGCCTTGAGCCGGGTTTTTTTATCTTCGATTTGTCCTGAATTCCTCTTTCTCTCTGGTGCTATAATCTAATAGTGTTTCAAAAGACTAACAGCCTGTCGGACTAAAACAATGCTTATGCGCTGTTGACTTAGGTTGAAATCAAATCTTTGGAGTAATAGTGATGATGAATAAAAAAATACTTGTTGCAGCGGCTCTGTCGAGTTTTGTCAGTTTAGCCAGTTTAGTGAGTGCGCCGGTTTGGGCGGCGAGTCATTCGCCTGCGTTAACGGTGCAGGTGGAGTCGGTGGTGATGGGAACCGATGGTCAGATGCGGGTGCGGATTAATGGTCAGTATCTAACGCGTCATAGTGAGAAGGATGGGGTGAAGGTGATTGATATGGATTATCAAACGGTCAAGGTTGAAGTTAGGGGGCAACAAATGATATTGAAGCCCCATCAGACCTTAACCCTAGAGCAGCATGAAACCCCAGCTCGTTAGGCTAAGCTCATAAGCGTTACATAACGCCGAGTGCGCGATAGAGTTTTGCGGGTTCGGTTAAGAAATACGCTATTTGGTTTGCTAATTCTTCAATGTTGTCGGCATCGGTTTGCAGCCATTCGCCTTGGCGGTGGAGTGCGATACCGCGTTGCTTCAATAGCCCCCATACAAAGGGCGCCATGGTTTCTGGCGTTTTGTGACCATATTGCATAGCCAGCATAAATAACATTTCATAACCCTGAGGCTCTATGCCACCGCCTGTCACTGGGCTGGCAAGGGTCATTAGGCCATCTGTGCCGCGTGCTTTTTTCAAAATAAATTGATTAAGCTTGGCGGTTTTATGGCGAGCTTGTTCAATTTGAACAGGATCTTGCGCCAGTGCTAAGGTGCTTTTGCCCGTTAAAATCATCACCGCTTGCATCAGCTTTTCAAACGGAATGCCGAGTGGTTGCATCGCGCTCAATAGCTCGCGGAATGATTTGACTTGATAGTCAGCAAAGAAGTCTAGGATAGGGTTATAGGTTTCGGCTTTGAGTTTGAGCGGGCCGAGCATGCCATTGACCGATAACTCTACTTCACTGCGCACTTGAATTAATACCAGCTTAATCTCCATGAGCTGTTCCATTTGCTCAAACTGATCCAGTGGGCGTGGTCCTTTCACCCAAATATCACGCCGGAATTGTTGGTTCATGCATAGATCGCGCACGGTTTCGCGGAAAATCGGGTTGGTTTGTTGGCCAATCAGAATTTCTTCAGCTTCGGTGAGGTTAATCGCATTCACCTGATCCAGCGTATAGGCGGAGCAAACATAGTCGCATTTGGTAGGGGCAAGCCAGTTGGCCATGTCTGAAAAGGCCATCGGCTTCCAGTCGGCACTGAAGTATTCGTGGGCTAGATAAACGGGGTCTTGATTTTTTACAATATCAAAGGCTTTGAGAGCCTGCGGGTTTGCCTGCAAATAACCAGGGTTAAGTGCAAGTAGCTTTTCTGCAAAATCGAAGGCGGCGCGTACTTTTTCAACCGAGTTTTCGCCTTGAGTAGACATGTGTTCAGCATGTTGGTTAAGTAACTGCCGAATCGGAATCATATTAGCCCAACCTGCGGGACCGTTGTAGCTAATGAATAACGCACCGCCTACTTTCAGCTTGCGGGCAATAAAATCCACTAGCGTTTTTCGGTTTTCATCTGATACCCAGCTCCATATACCATGAAGGGCAATATAATCAAAATCAGGCAGATCATCACGTTGGGCAAAGTCAGCAAAGGCTTGGTCAAATAAATGGGCTTGGTTTTCAGATACTTGTGCCATTTGTTGGGCAAAGCCAGCTTGTGTCGGACTAAAATCGGTTCCATACCATTTGGTTGACGAGCCGGCGGCATGAATGTTAATACTCATGCCCTGACCAAAGCCTAGCTCACAAGCGGTGCCGGTTTGCGGCGGGGTGATGCCTGCATCAATCAGCGCCAGTTTAAGTGTCAGTGGGTTAAGCTCTTTAAAATAACCAAATGTATAGTCCACATCGGCTGCATAGCCGGCTGTCCAGTTTGCCATGAGATCGCTTCCTTTGCTTTGATTTTTTGCTTTGATTTTAGTTTTGATTTTGTTAAGCCGCTTATCATACGCTATACGAGCGCATTTGTTGATAGGCTTTTAGTTTTTGAGCGAGTAACGGATTAATCGAGTATGGCGTTTGTCTGAAAGATAGAGCCATGGTGATCTTAGGTTTTTGGTATCATTTAAGGAGCTAGCCCGGGTGTTTCATAAATTCGCGTGATGATAGCGCAGGATATTGGTTTCTCAGTGCTTATTTCGAAGGAGCGCTGTAGTTATTCATACAGCCGACTGAGAAAAAAGTGCTGGGGAATCAATAGACAAGCGAGGGCGCGTGAACTTTATGAAATATCCGGGCTAGTAGTAACACGCTATAAATCACTTGCATCGGGAGGCCAATAAAATCACGCGTTGCGAGGCCAAGAAATCACCTGTCATTGCGAGGCCGAAGGCCGTGGCAATCTCTTGCAGACGGAGCACGCTCTTGAGAGATTGCCGCGTCGCTCCGCTCCTCGCAATGACCGTTTTTTTTTAACAGTGATAAGCCCACTGAATCAGGCTCCAAAACCAATTAGGCAGGATGTTTTTGAATATTTTTAACCCCAACCAAGGATCTGGAATGTTAAGCAATCTACTCAAAATTATCGCGCTCACCCTTGTTTTATCCAGTACCACTCAGGCGCAACAAGCGGCGATTGCGATGCCAGATCGATATTCAGCGGCGGTAGCGAAAGCGATTATGGAGAAGGGCGGTAATGCGATTGATGCGGCTGTCGCGGTAGGGTTTGTATTGGCGGTCACCTATCCCGAAGCGGGCAACTTAGGTGGCGGCGGCTTTATGCTGATTCATCATCAGGGTGATAATCAGTTTCTTGACTTTCGTGAGACGGCGCCCGCTTTAGCGCACCGCGATTTGTATCTGGATGAAAAGGGTGAGGTGATTCCGTTTAAGTCCTTGTTGAGTTATCAAGCTTCAGGTGTGCCGGGCAGTGTGATGGGGTTTTGGCAAGCTCACCAGCGTTATGGTCAGCTCGATTGGCATCAACTTCTAGCGCCTGCGATACATTTAGCCCAGCATGGATTTGAAGTTCACCCTAAACTGGCACAAACGGCGCAGTGGTATCAACAATGGACACAGGACAAAACCAGTGAGATTAACTTTTCGCGTTATTTTGGCGACCTTGAAGCGGGGTTGGTCTTTAAGCAACCCGAGCTAGCGCAAACGCTTGAGCGCATCGCTCAGCAGGGTGTGAAAGACTTTTATCAGGGTGAAACCGCACAGCTAATTGTTAAGCAAATGCAGGCGCATCAAGGGCTTATTAGTTTGGAGGATCTTGCAAATTACCAAGCCGTGTGGCGTCAGCCGGTAACGGGAAATTGGTTAGGTTATGAGGTGGTATCCGCGCCACCCCCCAGTTCGGGCGGTATCGCACTGATTCAGCTTTTAACCTTAAAAGAAAATTTAACACACGCCTTTAAAGGATTAACGCATAATAGCGCAGAGTACATTCATCTACTGGCGGAAATTATGAAGCCCGTCTATGCGGATCGCGCTGAATACTTGGGGGACCCCGACTTTTATCAGGTGCCAACAGCGGCGTTGCTCAATCCGGCTTATCTTCAAGCCCGCGCTCAACAAATCAACACAAAAACCATCTCTAAAACCGATTCAATTCAACCAGGCCTGGTTGAGTCAGAGCAAACCACTCACTATTCAATTAAAGATGCTCAAGGTAATGCGGTATCGACAACCATTACGCTCAATATGCCGTTTGGCAATGGAGTGGTGATTGATGGTGCAGGGTTTTTGATGAACAATGAAATGGATGATTTTTCAGCCAAGCCGGGAGTGGCCAATCTATACGGTGTTGTCGGTGGCGAAGCCAATGCGATTGAACCGGGTAAACGCATGCTATCGTCTATGTCACCGACACTGCTGATAAAGCAAAATCAAGTCAGCCACGTACTTGGTACACCCGGCGGTTCGACCATTATCACCAGTGTATTCCAAGCACTGGTCAATCAAGTGGAATTTAATATGACCGCCCAGCAGGCGGTGGATGCGAATAGAGTTCACCACCAACTTTGGCCACAAGACCAAATAGGTTACCATCCAGCCCTAGACCCTAACACGGCAAGCGCATTAAAAGCCATGGGGTATAACTTAGAGGCGCGGTCTTTTTTTGGTGATCTGCAACTGATTAGCGTTTCACCAGAGGGTAAGCTCAGCGCCGCTTCCGATAAGCGCGGTCGTGGTGTGAGTAAGGTGTTTATCGTCCCGGCGCAGGCCGGGGGCTCTTGAGGTTGTGCAATGGTTTGAGAGATTGCTTCACTTCGTTAGCAATGACGCAAGTTGGTTCGCTCTGTGTTGCTACTCATTTCCTTGGTTTAATGGCGGTACTCTTAGTGTTTGGGGCGTAATCGCAGAATCTGACCACTGTCGGTACTGATATAGATCCATCCCTGATCATCGACAGCCAGTGCGCGAATACGTTGGTTAAGATCAGTGAGTAGGCGTTCTTCGGCAATGGCTTCGCCTTGTGCATTGAGTGTGACACGATTTAAATGGCGCAGCGCTAGCGCCCCGGAAAACAAGCTGCCTTGCCAGTCTGGGAAGGCATCTCCGCGATACACGATTAAACTGCCGGGGGCAATCGATGGTGTAAATACTTTGACCGCATCTACCATCCCTGGTTTGCTGTGTACGCCAATGGCGCGATCGCCCCAATATTCCTTGCCAAGCGATACGAGGGGCCAACCGTAATTTTGAGCGGGCTTTATTAAATTGATTTCATCACCACCGCGAGGGCCATGCTCATTCGACCATAAGCGACCGGTTGCAACATCAAATGCCATGCCTTGCGGATTGCGATGTCCGTAGCTCCAAATCTCATCCCGTGCTTGCGAATCACCGACAAATGGATTGTCTTTCGGAACACGACCGTCTAAATGCAATCGTATAATGGTGCCGATATGGTTTTGATTGTTTTGACTTTGTTGGCGCTCGCCACGATCTCCAATACCAAAAAATACATAACCCTGATCGTCGAAGGCGATTCGGCTACCAAAATGTTGTCCGCTTGCGGTATCGGATTGGGTAATCAATAAGTCTTGCCAGTTGTGGAGAGTGCGCGAGCGGGTTAAATCAGGCAGTTGGGCGCGTGCTAATGCCGTACGCGCACCAAATTCATCCGGAGAACTATAGGTAAAATACAACCAGGCCTGGTTGGCGTTATCCTGCGCTAGGAACTTAACATCAAGCAATCCCCCTTGTCCGCTGGCCGCAACCTTAGGTATTCCTTGCAGCCAAGACACGGAACCCGTTTGAATGTCTAATACACCGGCTTCGCCAGAACGCTGGGTAAATACCAGTTGGGTCGGGCTGATAAAATCCATTCCCCATACCACACCCAGGTTTTGGGCTAGAGGTTCGATCTGAAACCGCGTTTCGGCATGGGATAAGCCCATCATCGTGAACACCATCACAAAGCGGGTTATAGCACGCAGTTGTTTTAATATGAGCATAAACGTCTCTCTTTTAACCCGGATGTTTAGCTACGCTTTCTTCGATTCATAAATTCGCGTGATGATCGCGCAGGATATTGGTTTCCCAGTGCTTTTTTCGAAGGAGCGCTGTAGTTATTCATACAGCCGACTGAGAAAAAAGTGCTGGGGAATCAATAGACCAGCGAGGGCGCGTGAACTTTATGAAATATCCGGGTCAACTTATTTCAAATAATATCCTTGATAGCGATTGGCAATCGCGCGGGATATCGCCTAAGATTGATTATGGCATGTAATCGAACATGTTAATAAAAAATAGAGGATACAAAAATGAAAACAAGATGGTTACTTCCACTTAGCCTTGGTTTGGGTATATCGAGCTTAGCACCAGCTGCTTGGAGCTTTGAGGATAGTTGGTCAACATCGTTTAAACACTATGCGCAACAAATAACCGACCCTGCATTGCGCAGCTCGATTGAGCATTATGCGCAAGAATACGAGCGTTTAGTGGTTCAGCAAGGCTACATTGGCAATGTACTCACCATTCCTGCCATAGAACGCGTTGCGGATGGCGTGTTTTTTGTTAAGGGTGCGCTGATGTGGGGAACGCTGGAGAATTTTGGGTTAAATAATAATATCACCGCTGTTGAGCTTGATTCGGGGGTGTTTGTTTACAACACCGGTTCCAATCCCGCTGTGGCTTATAGCTTTCACCAAAAACTAAAGCGCCATACGTCTAAACCCGTTAAATGGCTTGCCGCCGAGAATTATCAATCTCACGCTAACCTAGGCGGAAGCTATTGGTATGCACAAGGCGTACGCGAGCTTTATTCGCAAACCCAAGCGGCGAAATATTGGACCGAAGAGGGTTATGAGCGTGCGGTGCAGCGAGTTAGGCAATACGGCCCATTTTTAATTGAGTCAGTACGCAATGTGGGTCAGCATTATAAAACCTTTGATGAACATAAAATACTCAATCCTAATACGGCGGATGAGATTCACTTGATTAATTTTGGTGGCGGCCATACACCAACGATGACAGGGGCGTTTATTCCGTCTAAAAATCTATTGTTCACGGGCGATTTAGGGTTTGTTGAGCGCATTCCTGGTCTATTGCATGGCTCATCTTATTCGGAGTGGTTGCAATCCTTTGATGCGATGCAGCGTTATGTTGAACAGCATTCGAGTGATATGGATAGCTTGCTGGTGATCCCTGGACATGGTGGTGCGACAAACTTTGCACAGTTAAGGCATGAAACCTATGACTATTTTCTTGATTTGGAAGCACAGGTTAAGCGTGCGATAGCCCAAGGTGTGGTGCGAGATAAACTCACCGAATCCCTAGATATGTCAGCCTACCAGCACCGACCCATGTATGACCAATTGCGCGAACGCAATGCATTAAGTGTCTATGATGAGTTGATGTCGGCTAAAAAAGCTCCTAGGAGCCTGTCGGACAAATAATCGCTAGCCGGCCCAAAATGGGCTTTTTTGCCTTAAAATACGTGATTTTTAGCATATTTGAGCGATTTTCTGTCCTATTTCCCCTACTTTAGACGCAATGATCCCATGCGTTTTATATTCCAGGCTAAACACACAAGTGACCATTCCCCTTTTACGGCCTCTAATCCTCGCAGTGAAAAGGTTCTAAAACCCATGACGGATTTGATGATCCCAAACACCGGTTCGATGGTTTGCTTTCTAAGCGCATAGCGTTTTCGACCTTCTTG
>NZ_JYNN01000009.1 GCF_000934765.1 Thiomicrospira microaerophila | reverse complement strand
GTCATTGCGAGGCCGAAGGCCGTGGCAATCTCTGACAGACTGAGCACGCCCTTGAGAGATTGCCGCGTCGCTGCGCTCCTCGCAATGACCGTTTTTTTCTTAATTTAATGGCAGTGACCCTCAGGCTTGGTTGAGTAATCGGCTCAAAAGCTAAACATGCTATAATCCTCCTTTTGCTTAATTTAAACGGGTTGACCATGCTTGAGAACATTATTATTCGCGGCGCGCGAACGCACAATTTAAAGAATATTGATGTCACTTTACCGCGCGACAAACTGATTGTGATTACCGGCTTATCGGGTTCGGGGAAGTCGTCGCTGGCGTTCGATACCATTTATGCCGAAGGCCAACGCCGTTATGTTGAGTCGCTGTCGGCCTATGCCCGTCAGTTCTTGTCGGTGATGGAAAAGCCCGATTTAGACCATATCGAAGGCTTATCGCCCGCGATTTCGATTGAGCAAAAATCCACCTCACACAACCCGCGCTCAACGGTGGGTACGGTAACCGAAATTTACGATTATTTGCGCCTACTTTTTGCTCGCGCGGGAACGCCACGCTGCCCAACCCACCATGTCGATTTAGAAGCGCAAACCGTTAGCCAAATGGTCGATCGCACGCTAGAACTGCCGGAAGGCAGCAAATGCTTATTAGTGTCGCCGGTGATTCGCGGTCGCAAAGGCGAACACGCCAACCTGCTCGATGAACTTCAAGCCCAAGGCTTTATTCGTGCGCGGGTCAATGGGCGGTTGATGGACTTGGACGGCAGCATTGCGCTGGATAAAAACAAAAAACATGATATTGAAGTGGTGATTGATCGTTTCAAAGTACGCGAAGACCTAAAACAGCGCTTGGCGGAATCGTTTGAAACCGCATTGCGTTTATCCGATGGCTTAGCGCGCGTGGTGCCGATGGATGAAGAGGATGACTTTGAACTGCTGTTTTCCGACAAGTTTTCCTGTCCGCATTGTGGCTACAGCGTGCCCGAACTTGAACCACGTTTGTTCTCGTTTAACAATCCGCATGGCGCTTGCCCAACCTGCGACGGCTTAGGCATCAAAGAAAACTTTGATCCTGCACGGGTGATTACTCATCCTGAGTTGAGTCTAGCGGGTGGTGCGATTCGTGGCTGGGACCGTCGTCACAAGTATTATTATGATATTTTGTTAGCGGTCGCGACGCATTATGGCTTTGATATGGAAACCCCTTGGGGCGAATTGGATGATACCTTTCAAAAAATTGTGTTATTTGGCTCTGGGCGTGACAAGCTGGCCTTGCCGCATGGCCGCTATGCGCAGGTGCGTCGTTTTGAAGGTGTGCTGCCGAATATGGAGCGCCGTTACACCGAAACCGACAGCAAAACTGTACGCGATGAACTCGATAAATACCGCGTCACCTCACCCTGTAAAACCTGTGGCGGTGAACGTTTAAACGAAGCCGCGCGTCATGTATTTTTTGCCGACATCACGCTACCCAAGCTAACCCGCAAATCCGTTGGAGATTTGTATGACTTTTTTGACCAGCTGAGCTTGACCGGTTCAAAAGGCCAAATTGCCGCGCCGATTTTAAAAGAAGTGCGCGAGCGTTTATCGTTTTTGGTGAATGTAGGGCTAAACTACCTCACGCTCGATCGCAGCGCTGATACCCTATCGGGCGGCGAAGCACAGCGCATTCGTCTCGCCAGCCAAATTGGCGCAGGCCTGGTGGGGGTGATGTATGTGTTGGATGAACCTTCGATTGGCTTGCATCAACGTGACAATGACCGTTTGCTTAAAACCCTGACCCATTTGCGCGATTTGGGCAATACCGTGATTGTGGTTGAACATGACGAAGATGCGATTCGCGCTGCTGACTATGTGCTCGACATCGGCCCGGGCGCAGGGATTCACGGCGGACGCATTATGGCACAAGGCACCCCCGCTGAAGTCACCGCCAACCCGCAATCTCTCACAGGACAGTACCTTAACGGTAGCCGCAAGATTGAAATCCCAAAAGCGCGCATTAAACCCGGTAAAAACTGGCTCAAAATCATCGGCGCAAAAGGCAACAACCTTAAAAACGTCACGCTTGAAATCCCAGCTGGCCTGCTTACTTGCATTACAGGCGTTTCGGGTTCGGGTAAGTCGACCTTAATAAACGAAACCCTAAGCAAAATCGCCGCCCGTGATCTGAATGGTGCGCTGAGTGAACCCGCCGCCCATGACAAGGTAGAAGGCATTCAACATTTTGACAAGGCCGTCAATATTGACCAAAGCCCAATCGGCCGTACCCCACGCTCCAACCCCGCCACCTATACCGGTTTATTCACCCCGATACGCGAACTCCTCTCCGCCACGCCCGAATCCCGCGCACGGGGCTACAACCCAGGGCGTTTTAGCTTTAATGTTAAAGGCGGACGTTGTGAAGCCTGTCAAGGCGATGGCGTAATCAAAGTCGAAATGCATTTTTTACCGGATATTTATGTGCCTTGTGATGTCTGCCATGGCAAGCGTTACAACCGCGAAACCTTACAGATTCAATATAAAGGCAAAACCATCCATGATATTTTGGAGCTGACGGTTGAGGATGCGCGTGCGTTTTTTGATGCGATTCCCGCACTGGCACGTAAACTTCAAACCCTGATGGATGTCGGTTTGGGCTACATTAAACTTGGCCAAAGCGCCACCACCTTATCAGGCGGTGAAGCCCAACGGGTTAAACTGGCGAAAGAACTGTCTAAACGCGACACAGGCAATACGCTGTATATTCTGGACGAACCCACCACTGGCTTGCATTTCCACGATATTGAACAACTGATGAAAGTGGTCTATGAATTACGCGATCGTGGCAATACGATTGTGATTATCGAACATAATCTGGATGTAATTAAAACCGCCGACTGGTTGGTTGATTTAGGGCCAGAAGGCGGCGATGGCGGTGGCCAAATCATCGCCACCGGCACCCCCGAAGCGGTTGCCAATAACCCCGACTCGCATACCGGTTTCTATCTGAAGAGTTGGTTGAAGTAAGCCTTTTGCACGCTATAATTTAATGCGCTTTTCTAAATGCAATACTGGCGTGCGACTTTGATGAATCACTGCAAATACCAAAAGCAGGTGATGATCCTGATGATTTATTAATGTGTAATAAATCATATGACTAACATAGGGAAAGCTAAACACCGAATCAGCTATATCCATTCTTGCCTCACCGATTAGAGGAAACTCGGCCAAACGTTGGATGGTTTCCTTTAAACCGGACAAATAAGCCTGCGATCTAACCGCTCCCCAGCTTTTTACACTGTAACGCCTAATTTCGATCAAATCGGCTTTCGCATCAGCGGTCAGTCTATAAACGGACTTAGTCATATTTACCTGCAAATAATTCATCGAAAAATGCTTCGCCATTTAAAGTTTTGTTTTGTTCAATAGCGTGCTGGGCATTCAAAAATCGTGCCTGTAACCACTGGCGTTTAATTTCTTCAATGTTTTCATATTCTTCAATCGATACCACCACCGCCACTGGTTTACCGTTTTTATTAATTTGCACCGGATTACGCTGGGCTTGCATTAACAAAGCCCCAAACTGAGTTTTTGCTTCGTTTGCTGTTAAGGCTTGCATAGATTAACTCCTAATGGCTAATGTTTAATCATTTAAGATGAATCGAACGATTCAACCTTGATACTTTATAATATCACAGGCCTCAAGCGCTTATTCATAGATTCTGCTCCACCAGGTCTGGTTAAACCGCACAACAAAATTAATAGCCATAATCTATCATAACCATAAAAATATAAAAACTAAACCTATCAAAATAAGCGTAGAATCAAACTATGTGTTGAGTTGTTTCAAGCACAGTATCTTAACGATAAAACCTAGGAGGATAGTATGTCTGGTGGAAAATGCCCGGTCATGCATGGCGCAAATAGTTCTGTTGAAAAATCAACGATGGACTTTTGGCCTAACGCACTAAATTTAGATATCTTGCATCAACATGATGGCAAGGTAAATCCTATGGAACCCGACTTCGATTATCGTGAAGCGGTGAAAACCCTCGATTTTGAGGCGCTTAAAAAAGATATGCACGCTTTAATGACGGACAGCCAGGCCTGGTGGCCAGCGGATTGGGGTCATTATGGTGGTCTGATGATTCGCATGTCTTGGCATGCCGCTGGCACCTACCGCATCGCCGATGGTCGTGGCGGCGGTGGCACAGGCAATCAACGCTTTGCGCCGCTGAATTCCTGGCCAGACAACGTTAACCTCGATAAGGCCCGCCGTTTGCTATGGCCAATTAAAAAGAAATATGGCAATAAAGTCAGCTGGGCGGATTTATTGGTACTAGCGGGAACGATTGCCTATGAAAACATGGGGCTGAAAACCTTTGGTTTTGGTTTCGGCCGCGAAGATATTTGGCAACCGGAAAAAGACACCTATTGGGGTGCGGAAAAAGAATGGCTTGCGCCGTCGGATTCACGTTATGACAATCTAGATGATCCAAGTACGATGGAAAACCCGTTAGCCGCGGTGCAAATGGGCTTGATTTATGTCAACCCGGAAGGCGTCAATGGTCAGCCTGACCCGCTTAAAACCGCGCTCCAAGTGCGCGAGACCTTTGCCCGTATGGCGATGAACGATGAAGAAACCGTGGCGCTGACCGCCGGTGGTCACACGGTTGGTAAATGTCACGGTAATGGCCGTGCGGAAAACCTCGGGCCAGATCCGGAAGCCGCCGATGTCACTGAACAAGGTTTGGGTTGGATGAATCACGAGTCGCGTGGTATCGGGCGCGATACCGTGTCATCGGGCATTGAAGGTGCATGGACAACCAATCCGATCCAATGGGATAACGGTTATTTCTATTTGCTGTTTACCTATGACTGGGAATTAAAAAAATCGCCCGCCGGTGCTTGGCAATGGGAACCGATTAATATCAAAGAAGAAGATAAACCGGTTGATGTCGAAGACCCGAGCAAACGTTATAACCCGATTATGACTGATGCCGATATGGCGATGATTAAAGACCCGATTTATCGTGAAATCTCCAAAAAATTCTACGAAAATCCGGACTATTTCTCTGAGGTATTTGCGCGTGCTTGGTTTAAATTAACTCACCGCGACATGGGCCCCAAAGCCCGTTATATCGGCCCCTGGACACCAACTGAAGATTTAATTTGGCAAGATCCGGTTCCGGTTGGCAAAGCGGATTATGATGTCGCCGCAGTCAAAGCGAAAATCGCCACCAGCGGTTTATCGACGGCCGAGATGGTTGCCACTGCTTGGGATTCGGCACGCACTTTCCGTGGTTCGGATTTGCGTGGTGGCGCCAATGGCGCGCGGATTCGTCTGGCACCACAAAAAGATTGGCAAGGTAACGAGCCTGAGCGTTTAGCGCGTGTGTTAGCGAAGCTGGAACCGATTGCCGCTGAATTTGGTATCAGCGTCGCCGATACGATTGTATTAGCCGGTAATGTCGGAGTTGAGCAAGCAGCCAAAGCGGCAGGAATCCCAGTTACAGTTCCGTTTGCGCCAGGTCGCGGTGACGCCACCCAAGAGATGACCGACGTGGAATCGTTTGAACCGCTTGAGCCGATTCACGATGGTTATCGCAACTGGGTGAAAAAGGACTATATTGTTCAACCGGAAGAGTTGCTGCTTGACCGCACCCAGCTAATGGGATTAACCGCCCATGAAGTGACCTGTTTGGTCGGTGGTTTGCGGGTGATCGGTGCCAACTATGGTGACTCAAAGCAGGGTGTGTTTACCGGCAAGGTGGGTGCGCTGACCAATGATTTCTTTGTCACGCTCACCGATATGGCCTATAGCTGGAAACCAGCGAGTAAAGACCATTATGAAATAGTCGATCGTACTAGCGGTGAAACCAAATACACCGCCAGCCGCGTGGATTTAGTATTCGGCTCCAACTCGATTTTGCGCAGCTACGCCGAGGTTTATGCCCAAGACGACAACAAGGAGAAGTTTGTTAAAGACTTTGTGAAGGCCTGGACCAAAGTGATGAACGCAGATCGTTTCGATCTCGCCTAGTCAGCCATCATCTTCACTCAAACCACACCCGCCCCGGCGGGTGTTTTTGTTTTCAAATATCAAAAATCACTGACGAGTGATTTGCTTTAATCTCAGACAAAATTTATACTATGTATAAACAAATAGGAGGCAATATGGGCTTCGCATTAGATTCAAAAATTCAGAAATGGGGCAATGGGCTCGGGTTAAGAGTGTCGGGCGCCATCCGAGACATTCCGCATTTTACCGAAAACACACCGGTGACCGTAGAAGTGTTTGAAGATGGCTTCACGGTAAAAAAGGCGACAAAACCTTCATCCCCCCTACCTTTTACTGAAGAACAGTTGCTCGCGGATCTAGATGCCAACAGTGCGCATAGCGAACTATTAGCTAACCCATTAGCCAGCGAGATCGTTGAATAATGACAGCCTATACACCTGAAAGAGAGGACATTGTCTGGCTAGATTTTGAACCCACAAAAGGCAAGGAAATCGGTAAGTATCGCCCGGCTTTGGTGCTCTCAAGCAAAGCTTACAACCAACAAACAGGGCTTCTTATCTGCTGCCCCATCAGTACCAGTATTCGGGGCGGGATAACGGAAGTGGTACTCGACAACCTAGATCAGCCCTCTGTTGTCGCCGCCAGCCTTGTGCAGACGCTTTCATGGCGCGATCGAAAGGTAAAATATATTACGAAAGCGAAACCTGGCGTACTTCAAGCCGTTCTGCAAAGATTGCTCCCACTGATGGGAGCATCAAGCCTAGAATAATCATCACAATAGTCTATATGCAAAAGCGCACAACCAGGCCTGGTGGGGTTAGGCGCTAGGTTTTTGCCCTGTTGGTTGTGTTTGGTCTGCAGTTTCTTTTTGTTCTGGTGGTTCGGGGGCATCGTTGCTGAGCATAATGGCAATCCATTTGGTGCCTTGATATTGCTCAAGCGCGATTTTGACAATCATGGTGAGCGGAATCGACAAGAACATCCCAACCGGGCCAAATAACCAGCCCCAAACCAATAAAGACAAAAACACCACCAGCGGCGACAGCCCCAAGCCTCGTCCCATGTATTTGGGCTCAATCAGGCTGCCCATGACCACATTAATCACCACAAAACCGAGCGCCACCAATGCCGCATCGCCAAAACCCAATTGCACCAGCGCCAATAAGACCGGAGGCACCGCAGCAATCAAAGAACCGACATTGGGGATGTAATTCATCAACATCGCCACCAAGCCCCAAAGTACCGGAAAATCGACACCCAAAAACCAAAGCCATAGGGTCACCAAAACGCCTGTGATAAAACTGATAATCGTTTTAATCATCAAATATTTGTTTACCCGTGACATAAAGCCCGTGGCGGCCTCTAGCGTAAAATTGGCATTAGGTAGCGCCGCACGCATTTTACGCGGAAACGTCGCCTCCTCCATCAACAAGAAGATCACAATAAACACCACCAAAAACACATTGGTCAACAATCCGCCCACCGCTGCCAGCGCCTTACCCACCGTACCCATGACATTACCAGGGTTCACATGCTCCATCAGCATTTCCCGAGTCAGCGGAATGCCCATGCGCTCTAACATAGGCTGCACTTCAATCAGTGTGGCTTGTAAACGTAATTGATATTGCGGTAATTGACGGATAAAGCTATCAATCGAATTACTCACCACCATCGCCAAGCCACCACCAAATACAATCAACACCATTAACACAATCAGCACCGCCAAGCCAGACGGCACGCCACGCGTTGTCAACATGCGCAAAAATGGTGTACTGATAATCGCAATAAACAACGCCAACATAATCGGTATCGTAATCGCCTCCGCCGCTTTCAAACCCGCCACAATCACAATAATGCTGGCCAAACCCACCAGCCAAATCAACCCCTTGCTTTCTGTCATGGCTTATACATCCTTGTATTCTCATGTTTATTGAAGCGATTTTACATCAGGCCTGGTTGCTTTAGCGCTTTTTGTCGCATTCACAGTACCATCAAGATTTCAAGCCACTTTTACTAACCTTGAAACCGCCGACTAAAGCGCTGTAAATTATGATTTACCACCTTTTTTAAAGGCAAATAGGATTCCAACAAACTTTGATGCTGCTCAATTAACGCCACCAACTTATTAAACTCCTTCAGAACGAATGTGAACTTGACACCAATACTTTCAGAAAAAGTCTGCAAATGACGCTTCTGTATCCAGTCTAAACGATTCTCGCCACCGATTTTCATACTAAACTTTTGACTCAAGGTTTCATAACACTGGGTTGAAATCAGATCGTAAAATGGGGCCAGCTCGCATTTTGGTGCATACAAAAATGCGATATTTTTGCCATGCGCATCACAATTACCGACCAAAATGTTAAACAACACCCAGCGAATAAACTGCAACAAGTCCGCCGCAGGCTGATGGCTATGCGCTCGAATTAAATCGGCACACTGTTTTACACTGGGCCCACCTTCGGCTTCATATTTATTAGCGGCATCAATCGCAAGTGCCTGACAAAAATCTTCTTGATGCAAGCGTTCGCCATCAGAACGGTCATAACGCTGAATAATAAAATGCGTTTTACCCGCCACTGACAAAAAATCGACATCCGGTACATTTAAACCCACCGCTTTAGCCAAGCGCATAGTCGTGACTTCATTGAGGACCAAGTCTTTAAAATGAGTATTCGCTAATTTGATAATATGCGAGGTCGCTAAGTCAGGCGAAATCGGTAAAGCAAAAGGGCTAGAAGCCTTATCTAACTTCATAACCGGTAGCTTATTTTGCGCCCCCGCAAGTGATAAACGAATATCACCGTCGATTGCTTTAAACGGCGTTTTTTCTAATGCCTGCAACAGATCAGCAAGGCTTGACTCTGAAAGAGGTAAAAACTGGCTTTCATAGACAGGACATTGCGGTATCGAATAGATGGAAATCGCTCCAGCCACATCACCGCCAATTTCAGCCAGCAACCCAAAATCATTTTTTTCAGACAAGCCAAGTTTTTTACACAGTGCCGCGCGAACATCGCCCTCTGGCAATATATTGGCAAAAAACGTTTCAGCATGTTCAAACGGTTCACTTTGTAACGGTAGGCTTATCGACAAGGCAAAAGCATTTGGATTGGCCAACCAGGCCTGGTGATATTGAAAGCGCATTTGCCTTGCATTAAGCTTAACTATCTCACCCACCATGCATTGTTGATAAAACACATAAAGCTGTTGCATACCCACCCCTATTTTTGCTATTTTCCTACAATCACCAGCTGCAACCCCAGCGCCGCTAATACCGCTAGCACTGGATTAAGTTGAACACTCGGTTTGCCATTTTCGAGTTCGGAGACAAAACGCACCCCCACACCCGCAATGGCGGCTAAATCCTGTTGCGTTAAGCCATCTTTCTTTCGCTTATGACGCACGCTATTACCCAGCTGAACTGAATCAAAAACATTATTATGCAGCTTATCTCTATTCCCGTTCGGTACATTTTTAGCATTCATTATGATGGCGCCTCAACTTTAATCCCTTTCGGGAATAATACACCATCCAGCTACAAAAGCAAAACAAAATATTACCGGAAGGGATTATTTGACACGCAATCTGTTTGACAAGCAAGATAGTGTCAAGTATATTTCGTTTTAACGATATTTACCTGAGTATAACTTGATGCCAGATTCATCAACCCAACCCGAATTTTTTGCCCCTTGGCATGTGCATTTAGGCACTGGCGATATTAGCCCGCGTCGGTTGCATTTATTGCAAGCGATAGAAGCCAGCGGCAGTGTGGCGCAAGCCGCTAAACAAGTCGGCATGACTTACAAAGCGGCGTGGGATGCGGTGGAAATTATGAATAATTTGGCGGGCGAGCCATTGGTCAATCGTCAACACGGCGGCAAAGGCGGCGGTGGCGCCACCCTCACCGCCACCGGCCTGCAAATCGTCACCATGCACGAACGCTTATCAGCGATGCAGGCGATGTGGATGGCAACACTAGACAACACCGATGCCGATATTTTGCCCCTAATGCGGAGAATCAAAATGCAAACCAGCGCACGCAATAGCTTTTACGGCACGATTGAAGAAGTAAAAAAAGGCGCCGTCAATGCCGAAGTCACCCTCAAACTACAAGGCGATGACCGGATTGTCGCCACCGTCACCGCTGATAGCGTCACGCGCATGGGGCTAAAACCCGGCGTAAGCGCTTGGGCACTGGTCAAAGCCAGTTGGGTTGTGCTAGCCAAAGAACAAGCCAAAGGCCTCATTAGCGCCCGTAACTTTTTATGCGGCCACGTCAGCCGCATTACAGAAGGTCCGGTCAATGTCGAAGTAGTGGTCGAACTCAAAGGCGGCAATACCCTGTCATCGATCATCACTCAGGGCGCGCTGGAAGAACTCAAACTCACCGAAGGCGCACCGATTTGCGCACTGATTAAAGCCTCGCATGTGTTAATAGGAGTCGATGAATAATGCTAAAAATATTATTTTTATTAGCTGGCCTACTACTCAGCACACAGGCTTTGCCCACCGAATTAGATTGGCTAAAAATTCCCGTTTCGGCTGAAGAAATTGATAAACTGAATGCACAAGGCATCAAAATCATTGATATTCGCAAGGAGCATGAATGGCTAAAAACCGGGGTTGTTGATCCAGCGATTAATCTCACTTTTTTATTGCCAGGACGCCGTCAAATTGACCCTGAATTTATTAAGCAGTTTCCACAACTCATAGCCAAAGATCAACCCTTTGCCATTATTTGCAACACACAATCTCGAACCAGTGTCCTTGCAGGCCTGCTAGCAGAACAAGGCTGGACACAAGTGATTCAACTCACTGGAGGTGCGCAAAGCCTTATTCAACAAGGGTATTCGTTTAAACCCTATCAACAAAACCAGCCTCTTACCCCTTAGCAACGGAACCAATATGTTATCAACAAAAAAACTATTTAACGGATTGTTAATCGCGCTGATGATCAGCACATTTAGTGTAACCGCCCAAGCGCAAAAAATGATTATTGCCGCCGCGTCGGATTTAAAGTTCGCGTTGGATGAAATCCATGCCGAATATCTTAAAACCTATCCTAATGATCAGGTCGAAGTCATCTATGGCTCATCCGGTCGTTTTTCACAGCAAATTGAAAATGGCGCGCCGTTTGACTTGTTTTTCTCCGCCTCAATGGACTACCCCAAAGACCTGCAACAAAAAGGCTTTGCCGCCACTGAACCGAAACTGTACGCGCTCGGACGAATAGTGATTTGGAGTCGCCGCCATGATGCCAGCCAAATGAACCTGAACGATTTAATGGAACGTCGCTATCGTCGCGTAGCGATTGCCAGCCCAGATCACGCGCCTTATGGCGTGCGCGCGATGGAAGCCTTGCAAGCCGCGGGCATTTGGGATGAGATTCAACCCAAAATCGTGATTGGCGAAAACATTGCTCACACCGCCCAACTGATCGAATCCGGTGCCGCCAATATTGGCATTATCGCGCTCGCCTTGGCACTGAATCCGCAACTTTCGCGCCACGGGGGCTATAGCCTAATTCCCGAAGAGATGCACCAACCGCTTGAGCAAGCTTATATTGTGACGCAGCGCGCCAAAGACAACCCGATTGCATTTCGGTTTGCCGAATTTATGGAGCAGCCAGCGGCGAAACAGATTATGGAAAAATACGGCTTTGTCGTGAACTAAAAACCACAGCACTCAAAACAATACAAGAGCACTACAAGAGCACCCGACCATGGAATTTATGGATTTTTTTGCCATTACCCCCGCCGAACTGCAAGCCCTATGGCTGACCTTTAAACTGGCGTTTTACACCACGGTAATTCTAGTGGTATTTGGTGCGCCGCTCGCTTGGTGGTTAGCGTTTACCGAATCGCGCTGGGAATCGCTGGTATCGGCGCTGGTCGCGTTGCCCTTGGTGCTGCCGCCTACCGTGCTCGGCTTTTATCTGCTGATTATTCTCGGCCCTTACGGCTGGGTTGGCGGCACAATGGAAGCGATGGGGCTCGACCATCTCGCCTTTAGCTTTACCGGCATCCTGATCGGCTCGGTGATTTTTTCGCTGCCGTTTGCGATTCAACCGATGCGCGAAGGCTTTGCCTCGATGCCACGCAACCCGATTCACGCCGCCGCCACGTTGGGTGCTGGGCCGATTGATCGCTTTTTTACCGTGATTTTGCCACTCGCCCGTGGCGGATTTTTTACCGCGATTGTGATTTCGTTTGCACATACGCTGGGCGAATTTGGCGTGATTGCGATGATGGGCGGCTCCATCCCTGGTGAAACCAAAGTGGTGTCGATTGCCATTTACGACTATACCCAAGGCATGGACTATGCTGCGGCGCATCGTTTATCCGCGATTCTATTAATTTTGTCCTTTATGATTCTGGCTGTGTTTTATGCCCTTAACCGCCGCTTTATGGCGCCGCTCAAACTCTAGGAGACCGCGATGCTTGAATTTAATCTCCAACACCGCTATCCGGGATTTGATTTCCAAACAGGCGATGTTCAACTGCCCAGCGACGGCATTACCGCGGTTTTTGGCCCTTCCGGTTGCGGCAAAACCACCCTCATTAAAACCCTATCCGGTTTAGAAAAAGCGCAAGGCTGGGTCAAACTCAACCACCAGGCCTGGCAATCCGACAGGCTGTTTTTACCGGTGCATCAACGCCGCATCGGCATGGTGTTTCAAGATGCCGCGCTCCTGCCACACCTCAGTGTGCAAGGCAATTTAGACTATGCGCTCAAACGCTCCGGCTTCGAGCGATCACAACACCGCCCCCAGCAAGACCGCTGGATTGAACTGCTCAATCTTGGCAATCTGCTCAACCAATCAGTGCTCACCCTATCCGGCGGCCAAAAACAACGCGTCGGCATCACGCGCGCCCTGCTTTCCAACCCGCAAATCCTAATGCTCGACGAACCCATGTCCGCGCTCGATTGGCGCACCAAAAACGAACTGATTCCACTGATCAAAGAGGTATCTAAAGCTTCCAAACTGCCTATTCTGCTAATCACCCATTCACCAGAAGAAGTCGAACGCCTCGCCGACCAAGTGCTGCTGTTAAACCAAGGGCGTGTTGAGCAACTCGAAAGCCTACAACAGACTCTATCCCGCCCCGACTCACCGCTGTTCGACGAACAAGGCGCGGTATCGGTGTTAATTGGCCAACCTGGCAAGGTTAGCGATGGCCTGCAACAAATTCAGGTCGGTGATAACACACTCTGGGTCAAACCGCTCAAACGCGCCAACCAAGAACCCGTGCGAATTCGCGTACTCGCCCGCGATGTCAGCCTCGCCCTCTCCGACCCCAAAGACCTGAGCATCGTCAACCATATGCCCGTCAAAATCGACGAACTGATCGAACAACCCGACCACCGTTTATTAGTGCGCTTACGCCTAGACAACCAGCAACACCTATTCGCCGAAATAACCCAACAATCCGCAAAACGCCTAAACCTACAACCAGGCCTGGTGGTCTATGCGCTAATTAAATCGGTCGCGCTGGCGGAGTGAATGAAAGCCCACTAAAATTTAAAAAGTGGTTTTATAGTCATCGCGCAGACTGTCCAATTCATGTTTAACGCTTTACAATAGACCGAAGGAAAAATCAAAACATGAACAAGACAACATATCGTGGAGTTTCAAACACATGACGCAATCTGAACTCAAAAAACTACTCGCCAACAAAACCCAACAGGAGCTGATTAAAGAAATAGCCTATCTTTTTAAAACCTTTAGCCCGGTTAAGGAATATTACCAGGCTCAAACGGGTGATATCCATCAAATCGCTGAAAAGTATAAGGATATCATTAAAAAAGAATTTGTTTATGGGCATACACGCGGCTACCCAAAGGCACGATTAGGTACAGCTAGAAAAGCGGTGCAAGATGCCAAGAAAATCATTAACCAACCCGAGATCATCGCTGACATCATGCTAACATTTGTGGAGTCTGTTTCCAGTTACAACAATGAGTTTTCAAGCGATAGTGAAGCTAACTTTACCAGCCCAGAGGGGATGTTTTATGACGCACTTAAATTGTTAGATGACAACAATTTACTGGAAGCGTTTCATGACCGTTGTTCAGATATTGTTTTCAAGGCAACTGAAGCTTGGGGGCACTACGATTCACAGTCTGAAACCTTTGATCAATTTTTTAACCCGCAACCCTCTTCATTGTAAGGCCTATTTTTGTGGCAATTAAACCAACGATTTACAAATTCAACCTTGCGCTCTCCGACATGAACCGCCATGTGTACGACACGCTCAATCTAACCGTCGCCATGCATCCTTCTGAAAACCAAGAGCGGATGATAGCGAGGGTGTTAGCTTACTGCTTAAATACGCAAGAGTTTTTAACATTTACTAAGGGCTTGAGCTCGACCGAAGAACCGGATATTTGGGCGCGCAGCTTAGATGATCAATTGATGCTTTGGATCGATATTGGCGAGCCTTCGGTAGAGCGTGTTAAAAAAGCGACGCGACTTGCACGCGCGGTGAAGGTGTATAGTTTTAACAGCAAATCCGATGTTTGGTGGACGCAAGGACAAAGCAAACTGGCTGATTTAAACGCCAGTATCTTTGCGTTTGATAACAAACAAATCCAAACCTTAGCAGGAATGGTTTCGCGCACGATGGATTGGTCACTGTCGATATCGGGTGAGTCGGCGTACGTATCCACCGATAAAGGCGATTGTGAAGTAAGTTGGCAGGTGCTACAGGATAAGACCTAAAGGCTTTCCCCTATCTCGATGCGAATTAATAAATTCTTTAGTCAAATGGGCATCTGCTCAAAACGCGCGGCGGATCGTTTGATTTTGGCGGGGCAGATTAGGGTGAATGGCTTGCCTGCTGAGGTGGGTCAGTTGGTGGGCTCGCAGGATGAAATTTTACTCAACGCTAAACCCATCACCACCCAGCCCAAACCGATTTACTTGCTTTATCATAAACCTGTTGGGGTAGTCTGTACCAATGATCGAACTGTGAAAGCCAACCTAGTGGATGCACTCGGTTATCCACAGCGCGTGTTTGCCGTCGGGCGCTTGGATAAGGACTCAGAGGGGTTGTTGTTGCTCACCAATGATGGTGCCATTTTTAATCCGATTTTGCGCGCTGAACATCAGCATGAAAAAGAGTATGTGGTAACAGTGGACCGCCCTATTACGCCGGAATTTTTAAGCGCGATGGGGTCAGGGGTAGCGATTTTAAACACCACTACCCTGCCTTGCTTGGTTACCCAACTCAGTGATCGCGTTTTTGATATCGTGCTCACCCAAGGGCTCAACCTGCAGATTCGGCGCATGTGCCAAACACTGGGTTATCGCGTACAAAAACTCCAGCGCATCCGCATTATGCATTTAACGCTTGGATCGTTAGCCGCCAATCAATACCGTGAGTTATCTACTGAGGAGCGAGGGGCACTACTCAGCAACAGGTTGTAGTGATTTACGTGCCTCATCCGATAAACGCTCTATAATTACTACCTCATAACCCAAGGCACGGTAATCATTAATTTGCGCCTCACCGGAGGCTGACACATCGACAAACCCCGCAAAATCCTGATCAGTTTTGCCTTCCCAACCAGCCACCACCGCACACACATGCACGGTTACACCTTGGCGATTAGACATGTTTTCAAAGGTGGATAAAATAGTGGATGCGGGTTGATTGTCTTTTGGCTTCGCCAGTTCGATCAATTCTCGACCATGGCTCACAATCACCACATCCAAATCAGGAAAACGCTGTTTTAATGCATCCACTTGCGCTTGAATAAACGTCGCGTTGTCAGTCATCGCCCCTTTAGACAGACTTTCAACCTCAATCACCACACCGGATGGCATCCTGTCCTGCGCCAACATTCGTTGAACATCAGGGTGCAGACTTGCTGCCTGAACAATCGCATAACTCATAAAAAACAAAACCAGCCAAAAAGTAATAAACCATTTAGACATGGATTGAATTGCACTATTCATAATCGTTTCGCCTCTTTTTAAAAACCTACTTGAATCTTATCACGAATACATGTAAATGCTGAAAATCCTTTTTACTCATGACTAAACCTGCAACCAGGCCTGGTTGAATATTTCAGCTTAACATTCTATTTAAATACGGCTTGACCTTGGACTATACTCCAAGGTTTATGATGGTTTATAGAGGGTAACTTATGAGTTTGTTAACGATTGGTAAGCTGGCAAAACAGGCAGGCGTCAAGACCGACACGCTGCGTTATTACGAGCAGCTGGGATTAATCCTGCCTGCGCAGCGCAATACCGCCGGTTATCGGCTGTATAACCAAAACGCGCTCAAGCAACTGGCCTTTATTCGTCGAGCGCAAACGCTGGGCTTTACCTTAGAAGAAATCAAAGAGTTATTGGAGTTGCATCAACAGCCAAGCGCCCAATGTGGTGATATTCAACAGCGTGCGGCGTTGAAAATTGAAAAAATCAACCAACGCATCGCTGACTTAGCCCAAATTAAAGGTGGTTTGGAACAACTTCACGCGCAATGTCATCAGGGCGCAAGCTTGGAACAATGCAGCTTAATCAAACATTTTTACGGAGACGAGCATGACAACAAAGCCTAATGTATGGATTGCAGGTGTCGTTTTGAGCCTGAGTAGCTTATCGCTGCAAGCCGCTGATCAAACTTATGAAATTCAAATCGGCGGCGTCACCTGTGTGAGTTGTGTACCGCGCGCAGAAGCCGAGTTTAAAAATATGGACGGTGTAAAGTCGATTAAAACCGATGTACGCAAGGGTGAAGTCCGCATTTGCACCGATGGCTCTATTTCGTTTACCGAAGAACAACTCAACGGCATTTTTCGCCAACGAGGTTTTGCATTTAAAAGCATGAATATTAAGGAAGGATGCGCATGATTGAACTCAACTCAACGATTACTTGCCCCGAGTGTGGCAACAGCAAAACCGAACAGATGCCAACCGATGCTTGCCAATATTTTTATGAATGCACCTTTTGTGGCGCACTGTTAAAACCCTTGCCGGGCGATTGTTGCGTGTATTGTTCGTATGCCGATGTGCCCTGCCCACCGATTCAACAAAAAGGGAGTTGCTGTAATGGACGCTAATACCACCCAAGTCACAAAACCGAAAAAATGGGGGATTTGGATTTTATTCGCTTCCGTGCCTACGCTGTTATGTTGTGCGTTGCCGGTAGTGTTAGTCAGTTTAGGCATGGGGTCAGCGGTGGTGAGTTTATACAGCGACCATCTGCCGTTTTTGCAATGGTTTGGCATGAACGAACACATCACTTTTGGCGTAACGGCCGTCATTCTCGCCTTTGCAGCTTGGCTACTTTATCGCCCTGGACGCACTTGCCCCGCTGATCCAGCCCTCGCCCAAGCTTGCCAATCGGCTAACAAATGGAATCTCCGTTTTTATTGGGGCGCTGTCGCGATTTGGTGCATCGGCGCGTTTTTTGCCTTTGTGTTGCCCATCCTTCAAGCGCTTTAATCCGAATTGTCAGTAAAAACTTGCGATGATAAAACTAAAATAGTTAATCGATAATATTGAGTTTTAGGTATCATAAAGCCATACCCATTAAACGGTTCAACGCAAGCCTTTATTGGCTCACTAAAATTAATGCAAAGAGGAAAATAAAACATGGCCTTAGATCAAATGGAAGCGTTCATTATGAAAATGCAGGCTGACCCTGCATTAAAAAGTGAAGTAGTAGCGGCATCGACCGCGGATGATGTGGCGCGTATCGCCTATAAACTCGGTTATGAGTTCTCAGGCGATGAGTTATTGCGCATGTCGGGTAAAAAAGTTGGCCAAGCCACCATGATAAAAAACGGCTTACCTGGCGAATACCATTAACCTAAACCTCACAAAATAGGCTAGACTCTGGCCAACGCGATTTAGGGAGTTTGGCATTGAAATCATTGTCGGCTTGATAGCCAATCGCGACGACGGCTAGGGCTTTAAAGCCTTTTGCCGTTAAGTCGAACTCCGTGTCTAATACTTTTGTATCCACGCCCTCAATCGGCACCGCATCCAAACCCAGCGCACCCACGCCAAGCAAAAAAGCACCCATATTCAGATAGACCTGTTTCTCCATCCAACACTGGGTATCCAGCCATTGAACCCGATGCAAATCAGCATAAAAACCGCGTACTTTGCGCACCTTGCCTTTCATCTCTTCTGAATCAATACGCCCGTCTTGCTGCTCTTGGTCAAGCAACGCCTCCAAATAATCATCGGTTAAATCGGTTTTCACACAAAACACCACGACACAGGATGCGTCATTGATTTTGGATTCATTGGCAACATACTGACCGCCAGCGGCTTTCGCTATTCGCGCTTTGCCTGTTGGATTCGTAGAGATGACAAAATGCCAAGGCTGTGAATTGACGCTTGATGGGCTCAAACGCAACAAGGCTTTGATATCAGCCAACTGATCGGCAGACAAGGAACGCGCTGGATCAAATTTTTTAGTGGAATAGCGCGTTTGCGCGATGTTGATAATATTCATTCACTCTCTCTTTTAAAACATGACACATTTAACCCGGGTTAACTATGACGAAATATGAAAATCCTTAATCGGGCAAGGTTTCCCAAATAAATAGCCTTGATAAAAACGGCAGCCCTGTCTTTCAAGCAGGTGTTTTTGCGCTTGCGTTTCAACGCCTTCAGCGATCACTTCAATACCCAGCGCATGACTCATGGCAATAATCGTTTGCACAATCACCGCATCATCCACGTCTTCATTAATGTCCTTGACAAAAGACTGGTCAATTTTAATTTGGTCCAAGGGTAAACGCTTAAGATATTGAAGCGAAGAATAGCCCGTACCAAAATCATCTAGTGAAAACTTAACACCAATCCCTCGTAATTGCCGCATCTTTTCAACTGCCTCATTCACGCTTTCAAGGACCGTGCTTTCTGTTAACTCAATTTTCAAGTTTTGTGGCCGGATTTGGGTTTGATCAATTAATTGTTTGACCTGCTGAACAAAACTCACTTCTTTAAACTGTTGAGCACTGACATTAACAGACAGGGTTAAATGCGCAGTGGCATGGTTTTTTTGCCAGACTTTAAGCTGCTGACAGGCCGTTTCTAGCACCCAAGCGCCCAGCTGTTTAATTTGACCGGTTTCTTCCGCCAGTGGAATAAAGTCCCCCGGCGAAACTTGACCTCGCTCAGGGTGATGCCATCGAATCAAGGCTTCCGCACCAACTACAAGCTGAGCCTGATCGACTTGAGGTTGATAAAATAGTTCAAATTGAGACTGTTCAATCGCTTCACGCAAGGCAACTTCCATCGCCGCACGCTCTACCAGCACCTGTTGCATCATTGGGTCGTAAAAGCTAATACGGTTTCGCCCATTCGATTTCGCATTATACATCGCGGTTTCTGATTGCTTTAGCAAATCTTCGATCGTTTCATTCTTGCCAGTAAACAAGACAATACCCATACTCGGCGTTGAAAAGTAGCGCTCACCCTTAATAAAATAAGGTTGGTTTAAATACGCTCTTAACTGCTCAGCGGCTTGCTCTGCTTTGCTGGCCGCTTGCTCTTGGTCTGAGCCTAGCGCATCCAAAACAACGACAAATTCATCGCCGCCTATACGTGCAATATGATTTTGATTTTGTGCCCATTCAAGCAATCTTTCGGCCAATTCGACCAGCACCTGATCACCCGCTCGATGACCTTGGGCATCATTGATGGATTTAAAGTTATCTAAATCAAAACAGAGTAGCGCACTGATTTGTTTTGTGCGATGATTCAGCGCAAGGGCGTGGGTCAATCGTTCAATCAACAAACGGCGATTTGGCAAGTGGGTTAAGCTGTCATAAAAAGCCAACTCAAACGCTTCTGCTTCCGCTTGTTTACGTCGCTCAACCGCATCTCTAAAGCTCAATAATGCACCAGCCATACGACCAAATTCACCCGAATCTTTAGCATGCATCTGTTCAATGTTGGGCAATAAAATGGTTTGACAATTATCTGAGCGAGCCATTTGACTCAAGGCATCCGCAATATAAGCCATCTTACGACTGATCCAACTCGAAAATAACAACACTAACAGCAATACGGCAATCAAACCTACAATGCCCGCCAAAATTAAACCATATAACCACCGCTGATGCACATCAAACTCTTCCGCGCTACGCACCTCCGTCCTTTCCGCCAACAAATAAGTAATACGTTGAATATACATAGAAAACTGAATAAAGCTTTCTTGCGCTTGCTGCAAATAGTTTTGCGCAACGCTTGGATCAATGGCGATAATATCTGTCGCTTGAATAATAAAACGTCGATAGCTTTGAAATTCTTGTTGCAACAGCAAAACGCTGCCATGGTTCACCTCCAGCAACAACTCAGATTCCACCAGCGCTTGAACCTGCCCAGACAACGCATCCATACCGTCCACAATCTGTGTATGCAGTCGATATAGTTGTACCTCAGAAAGCTGCCCTAACTTAGCCTGCACTATCGCCTCGGCTACGCGCCGATGAAGACCGCCAATTTCTTGACTAAAGTCGGCCGCCTGCTGCACAACATGCAAGTCCTGCACTTGTTTTTGGTAAGTTAAATAAGACTGGGTTTTAATAGAAGACAAGGACCAATAGGCTACGATCACCGCAAATAAAGACAATAAAACAACAGGCCAAAATATCAAAAGCAATAACTTACGACTAGCCTTCATCAGTATATATCCTCACCTACTTTAGTAACACAGACCAGTCTTGCGGTGTAATGGTGGCTAAGTATGCAAAGCCCTCAGCCCCCAGCGGACGAAAAAATACGATACTTCCCTCCGGGGGGAAGTAACTCATCATCTCAACCAGATTAGGGCCGTGTGCAACCAATACCCGATTTGTTCCCTTGGCAACAGGCTTAGACAGGAGCGCCCTAGTACGCTCAATAATAGGCTGTTTTTCACGCGTTGTCAGCGCCGCCGTGTATTGTAGATTTTCTTCAATAATGACAGGCGAACCAAATACAATTTCAGCAGTCTGTTTAGCACGACAAAGTGGACTAGAGTGCACGGGGGTATAGGGGATATAAAGCTGTTTAAAATAACTTGCAATCAGGTGCAATTCATCAAGCCCTTGCTTTGATAAGGGGCGCTGTGTGGTGCAGTCATTTAAATCAATCGGCACCTGATCCGGCTGCGCCGTATCGGTTTTGCCATGACGCATATAGATCACATAACCGCCTTGGCGAACCTGTTCAATCAATGCACGATCAGCCGTCACAACCGCTTTGAACTCATCATCCGCCCACACCGGACGAAATAAACAAATGCCGATGAATAGCACCCATGTTAATCGATATTTCATTACTTTCACTCGCTACACCATAAAATCTTACTGCGATTATAATTCAGACGGTGACTTAAAAACACTATTTACCACAGATTAAACAAGAATATAGCCTTGACTAACCTTGCACCATCCCTCGTTTGAATACCTGACGCCATGTTTTGCTCAGCAAAGCCGTTTGTTTTAACCTTGAAGACTCGGCATTACTCCAAACCTTAGAAGCAACCAACACACCAGACGATTAAACAAACAAAAGCTTATGCTTTGCCCCCTAAGTTTCTAAAAAATTGTTAAAATAGGAAATATTTTTTGATTTAAATAAGTAGGGGAATAGATTGCGTTCTGAATTGTCGTTTCGTTTACATGAAACCCAGCGTTTTCTTAAGGCGATTGTATTCAGTGTTGAGGGGCGACGGTTTCTTGTTTCACACTTGATAAGCACCCTGCTTCTGACATTGATTTTGGTCGCGAGTTTTATTGCTGTGATTTTAACCTTACATGAAGGGTTTCATATTCGCCGGCGTACCGTTGTTTTAAGCTTTAGTATTTTGTTTTTCAGCTTATCGATTGTGCCCATGCTCACCATGCCGTTTTTTTCGTTTAAAGACATTACCAACAAAATCAGTCACTTTCTATTTAAAAACAATTTTTTTACCAATTTAAGTTCACACGTTTTTTACCATCAGTCACGCAACGGTCAAATCACACTTCATTTAGCCAAAGCCCATTCTGTATTAGCGGAAAAGTACCGACTAATTAAAAAACAAAAGATTAAAAAAGACAGCATGGATAAACACCGTATCAGCCGTGACCTCGCCTTGTCGATTGCTAAATCCATTCGCGATGCCGTTAGACTATCAAAAGAGTATGTTCAAGCAGGCCGTCTTAAAACCGATCAAGTGATTGTCGGCGCTACCTATGGCTATCTGTTTGGTACAGCCAAAAGCAAACTCAAACTCAATCGTATTGAGCCGGGCTGGTTTAAACGCTACATTGGTAACATTTTTTACCGATTTGGTGCTTTGCATGCGGTATTTATGTATTTTGTAATTAATGACAAACTGCCACCCTCATTCGATACCGTTTACTTTAACGCGCGTGTAGGTGATGTCATTGGTTTGCCCTCGCCTGACTCTACTCAAGGCAGCTAAACCACTTATCCCCCTTCCCTCTAACATAATTGAACCCAAATGAAACTACCGCAAAAACGTGCTTTAAATAAAAAATCGAAACCCTCTACGCCCTTGCAAGGGCGCTTTGAAAACATCGAGATAACAGGGCTAACCCATCAGGGTTTGGGTGTCGCTAAAATCAATCATAAATCGGTATTCGTTGAGCAAGCACTGCCAACGGAAGTGGTTGATCTCAAAATCACCCAAGACTTTAGCAAGCACGCACTGGCTAAACCTATGCGTTGGAAGCGCCATGCGGCGGATCGAACCGCACCTTTTTGCGATGTATATCAAACCTGTGGCGGCTGTGATTTGCAGCATCTTGACTTTGAATCGCAAGGCAATTGGAAACTTCAAAACCTGTTAGATCAGTTAGAAAAGGTTGTTGATTGCCGTAAACTGGTTGTCGAGCCTTTATACCGTGACCAGCCGACAGCTTATCGCCGTCGTGCGCGCATGTTCTTGACTAAAGACCCGCAAACCAAGCAACCCAGACTGGGATTTAAACAAGCCAAATCTGATTCTGTGGTAGACATTGAACAATGTCCCATTCTTAGCCCTGCGCTCAATGAAACGCTGCGTAAAGCGCGTTTTGATCTATTACCACTGGCGAGTCGCCAACGGCGTGAAGTCCAGCTGGCAGAAGCGGAGAATGGTGTTTGGCTAACCTCTGAATTAGTGTCTGAACAACCAGATGACGAACAGCCTTTCTACACAATCCAAGGTACAAAAAACACCAAAGACACAAAAAACACCAAAGACATCAAGCTTTGTTTTGACCCAGCGGGATTCATTCAAGTTAATGCCCAAGTCAACCAAGCGCTAGTCAATCATGCGCTTGATTGGCTGCAATTGAACCATGATGATAAGGTGTTGGATTTATTTTGTGGGGTAGGTAACTTTAGTTTGCCGTTGGCAAAATCGGCGGGGCAAGTGATTGGTGTTGAGGGCAATGCGCGTGCGATTGAACTCGCTAAACATAATGCCAAACTTAATCAATTGAATAATACTAGCTTTATTCAGGATGACTTATTTAAGCCGATTGACAACCAGGCCTGGTTGGGAAATGACTATTCTGTGATGCTTTTAGACCCGGGTAGATTAGGGGCAAAAACGATTTGTGAGGATTTAGGCTGCCTAAAACCGAAGAAAATACTGTATGTGTCTTGTCATAGCGACACGCTGATTAGAGATTTGAAAGCGCTTGAGCAACAACATTATCGCATCAAGCGCTTACAACTCTTTGAGATGTTCCCGCAAACCCATCATTATGAAACGATGGTGTTGCTGGAACATCGGTAGAATAATAAACAACCAATGAAGCTAGTTAAAAGTCCGCCCATTCATCATTGTTTGAACCGCCTTTGACCGCCTTAGACTCCGCTGGCTTTGCTTTTATCGGGTGTGACTTTACCGGTTGTTGCTTTAGCACTGTACGACTCGCAGCTAACTGCCGTGGCGCAGATGATGAATGATTGGTTTTAAAGAAACTCATATTTCGACTAAGCTCATTCGCCTGTTCACTCATTGACTCTGACGCCGCAGAGGTCTGCTCAACCAGCGCCGCGTTTTGTTGCGTTACACCATCAATATCACTAATTGCAGCATGCACTTGTGAAACACCCTCTGCTTGTTCAGCTGAAGCTTGAGCGATCTGATTAATCATCGCACTCACTTCTTCAACGGAGTGGGTAATCGAGATCAAACGCTCACCTGACTCACTGGCCAATTTGGTACCTTCATCAATCCGTGTCACGCTTTCATTGATTAACTTTTTAATATCTTTAGCGGCTTCAGCCGATTTTTGTGCTAACGCACGCACTTCACCGGCCACCACGGCAAATCCACGCCCATGGTCACCCGCACGCGCCGCTTCCACGGCGGCGTTAAGCGCTAACAAATTGGTTTGAAATGCGATACCGTCAATTAAGCTAACGATGTCTGCTATTTTGTGACTGGATTGCTGAATCGCGCCCATCGCGACAATCGTTTGTTGCATTACCTTCTCACCTTGCTGGGCTTCGAGTTGCACGCCGGTAGCAAGCTTGGCCGCACTCTGTGCGTTCCCAGTATTGTTTTGCACTGCTGAATTCATCTGATCCATCGTGGCCGAGGTCTGCTCCAATGCCGCCGCTTGCTGCTGCACTCGTTCACTTAAATCCAGCGAACCTTGTGAGACTTCTTTAGCCGCATTGTTCACAATATCCGCCGCCTGCACCGCTTGCGATACAATTTGCGCTAACTTGGATAAAGAGCTATTGACGGCATCTTTTAATCGCTGCAAATCACCTTCATAATCACCACGAATAACCTGAGTTAAATCCCCCCCGCTCTGAGCAACCACAATATGAGTAATTTCCCTAATCGCTTCATCAAGCTGCGTCATCGATTCATTAATGCTGTCTTTTAGGACGTTCATTTCACCGCTAGCGGCAATCTCAACACGATGGTTAAACTGACCCTGCGACATGGCGCTCATGACATCATTAATCTGTGCAATAATGCCATTCATTTCATCCATAGTGGCTTGGGCATTGTTCATCATTTTTAAATACTCACCCTCAGCCTGACACTCCAGCTTGAGTTTAAACTCGCCTTGCTTCATCGCCTGCATTGTTCGCCCAAACTGGGTCATCACCTTAGCGATATTATCAGCACTATTGTTAACCCCTTGCTGAAGTCGTTGAAGATCACCGACATACTGCCCTTCAATGCGCTGATTAAAATCGCCGGCCGCAATCGCCGCCACGGTTTTATTCGCACCTGATAAAGCCTGGCTCACATTTTCTAACAACTGGTTGATCGCATGTGATGTTTTGCCCACCTCATCTTTTGAGTTTTCTGGCACACGCAAACTAAAGTCACCGGTCCGAATAATGTTGTCACTAATTGTTTGAACCTGCTGCAAAGGTTTTATCACCATTCGACCTATCGCCATGACCAAAGCAAAAGTAAGCAGAAAAATCGCACCAAGCACACCGATAAGGGACAACCAAGCATTATGAGTAGCTGTTTGAATCGGTGCTAATAACCGCTGTTCGTCCATAAAAAATAAATGACGCCCAAACACCTTACCTTCTTCATCATAAGCAGGTAAATCCACCATAACCTTGCCATCTAGCAAGTGTACCGCAACCTGATCGCCTTCTTGCTCAACATAGTGGCGGGAGGTCAAGTCAACAAGATCCTCGTTAAACCAGCGATTATTCGCTAAAATATAATTTTTACCAATCGACCTATTATTATTAATAATATTCATGCCTGGAAAGTTTTCGTTTAAATAACGTGTATCACCCAACATTACCCAGTCGACATCTAAATGGTGTTTAAAATCATGCACTACGGAAGCTAAGCCTTGCAACAAAGAAATCATACCCAAGAACTCACCATCATCGATGACTGGAGAAATAGCCACCACACCGATACCTCGCGCCCCCACTCCCAGCGACGCAAAAGCTTGTTTTTCAGCCATAGCGCGTTGAACTAATGGACTATTGGCCGCGCTCTGTCCATAATTTTCCAAATCCCAAGAGCGAACCAACATACGCCCATCAGCCGTTAATAAAATTGTAGCGATATTATTAAAGTTCGATTTTGAACGAAACCCTTCTCTCACGCCACCAAAAAGACCTAAAACCTCTTCACGATCTTCAACCACTAGGGCTTCCATTACATCACGCTGCAAGGTCATTGCCGTCGACCCCATGATGCCACTTTGAATTTTTAGCTCCATGGCTGCGTTAACGTGTACCTGCATTTCATCGATCAAGGCCTGTTCAATATTTGACTTAACAGGCTTGACAGCACTCACATACATCATTAGCCCCACTAAAAAAGCGACCGCCATGCCAACACTAGCAGCAATCACGATAACTTTAGTATTTAACGACTGGGTATTTTTAAACATTTCTTTAACTCCCGAAAAATGCTGCTTTACAATAACGCGATCGAATTAAATAACAAGGAAAACTTGGAATTAACTTTATTATAACCATTTATCCACTTAATGCCTTATCATTATGCCTTGAGTTTGGCATAAATTAAACAATTGGCACCCTGTGAACAACAATCGTAGCGAATCCGTATAACAAAATGACTACAAACCCAGCGCACAACACCTTTAATTAAAGTACCCAAAACCTGAAAGCGATATGTATGAAAAGTCAAAAATGAAGTGACACGCCAATTATTTATGCGTCGTTACCGGCTTGATTAAAGACTCAACCGCTAAAGCTTGTGCAAATCGCCTAGCTCGGCTTCAAGTTTGCGCTTGTTATAACCCGCAGGCTGACTATATCGTCCTAGCCATTGATAAACGACGGGAATAACAAACAGGGTGAAGAAGGTAGCGATAGAAACCCCCCAAATCAATACAATACCAATCACATAACGTGTTTCGGCACCCGCGCCTGAGGACATCACCAACGGAATGGCGCCGACAACCGTGGTAATCGCGGTCATGAGAATTGGGCGCAAACGTAAACATGATGCTTCAATCAGCGCCTCGCGGAAGGCTTGGCCTTTGTCACGCAATTGGTTAGCGAACTCCACAATCAGTATGCCATTTTTGGTCGCCAACCCCACTAGCATCACCAGACCAATCTGGGTATAAAGATTGAGAGTTAGGCCATGCAGCCATAAGCCCAACAATCCACCGGCGACCGCCAGCGGCACGGTGAACATAATAATAAACGGACTCACAAAGCTTTCAAACTGCGCAGCCAACACCAAGAACACCACCACTAAACCCAACATCAGTACAAAGTAAATCGCATTACCGGAGGTTTGGAAATCGCGTGACTGACCTTTGTAGTCAATCATTGCATCGTTAGGAAGGTGTTCACGCGCCAAGCGTTCAAGATGCGCAAGACCTTCACCGAGGGTATAACCCTCGGTGAGATTTGCCTCAATCGTTATCGCGCGCATGCGGTTGTAGCGGTTGAGGGTGGCCGAATCGGCAAACTCTTCAATCGTCACCAAACTGGACAGCGGCACTAACGCCCCGGTGGTGGCGGAGCGCACATAAATGCTATTCATGCTTTGTGGTGTGCGATAAATTTCTCGACTGGCTTCAAGAATAATATCGTATTCTTCGCCCTGCTCAACAAAGGTGGTGATGGTGCGCGATCCAAGCAGGGTCTGCAGGGTGCGACCAATTTCTAGGGTGGTGACACCTAAATCTGCGGCCTGATCATAGTCAATATTCACGCGCAATTGCGGTTTGGTTTCTCGGTAATCCGAGTCAATACCCTCAAACCCAGGATTATTCTGCTGTAATTGTTCGAGCAAAATATCGCGCCATTGCGCTAACTCTTGATAAGTGCCGCCGCCAATCACAAACTGCACGGGTTTTTGCACCCGTCCACCTATGCCTTGGCGCATCACCGGGTTGGCGCGTATGCCAGGCAGGTCCGCTAAACGCTGGCGGACATCTTGCATGATTTCACTCGCTGGGCGACGCTCTGCCCAATCGTTCAAAATCAAAATCGCAATCCCGGTATTGAAAATATCCGTGTTGCCAAACGAGCGCGGTGAGCGCACCAATAAACGATTAACTTCCCCCGCCTCGACCAGCGGCATTAAACGCGCTTCCACCTCTTCAAGATAGGTTTTCATATACTCATGTGTTGCGCCTTCAGGCCCGCTGACCATCACAAAAAATGCCCCCCTGTCTTCTCGCGGGGCATATTCTTCTGGAAGGAGTTGAATCAATTGATAAGCGCCATAGAGTGTAGCGGCAAACAACAACCCAATGATAAAGGGAAAGCGTAAGGCAAGATGAAGCGCTGGACGATAGGCTCGTATCCAAATATTGGGTTTATCTGGCCGCGTTTCGTGTGATGTTTCTTCTATCGTTTCTTGTGCTGTATTTTGTGTTTTATCTTGTATTGCGCCCTGCTCATTCAAAACAGCCGGCTGGTTTTTTTTTGCCTTTAACAGCTTGGAGGCTAAGGCGGGCGATAAGGTTAGCGCGACCAAGCTAGAAAAAATCACGGCGACCGCTAGGGTAATCGCAAATTCACTGAATAGCCGCCCTAGCGTTCCCTCCAAAAAGGCAATCGGTACAAATACCGCCACTAACACCAAGGTGGTGGCGACAACAGCAAAACCAACTTGACGCGTGCCCAAAAAGGCGGCCGCCAAGGGGGAGTAGCCTTTTTCAATATGACGCTGAACATTTTCAAGCACCACTATCGCATCATCCACCACCAAGCCTATCGCTAAGACTAACGCCAACAGCGTTAAAATATTGACCGAAAACCCTAGCATCCACAACACCCAAAAGGTGGCAATCAACGACACAGGTACCGTGACCAACGGAATCAGCGCCACTCTCACCGAACGTAAAAAGGCAAAAATGACCAGCATCACCAACACAATCGCAATACCGAGTGTTTTATAAACTTCACCAATCGCGCTTTCAATAAATACCGAGCTGTCGTAACTTGGCTTAATCGCCATGCCTTCAGGCAAGATGGCATTGATGCGCTCTACCTCGTCTTTGACCACTCTGGCGACACTGAGCGTATTCGCGGTAGATTGTTTAATCACCCCCAAGCCAACCATTGGCAAGCCATTGCCACGGAAAAAAGTGCGGTTCTCAATCGAGCCTTTTTCAATCCGCGCGATGTCCGCCAAACGAACCAAGTTATCACCATCGCCGCGCTTAATCACTAAACGCTCAAAGTCCTCAGGCGTGAGCAGCTGACGATCGACCCGCACGCTAAACGACATTTCTCGCAGGGTTAAGGTGCCCGCTGGTAATTCGACATTCGAGGTTTGCAGGGCATTTTCAATATCCGATACCGCAATGCTGCGTGCCGCCATCGCATCGGCATCCAACCATAAACGCATAGCATATTCCTGCCCGCCACCAATCCGCACACGCGCCACACCATCCAGCACTGAAAAACGATCAATGAGATAGCGTTTAGCATAATCGGTTAGCTGCGGCACGGTCATGCTGTCTGCCGTCAGGTTAAACCAGATAATGACATCTTCATCGCCGTCCACTTTTTGCACTTCGGGCATATCGGCACCATCAGGCAATTGACGCGATACCCGCGCCACACGATCACGCACATCATTCGCCGCCGCATCAATGTCACGATTCACATCAAATTCAATCGTAATCCGCGAACGCCCATCCATGGATACCGACTGGATAAACTTAATGCCTTCAACACCGGCTATCCGATCCTCAATGATTTTGGTAATCCGCGATTCAATCACCGCCGCCGATGCCCCCGAATAGCCAGTGGTAATCGACACTACGGGCGGGTCAATATTGGGGTATTCGCGCAGCGCTAAACGATCAAAGGCCACTAAACCAAAGGCCACTAGAATCAGCGACAGTACCGCCGCTAAAACCGGGCGCTTAACCGAAGTGTCGGATAAAATCATAACTTATCGTCCTGGTCAGCCATATCGGATTTGCGCTCTAATTTATCTAACGCCCTGACCACCTGACCGGGGCGCACACGTAATGCGCCTTCACTGACTACCTTATCTCCGAGCTTTAAACCCGAGACAACCTCAACTAGGCCTGGTTGGCGTAACCCCAGTTTTACAGGCTTTCTTTGGAGCTTATACAGCCCGTTTTCATCGGGGCTTAATAGGTACACAAACTGTTTATCGGCAATCGGCACAATCGCCGTTTCTGGAATAAATAAAACAGAACGCGGCTGTTGCTGCAAGATGACCTTCATCAGCATGCCGGGCATTAACAAGCCCTCCGTATTGTCAATATTGGCACGAACTTGGACACTGCGCGTCACCGGATCGACTTGCGGCAGAATGGTTTCAATTTGACCGCTGAATCGCTGATTGGAATAAGCATCGGTTTCCGTGCTGACGGTTAACCCCAGCGCTAATTCAGTTAAAAACCGACTCGGCACCGTAAAATCCAGCTTCATTTGTGATAAATCTTTCAACTCTGTCACCACCGTGCCCGGGGTTAACAAGGCCCCTTCACTGACCTGACGCAAGCCCACTTGACCCGCAAAGGGCGCCACCAGCGTCAACTTTTCAAGCCTCGCTTGCATCACCGCTTCACGCGCACGGGCTAAATCCCAGTCACGCTTACGTTCATCCAAAATCGATTGCGAAACATCGCCGCGCTGAAACAAAGGCAGAAAACGGTCATACTGGCGCTTGGCATTTTCAGTGGCAATTTTTAACTCTTCAAGGCTAGCGCGCTCTTCCTGACTAACTAAGCGCAACAATGTCTGACCCTTGTTAACTTGCTGACCATCCTGAAAGTGAATAGACTCGACACGCTCAGTCACACTCACGCTCAACGCCACCGATTCGCGCGCCGATAGCGTACCGAGCGCATTAATGGTTTCAACAATCGTTTCACCAAACACATTGGCGGTAATCACCTGAGGGGCATTGGGGCTGGCATTCGCCAACATAGAAATACTGGCTAGCAAGCCAATTTGAATAAGTTTTTTCATGAAGGAACCTTTAGTCTCTTTATTATAGAGTTATATGTTATTGCTATAGCATAAACCAGAGCGACTAAAGGGTTAAGAAATAATTGTGCAGACGCGTTTATATTTATTTCAAAGTTCAAATTAAAAAAACATCTGGGTTAATGACAAGATTTCAAGTAGGGTGGATAAGCAAAGCGCATCCACGCTGACTTTGCAAGCGTTTGGTGGATGCGCTTTGCTTATCCACCCTACCCTATTCATTTTTCACGACCAAAACACGTCCTAGTCCAACAATGCATTTATCTTTGCCGCCATAATCATGTCGTTTTGGCTAAGGCCTTTGATGTTGTGGGTTTTGAGGGTGATTTTGCATTGATTGTAGCCAAAGCATATTTCCGGGTGGTGATCTTCTTTGTGTGCAACCCAGCTCACCGCATTCACAAATGATACCGTTTGGTGGTAGTTTTTAAACGCAAAGGTTTTGTGGATACTGGCGTAATCGAGTGTCACATCCCAGCCGGATAGCATATTCAAATAGCTTTCAATCGTTGGAATCACCAGCCCTTTTGTCCCTTTGGCAATGTCTTCGCAACGCTGTTCTAATAGGTTGGGTAGGTCGTTCATGGGTTGATTCATTGACGGATTGATTATCTGACTCATTATTTATCTCCTTGCAGGCTTTTTAAATGGTCTATGCGAATTTTCGCGGGCGGATGGCTGTCATAGTAGGCCGAATAACTCGGATCTGGCGTTAGGGTGGCGGCATTGTCGCGATATAGTTTTAGCAATGCGCTGATTAGATGCTCAGCACCCACGTGCTGTGCCGCAAACGCATCGGCTTCAAATTCGTGTTTACGACTTTTGAGCGCCATCACCGGCCCTAAGAAAAAGAACATCACGGGTACGGCGGTCATAAACAACAATAAAGCGGCGGCAGGTGTAGCGGTTTCGATCCCTAGACCGCTATAAAATGATGGCAAGGTGACTAACCAGCCCAACAAAGCCAAACCAGCCAAACTCATCACCGCCCCTTCGATCAGGCGTTTTTTGATGTGCCCGTGTTTAAAGTGACCCAACTCATGGGCTAATACTGCTTCCACTTCGTCCACCGATAGTTTTTCTAGCAGGGTATCAAAGAACACGATACGCTTGTTTTTGCCCATGCCAGTAAAATAGGCATTGCCATGACCCGAACGCGAGGAACCATCCATCACAAAAATGCCATTGGATTCAAAACCTGTGCGTTCAAGCAACGCCTCAATCCGTTGTTTCATCTCGCCCTCTTCGAGCGGGCTGAACTTATTAAACAAGGGCGCAATCCATTTTGGATAAGCCCAAAGCAATAATAGATTAAAGCTCATCCATAAAATCCAGGCATAAAACCACCAGGCCTGGTCAATAAAACTGTTCATTATGGCAACAATCGCCCAAAGCAGTGGTAAGCCTATAACCAACATCAGCAGCCATTGTTTTAGTAAATCGCTGATAAACTTAGCAGGCGTGGTTTTGTTAAAACCAAATCGCTCCTCGATGCGGAAGGTGCTGAGAATACTGAATGGCAAGTGCAATATAGCCAGAAACATAAAGGTGGATAATAAAAACCCGACATCACGCCACAGAGGATTGATGTCCAACCCTAGCCAAATGTTATAAATATCTTGAAATCCACCGCCCAGTGTCATCACCAGTATCAGCGCGGCATCAAAAAACAAAATAAACCGAGCCAAATGCAGTTTTGCGCGTGAGTAGTCAGCGGCCTTTTGATGCGCTTCTAAATTGACCACTTCAGCAAACTCGTTGGGCACCTGCTCGCGGTTTTGAAGGATGTGGAATTGGTTTTTAATATTCAACCAAAGCTCTATCATTAAGCTAAGAATTAAGCTAAAGACAAATAACAGACTAATAATATTCATATAAACATCCTGATTTCGTTTTAAAACGGGGCTAAACCTATTAATATAGGCGCTTATTCTAGTTTAAAAGAGCAATAAAATGAAATCTGACAACAATTTGATTTGGATAGACCTGGAAATGACGGGTCTGGAACCTCGTCATCACACCATTATCGAGATAGCCACTGTCGTGACGGACTCCCAGCTTAATGTATTGGCGCAAGGGCCGGTTTTGGCGATTCATGCCAATGAGGCCGAGCTGGACAAAATGGACAGCTGGTGTGTGGAACATCATGGAAAATCCGGTCTGACCGAACGCGTTCGCCAAAGCACCATCAGCCTGCGTGAAGCTGAACAGCAAACCCTTGCGTTTTTAGGCCAGTTTGTGTCTAAAGGGGCTTCACCGATGTGTGGCAACAGCATTTGCCAAGACCGCCGTTTTTTGGTTGAGGAAATGCCCGAACTTGAGGCTTTTTTCCATTACCGCAACTTGGATGTCAGCACGCTAAAAGAACTCGCTAAACGCTGGGCACCGGATGTCTATAGCGCCCACAAAAAACAAGGGGCACACTTAGCGCTTGATGATATTTTAGAGTCTATTGATGAGCTTAAACATTATCGAGAACATTTGTTTAACCGATAAAAACCTAGTAAAATAGTCAGGTATTACGCATCGTTATCGATCAAAATACAATTTACTATTCTCAAAAGCGTGCTAATTCTATATAATTAGAATCTTTTTCACGATTTTTTTAAAGCAAACCTCATATCGATTTTCGATATAGCGAGGTTTAATAACTGGAGGGCCATTATTGTGGAACTAACTGGTGCCCAAATCTTAATCCATTTTTTGGAGGATGAGGGGGTAGAGCATATATGGGGTTATCCAGGTGGCGCGGCGCTACCCATTTATGACGCCCTAGATACCGATGCCAAGAAATTACAACATATTCTTGTGCGTCACGAACAAGCCGCTGTGCATGCCGCAGACGGTTTCGCACGCTCTACAGGTAAGCCAGGGGTTGTATTGGTGACATCTGGGCCTGGCGCAACCAATACCGTTACAGGTATTGCGACCGCTTATACAGATTCTATTCCGATGATTATTATCACTGGACAAGTCCCAACCAGCATGATTGGTTTGGATGCGTTTCAGGAAGTCGATACCGTCGGCATTACACGCCCAATAGTCAAACACAATTTCTTGGTCAAGGATGTCAAGGACTTGGCAATTACGCTCAAAAAAGCCTTTTACATTGCCACAACCGGCCGACCAGGCCCGGTTGTTATTGACTTTCCCAAAGATGTACAAAACGCCACAAGCCACTATGAATATCCACAAGAAGTTGCGTTACGTTCATACTTACCTGTAGTAAAAGGTCATAGCGGACAAATCAGAAAAGCCGTTGAAATGATGCTCAGCGCTGAACGCCCTATTTTTTACACCGGCGGCGGTGTGGTGCTCGGTGATGGCTCGGAGGAACTCACCAAGCTGGTTAGAAAGCTGGGGTTCCCGATTACCCAAACACTGATGGGGTTAGGAGCCTTCCCTGCAAGCGATCCATTAAGTATTGGCATGCTGGGCATGCATGGCACCTACGAAGCGAATCTCGCGATGCATCATTGTGACGTGCTGATTGCGATTGGCTCACGTTTTGATGATCGTGTGACCGGCAATATCGAAAAGTTCTGTCCAACGGCAAAAATCATTCATGTCGATATTGACCCTGCATCTATTTCTAAAAACGTAGTCGTGGATATTCCGATTGTGGGACCTGTTCAACAGGTGCTACAAGAAATGAATGCGCTGCTTGATAAACAGGCGCAGCAACCGCAAGCAGAAAACACCCAGGCCTGGTGGGCACAAATCGAAGAATGGCGTTCAATGGACTGCCTAAAATTCGATACCAGTGGCACCAAAATCAAACCCCAAGCCGCAGTAAAAGCGGTATGGGAAGTAACCAAGGGTGATGCTTATGTCACTTCTGACGTGGGTCAACATCAAATGTTCGCCGCGCAATACTACACCTTTGACAAGCCACGCCGCTGGATCAACTCGGGCGGTTTGGGTACGATGGGGTTTGGCTTACCTGCGGCCATGGGCGTGCAAATGGCATTTCCGGACGCGACCGTATTGTGCATCACTGGCGAAGGCTCAATTCAGATGAACATTCAAGAACTCTCCACCTGTTTACAGTATGGCTTACCGGTCAAGATTGTCTGCCTAAACAATGGGTTTTTAGGCATGGTACGCCAGTGGCAGGAATTCTTTTATGACCGTCGCTACTCCATGTCCTACATGGACTCCTTGCCTGATTTTGTCAAGCTAGCTGAAGCCTATGGTCATGTAGGGATTCGTATCGATAACCCAGCTACCATGAAGCAACAACTTGAAGAGGCGTTTGCGCTCAAAGACAGGTTTGTGTTTATTGACATCATTACCGATCAGCAAGAAAACGTCTATCCGATGATTCCGGCCGGTGCCGGCCAAAACGAAATGATATTGGTGTAAGCATGAAGCATATAATTTCAATGTTAATCGAAAACGAATCAGGGGCGTTATCTCGGGTAGCGGGGTTATTTTCAGCTAGAGGTTATAACATCCAAGCCTTAACCGTTGCGCCCACTGAAGATGAATCGCTGTCACGTTTAACGCTGGTTACCCTTGGCAATGCCCATCAAATTGAACAGATTGTTAAGCATCTAAACCGCTTAATTGATGTTGTCAAGGTAGTGGATTTAACAGAAGGCGCACACATTGAACGTGAGTTGATGTTAATTAAACTCTCTGCCGTCGGCAATTACCGCGACGAATTTGTTCGCTTAGCGGACATTTTTCGTGGCACGATTGTCGACGTCACCGCGACCACCTACACGGTGCAAATGATTGGTGAAACCCAAAAGCTAGACGCATTTATCGCCGCGATTGACCCGGCTTTTATCCTCGAAACGGTGCGCTCAGGTGCAATGGGGATTATGCGCGGTGAAAAATGTTTGCAAATTTAGCCTGATTTTACAACCAGGCCTGGTGGCTTCTAAAGCAATTAAATTAGGTCTGGGTTATAATTCAACAAATTTTTTTACATGTTTTTAAACAACTTTTAAAACATTTAATTTTTAACTCCTACTAACTTTAAAGGACATTCAATGCAAGTTTATTATGATAAAGATTGTGATCTTTCAATTATCCGTGGTATGAAAGTGGCGATCATCGGCTTTGGCTCACAAGGTCACGCGCACGCGGCTAACCTACAAGATTCGGGGATTGATGTAACCGTTGGCCTACGCCCTGGTTCATCTTCTATCAAAAAAGCCGAAGGTTATGGCTTAAAAACCGCTGACGTGCCTACCGCTGTTGCCGGTGCGGACCTAGTCATGATTCTAACGCCGGATGAATTTCAATCGGTTTTATACAAAGAAGAAATTGAGCCTAACTTAAAAAAAGGTGCGGTCTTAGCCTTTGCTCACGGTTTCGCGATTCTTTATAACCAAGTCGTGCCACGCGCTGACCTAGACGTTATCATGATCGCACCAAAAGCACCAGGCCATACCGTACGTTCTGAGTTTGTAAAAGGCGGCGGTATTCCTGACCTCATCGCGGTTCACCAAGATGTGTCTGGCAAAGCAAAATCTATTGCGATGTCTTATGCGTCTGGCGTGGGCGGTGGTCGTACCGGTATTATCGAAACCTCTTTCCGTGAAGAGTGCGAAACCGACCTATTCGGTGAGCAAGCGGTGCTTTGTGGTGGTGCGGTTGAATTGGTTAAAATGGGCTTTGAAACCTTGGTTGAAGCCGGTTATGCACCAGAGATGGCTTACTTCGAATGTCTACACGAGTTAAAGCTAATCGTTGACTTGATGTACGAAGGCGGTATTGCCAACATGAACTACTCTATCTCGAACAACGCCGAGTATGGTGAGTATGTCACTGGCCCACAGGTTATCAACGAAGAAAGCCGCATGGCAATGCGTGAAGCGCTATACAACATCCAAAACGGTGAGTACGCTAAACGCTTTATCCTAGAAGGCATGACTAACTACCCAGAGATGACTGCTAAGCGTCGTATCAACGCTGAGCACCCAATCGAAGTCGTTGGTGAGCAGCTACGTTCAATGATGCCTTGGATTCAAGCGAACAAAATCATTGATAAAGACAAAAACTAAGAGACAAAAACGACCTCTTAGTCTTTTGCTTAGATTGTTGATAAACCCAGCTTCGGCTGGGTTTTTTGTTTAAACCGACGGTGAATAAAGTGATGGACAACAAACTTCAACAAGCGATTGACCAATTACCCGAAATTCTTAAACGTGATTTAGATGAGAACCTGTGTGTTTGTAATCAAATACCCAAAATCAAGGTCATCGAAGCGATTGTGAATGGTGCCGACGCACTGGAGAAGGTAAGACAACAAACCTTTGCTTCCGATGGCAATGGTTGCTGTAAACTGCAAATTAAACACCTGCTGAATGCACTGGTGGATAAACACTAAAAAGGCGAGCAAGCCATTAGCTTACCCGCCTTATCAATAATCACACAGCAAATCAAGCTTAAGAAGGTTATTACAAGCGATTAAACGCGCTCTTGATATCTATCTTCGCTTGCGCTTTAATCGCGGCTAAGCGTGCTTCGATTTCAGCTGTAAGATAGATGCCGGTTAAGGCTTGCTCTAGCTCAGCAACTTGCGAGCGACGCGACTCATCCTCAACCACATCTACCTGACTGACACGCACCAATACCGTGTCACCCATTGGGGTTTGGGCACGCGCCCAGGTTACTTGGTCTAGTTGAGGCTTTTTCGCTTTAAACGCGGCCGCGCTAATTTGAGGCAACAACGTGTCTGTTTGACGTTCTATCCAGCCAACAGTATGCCACTCTACACCTTTGCGATCAATTTTAGATGGATCTGCGCCCGCTTCAATCTCCGCCATCACTTGATCCGCGAGTTCGGCTGATTTTGCCACCGCCGCTTCACGCATCAGACGCGTAGCAATTTGCGGCTCAACCGATTCAAATGTATCTAAAAACGCTGGATTATATTCATTGATACGCACCACCATCGCGGTACCCGAATCAAGTTCAATCACCGCCGAATTTAACCGTGCGTTTAATACATCATCAGAAAAAACCGCATCCAATACTCGGCGTTGGCTAAACCAACTTGGCCCACCATCGCGACCAAACGCGGCTGATGTTTGAATTTCTCCTGTCACTAAACGCACAAGTGGCTCTAGGCTGTCGGGCTGCTCATAAGCCAGTGTATTCACCGATTCAACCAGATTATAGTATTCCGCCTCGGCTTTTTCTAAGCGTAACTGACTAGCGACTTCGGACTCAACATCCTCATACGCTAATATTTGAGGTTGACGAATATCCGTTAAATGAATCAAGTGCCAACCAAAGTCAGTTTGAATCACATCACTGATTTGATTTTTCGCCATAGAGAACACCGCTTGATCAAATTCAGGCACCATCATCCCCGTTTCAAAATAATCTAAATCGCCACCATTCATGGCCGAACCGGGGTCTTGCGAATATTCTTGAGCCAACGCAGCAAACGCTACCCCTTCGGCAAGCTTCGCTTGGATTTCAGCTATTTTTGCCAGGGCTTCATCTTGTTCACCACGAATTAATATATGACTCGCACGACGCATTTCAGGTTGCGTAAACTGCCCGATGTTGAGCTGATAAAAATCACGCTTTTGCGTTTCTGTCACCTCAATATCACCGACCAAATCGCGTACAGAGAAGGTAAGGTAGTCGACCACCACTTTCTCTGGCACCAAAAATAGTTCTTGATTTTTTTGATAAAAATCACGCTTTTGTGCTTCGTCAATCTCGATTTGATCATTAAAAATACGTTGATCTAAACGCAGATAATCCACATAGCGACGTTGGTTTTGCAGCTGATACAAGGTTTCCAGCTCACCTGCGGTAACAAACATGGAGCCTGCTGTTAAATTACGATATTGCTCCTCAAGGAGAAACTGGCGCTGCTCTGTTTCAAACCCTGCAATAGATAACCCATTGCGCATTAACAGCTCTTCATAAACCCTTTGCGAAAAACGGCCATCCTCATAAAACACATCGGCGTTTTGAATTACAGCCGCAAGCTGACCATCTGAAATAATAAGGCCGTTTTTTTGCGCCCATTGTTTAATAATCCGACTTTCAATCAGCGCATCAAGCACTTGCTTGCGAAGCACATCATCTTCAACGATTTGATCAAACATATCACCAAACTGTTGCTGCATTCGCATTCTTTGGCGGTTGTACATTTGCATAAACTCAGTCGCGCTAATCGCCTCGCCATTTACCTCCGCAACGACGACAGTTCGATCACCGGTTGCATACTGATCAATACCCCAAAGTGCAAACGGTACAATTAATACAATAACAATCGCCCATGCCACCCAGCCCTGAACCTTTTCACGAATAGCTAATAACATTCAATACCCTTTTATCAAAATTATTTAATCGCGTTATGATACCAAGCTGTTAGAACGAATGCAGAAATTTTTAATTTAGTTCAAGAAATAGACCCAAATTCGCTTAAAATAAGTCAACTTATTTCTAATTAAATTGAGTAAAATGATGAAAAAAATTCTCTATGTAGATGATGCTAACTCACTTAGACAGCTTGTCGAGATGGTATTAGGCAAGACTTATGCCTTGCAAATCACTGAAAACGGCGCACTTGGTCTTGAAAGGGCGAAAGCAGAACAGTTTGATTTAATTATCTCAGATGTCAATATGCCTGTAATGAATGGCCTTGAAATGCTCGAGGCCATTCGAGGGTTGGACAACTATAGATACACGCCAGTGCTGATGCTTACCACCGAAGCCAGCACGGAAATGAAAGAAAAAGGCAAGGCATTAGGTGCAACAGGCTGGATCATAAAGCCATTTGATCCAGACAAACTAACAAAGCTAGTTGAGCGCGTACTCGGCTAGACAACTAGACGTATCCTACCAGGCCTGGTTGATTGTGTCTTAACAAGAAAATCAGGGCAAGGTGGATACGCACAGCGCTCCAGCTTGCTACATCGTCATAAGTTATGCAAATGGGTCTTGTAACACGAGTGTTTCAGCACGATCGGGTCCAGTTGACAGGATAGCCACAGGTACACCAACCCACTTTTCAATATACTGAATATACGCCTTCGCATTCTCAGGTAACTTTTCCCAACTATCTGCACCGACTGTTGAAGACTGCCAACCGGGTAGTGTTTCGTATACAGGAACACACTGCGCATACTCATCCGCACTGGCTGGCGGCAAATCGATAATTTGACCTTGATACTGATAACCGGTACAGACTTTAATCTCGGCGAGTTCATCCATGACATCAAGCTTGGTCAAGCACAAGCCTGTCAAACTGTTGATTTGCGCCGCACGGCGCATGGCGACAGTGTCAAACCAGCCACAACGACGCTGGCGTCCAGTGGTGGCACCAAATTCAAAACCACGTTGACCCAACTCCTTACCAATCGGATCTCCCTCATCCTCCGCTACACTATAAACCAGCTCGGTTGGGAAAGGCCCCCCGCCTACTCGCGTAGTATAGGCCTTGGTAATACCGAGCACATAATCCAAGTGACAAGGTCCAATACCTGCGCCTGAAGACGCCCCACCTGCGGTCGTGTTGGACGAGGTAACATACGGATAAGTACCGTGATCTATATCAAGCAAAGTACCTTGCGCGCCTTCAAACAAAATACTTTTTCCTTCGCGATTATACTGGGAAATCAATGCAGGAATATCGGCTAACATCGGCACAATTAACTTTGCATAATCCTGACATTTTTGCCAAAGCTGATCAAAATCAACAGGCTCAACCTTATAATAATGTGTTAGAAAATAATTATGATATTCCAATGTTTCAGCGAGAGTTTGCTTGAATTGCACAAGATTTTTTAAGTCACCGGCGCGTAATCCGCGACGCGCGACCTTATCTTCATAAGCCGGCCCGATACCACGTCCGGTGGTACCAATCGCTTTATTACCTCGTGCTATTTCACGCGCTTGATCCAGTGCAACATGGTAATCAAGGATGAGTGGGCAGGCTTCGCTAATTTTTAAACGCGATTGAACAGATACACCATTCGCTTCTAACTGCATCACTTCTTTTTGCAATGCATCCGGCGCTAACACGACACCATTCCCAATAAAACATTCGACATGATCACGTAAAATACCCGAAGGAATTAAATGCAAAACTGTTTTTTTCCCTTCAATCACTAGCGTATGACCCGCATTGTGTCCGCCTTGAAAGCGCACCACGGCCGCGACACGATCGGTCAACAAATCCACAATTTTACCTTTACCCTCATCACCCCATTGAGAGCCTACCACCACAAGATTACGTTTAGACATATTATTTTCTTCTTTGACTTAGTGAGTTTTAACTGTCCAACAGCCGTTTTGTTCGATTAAAACCGCTGCATTAGCTGGTAACGTTTCACCCTCGTAAAAACGCACCACTTGCAAACCTTCTACTCTTAGTTTGTTTATTGTTTCATAGAGTGCCGCGTCTTGGTTCATTGGTGCAAAAACACGACGCAATGCGACACCAGAGAGCGACAAATGATCTAATAAACTACGCAAATCAATGCTAAAACCCGTTGCAGGATGCGCTTCTCCAAAAGCCGCACAGACCTGATCATAACGGCCGCCTTTTGCAATGATCACAGCCGTATCTGTTACGGTATAGCAAGCAAAAATAACTCCGGTATGGTATTGAAAACCACGCAGATCACTTAAATCTAAATGCGGTTCAATCTGCTGCGTGGTCATTAAATAAGCCGTCAGGGTTTCCAGGTTGGTTAGCGCCTGTTCAAGCTCGCTATTAAGCCCACTAAACAGTGGCTTGGCCTTGGTAATGACTTGCTCAGCAGATCCACACAATTCAGGCAGTACTTGAAACGCATTTAAGAATTGACCAAGCTTATCCCCTTGACCCTCTAACCAAGACTGATACTCTGGCAAGGCTTTGCGTTTGAGAATATCAACCAATTCAAGCTGTTCAGCGTCTGATAAACTCGCCAATGTCATCAATTGCTGAACAATTCCTACATGGCCTAAGCTCATTTGCAAGTTAGGGAGATTCATCAGTCGTGCGCAATTGAGCATCATGTCGATAATTTCAATGTCACTCTCAACACCGCTGTGACCAAATAACTCGGCCCCTAACTGTATGGGGCTTCGCGAACCTTTTGCCTTATTGTTACGCGACTTTAAGACCTCGCCGACATAGCATAGACGCAAAATACCGGTTGGTTTAATGCGATTACTGACAATCCGCGCTACCTGAGGCGTCATGTCGGCACGCACGCCCATCATTCGCCCAGTTTCATAATCGGTAAAACGACAGGTATCTAACGCTAACTTACGACCGGTACCGGTTAATAACGAATCAGTAAACTCAGCAATCGGCGGCAATACTTGCTGATAGCCTGATAGCTTAAGTGCATTGAGTAAGCCTTGGCGATAAAATTCAAGCTTTTCAGCTTGCTCAGGAAGAAGGTCTTCAATACCTTCAGGTGTAAACCATATGTCTTGTTGCATTACACTCATCTTTTTGTCAAAGAGCCTTGGGACTAAGCCCAAAGCCATAGGATAATCAGACCTATCATCAAGCTCGCTAATCCGGTTAATCGTAAATGATTTTCTGGGAGTTGGCTGGCTTGTGACATGATCCTTTGCCAAAATTTAGGAAATAAAAACGGCAAAAGGCCTTCAAAAATAAAGACCAATGCAATCGCTGTAATCAGTACCGTTTCCAATCGTGTTTATCTTTTCCAAATTTACCATAAAAAAGGTGGGTTGCCCCACCTTTGATTCAAAACCCAATTAACGCGTTGGATTAAAGTGTTTAAAGAAGTCTGTGTTTGGATCAAGGATAATCATATCAGACTTACTTGAAAACGATTGCTGATAAGCATTTAAACTTTGATAAAAAGAAAAGAACTCTTTATCTACATTATAAGCTTCAGCGAAGATGCTGGCGGCTTGAGCATCGCCCTGACCGCGCGTTTCTTCTGCTTCACGGAAAGCATTTGCAATCGTGACGGTACGCTGTCTATCCGCATCGGCACGGATACGCTCTGCTGCTTCCCCGCCTAATGAGCGTAAATCAGAAGCAACACGTTGACGCTCTGCTTCCATACGACGATAAACCGATTCACTGATATCACGTGGAAGGTCAATTCGCTTCAAACGCACATCCACAATTTCAATACCAAACTGCGCCGCTTCGCGCCCAGCTTGACGAGTTATAATCTGTGCCACTTCTACACGATCACCTGAAATAACATCCTCAACGGTACGACTACCGAACTGTGAACGTAAGCCATCTTTGATGATTTGCGATAAACGTTGGTTGGCTAGATTGTAATCCCCCCCCATCGATGTATAGAAACGTTCGGCGTTTTGTACGCGCCATTTTACATACGAATCGACTTCAAGGTTTTTCAGCTCACCGGTTAGGTATCTTTCTGGCGTCGCATCCATCGTTTGAATACGTTGATCAAACATTCTGACATTGTTGATAAACGGTGTTTTTAAATGCAGGCCTGGTTGTAAATCTGACTTTACAATTTCCCCTAAACGAAACACCACCCCTGTTTCAGCCTCTTTCACTACAAACAATGAGTTTGTGCCGATAAACAGCACGGCGGCTACAAATATTCCTATAAACGCTTTCATATTAACGTATCTCCCTATTGCTTAAGAAGTCGCGAATGTTAGTTTGTGGTTGTGACCCGTCTGCCGGTGCCACTCTGGATGTTGAAGCACCACTATTCACTCTTGACCCTGTCGCCGATGGTGCCGGTGTTTGACCCAGATTAGCATTGAACGGTACATTGGCTTGTGCCCCACCCATCATCTTATCCAAAGGTAAGTACATCAGATTGTTTGAATTTTCAGCCCCCATTAAAACTTTACTGGTATTCGAAAGCACATTGGTCATCGCCTCAAGATACAAGCGTTCACGCATGATTTCAGGTGCTTTTTGATACTCGGTCACCACACTGGTAAAACGGCTAGCTTGACCTTGTGCTTGGGCAACCACTTGATCACGATAAGCGCGCGCTTCTTCTACAATACGTGCGGCTTGACCACGGGCTTCCGGCAAAATACGGTTAGAGTAGGCTTCGGCTTCATTGATTAAACGCTCTCTATCCTCACGCGCCTTGACCACATCGGCAAATGCAGACTGTACCTGCTCAGGTGGCTGAGCATCCTGCAGGTTCACGGTGGTAATAAACAAACCCGCCTGATAGGAATCAAGATTTTTCTGTGTAAGCTCACGCACCATGGCAACCACTTCGTTACGCCCCTGGGTTAACACATAATCCATTGTGTTTTTACCGACAATCTCACGAATCGCACTTTCTGATGCCATTCTTAAGGTGGCATCCGGGTCGCGCACATTAAACAAATACTCTGCCGCTGAGCTAACTCGATATTGAACCGCAATACGGATATCAACAATATTCTCGTCACGCGTCAACATCAACGATTCGGCTAGCACACTGCCTGAACGATTTTGTGCATCGGAACGATAACCAATTTCAGCGGTACGAATCCGATCCACATTAACTTTTTGTACGGATTCAATCGGATAAGGTATATGCCAATGTGGCCCTGGGCCCGTTTCTTGCACATAACCCCCAAAGCGGGTCACGACACCACGCTCAGCGGTATCCACAATATAAATACCGGATAACAACCAAACCACTAGCACAATCAAAAATATTGCGCCTATGCCCTTGTTGCCAATCCCACCACTAAATTTATTGCCCGCACCGCCAAACATTTGCTGCGCTTTTTGCAACAACTCGTCTAAATCTTGATCCTTGCGTTTCTTTGGTCCTCTTGGGCCTCTCGGCTCGCTTGGTCCATCGTTGCGTCCAGAATTCCCACCAGAGCCATTTCCCCATGGGTCTTGTCCAGGTTTTCCCGGTTCATTCCAAGCCATATTTATCTCCAAATAATAAGGTCGAACTATTTTAGGGTGTTAGACTTTAATTGTCATCCCTATTAATTAATTTTATAGCGTTGTACTGCTCTAACTGCAGATTAATTGTGCAGTTAGTCCGCTATAAGGATTCAATACTGATCAACTCAGGCCAGGCTTTCACCTGCTCCCACTGTTGCCGTGTTAATGTCATTTTTACAAGCATGTGTCCTTGCTCATCAAAGGTTTCTTCATCGACTTTACCTAACGCATAAAGCTGCGCACGCTGCTGCCCTGCACTTGAGGGTAGCCCAACGCTTGCCTTAACAAACTGACCCTTAAAAAAAGAGGCCATCGCATCTTTTAACTCATCAATACCCTGGTTTAACTTCGCAGACAACCAAACGCGTTGTGGTATACCTTGATCATCAAAATCGACTTTAGATTCAATTGCAGGATCCAGGCAGTCAATTTTGTTGAACACCAAAAGTTGCGGCACATCTTGCGCCCCGACTTCTTCGATAACCTTTTGCACTTCAAACATCTTCTCTTCACGCAAGGGATCACTCGCATCTACGAGATGAATCAATAATTGCGCTTCACTGGTTTCTTCAAGCGTTGAACGGAAGGCGACAACTAAATCATGTGGAATATGGCGAATAAATCCAACGGTATCAGCCAATATGACCTTGCCCGCGCCAGGCAAATGTACACTGCGCAGAGTCGCATCTAGAGTGGCGAACAACCGGTCTTCGGCATACACCTCCGCTGTTGTCATTTGATTAAATAGCGTGGACTTACCCGCGTTAGTGTAACCTACAATCGTGACCGTTGGCACATCCGATTTTTTTCGACTTCTGCGCCCTAGCGCACGTTGCTGGCGTACTTTATCAATACGTTTAAGCAATTGCTTGATACGCTCTTGAAGTAAGCGACGATCGGACTCGAGTTGGGTTTCGCCCGGTCCACGCATACCAATCCCGCCCTTTTGACGCTCAAGATGGGTCCAGCCGCGAACGAGTCGTGTTGACATGTGACGCAACTGGGCAAGTTCAACCTGTAACTTGCCCTCGTGCGAACGCGCACGCTGAGCAAAGATATCGAGAATTAAACCTACTCGGTCAATCACACGACACTGGGCCAGACGCTCAAGGTTGCGCTCTTGTGCCGGCGTCAGTGCGTGATTAACAATCACCACATCCGCTTGGTGCAACTTAACAGCATCGGCAATATCCTGTGCCTTACCACTGCCGACAAAGTACTTGGCATCAGGACTACTGCGTTTAGTCGTAATCAGTTCACCAATTTCTGCACCCGCTGAATCGACTAATTCATAAAACTCCGCTAAATCTTCACGATTATCTTCACTTTCAAAATCAACGTGTACCAATACCGCACGGTCAAGCGCTTTACGCTCGATACGACCAAATAATTCCATGAATTCAATACGCCTAAAATTTAATCACTGTCTTTTTCTGTGTCAGACGCGCCAAATTCAAATGCTTTTGGATCACGCATCGGCACGATTGTTGAAATAGCATGCTTGTAAACCATTTGCGTGACGTTGCTGCGTAAAAGCACAACAAATTGATCAAATGAGTCCACACGACCTTGTAGCTTAACACCATTTACTAAATAGATGGATACATTAATACGCTCTTTGCGCAGGGCGTTTAAATAGGGGTCTTGAATTGGCAGCGCCTTTGCTGGTTTGGCTTTTTCCATTTTACTTTCCTTATTATTCTAATGGTATTTTATAGCGAAAGATGGTGGGGCAAAGCCCACGAAGTCAAAAGCATAACATAGCCATGATTTTGATGTTTAATATTTTTTCTACTCCCCTAGGTTTAACAGGGATTCGATTGTTGCGAGTTGCTGGGCTTGTGACAATACAAACGGGTCAATGACCACGACATCTTGCTCTTTTCTTAACCAGGTCAACTGACGTTTAGCTAATTGACGCGTAGCAACCAGTGACTTCTCGAAGGCCGTGCGCTGATCATACTCACCCCTTAAATAGTCCCACACTTGACGGTAACCAACGCAACGAATAGAAGGCAAGTCGGCATGCAAACCAGGCTGGCTGTACAACAACGCGACCTCATTAATAAAGTCCTGCGCAAACATCTGCTCAAGGCGCTGAGCGATTCGCTGATGCAAACGCTGACGGTCCTGCGGAATCAATGCCAGCTTACAAAGCTTCACATCCCAGCCCGCTTTAACCTGCCTAGCTTGCAGGACAGACAGCGGCTCACCGGTCAGGTGATAGATCTCCAATGCTCGAATCAAACGCTGTGGGTCATTTGCATGAATACGCTGCGCCGATTGCGGATCAACGCATGCAAGGCGATCATGCATCGCTTGTGAATCCCGCTGATAATCCAACATCAACCTCGCCCGAAGCGCATCATCGGCTGAAGGCAAATCCGCCAGCCCCTGTTGCAAAGCGTGAAAGTACATCATCGTCCCACCCACCAAGACAGGCAAACGCCCGCGCTGATGAATCTGTGCGACCAACGCTTTACAATCAGCCACAAAATCAGCGGCCGAGTAACGTTGATCCGGATCAAGGATATCGATCAAATGGTGCGGCACTTGCACTAACTCTTGCTCACTCGGCTTCGCCGTGCCGATATCCATTCCTCGATAAATCAGCGCCGAATCGACACTGATTATTTCTAGGGGATAACGTTGCGCCAATGCCAACGCCAAACCCGTTTTACCACTCGCTGTTGGCCCCATAATAGCCAACACCTTTTTATCCTTGACCCACTGAGAAAAATCCACTTTATTGCCCTCGCATGAATAAGCTATCTAACTGCTTCATCGACAAGCCGACCCAGGTCGGTCGACCATGATTACATTGCGACGAAGCAGGCGTTTGCTCCATATCACGTAATAGTTGATTCATCTCAGCCAAACTTAGTTGACGATGAGCGCGCACAGCACCATGACATGCCATTGTTGAAAGCCGCGCGTTGATCTGTGATTCAATCCGCTCACTGTCTTGATGCTGTCGCCAATCTGCCAATACGTCTTTAATTAATTGTGCAATATCGGCCTTAGCCAATAAGGTAGGCACAGCGCTGACTTTTAACTGCTGTGGGCCAAGTGCTTCCAGCTCAAACCCGAGCTTTTCCAACCAGGCCTGATGCGTTTCCCAGGCGCGCATATCGGCGAGGTCAAGTGTTAAACTAATTGGCACCAACAAAGGTTGCGCAATCAAACGCTGATTTTGCCATTGTGTTTTCATACGCTCATACACGATACGCTCATGTGCGGCATGCATATCAACCAACACCAAGCCCTGCTCATTTTCAGCCAGAATATACACACCATGCAGTTGCATCTTTGCAAAACCTAATGGCGGAATAGCATTTGATGTTGACGCTAAGCGCGTATCCGAGCCATCCGCATACGCCTGCAACAAAGGCTCATTAATGCTTGGCACATCGGACAAGGGTAGTTCAACGGGCTGCTGAAAGGCAAAAAATGCCTGAGACTCACGCGGTGATGGCTTATGCGGCGCCAGAAACGAGGTCGAAACCGACTTACCCTGCCTATGTTGATCCGGCCGTTCAAACACCGATGCCGGGCTTTCACGCATGGCATCGGCTTGTGTAATTGGGCGCGCGACCACATCGCGCACCGAACGACGAATAAAGTCATACACAAAGCGACTATCCGCAAAGCGCACTTCATATTTTGCAGGATGTACGTTCACATCCACCTTCTCAAAGGGTAAACTCAAAAACAGCACATAGGCGGGATGGCGTCCATTATAGAGCACATCGGCATAGGCTTGCTTTAAAGCATGGAATAATAAGCGATCTCGTACAATCCGCCCATTCACAAAGATATATTGCATATCGTTTTGCGAGCGATTAAACGTCGGTAACGCTAACCAGCCTTCCAGCTTTACATCTTGCGCCTCAAACTCAACATGCATACTCTGTGTAACAAAATCATCACCCAGCAATCGCCCCAGTCTTTTTATCTGCGCCTCACGGGTGACCGCCGCCTCAACCTGACGCACCGTTTTATGATTATGCACCAACTGTATAGCAACTTCCATTCGACTCAACATCGCACGCCTAACCAGCTCATCAATATGATTAAACTCGGTGCGCGGCGCACGCAAAAACTTTTTACGTGCTGGTGTGTTAAAAAAGAGATCGTCGACTTTGACGCGTGTACCGAGTTTACCCGCAACAGGTTCTAAGGCTGACCAGCGCTCACCACTATCAGACTTAATGCGCCAAGCATTCGCACTCACATCTTGACGACTGATTAATTCAAAACGTGAAACCGAGCTAATACTGGCCAAGGCTTCGCCACGAAAGCCTAAGCTTGCCACCGCACTCAACTCTTGATAACAAGTGATCTTACTGGTTGCATGCCGGCTAACAGCAAGCAACATTTGATCGGCTGCAATGCCCTTGCCGTTATCGGTTACCTGGATAGACTTTTCGCCGCCCTCCTCAACCGCAATTAAAATCTCTGTTGCACCGGAGTCCAAGGCATTTTCCAACAACTCCTTAACAACAGACACAGGCCGTTCGACCACTTCACCTGCCGCAATTTGGTTAGCTAGCGCTTCGGATAAACGTTGAATAGGGCGCGTTGGTAATACAGAATTTAAAGACATAGAACCCAGCTAGTTAAAGTAAAAGAGGCGCTATTTTATCAAAGCATGTTGCTTTTGGTGAACCTAATCCCATTGATTAGCGCGCAGCAACCGTTAGCAAACTCTGTTTAACCGGTATCTTCAACTCACGTCCAACATACAACTGATTAGGATTGCGAAGATTATTCGCCTCCATTAATGCCTTCACGGAGACCTTATTCTCTAGCGCAATCGCCGATAAGGTATCACCTGGCTTGACCTTGTATATTTTTTCATACTGCACCATCATTTTCTCAGTCACCGGCACGCGCAACTGTCTACCAACGTGCAACTGATTAGGATTGGTCATATTATTGAGCCGCATTAACTCTCGCATTGACACACCATAAGACTGTGCAATATCCGACAGCGTGTCGCCGCGGCGCACATCGACATTGACATACAAGGTCTCACCCCAACGTGGTGCATGACCGGTTCGCTCAATAAATGTAGCTAACCCTTGTGTAACACTCTGCGCAAAGGTTTGATGAAACACCGGATCTTGCAAGCGTTTTTCCTCATAAGGGTTAGAGATAAACGCGGCCTCTACTAACATCGAGGGCATATCAATTGAGCGCAAAACAGCAAACTCCGCCGATTGCACCGTGGTTTTATGCAATGTCAAATTATTAGACTCCATCTGCGCTAACACTGTCGAACCAAGCTTTCGACTCGCACGCAAGTTCGCTTCACGCGTTAAATCTGTTAACACCGTTGCCACATCGACATCGCGCCCAGCAAGTTGCACTACACCCAACGCCGCGTTTTCACGTTGCGCCAATTTTCGTGCCATGACACTACTCGCGCCTCGGTTAGATAACACATAAATAGAGCCGCCTCTTGGTGAACTGCTAGAGTAGGCATCCGCATGCACTGAAATAAAAATATCAGCATTATGACGCCTTGCGATCGCAATACGTTCTTGCAAATTTAAATACACATCCGTGTCACGCGTCAAGATCGCACGCATATTGGGCTGCGCATCGATTTCTTGCTTTAATCTTTTCGATAAAGCCAATACCACGTCTTTTTCATATACACCTGTTGGGCCAATGGCACCGACATCACGCCCACCGTGTCCAGGGTCAATCGCAATAATAAAAGACTTATCGGCGATAAAATCGCGGTTTGCATCCAACATCGACTCGGTTGTTTTATTTTTTACTGACTTGGTCGGCATCACGGACGCGGGCGCAGACGCTTTAGCTTGCACCAACTCCCTAACCGGTGCGGGTGAGGAAGCAGGAGCTGGCGCAGCTGGCGCCACAGGCTCCGCGCGTGCCGTCACAACAACAGAGCGCTGTGACTTCGGTGCCGATTCGGCCGCCTGTGCAGTACGCGCCCCTTGCACTGGCGCTTGACCTGGCTGGGCTTGTGCTAACATCGGCTGTGTTAAATCAATCACTAAACGCTCTGGCCTATGGCCATTTTTAGCCAAGGTAAAATAACGGTATTGATAAGCCGCGCGCAAATCCAACACGACGCGGGTTCGATGCTGATCCGTTGACAGCCGAATACCCGCAAGACGGGGATCTTGAAAAAACTGATTTCTAAACGATACAGTGTTTCGTGCATTATAAAAATCTACCACTAATCGCTCAGGGTTAGACAAGCGCTGCACTTCAAAACGATCATTATTTTTAATTTCAAAAACAATGCGCGTTTGATCGGGTGTTTGCCCTAAGCGAATGCTTGACAACTCCGCATTAGAAGCCAATGCATACTGACCGACCAACAAGAGCAAGGCCACGGATAGAATGCGAAAATAGTGAACAAATGAAAATACGGGACTCATAGCCTGTTCCACTTTTTATAAGTGAGTTTATGACGCTGTGTATACACATACCCAGGAGCCTGTCAAACCCCGGGCCGTTACAAGCGGCTTTTGATTCAATTGTAGAACATTACCAGCCCTGTTTGCAAGAAAATTTTATTCAATCACAACAACTTGCAAAAACATTCTAGAAACTTTCTAAGCTAGATTTGTTTCAGAATGACGCGCGCCATCCACCTCTGCACAACACGTGGACAGCACCGACCCCAATGTTTTGGCATGCGCCGATAAAGCCGTCAATGTCAACACCCTTCCCGAGCCACTCGGTTCGATACATAATAAAATATCGGCCGATGGCAAAAAACCTTGAGCCTTATTTGGCCACTCAACCAATAAAAGATGCGGCGCAGACAAGAGATCACGTACCCCTAGATAGGCCAACTCTTCCGGTTCAGCTAAACGATATAAATCCAGGTGATAAATGGTCACACCCTGAGCAGGATAAGCCTCAATTAAGGTATAGGTTGGGCTTTTTACACGCTGATTTGGCAAAAATGTTTGAATAAACGCACGCGACAAACAGGTCTTCCCCATCCCTAAATTACCTTGCAAATAAACAACCAGGCCTGGCTGAAATAAAGCGAGGGTTTGAACAGCTTGCGCAAACCTTTTCCCAAATAAAATAGTTGCATCTTCATCTAGCAAGCACCAAGATTTGCTAAAATGCTGTTCATGACACATTTACCTTCTCCTTATTCCAAAAATTTGCTCAGTCAAAAAATTAAGCAATGGGCTCACACATTGGGTTTTGCCGACTGCGGCATCACACACACCGATCTCAGTGCTTATGAAGCCGGTTATTTTAACTGGCTCAGTCAAGAGTTTCACGGTGAAATGCACTATATGCAAGCGCACGGCACCAAACGTACACGGCCTAATGAGCTAATCCCTGGCACACACAGCGTGATTAGCCTTCGAATGAACTACCTAGAGCCGACAGCACACTCCCCCCTTGAGCCGCTTCATACGAACGAGAAAGCCTATATTTCAAGGTATGCACTCGGACGTGATTACCACAAGGTGATACGTCAAAACCTAAAACACCTCATCCATTCAATTCAACGTGAAGTGCCCGAGGCCACGTGCCGTGCGTTTGTCGACAGCGCACCGGTCTTAGAACGCCCACTCGCTGAGCAAGCGGGACTCGGCTTTATTGGCAAGAATAGTTTAATCATTCACCCCAGAGCAGGCTCATGGTTTTTTCTGGCAGAGATTTATACAAATCTTAAACTAGAACAAGATAGTGCATTTGAAAAACAAGGCTGCGGGCCTTGTCGCGCCTGCATTGAGGAATGCCCAACACAAGCGATTGTCGCTGACGGCATCGTCGATGCACGACGTTGCATTTCTTACTTAACAATTGAAAATAAAGGCCCGATTCCTATTGCGTTTAGACAGGCCATCGGTAATCGAATTTATGGTTGCGATGACTGTCAGTTGGTTTGCCCGTGGAATCGATTCAGTCAACCCAATCAACAACCCGACTTCAAACCCCGACATCAACTAGACAACATCAGCCTAATTGAATTATTAGACTGGAATGAAACACAGTTCAACCAACGCTTTGAAGGCTCTCCTATACGTCGAATAGGCTACCCTAGCTGGGTGAGAAACCTCGCTATCGCATTGGGCAACAGCCAAGCAGAACCAAACAAAATTAACTTACTTGAGCAAAAAAAAGGCATCAATGCCCTCGTTGACGAACACCTTGCATGGGCCATTGAGCAGCAAACACAAAAACAGCCGCCGGCCCCTATTCAGCCACGCAACCTCGCCTTTGATACGGCAACAATCAAGCCCTTCAAAGTAAAAAAATACTACCTACCCAAATCTAATCCAACGCATAGGTAACCCGGATGTTTAGCGATCTTGCGTTACAACGCGGAGGCAAACATCACATCCGCATCAACCAGCACAATGACATTATCTTGGTAATGCGCAACACCCTGAATATAAGCGGAGCGCCCCTCACGGTTTTCGGCCATCATATCCACGCAGGACTCAGGAATGTCTTTTACCTCATGTACCATGTCGACCATTAGACCTACCGAACGCTCATCATCAACTTCAATAATAACAATACGCGAATCGTCATCCACTTCTTTTGAACCCAAATTATAAATGCGTCTTGCATCCACAACCGTTACAATAACGCCGCGTACATTAATCACGCCAATGACCTGGGAGTTACACCCTGGTACTTGGCGAATTTGACCCACACGCAAGACTTCGCGTATTTTTTTACATTAATACCATAAACCTCTGTGCCTAGCTTAAAAAGCACACAGCGCACACTGGCGGCTGAATAACCATTTTCATCTAAGTCATTCATGCCACGTGAAGCAGATAGTGAACTCATCATTACTGAAACCTCTCAATCAAACCGGGCAAATCTAAAATAAGTGCAATACTCCCATTGCCCGTTATTGTTGCCCCCGCATATCCCTGAATTTTTTGCAACATGACACCCAAAGGTTTAATCACAACCTCCTCTTGACCATTGACCTGTTCAACAACAAGCCCAACACGTTGATTACCAATCGATACAATCACCACTTTATCCCCCTTGCGATTATCACGATACACGCCGGGGGTCAGCCAATCTGATAGAAAAAACAAGGGCACACTTTTTTTGCGTAATCGAACCATGGTTTGACCATCAATCGTATTGGTATTAGCCTCTTCAAAATCAAAAATTTCTTGCACACTGGTAAGAGGAATCGCATAACTATCCTTAGCAAAGGAGACCATAAGTGTTGGTAAAATGGCCAAGGTTAATGGCACGCGAATACGAATGCGTGTACCTTCGCCCACAGCAGAATCTATATCAATACTGCCATTAAGCTTGGTAATCATGTTTTTAACAACATCCATGCCTACGCCACGGCCTGACAAATCACTCACCTGCTCAGCCGTAGAAAAGCCTGCACCCATAATTAGCATGAACGCTTGTTTATCTTCAAGCTGATTGGCCGTCGCCTCATCCATCATGCCTTTTTCCACCGCCTTTCGACGCAAAACATCGGGATCCATGCCTTTACCATCATCCGTAATGGATAGCAAAATGTGATCACCCTCCTGCTCAGCCGCTAACACAATCCGTCCAACACGCGCCTTACCCTGATCGGCGCGGACATCCGGCATCTCAATACCATGATCAACGGAGTTGCGCACCAAATGGACTAGAGGGTCGGCTAAAGCTTCAACCAAGCCCTTGTCTAAATCCGTTTCTTCACCCACCAGCTCTAACTCAATATCCTTACCAAGCTTACGTGCCAGGTCTCTGACAACACGCGGGAAACGACCAAATACTTTTTTAACCGGTTGCATGCGTGTTTTCATAACCGAAGCTTGCAAATCCGTGGTAACGTGATCGAGATTGCCTACCGCATTGGCTATATCTTCTTGAGTGGCATCGGCAGAGCGCAAAGTAAGCAAACGGTTGCGCACCAACACAAGCTCACCCACCAGGTTCATAATCGCATCTAAATGACGTGTATCCACACGCACCGTTGCCTCACCAGCGGCTTTGGACGCCGCCGCAGGCGGTGTTGATTCGGGTTTGACAGACGGCGCGGGTTTAGCAGGAGCCGGTTTGGGCACCGCTACGACGTGCTCTTTTGGCGCAGGCGGCGGATCATCAGCAGGCATGGAAACCTCGCCCAGCAACATATCGCGCTGATTGAGCAAGGCTTCAAATTCATCATCACTGATCTCACCATCGGGATCCACCCCCTCAGGCAAGGTCAACACCGGCGTCTCTTCGTTTAGTGTATGCTCGCCCAACAACATGTCGCGCTGATTGAGCAAGGCTTCAAACTCATCATCACTAATTTCACCATCGGGATCCACCCCCTCAGGCAGTTGCAGTACAACCGGCGCCTCGTCCGAGGCGCCGGTTGTATCATCAGGCTCGTCTACCGGCACGGAGGTGCCTTTAACGATCGCATCCAGTTGCGCTAGCAACACAGGATCAATATCATCGAACTCGCGAATGCCATCATTAAGCTCCCCCACAATCCGACTCACCTGATCAAAAGCACGCAGAATAACGTCCGCCACATCGGCATCATAAGCAATATCTTGATTACGGATTTTATCAAACACATTCTCAGCACGATGACACACCTGCACTAATGGATTAACACCCAAAAAGCCGGCACCGCCCTTAACAGTATGGAATCCACGAAAAATAGTATTTAAAAGATTAGAATCATCTGGAGAATTTTCAAGATCGACCAGCTGTTCATTTAACTGATCAAGTAACTCGGTTGCTTCGACTAAAAAGTCCTGTAATATTTCCTCATCCACGCTGATATCCTCATGGCAAACACTAAATAATAATAGCGTTACTAAAGCAAGGCCTGTGCCAGCAACCGATTTTACCCCCGCAATAAAAGACGGAAGATTAAGTAAAAACTAGTATAAAATATTAAATAAACACATTAAAAGCCAAGGTCGGCAAGCAAATCATCTACATCATCTTGTGTTTGTGCTGTTTTATTTTTATCACGCGCCGTTGAAGCCGGCCCCACACCTTTCATATCCTCTGCCTGCTGATCGACCTGACGAGGGGGCAAGGCCTCTAAATTATGACCCGCACGCTGCACCAAGTCCAATAGGCTATGTTCAAATGCCCCCACCACGACCAACATCCGCTTTAACACTTGACCTGTTAAATCTTGAAAAGACTGGGCTTGCATAATTTCATTGAGCTGCTGACTAACAAGAGAGAGGGACTCATCCAATATCGCCGCATGCTTAGGTTTCAACTTATCTCTCAAACCCTCAAGACTATCTAAGGCTTGACCCATAGACTCAGCGGCCGTTAAGGTTGTATCAACAGCCTGTTCGGTTGAAGATAAAACATAATGAATACGTTCATTCAAGTCAGGCAAATCATGCTTAACTTGCTGCATCAGTTCCATATCATCGACTTCTTTTAACGACTCATGCAGGTTGCGCGTCATTTGCCCGAGTGACTGATAGAGCGATTGCTCATTACTCTGTGTAATTTGAGTCAGCAGCTGCGCAGCCTGCACTTCATTACCTGCTTGCAATGCCGCCAGCAGATCGGCCACATCCTGTTGTTTTATTTGACTGATTATCGACATGGACTCACCCATAGATTTGATTAATGTATTTTTACTAAATCGGCTAAGATTTAGCCACCACGCCTTTCAAAGATTTTTTGAATCTTGGCATTTAACGTCGCCGCTGTAAAGGGTTTCACGATATAACCATCCACACCCGCTTGAGCCGCCTCTAAAATCTGACTGCGCTTCGCTTCAGCGGTAATGAGTAAAAACGGAGTATCTTTTAACTTTTCATCAGCGCGCACATTTTTAAGTAACTGCAAGCCTGTCATTTGCGGCATATTCCAATCACTCACAATAAAATCATACTTGCCCGTCTGCACCATAGGCCAAGCGGTAGCACCATCATCCGCTTCATCAAAATAACTAAAACCCAACTCTTTAAGCAAGTTTTTGACTATACGACGCATAGTAGAAAAGTCATCTACCACCAAAATCTTCATATCTCTATTTATACTCATACCCTTATCCCTGAATAACATTTATCAACATAGCTTGCTATTTTAACACGTATTCTCACTTAGAAACGAAACCCTTAAGATGAAGATTACAACCAATCACTCATTCGCGCCCTAAGACGCTTAATCGCCTGGCTATGAATTTGACTGACCCGCGACTCAGACACCTCCAAGACCAAGCCTATCTCCTTAAGATTCAACTCTTCATCATAGTAAAGCGCCATAACCAGCGCCTCTTTCTCCGGCAACTCCGCAATCAATTGCGCTAAATTCTCTTTAAAACCGGCCTCGGTCAACATAGCCAAAGGCGAGGCACCATGCCCATCAATTTGCCCTTCAGAAAGAAAATCTGAATCAGGCTCATCAATCGACATAAGATGAGCACAGTTCGTATCCATCAGAATATGATGGTACTCCTCCAGGGTAAGCCCCATCGCCTCAGCTACCTCGCTATCGCGTGCCTCTCGCCCTAAACGGGATTCCACCTGGTGTATTGCTTCGCTGACCTCCCGGGACTTACGATGCACAGAACGTGGCGTCCAATCACCTTTACGAATTTCATCCAGCATCGCACCACGTATACGTATACCAGCGTAAGTCTCAAAACTAGCGCCTTGGTCAGCGCTATACTTTTGCAGTGCCTCAATCAAACCAATCACACCCGCTTGAATAAGATCTTCAACAAATACACTATCAGGCAATCGCCCCTTTAAATGGTAGGCAATTTTTTTAACCAAGGGCAAATGCTGCTCAACAGCTGAACCGGCACGATTACAATTTGATTGCACTTGGTTATATAAATGGGTGCCCCTCATTAATTATTCACTCCGCGGCTCTTTAGATCGATTAAACAACTTTTCCACAAAAAATTGTAAATAGCCATTCACGCCGGTAGGCAAAGGCCATGTTTGTAACTTTTTAGCCATCGCACCAAAGGCTTGCGCCGATGGGCTTGACGGATGCAACAAGGTGACAGGTTTTTGTTTTTGTACAGCATCGCGCAAGGCATTATCAAAAGGCACTGTGCCAAAAAAATCAATACGCACCTGTAAAAACTGCTCACACACACGCGCAAACTTTTCATACAGACGCTGACTGTGTGCCGGTGATCGACTCATGTTAGAGACCAAACGAAAACGCGTAATTTTATAATCACGACTCAATACCTTTATCAATGCATAGGCATCCGTAATGGAGGCCGGCTCATCACACACCACCACAATGACCTCCTGTGCCGCGCGACAATAACTCACCACACTATCGGCAATCCCTGCCGCCGTATCCACAATTAACACATCCAGATCATCTGATAACGCAGAGAAAGCATTAATAATGCCAGCATTCTCCAAAGCGCTTAATTGTGACATGCGTTTAACACCGGATGCCGCCGGTATAATGCGGATACCGGCAGGTCCCTCAACAATCACTTCGGCCAGTGTTTTTTCACCATCTAGCACATGTGATAAGTTATAACGCGTCTGTAAACCTAGCATAATATCCACATTCGCCAAACTCATATCGGCATCCATCAAGAGCACACGACCGCCAAGCTGGCTCAAGCAGATCGCTAAATTCACCGATAAATTCGTTTTGCCCACGCCCCCCTTTCCACTGGCCACCGTGACAACACGAACAGGTTTAGAGGCCGTATTTAGCGCTTCAGGCCGCGCTTGAGCTTGCGTAGTCGCAGACGGTTTTTTGGCACCTTGCATCGCACGTAGGCCAGCGGCTTGATCATTGACCATGTACCCACTCCTTTAACATCCCCATACGATAAAGCTGATCATCAATCGCAATCGGATTTTGCTGTCCAAGCATCACCGCGCGATCTATCAACTCTGCAGGCTGCATCTTCTGCAAGTCTTCAGGCACACGTTGCCCCACCGAAACATACACCATAGGCAAGTGCGACTCAATCAATACACTGATCACATTACCTAGCTGCAATGCTTCATCCAACTTGGTTAAAATACAGCCCTTTAATATCACTTTACCAAATGAGTTTACAATATCTCGCATCACATTCAGCTGTGTAGCGGCGGATAATACAAGATAATTTCGTACCTTATCCGCTCCAGCATGACCCGAGGTTAACTGTTGAGACAGCTGTAAGTCGCGCTGACTCATCCCCGCCGTATCAATTAATACCAAACGTTTTTTGCTCAATGCATCCAACAAGGCATAGAGTTCACCTTGCGTGTTCGCCACATAAACAGGTACACCGATTAAATCAGCAAAGGTACGCAACTGCTCTTGCGCACCAATTTTATAACAATCCGTTGTAATCAAGGCTAATTCATTCGCACCATAACGCATCACAAAGCGACTCGCGATTTTGGCAATCGTTGTGGTTTTACCAACACCTGTCGGCCCAACTAGTGCAATAATGCCGCCTGACTCTATAATATCGCGCTCGACCTTTGGGATAATACCTTCCATGTCTTGCAAAATAAATGACCAGGCCTGGTCAGCACCTTGCTCTACATTCTGTACTAGCTGTTGACACAGTTCCCAACTTAACCCCAGCCGCATTAATCTTTTTAATAAATCAACCTTATGAGGCTCTGCCAGTTCATTTTGCCCCCAGGCCAAACCCGAAAGCTGCTGCTCAAGTAATTTCTTTACCGCCTGAATCTCCGAAGACATACGCTCAAGATCAGCCTGGTGGTGATGCGCCGACGCAGCAGTTGGCGGTTCAACTGGCGGCACAAAGCGACGCGTCAATGCCGAGGCTGTCACACTATCTGCCTCTGCCGCCACCACCACTTCCACACCCTGTGCGACGGTTCTGGACGACATAATGATTGCATCTGCACCTTGTTCTTCACGCACTTTCGCCATCGCGAGCCGCATAGTAGGCGCAATATATCGTTTCATTTTCAAGCCGAAACTCCTATCGGACTAGTTATTTCCCACATTTGCCACTACACTAATTTGTCTATTTTCCGGTACTTCAGAGTAAGCCAATATATGCAGACTAGCTAAACTGTATTTAAACAATCGCGCTAACTGCGCGCGTATTTGTGGTGCCACCAACAACACCGCTGGTTGACCTTCCATTTCGAGTTTTTGGGCCTGTTCTTTTAAGGTACCATGTAAACGCTCGGCCAAACCTGGCTCAATCGCCAATTGTCCATCAGGCGCACCTTGCGTAGCCTGAATCAGCAACTGCTCCAAAGAAGGTTCGAGTGTAATCACCTTCAACTCACCATTAATACCCACAATATCTTGCACGATTGAACGACCCAAGGCCGCACGGACATGCATCACCAATTGAGCCGGGTCACGGGTTTGCGATGCCTTTTCTGATAAAGCCTCGACAATAGAGCGCATGTCACGAATAGAAACCTTTTCGTCCAATAAACTCTGCAGCACCTTTACCAGCGCCGCTAATGAGAGTTGATCAGGGATCAACTCATCCACCAATTTAGGTGATGTTTTCTTGAGTTTATCGAGCAATTGCTGGGTTTCATCAAACCCCAGTAAATCAGGCGCATAATCCTGTATCACCTGACTCACATGCGTTGCAATCACCGTGCTCGCATCAACCACCGTGTAACCTAATGCTTGGGCTTGGTCTCGATCCGTCGGATTAATCCACACTGCGTCTAAACCAAAGGTAGGGTCTTTCGTCGGTGTACCGGCAATATCGCCATATACACTCCCAGGGTTAATCGCCATTTCACGCTCGGGCGTGACTTCAGATTCACCCGAAGGCACCCCCATCAGCATGATTCTATACTGATTTGGCTTTAAGTCCAAATTATCGCGAATATGCACTGGCGGCACAAGAAAACCCAACTCCTGAGACACCTTGCGCCGCACGCCACGAATACGCTCTAGCAACTGGCCATTTTGACTGGTATCCACCATTGGAATCAAGCGATAACCGACCTCCAAACCCAATACATCGACCTGCTGAACATCGTCCCAACTCAACTCCGCCGGCTTGGTATCCTGCGGCGCATCTGGCTTAATTTGGGTCTTTTCTTTGACAGCCTGTTTTTGTTGATTTTTGAAGATAAAATAAGCACCCAACCCAGCTAAGATAGCAAAAGACAAGAAGGCTAAATTAGGCATACCCGGAATCACACCCATGACGCCTACAATCGCCGCCGTCACACCGAGTGCCTGCGGGCTAGAAAACATCTGGTTTTCTAGCTGCTGCCCCATATCCTCTTGATCACCCGATACGCGCGTCACGATAATCGCGGTGGCCGACGACAAAAGCAAGGCGGGAATTTGTGCCACCAAGCCATCCCCTATGGTTAATAGGGTATAAATTTCAACCGCCTCACCAAAACTCAAACCATGCTGACCCACACCAATCGCAAACCCACCGACAATATTAATCAGCAAAATAATAATACCGGCAATCGCATCCCCACGCACAAACTTACTGGCACCATCCATCGAACCATAAAAGTCAGCCTCCGCCGTAATTTCCTTACGTCGCTCTTGCGCCTGCTCTTGCGTAATCAGACCGGCGTTCAAATCCGCGTCTATCGCCATTTGCTTACCCGGCATCGAATCCAACGTGAAGCGCGCACTTACCTCCGCTACGCGGCCTGCGCCTTTGGTGACAACTACAAAGTTAATAATAACCAAGATAGCAAACACCACCAAACCAACCGCATAGTTGCCGCCAATAACAAATTCACCAAAGGCTTCAATCACTTTACCGGCCGCATCACCACCATTATGACCTTCAAGCAAAATAACCCGCGTTGAAGCAATATTAAGTGATAAACGAAATAAGGTCGCAATCAAAATCACCGTTGGAAATACAGCAAAATCCAACACGCGCCGCGCATAGACCGTGACCATAAGAATCACTAACGACAACACAATGTTAAACGTAAAAAAGATATCAAGCAAAATCGCAGGCAAGGGTATAGTTATCATACCGAGCAACGACAAAATCGCAATCGGTGCACCTAACCCGCGCTTAAACCACTGCTTTAAAATCTGGTATAACTGCTTAAAATCCATGAATAAATGCTATGCTTTTCATTAAGGCTCAGTTTTTAAGTTAGCTGGAATATCAAGCTTTGATACATCCAACGATTGTTTTTTATTATCACGCAACGCAAATACATAAGCCAACACCGCCGCCACGGCTTTAAACAACGCATGCGGAATAGGCTGCTCAGCCTCGGAATTATAGTACAAAGCACGCGCTAATTGCGGTGCTTCGACAATCGGGATATGATTATCACGGGCGGCCGTTCTAATTTGGGCCGCCATAAAGTCGATACCTAACGCCAGCACAATCGGCGCATCCATGGTATCGGGATCATATTTCAATGCCACTGAATAATGGGTTGGGTTCGTAATAACCACATCCGCATCCGGTACACGCTGCATCATGCGCCTCTGCGACATCTCCCGCTGAATTTGACGAATACGGGCCTTAACTTCCGGATTACCTTCTTGCTGTTTATACTCCTCTTTTACTTCCTGCTTGGTCATTTTCAGTTTTTCAGTATGTTGATAAACCTGAAAAGGGACATCAATGATAGCGATCACAATCAATGCCAGACTAACCAAAATAAAAGCCTCAATAATAATTTTCGCCGAATGCGCCAACGCAACATGCAATGACTGCGCGCCAATGGATACCACCTCTGCAAAGGTGTACCACAAAAATGCCACCGCCACCGCTAAAACCAAACCAAACTTACCCAGCGCCTTGAGCAGTTCCATCAGTGCCTGCATCGAGACCATACGCTTCAGCCCTTTAGCAGGATTCAACTTACTGAACTTCGGCGCCATCGCTTGGGTACTAAAGTTAAAACCGCCCAACAACGATGAGCCAACAATCGCTACAAACGCCATTAACAACAAAAATGGCAATATCATCATAATCGAGGCGACCACAATACCAAGGCTATTGTCCAGCATTTTCTTAGTATCATAGGCATGATCACGCTCTAAACTGAGCCCACCAATCATAATCATTTCAAACGAGGCAATCATTTGCGGGCCAAAGAAATACAAAAACAACGCACCAGAAATGACCATTAAAAAAGTGGTCAACTCTTTCGAGCGCGCAATATCCCCCTTCTCTCTGGCCTCACGGAGCTTTTTCTCGGAGGGTTCTTCGGATTTTTCTTGGCCGTCTTCGCTCTCTGCCATCTAAGCATCCTCTATGGGTTTAATTGCAACATATGAATGCGATTAAACGCGCGCATCAACAACTCTTCTAAATGCGGCAATAACATTGGTGTAGTAAAAATCAGCATCACCAAGCCCGCCATTAGCGTAATAGGGAAGCCCACAGCAAAGATATTGAGCGCAGGCGCGGCGCGCGTGATCACACCAAATGAAATATTGATCAACAATAAAGCCGTAATCGCTGGCAACGCAATCAAGACTCCAGCGCTAAACATCGTACTTCCAAACTGGGCAACCAACTGCATGCTTTCAGCGGTCAAAAAATGACTGCCGACGGGCAATAGATAAAAGCTCTCCACCACCGCATAGATCACCATAATGTGACCATCCAGTGCCAGGAACAACAAGGTAGCCATAATCGTAAAGTATTGAGATACGACCGGTGCATTTACGCCCGTAGCCGGATCCACCATTGAGGCAAAAGCCAAGCCCATCGCCATCGCAATCATATGGCCGGCGAGCACAAAAGCTTGAAACACCACCAAAAAAATAACCCCCATCGCCAAACCAATTAAAACTTGCTGCATCATATACAACAAACCTTGCCAGGTAAATGGGTCAACGGGCGGTGGCAAGGGTAACAAAGGCGCGACGGCCAAGGTAATCACCAGGGTTAATATCAAGCGTGACCTGACAGGCACGCCCTTCATACCAAATAACGGAATAATCGATAACATGGTGCCAATGCGTACAAACGGCCAAAAATACAAGCCTATCAACTGTAAATATTCGTGATAGGTAAAAGACACAACTAGCCTATTAGATTGGGAATATTCATATACAACTCAATGGTATAAGAAAGAAAAGTAGTCAACATCCAAGGGCCCGCTATGATTAAAGCAGCGCCAACTATCACTAGCTTTGGAATAAAACTTAAAGTCATTTCGTTAATTTGCGTTGCCGCCTGAAACATACCGATTAACAAACCCACCGCTAACGCTGGAATGAGTAAAGGCGCCGCAAGCAATGCCACAACCTCTAGCATGCTTTGACCCAAGGTCAATACCTGTCCTGGTGTCATATTAGGTTCCTCCTACAACCACAAAACTATTAGCTAACGTGCCGATCACCAGCGCCCAACCATCAATCAAAACAAATAACATAATTTTAAACGGCAACGAAATAATCATCGGCGATAACATCATCATCCCCATGGCCATTAATAAACTGGCGATCACGAGATCAATAATCAAAAACGGAATAAAAATCATAAACCCAATTTGGAATGCCGTCTTTAGTTCACTAGTCATAAATGCGGGCACTAAAATCCGTAACGGCACTTCAGTTGGCTCCAATAGCTCCACGCCGGCCATTTCAGCAAACATCGCCAAATCGGTTTCACGCGTTTGCTCAATCATAAATTGATGCATCGGTACCATAGCGGTTTCGACGGCTTGGCGAAAATCCATTTGCTCCTCAAGATAAGGGTCAATAGCCGTTTGATAAATGCGATCCAGCACGGGTGACATAATAAACAAGGTCAAGAACAACGCCAAACCAATCAAAACTTGGGTTGAAGGTGTTTGCATAGTACCCAACGCTTGGCGCAATAACGCCAACACCACGATAATGCGCAAAAATGAAGTGGTCGCGATGAGCGCCGCTGGCAACAGGGTCAAGCCTGTCATCAACAGCAAAATCTGCAACGTTAGCGTGTAATCTTGATTACCATCCGCATCTGTTTCCACCGTAAACGCCGGAATACCAGGCATGGCATAAGCCGACAAGGGCGATAACCCGACGGCTAAAAATAAAAAAAACTTAACGATCTTCACGCGTCATTCTTTGTGTCATAGCGGCCTGCAGTCGTTTGGCGAAAGATTCTGCCATCGTTTGACCTGATGGGCCCGGCTGGGTATCGGTATCATCAAGGTTAATGGGGGTCTCTAGGCGATGTAACGTTGAAATACGACTGCTTGTTACACCAATCAATAGCTGCTCCCGCCCCACTTGCACCAGCATAATACGCTCACGCTGCCCGACAGATAACGCACCCAGTACACTTAACTGCCCCTCCGCCACACTAGCAAATCGTCCAAAACGACGCAATAGCCAAGCGCCGACAAATATAATTAACAATACCAACGTGAGTGAAACCAAAATTTGACCAAGATAGTCCGAAGGCTTAATTAACGCCCCGCCACTCAAGGGCGCGGGCGTATCCGCCAACGCCCATGCTGATCCAGCCATCAAAAACGCGGCAACAGCCGATCGCAACCATCCTATCACGCTAAACACCCCATTTATCTGAGTTTTTTAATACGTTCTTGCGGACTAATCACATCCGTTAAACGCACGCCAAATTTATCATTGACCACCACCACCTCACCGTGGGCAATCAATGTACCGTTGACTAACAAATCCAGCGGCTCTCCGGCTAATCGATCCATCTCGATCACCGAGCCTTGCGTATAAGAAAGCAAACTTCGAATAGGCACCTTCGTGCGCCCAATTTCCAGTTGCAAGGTCACAGGAATATCAAGCAACACATCCAAGTCAACCTTTTTGCCATCGCCTTGTGTATAGTTTAGCGACTCAAACGCGGCCGCTTTCGCATTAGGCGGTGGTGCTTTTTTAGTCGCTTGCGCCTGATCTTTTAAGGCCGCGCCCCAAGGGTCTTCTTCATCGCCACCCCCGCCTTCGGCTTCGGCTTGCTCACTCAATGCGGCCGCCCAAGGATCGTCTTCCCCACCTTCCGACTCGGCCTGCTCCTTGAGCGCATCCCCCCAGGCATCTAACTCATCTTGCTCACTCATTAAACCAATCCCTCGTGTTATCTATGATTCTATCTGTGTAGGCAGGATGATGAACTATTTCTTGTAGCTTAATGGCTTTTTTATTGTTACTCACGCCCACCTTTCCTCGCGCAATCGGAATATCCTCGACCTTCAGCGACACTTGCTTAGGCATCTCAATCGGAATAATATCGCCTTTTTCCATCTGCAATATATCCTGCATCATCATGGTTATCTCGGTTAAGCTCACGCTCATTGAGACCTCAATATTCTTCGCCTCTTCACGCAGTGTTTTTGACCAGTGCGTATCGCCATCACCCTGAAGATTCTGCATGCCTTCTTCAAGCTTCTCACGCACGGGCTCAAGCATCGCATAAGGCATCACAATATCTATGCGCCCCTCGACACCCTCAAAACGCACATTGATCGGGCTAATCACAATCATATCGGTTGCATCCACAATGGCTGCAAACTTCGGATTCATCTCCGAATGCATATAGTCCACCTCAATATCCATCACAGGTGCCCAAGCTTTGCGCAAGGTTTCATTCGCGATATCGAGAATACTTCTAATCATGCTCATTTCAACCGGTGTATAGTCTCGCCCCTCAATTTTAAAGGGTAATAAACCGGTGCCGCCGAAATAAATATCGACCGCCGTAAAAATCAACTTTGAATCCAGCGTAAACAAAGAAACCCCATTCAGGGGTTCAATACGATAAATATTTAGACTAGTAGGCACAAATAAGTTGCGCAGATAATCAATCATTTTAATGATTTTGACCTCACCGGCCGCCACCTCAACAGTAGACAAAATCATTTCATTGAAGTGACGTTGAAACCCGCGTGCAAAACGTTCGTTGATGATATCCAACGCGGGCAAACGCCCACGAATAATACGTTCTTGATTCGTAAAGTCAAAGGTTTTGGCGACACCCGAATCGGCTAAATCATCATTTTCAGCCTCAACATCCCCATCCCCCATTCCTCGCAGGAGCGCATCAACCTCATCCTGACTTAGGATATCATCCATTAATTAACCTAACTACTGTGTTACAAAACGGGTAATAAAAATATTAGCAATCAAGTCAGGGAAAATGCCATTCTCTTCGGCGACTTTTTTGGTGGCCTCAAGAATGCGCTGTCTAACGACTTCCTGCCCATCATCCGCACTAATTTCTGTATAAGTAACCTGTCTCAATAGCATTTGAATATCATTTTGTAAAATCGGACGCAAATGCTCCATATCCTCCATTACTTCAGGATAACGTGACATAATATTTAGGTCAACCGCAATAAAGCGCGCTCGCCCTTCACCACGAAAATTCACAACAAACTTCATTTCCATATAGGCGGGTGGCGTTCCGGCACGTGGCTGTGCATACTGCTTAAAAGTTGGCGAGTACTGCATCACCTCTTGCTCTGGATTTTTAGGTTTATCAGCCCCATCTCCCGAGGTCAACATCAATGTTGCCATTACGGCAACCCCCACCAGTAAAAGAATGATCACCACCAACAGGGCAATAATTAAACCTTTACCGCCGCCTTTTTTCTCATCTTGTTCCACTTTTTCTTCTTTTGCCATGCTTAACTTCCTATTCGTTATTTTAGATTTTGACCAAAAACATCTCAATAACTGAAACGCCACCTTTAACTTTAGGCTATTTTAATCGAAAGGCACAAAGATTTGAGGCTGTGTTTCATTATTTACCATTAAAAAACCCCATTTTATTCTGTGACGTACATCAACAGAACAAAACAGGGCAAGATGAAGAGAGAGATAAGAAGGGGTTTTACTACTTCACAACATCACTCAACGCACGCTGTGCCACTTCAAGTTGCGCCAACGAATTTGAAATTTTCTGCAAGGACTCACTCACACGCTGGGCTTGCGCTTGCGTCGTTTCAACACGCTCTTGACCGTTCTCCATCACTTGCACCGCACTGCGTGCACGCTGCTGAAGCCCTTCAATAATGGCCTGAATCTCGGTTGTTGCCTGCTGTGTTTTACCAGCCAAAATACGTACCTCATCAGCCACAACCGCAAAGCCACGTCCATGCTCACCCGCACGCGCCGCCTCAATGGCCGCATTTAATGCCAACAAATTGGTCTGTTCAGCAATATCACGAATTAACACCAACACCGTACCGATATTACTACTATCCGACTCCAACTGCTTAATCACACTGGTTGCACGCGTCACTTCATCCGTCAGGCCACCCACTTCGGTAATGACTTTTTGCACAGAGCCTGTTCCCTCTTGCGTGCCTTTACTCATATCCTTCACCGCCATCTCAACCTGTTCAGACAGTGTCACAATTTGACTCATATCCAGGGCTTGTGTTGCCGATTTTGAAGAGGAGAGTTGCTGCGCATTCATCATCTCCTCTTGTGCGGACTCGAGCGCTTGATTTAATTGCGTCACCTGCTTCTCTAAGTCTTGCGCACGCGCCTGATAACTTGCCAACTCCTGCTGAGCTTCACGCAAGGCTTGTTGCGCACCATCCAACTCTTTTTGACGATGGTCGAGCGCTTTCTGCGCCTCTCTTTGTGCCTCTTTGAGCAAACTATTAATCGCACGCACCAGCTTTGGATCTGTGTTTTGTGCCGCAACTAACTGATCAAAACGCTTGTCATCTGACATGGACTTAATTTCATCAACCAACTCCGACTGATCACACACTCCAGATTTATTACACCAAACCAAATACACCAACGAACTCGCGATCACCGCCGTCACACCTGCAGCGATAATGATATAACCGACCATCGACCCCGTTGACATGCCGGTATCGGCTTGCGCAACCCACGGCAGCGCGCCCAACACCATCATCAAAAACGATACATTTTTTTTCATCTCTCTCTCCTAAGCATAAAAATCAATTAAATTATTACTTTGTTCTTGTGTTATAAGCTGCGCATCCCCTTCAACCTCTTCAGAGGCATGCGCATCGGCTCCGCCTGATAAAGCCTGTTCTCGTGACTGATCAAATACCGCGTCTTCCTGGACATCAATATGATCAAACCCAATCCCCGCTTCAGAAAGCATTTCTTTTAAACGCGGAATGGCCGCCTCCAGTGCTTCCCGGGTGCTAAGGTGATGCGCACTCATTGATACACTGACCATCTGATCACGATCGATGTGCAATTTTAACTGGATTGGGCCTAACTTTTCTGGATTTAAACTAATTTGTGCTAACTGAATATTATGATTCGCCATAAACACCACACGCTTGCCCATCGCCTCATTCCATTTCTGATGATTCAATGGATAATGCACAGAAGCCAAACTCGGCACTGACGAACGGCCAGACTTTAATGTGCTATCAACAAGCAAGGCACTGTCAGTGGCCAAAGGGCTTTTTTCAGCCTCGCCCTCACCCAATGTCTTCACTTGTGTATGCATCACTTGCTGGCCCAAGATCGTTGCTTGTTGCTGCGCCTGTTGGGCCACCATGGCTAAATGGGACGTCATGCCTGAAGCGGTGCTTGTTTTTTGCACATCCGATTGGAGTGCTTGTGCGATAAAGCCATCGGCCATGGTTTGACTATTTTGTAAACCGGTTACCGCCGCCGATACCGCCGCCGATACCGCCGCACTCACTGTCGGTGTCGCTGCCACCTGCCCAAGGACAGTGCGCGGTGGCAGCATCGCCGCCGACACAGGGCTTAAGGCGACTGAACGCGAATCCGAAGCCGCTGAACTCAACACACCCTCGAACCCCTGCGCCACAACCAGGCCAGGTTGTGGAACAACAGGCGAGGTTAAGGCCGAGGATGCGTTTTCTTCAACCGGCAAGGGCGCCACTCCATCATCGAGCCCCTGCGCCGTAACCAGGCCAGATTGTGGAACGACAGGCGAGGTTAATGCCGAGGATGCGTTTTCTTCAACCGGCAAGGGCGCCACCCCATCATCGAGCCCCTGCGCCGTAACCAGGCCGGGTTGTGGAATAACAGGCGAGGTTAATGCCGAGGATGCGTTTTCTTCAACCGACAAGGGCGCCACCCCATCATCGAGCCCCTGCGCCGTAACCAGGCCGGGTTGTGGAATAACAGGCGAGGTTAATGCCGAGGATGCGTTTTCTTCAACCGACAAGGGCGCCACCCCATCATCGAGCCCCTGCGCCGTAACCAGGCCGGGTTGTGGAACAACAGGCGGAGTTAATCGCGGCGGTTCATTCGCTTCTACCGCAGGCATTAACGGTACATTTAGCGCATTGTCGTTCAAGTCACTTACTAAATCAGACGCCGACCACACCGCAAAGGAATCGTTTCCCGCCATCACCGACGGCGTATCAACCTTAGCCTCTAAGCCCTGCGCCGCCACCAGGCCTGGTTGTGGCGTAGGTGAAAAATGAAACGCCTCGGTAGCTAAACCCTGTGATGAAAACCAATCCGATAACGTTTCAGCTAGATTATCGCTAGCGACCGAATCGCGCATCAAAACCGATGGGGTTGCCCCCCCTAAATCGACATCGCCCCCCCCTTCTCGAACCCATGCTTGCTTGTCATCCAAGCTGGGACCAGAGGAGAGAGAAGCCGCATGACCCTGATTCGCGACATAATGCGCAAACACCAGCGCATAGGACTCCGCTGAAAGATCCGTCGTGCCTGTTAAATATTCGCCCATGAAGGCCACATCATGCTTAGGTCTATTGATTTGCTGGGTTAATACGTCCATTACACTTCACAAAATAAGAGGTTATCTTTATTATTCAAGCTAAAGCAATAGTTATGCCTAAAATAACCCAGACATTTCATAAAGTTCACGCGCCCTCGCTTGTCTATTGATTCCCCAGCACTTTTTTCTCAGTCGGCTGTATGAATAACTACAGCGCTCCTTCGAAAAAAGCACTGGGAAACCAATATCCTGCGCGATCATCACGCGAATTTATAAAATATCCGGGATAATATTTAATCAATTAACGTCTGAAATTTTGTGCCGCAAGATCATCCAGCATTTTTTGCTCTACACGATTTTCGGCATACACCACCTGCTTTTCCACCTTCTGATATAATTTCTGCATAGCTTGGAGCCGAACGCGTTTTTCCAACCACTGCTCACGCGCCTGCTCACACAGGGTCTGCTGTGATTCTAACTGCTTCTGCTGCCCCTCAATCGCCTGATTCAAGCGATTAATAAAGGCCTGTGTCGTGCTCAATTGAATCGGCAACATCGTGCCACTGGCGGTGAGTCTTGCCATATAATCTTGACGGTAACTTTTTAAATCCTCAATCTGCTGTGCGGTCATATCACGATTTGTACTCAGCTGTTTAAGTGTAAGCTGGGCCTTATCCAGCTCCTGCTCCGCTAAATCTACCAACAGTTTCAGACGCACTAAACGGCTCACCTAATCCCCACCCCCGCGCTAAGCCAGCGCTTTATTTAACGCCATCAGGCTTTGCGTAAAGTCAAAACGCTCATCAATCGATTGACTTAAAAAAGCCATCAACTGTGGGTGCTTGGCAATCGCGGCATCCACCTCTGGATTCGCGCCACGACGATAGGCACCGACACTAATCAAATCTTGATTTTGCTGATACAGTGAATACAGTTTTTTAAACAACTGCGCCTTTGCATACTGTTCCTTAGAAATAAGTTCAATCATCACACGACTAATCGACGATTCAATATCAATCGCCGGATAACGTCCTGAGTCGGCAATAGCACGCGACAGCACGATATGGCCATCCAATACACCACGCGCTGAATCCACAACAGGATCAGACTGGTCATCGCCCTCAGCCAACACCGTATAAATCGCCGTAATCGAACCCGAGCCCTCTCGCCCATTACCTGCACGCTCAACCAGCTGCGGCAACTTAGCAAAGACAGAAGGCGGGTAACCTTTACTGGCCGGCGGCTCCCCAATCGCCAATGCGATTTCGCGCTGAGCTTGTGCAAAGCGGGTAAGCGAATCCATCAACAAGAGTACATTCAAGCCTTGATCACGGAAATATTCAGCAATAGCTGTCGCCAACATCGCACCATGCATACGCATAAGAGGCGGATCATCCGCTGGCGTCGCCACGACCACAGCACGCTTCAACCCCTCGACACCCAAATTATGACGCACAAAATCATTGACCTCTCGCCCACGCTCGCCAATCAACCCCACCACCACAATATCGGCACTGGTATAGCGTGTCATCATCCCCAGCAACACGCTTTTACCCACCCCTGTGCCTGCCATTAACCCCAAACGCTGGCCCTGACCCAATGTCAGCAAGGCATTAATCGCCTTCACACCGACATCCAAAGGCTTCGTAATAGGCTGACGATGTAACGGATTGATTCGCGTGCCCGCTAATGACACCGCCCCGTCAGCCACTAGCCCACCCTTACCATCCAACGGTTGTCCACGACCATCAATCACCCGCCCCAACATCGAAAAGCCAACGTCAATCTTTACCCCACCGCTCAAAGGTATGACACGCGCATTCGGTGCTAGTCCATGGGTTTCGCCTACCGGCATCAAAAATAAACGGTCATTATTAAACCCAACAACCTCCGCAATTACCGCTTCACCACCCGGATGCAATACCTTACAGCGTCCGCCTATCGGGGCATAGGTACCAACCACCTCTAACGTCATCCCCACCATACGCACCAACCGACCCTCAACCACTAAACCTGGGGGCGTAGGTAAGTGCTGATGTACAAATTCAAGGCGTTCGACAAGGGATTGATTTAAGGAAGTTGGTAACGACATACTAACTAGGCGTTGATGGGCTTGAATTTAAGACAGGCTCATCGACATGATCTTCAGTCTCCCCCGGTTCGAGCTGCGCGGCAACCAACTGGCCCGTTTGAGACAATAACGCATCCAGCCGCTCACGCCAACGGTAATGCACAACCGAGTTGAGTTTTTTAACCTTACACTCACCCAGCTGGAGCTGAGGATTGGCTTTCAGCACCCAGTGCGCAGAGGGTGGCGCTTGATAATATTGAATAAATTCCAAATCATCCGGATGCAACTCCACATCAACCTGAGCTTGATCATCCGGCAGCAATGCCACGGCCTGTTCAATAAAACGCAACACTTTGGTTTTATCAAGCGCAATCGCTTGCTCCGTGATCTTCTCTGCCAAGGCTAAAGCAATCTGCGCAACCTGCTCAAATACGCGTGTTTCGATATAGGCTTGCGGCCTCACCAAAGCCGCCAACACCTGCTCCATATTCGCCACTTTCGGCGCTAACGCCTCCGCCGCTTGCTGCTGTGCCTTTTCAATACCTAAAGCCTGACCTGTTTCAAACCCAGCTTGATAACCTGCCTCATAACCCTGCTGCTTAGCTTCCTCATAAGCTTCTCGCTTTAAAATCGCCGTTTGCTGGGCTAACTTTGGCTGAATTTCCTGCTTAATCTTTTCAAGCACATCCGCCCTAACAGAATCCAACTGATTTTTGGCATCCTGCTCCAAATCAAGAAACTGCCATTTATGAATTTCTGGCACACTCACCTTTTCCGCTGACAACACCTTCGTAATCGCGGGACGTTCAGCATCGGTCGAGGCACCCGGCTTTTTTAACATAAATTATACAAATTCCTCACCGCCACCCGGCATCATCACCTTACCGTCATCCGCAAGACGACGCACAATTTGAATCACTTGACGCTGCGCATCCTCTACATCACTCAGCTTCACCGGTCCGCCTGACTCCAAATCATCACGCATAATATCGGCCTGGCGCTGTGACATATTGCCCAAAAACTTCTCCTTGAGCTCCGCATCCGCACCCTTAATAGCCAAAATCAATATATCGCCGGGCACATCCGCCAAGATAGCCTGAATACCCCGGTTATCAATACCAATAATGTCATCAAACACAAACATTTTTTCCTGGATAGCCTTACTGACATCCTCATGCTCAACGGCAATTTCATCTAACAGCTTCACATCCAATCCACCGCCGACAAAGTTAAGAATTTCAGCCGCACGCTTATCGCCACCAATCGAGGCTAGCTTTCCGCCTTTTCCATCGCTGGTACCGGCCTCTAACACCCTGTTCAAATCAAATAACGCACGCGGCTGAATCGTGCTCAGGGTGGCAATACGATACACCACCTCAGCTTGGAAGCGCCCAGGAATCCCTCGCAAAATTTCGGCGGCCATATCCGGATCAAAGTAAGACAAAATAATCGCTACAACCTGAGGGTGCTCATTACGCAACATATTAGAAATGGTATTAGGGTGCATCCACTTCATCGCCTCCAAGCCTTTGACCTGATCACCGAGCATCGCCGCATCCAGCAGATAGCCACCCCCTTCACCCAGTGCATCCGTCATTAAGCTTTGCGCATACTCGTTCGCATCCACGCCCAACGCATCTTCACCCACCAAGCTCAAAAAGGACTTCATAACATGGCGCACATCACGATGCCCAACATTATCGACGCCCGTCATCGCCGTACCCAGCTGCTGGACTTCTCGTGGATTAAGGTGTTTCAATACAGAGCTGGCCGCATCCTTACCCACCGCCATCAACAAAATAGCCGCCTTATCGTACCCTGACAATTTAGGTTCATCACCCAGTTCTTCCAGCAATGCTTCAGCCATCATCCCCCTCCTGCATCCACTGCTTAATAATCATCGACGCCAACTTAGGATCGCTTTGAACGAGCGCTTTTACTTTTTCAAACAACTCGGCTTCTTCAGAGTTAGCACTCCCCTGCGCCTCTTCAGAGACCTGTGCTTGCAACTCTTCATTCATTTTATCTAAGGCTTTAGAAATTTCATCGCCATCGCGAAGTTCATCCTCATCCTCTTCTACATCATCAGGATACTCAAGATAAGCCTCTTCTTTTTTGGTTAAATCACGCAACATCGGCTTCACAACCGCGAAGAAAATAATCAAAATAGCCAGCGCCGCCAATACCTGCTTCATGATATCCCAAAACCAGGGTTCCTGCCAAAAGGGCGTAGCCTCAAAAAAATCTTCATCCGGCTCAACAAATGAAGCATTAATCAGCGTCAGCGTATCGCCGCGCGCCTCATCCAAGCCCACCGTATCAATAATCAAGCGCCGAAAACTCAACAATTCCTCTTCGCTCAACGCCTGACGTTGAAGCACCCCTTCCACTAAACTCATTTTATCATCTAACACAACTGCAACTGATAAACGACGAATATTGCCGACCGACCCCTTGATATGACTAATCGTTCGATCAATCTCAAAGTTACGTGTCCGACGTTCAGACATACTTTTAAGATTAGGGTCATCTTGTGCCCCGGTATAACCCTCCTCAGGCGCTAACCCTGCACGCGGCGGCTGATTGGTCAGCGCGCCCGGAATACCTATCGGCCCCTGATTACGATTTAACTCTCTTATTTCCTGCTCTGAACGCACTGCTGATGGATCAGGCTCAAACAATTCACGCGTTTGCTCCTGCTGTGTAAAATCAATTTCAGCGGTCACTTGCGCGCGCACCTTGCCCGCCCCGCCGACTACCGGCGCTATTAAACTTACCACTCGACTCGTCAAGGTTTCCTCAACGGTTCGCGTATACTCGAGTTGGCGCATATTCATTTGTAACTGCGCCGTTTGATTATTATTTGACAGCAGATTACCCAGCTGATCGACAACCGTAACGTCACGCGGATTAAGATTAGGAATACTGGCCGCAACAAGATGCACAATCGCCGCCACGGCTTGATCATCGAGCGTACGCCCTGAGCGCAACTTAATCACCACCGACGCCGTAGGCGCCTCTTGTTTGCGCACAAAAACAGAGCGTTTGGGCAATCCCAGCATCACACGCGCCGACTCAACCTGATTCAGCGAAGACACCGACTTGGCCAACTCACCTTCAAGCGCGCGATGATACTGGGTGGTCTCACGAAACTGCGAAATACCAAACCCCTGTTCACGATCAAGTAACTGATAGCCTGTTTCTGCTTGTTTAGGATAACCCTCTGAAGCCAACTGCAGTCGCAACGCATGCACCCGATCCGACGGCACCATCACCGAACCACTGTTCATATCCAGCTTATAATCAACCCGCTGCGCATCCAATAAACGCGCGACTTCGTTCATATCAGCCGTTTCCATGCTACCGAACAACAAGGTATATTGAGTGGATTGTGACCAGAGTAAAATACCAATCGCCAACGCGACCGAGGCAGATAAGCCAATGATAATGCCAATTTGGCGTGCAACAGGAAGGGAGGTAAGATTTTCAACCAGTGTAGAAACAATTGAGGCGTTGCTTCGCGTATTTAATTTATTATTTAATGACGCAGATTCAGCCATACCACACTCAATTAAAATTAACTAAATCACCCAATACAATGCCGTCGCATTATATTGGCATATTCATCACATCCTTATAGGCCTCCACCAGCTTATTTCTTACTTGAGTCATCGCTTGAAAGGAAAGGCTGGCTTTTTGTGCCTGCAACATCACCTCGGTTAAATCCGCACCCTCATCACCACGCTCAAACGCTTCTTTAAGCTCGCGTGATTTATGCTGCTGATTATTAACCGCCTCAACGGATTGCTTCATCAGATCCGCAAAGCCTTCCGCTTTGCTCTGACCGTTTTGTACCGCATCGACCGATGCCACAGGCTGATTTTGAGCCTGCGCACTCAACGCGCGCATCTGAAGCATTAACGATTGTGTATCAATTTTATCCATTAGAATAAACTCAAATAAAAATTCAGCGAAATTATTATCGCATATTTTAGAAAACAATTTACGAACGATTAAACATAAAACGCAAGTTCGCGTCCTCAAATGCGCATTTCGCTCCTCGAACACCCAGCCTAAAGCAGAGGTTATGCCAACTTTTACACATCGACCCCTTGATCTTTCAAACGTGCCAATTTATACCGAAGCGTACGAGGACTCAAATTCAAATCTTCAGCCGTTTTTTGCCGATGGCCATTGTTTTTCTTTAAGGCCGCTAAAATCAACGCCGTTTCCCTCGCTTTCAAATCCATATTCGCCTCTGAGGGCGGCACCAACACCGCCTCTTGCTTCTCAATCTGGGGCGTTGGCGATTCGGCAATCGCCCTCTCCCAAGCATGCGCAAAACCATCATCAAACATAATATGCGCGGCCTCAATCTGCTCACCTGTCATCATGACCAAGGCACGCTGAATCACATTATCCAGCTCACGAATATTGCCCGGCCAAGCATAAGACTTTAAACACGCAAATGCCTCATCACTCAACCTCGGCTTTTCACAACGCGCAATACTATGGCGATATAACAGTTTATTGGCAATATGCTCAATATCTTTAGGTCGATCGCGCAACGCAGGCAAATGTATCGGAAACACATTCAACCGATAAAATAAATCCTCACGAAAATCGCCACGCGATATCGCTTGCTTCATATTGACATTCGATGCACTTAATACGCGGATATCCAAGGTCACCGTCTGCATCGACCCAATTCGCTCCACCTCGCGCTCCTGCAACACACGCAGCAACTTAGCTTGCAAATCAGGCTTCATCTCCCCAATCTCATCCAAAAAAATAGTGCCCTTATTCGCCTGCTCAAATTTTCCCGGCATCGCTTTCATCGCCCCGGTAAAGGCCCCCTTCTCATAACCAAACAACACCGCCTCTAACATATTATCCGGAATAGCCGCACAGTTAATCGCCACAAAAGGCTGATCCTTACGTTCAGATTGTTGATGAATATAACGTGCCAACACCTCCTTACCCGTACCACTTTCGCCGGTAATCATCACATTAGCGGTGGTTTTTGCCACCCGATTTGCCATATTCTTAATCTGCACACTCGCGGCATCGGCTACTACAAAATCATCCTCAAGCGATGCATCACGATTAAAATACGCGCGTGCTTTTTGCACCAGCACATCCGCCTCAAAAGGCTTCACCATATAATCGACCGCACCCGCCTTCATCGCATCAACAGCCTGCTCTATGGTGCCATACGCCGTCATCAACACAATTGGTAAATAAGGCTTCAAGGCACGAATGCGCGTCATTAAACTATAGCCATCCATCCCATCCATACGGATATCCGAAAAGACCATCGCAATATCATCATCCAATGCCACCAGCGCCTCTTCAGCCGAACTCACCGCCATCACGTCTAAATCATTCAAGGTTAAAATATCAACCAACGCCTCTTGCAAATCTGGATCATCTTCGACTACTAAAATTTTAGCTACACTCACGGTCCTCTCCCTTTTGAGTTGTTAACGGCAAACGGATTCCAAAGCGTGCACCCTCACCCACTTTCGAATTCACCCAGCACTGACCACCATGTGCTTCAGCAATCGTGCGCACCACCGCTAGCCCTAAACCCGTGCCCTTCGCTCGACTCGTATAAAAAGGTTCAAATATTTTCTCTTGAATCGCCGCCTCAATACCCGGACCCTGATCCGCGACAATTAAATTCACCCAATCCGCACCATCCAACTGCACATAAATTCGAATCTTAGCACGAGCACGCACCACATCAATCGCATTCACAATTAAATTTTGCAACGCCGTCATCAATGAATCATAGTCACCGCGCACCCACAACGCCTGCTCAACCGGTGTCAACACCAACTCGCTATCCGTTGTCGCCAAATGCTGCTCGACGGCCAACGCCACCTCACGCAATAACGCTGACACCTCCACGCAACCTGCACCAATACTCCCGCCCTTAGCATACTGCAACATATCACGCACCAACCCCTCAAGGTGTTTCAAATTCAACAACACCTTATGCGTAAACTTATGGCGCTTATCCTCATCCATCGTTTGAGTCGATAATTGCGACACATACAACAGCGCCGCCGCCAAGGGCGTGCGTATTTGATGCGCTAAAGAGGCGGCCATCTCCCCCATCGAACGCAAGCGCTGATGACGATTAATATGATCCTGTAACTGGCGCGCATCCGTGACATCCTGAATCAATAAAATCTTCCCCAGCGTCACATCCAACGTCACATGCGATAACTGAAAAATTTTACCATCATACGCCACCAACTCCTGCGCATCATTACGGCTGGCAAAAACCGCCTCAATCACCACGGGCCAACGTGCGTTTAACGCATCTTCCCCCAAAATAGCCTGCGCACTCGGATTCATTTCAACAATACAATCCTCATCATTCAACACAATCACACCCGCAGGCAATAACGTCAACAAACGCGCTAAACGATCCGCCACCCGGCGCTTTTCATGATCACTTTTTTCCAACTGCAGCTGTAAATGTGCCACCTGCTCCTGCAAAGCTTCATAAGCCTGGGTCAACTGATTCGACGTCTCATTAAACAGCGCAAACGCCCGCTCTAACTCCAGCAACCTATCTTTTTCATGCGGCTTTAATGCCGGCAACTTAGTGATAGAGGGCATATTTTTTCATCTTCTCAATTAACGTCGTACGATTGAGTTTAAGCAACTTCGCTGTTTGCGACACATTATCCTCACAGCGCTTGAGTGCAGCCGCAATCAACGCGACCTCAACATCCTGCAAATAACGCTTCAACCCCTCGTTAGCCTCCAGATCAAAACCCTCCACCGCAACCACCGATGCCGCTGAAGCGCTCCACCCCTCCGCAAAGCCCCAGCAATCCGATAGCGCCTCAAAATCCCCCGCATCATTAAACAACAAACACGAGGCCGAGGCAGGATCAAGCCAGTCACTCGAATAACGTGCCGGTAAATCGCTTAACAGTACCACCCGTCCATGCCAACTATCGCCCAGCAGCGTGACCAAACGCGCTAAATCATCCAGATTGTCTGGCCAACCATCATGCTCAAGACGCGCCAACGCATCTAATGCTAAACTAGGCGGTGTAGATGACTGAGGAAAACAGGCCAGATAACATGCACAAAACAAACACTCAATATCATCAAGCCGCTCAGACAAAGCCGGAACGCGCAACACATTCAATCCCGACAAACGAGGCGTCACTGGCATAATATCTAACCAGGCCTGGTCAGAAAAAGAAGCGGTCGTCACACCCAACACACAGCGCACATCAACCATAACAGATTGATTCGCCCCAAAGGGCACATACCGCCCTTGCGCAATCGCATCGAACAACTTAGTACGTACGGACGACGGCAAACACTCAATGCCATCAAGAAACAGTGTACCGCCTCTGGCCATCTCCAGCCGCCCTAATCCAGCACAAATCGCGCCGGAAAAAGCGCCCTCGACATGCCCAAACAGTGTCGTCTCTGCCAAGGAAGGCTCAAGCGTCGCACAATCTAAATGAATAAAAGGCGCACCCAGCGCACCCCTTTGCTGGTGCATCTCAAACGCCACTGACAACTTACCCGTTGCCCGCTCACCCAACAACACCCACGGCCCTGAATGCGCCATCGCATCATCAAGCTGCTGCCTAAACTGAGTAATAGCTACACTTGTCCCCTCAAGGACTGAAAAAAAGAATGAAGACATAGATCATAAACGTGCCAAAAAATAATGGCACGATTATAGCGTCAAAAACCTGACAGGTGTCAAAATATTGTCACTCAATACCCTTAACCACGACCGGATAACCTGGCACTTAAAAAGCAATATCTCTCGGGCTTACCCTCGCCTTAATAAGCTGGCATTAACTAGAGTCTGCTAAAAACTAGAGTCTGCCAAAAAAAATAAGTTATTTTTTTAAAACAAAAATACTTGCTTTTGTGGTATATTTTTTTGTTCGCTGATTTTTTGAGCGGACTCTAAATAGTTGCAGATTTATACTTATTTTACAAGCTTTTCTTGTGCAAAGCTTTCAATAAAACAATCTTAAAAAACACCACATTTAATAAGCTTTCTTACACATAAAACTCAAGAATGGTTCGAATCTTATTAACCCGCATTCCATCTTTCTTCCCCATTTCTTTTACCAACCTAAACCAAGCTAGGTGTTCGGGTTGACCTAGATCACCATACACTTCACTAAACACACTAATTTGGCGTTCAGTTAATCGAGCATTCCATAAAAATGTCAAATCACTTTCTTTGGGATAACTACCAAGTAGATCCCAGTCAATGAGGATAGGCTGATCGTTACTAAATAAAATGTTCGAACGCCACAAATCGTTGTGGCATAAAACACAGGGCAGGTATTGAATAGATTGCTCCAGCATGCGCTCAACTTGAATCACTATCTGCTCAAATTCTTTTGAATCCACTACTTTTTGCAATCGTTTCCAGTATTCATCAAGCGCAATACGATAATGACTGATAACGTTTGATTGATCGGCATTTGCCGCATAGTTAATACGCCCACAACCTTGTGTTGGTATACTGGTATGAAGATCTTTTAAGGCTAGCGCAAGTCGTACAATTTTATTATCTTCGATTTTGTTACTGAATTCGACACCGTCAATATATTGTTCAATCATGCATTTTTCATCATGATAAATCAGCTCACAAACATAGGGTTTATCTTGCAACAACCTACGCGCTCGCATGGCGGTTTTTAACTGCTCTTGGCTATAAATCGGCACCCGAAAAATATAAAACAAACCATCTTCAATTCGCTTAAAGCGAATAACCAGATGACCAAAACCAATTTTATAATCCAGCGCTGTGATCAACCAATCAAGTCTTTGCTGAATAACATATTTAAAGTGCGCATTAACCTGCTGCAAGAAATAATCAAACTGCGTTTGAGTTATGTCGTCTATCTTGTAATTTTCAATATTGATAAACGGCAAGGTATCAAATTGATAACTTTGTGTAGTCACTAGAATCTCCATCATTCGTTTAACCCGTTGATCGCACAAAACTGAGGCGGGCTTTGGCGTCTTTGACAATTTTGTTGAGAAGTCGGCGGCGGCGGAAGGCTTTGTTTTGCGCGCGTTGTTGCGCGGTGGATACCAGCTGTTTCATGAGCCCTTTGCGCAAAAAAGGCAGGCCGATGGCCAGCAGTAAAATAGGTTTATGCCACCAGGCAAGGTGCTCGCTAAACAAACTGTCATCCGCAGCAACAAACGGGATGGCTTCGCCTGGATGGCCTTGTCGCCCTGAGCGCCCAAACAGTTGCCAGTCGATACGCGCGGACTCATGGGGTTCGAGCATCAGGACTTTGAGTCCTCCTTGGGCGAGCACCTCATCGGGTACTTTGATATCGGTGCCTCGACCTGCCATGTTGGTGGCTACGGTAATGCGCCCCGCTTCACCGGCTTGGGCGATAATGTCGGCTTCGCGCGCGAGTTGTTTGGCATTGAGCACATCAAAGTTGAGCTGTTCAGCCGCCAGCATCTCAGCTAGCTTTTCACTATCTGAGATGCGTTTGGTGCCAATTAATACGGGCAGGCCTTGTTGGTGAAAAGCCTTGACCTGCTCAATCAGGGCGTGCCACTTTTTAGCTTGGCTGGTAAACACGCGGAATCCTTGCACTTTAAGCTGGGATTTTTTTCGTGGCGGCACGCTCATCACCTGCACTTTGTAGTTGTGGTAGAGTTCTTGGTGGATATTTTGTAGGGTACCGGATGCGCCTGTGAGGTGATGGTAGTGTTTGAAGAAGTTTTGAAAACTCATTTTTTCTAAGGTTTTACTGGGGTCGGTTAGTTCTACACCGGCTCGGGCTTCAACCGATTGGTGTAATCCGTAACTCCATGAGCGCCCCGGCATAGTGCGCCCTGTGCTTTCATCAACAATCACCACTTTGCCTTCTTCAATGACATAGTGCTGATCAAGCTTGAAATGGTCGCGTGCCATAATGGCTTGATACATGAGGTCGTGGCGCCGATCTTTACTATGCCAGAGTCTGGGTAGACTGTCGGTGTGAGCTTCGAGTAGCTGTTCCCCCAGCTTGGTGAATTTGAGGTCGTTGTTTTCGGTATCGAGCTTGTAGTGCCGCTTAGGCTGGAGCAAATCGGCGATATCTTTGGCGATCATGACGGCTTGTTTGAGCAGTTCATTACGCTCGGGCATGGAGATAATCAGCGGCGTCGTGGCATCATCAATGAGGATGCTGTCGGCTTCATCCACCACCACCGAGTAGAGTCCGCGCATATAAAATTCAGGCAGCGTGGATTTGAGTGCGCTTAAGCTTAACCCAAGACGCGAAGGTGAACCACCGAATTGAATTTTATCATGCAAAAAATCAGCAAGCAGTTGTTTGGCGGTGCTATACACAATCGGGGCTTGATAAGCGGCTTTTTTTTCTTCCGGTGCCATCTCTTGGTTTACCGCTATCGCACTTACGCCACAGGCGACAAACAGCGGTTGCATGAGTTGGGCATCTCGTTGAGCTAGATAGTCGTTGGCGGTAATCACATGGCAGGGTTTTTCCAACCAGGCCTGCATGATGGCTAACATCGCAATCGTGAGAGTTTTGCCTTCACCGGGTGCCAGTTGTACCATGTGGCCTTCAAACATCGCTAGCAGACTAATCAGCTGTACATCATAGGGGGCCATACCGAGTGATTGTTGACTGAGGTGACGTAATATATTCAGCGCCAAATACAGTTGCTCAGGGTGCTCGGCTAGCTTGTGTTTGCGCGCTAGGCTTTTGACCTGTGCTAAATCTTGCTCAAACGCACCGGGTGTTTTCCAGCGGCTTAGGCAGGCATTATGCATGGCATTAATCTGGTGAATATCTCGCCAGTAGCGGGCTAATACGCGACCCTTAAAGAGTGCAAACCACCCTACTTGCAGTTTTGACCAGATCGCAAAGGGCATCGGCGGGATCGGCTTGGGTTCGGAGTAATAAAAGGCGTCCATAATTAGGTTGTCAACACGCTAAAATTCAAAACGTTTTTGAAGCAATTGCATCGCGGTTTGCTTGATTTGCCAGTAGAGGGGCTTCCAAGGTAAAGAAAGCTTGAGTACACCAGTTTTGCCATCCATGGATCCCGTTTGTTGCATCGCCATCATGGCATGAATTTCAAAAAAGGGTTCAACCGCGACCACATGGCCCGCTTCATTTCGGGTGGTCATAATCCGACCACCACCATCCCAACCTAAGGCCATCGAGGGCAGCTCTTGTTTTTGAAAGGGGATAAACTGAATACGTGCGGTCTCCCAGGTGTGCGCTGTGTTACCCCGAATACGGATTTGGGCTTGTTCAAGCTCTGTTTGAAAGAGGTTGGAGGCCATTTCTTGGGTCACCACGGCGACAAAACGCAGATCACTGGGGTTGATCACCTCACCGACCCATTCGCCGCGACTAAAAAAGGATTGACGGCGCTCGTTAAGTTGATTGGATACCCAAATGCCATCATGTGGCGCTCGAACCTCGAGTTGGCTCAGTCGAAACGCCAGCTCGTCGATACGGTTGGATAGGGCTGTCTCGCGCTGTTGCAGGGGTAGAATGTAGCCTGCGGACGCTTGGAGTGCGCTGCGCAGCATCCAGCGGGTTTCTTCTAGCTGGGCTTGGGCAATCGCTTGATCTTGAATCAGCTCTTCGTCTTCAAAGCGCACCAGCACTTGGCCCGCTTGCACAAACTCGCCATCACGCACGCGGATTTCCATCAATCGCCCACCACTTTGTGCATAGACGAGGGTGTGGTTCACCGATTGAATCACACCCGGGGCTTTGAGTGAATAGGGCATCGGCAAAAATAAAAACGAGCCGAACAAGAGCGCTAAGGCGCCCATCGACATCAACCAAGCACGCGAACGATTGGTTTGGAGTTTGGAGCTGGTGAGCAGGTATTGGAACAGTTTTTTGAGCGGAATGAGCAGCCAAATAAACAGCATAATCACCGCCATGATCAAGGCCAGCCCTATCCATATATCGAGCACGTAAATCATAATAACGAGCATGATCAAAAAGCGATAAATATAGCTGAGTATGCCATAGGCGGTGAGCCAAATGCCTTCGGAAAAGGATAAGGCAGGACTTTCGGCTTTGGGTGTTCCAAGCAGCCATTTGTCAAAATAAAACAGCCATTGCTGATTGGCTTTTTGATAGAGGTTGGGAATATCGATAATATCCGACAGAATGTAGTAGGCATCAAAACGCAACAACGGGTTACCGTTAAACAGAATACTCGATACCGATCCTATCACCATAATATTAAACGCCAAGCTATTGAGTGTACCGGGCGCGGTATGGGCCCAAATGAGGGCGGCGACGGCGGCAAAAAAAAGTTCGACATACATCCCCGCGGCCCCGACCATGGCACGATGCCAACGATTGCGCATCGCCCAGCTAGCGCTGGCGTCCATGTAGGGCAACGGGGTAAACACGATAAACATAATGCCCATTGTATGGACATTGCCTCCATACTTTTTACAGACAATCGCGTGCCCTAGCTCGTGAAAAATCTTTAACACAAACATGGAGACATACAGCCAAATGAGATTATCTAGCGCAAGGATCCCCTGCCCTTGCACCCACAGCTGGTCAAAGTTTTCTACGGCCGATTTGCCACCCAGTAAGATCACAAGTAACCAAATGACAAATGCGCTCACACCGAACAGGGGCAAGAGTACACGGGTAAAGCGATTTAAAAATTCATTGGGGTTCCATATTGGAATGCGCAAATACAGCGGTGCCATTAATTTGCTTAGATGTTCGCGCGTGCGCTGTTTCTCAAAGCGCTCAAAAATGAGTTCGTGATCCGCATCAGAGCGGTAAAACAATAAATTGGAATGGTGTAGCTGGGAGAGCAGTTGAATGACATCTTCTTGCCCCGGTGCCTCTTCAGGAAAACGCTCTACAAAGCTGAGCCATATCTCCTCAACGCTACGCTTGGTGTTAAGCTCACTGGCGAACTGGTAGGCAATGGGTCTGAGCCGGTAGTACTTCTCTGAACAGGCATCTTGTAGCACATACCACTCTTCACCACGATAAATTTGTTTGTGGACACGCACGGTCGGTAGCAGCGCTAACTTGAGCGGTGCGACTTGGTACCAGGATTCGCTAAAGGTTGAGGCCATTGCTTACCACCATAAAATCAAACGTAAACGGTCAACCATCTTATGCCCTAGCACCCAGAAGGCACGGGCATCTCCCACATCAATTTTGGCCACACCGGTCATACCCGGACGCCACCAGTCATCGACCCCCTCAATCAGTTGTGCTTTGACTTCAAAATGCGCGCCCTTTGGGCCTTTAACACGCGCCATGGGTAGAATATGGGTCACTTGTATTTTGTGGGTGATATTAGGCTGACTGACCAAAGCAAATTCACCCGTGGAACCTATCTGAATATAGTCTATATCTTCTTGGGGCACTTCGATGACCAGATAGAGACCCTCAACGCGCGCGATGCGATAGAGTATTTGGCCTTTTCTTACCGGTGAGCCTAATAGGTCTTTACGCTCGCCCTCGACGATTGCACCGGCAAACGGGGCTTTAATATCGGCTTGGCTAAGCTGAAAGTTAAGGCGGTCTAAGCGTGCTTGCATTTGACGTACCCGCGCCATCGCAATTTCCGTTTCAACAAGGTTAAAGCTGGCGCGCGCGCGATCGACTTCGGCTTGGTTTCTTTGCAGCTCGGCTTGCATTTCGGTAAGTTGTAATAAGATATCTTGGGTATCTATTTGCGCCAGCAGCGTCCCCTGCTCAACCTCGTCACCCGAGGTGGCATAGACGTGTGAGAGTTGACCATCAAAGGGTGCGCTGACTAATTGGGTGCTGTCGGTGATTAACTGGGTGACCCCTGTTATACGATGAGGCAAGGTGCCAAAGGTGCCCCACAAAATAAAGCTCATTAAAATAATGCTAATGACTTTAGACCACACATAGCGCCGGCCAAGTAAGAGGCGTAAGAAAGACTGGCTGGCTCGAAACGCTTTGATGAACCAAAAGTCTTTTGCTTTTTTAAATTCAATCAGCGTCTCAGAGAGTAAACCTGTCACAAAACACACTGCGTCCAGTAATTCTTTTGAGAAGGCTTTGGTCTGGCTAATCAAGCTGATCACGGCGACCACCTCACCCCGCTGGTCATAAATCGGAAAACTAAATAGCTGGTGGGCATCTAAATGGGCCTTGAGCTGTTGATGCGCGAGGGTAATCAAACTGGGGTTGTATTGGTCTGCTGGGTAATTAATCGGCGTGCGTTGATCCACCGCTTCCTCAAGCGCGGCTTCGTAGAGTTTTATGATGTCGGTTTTTTTTTCAAATTTATCATAGTGGCTCAGCGTTTTGATACGAACATAATCACCTTCTTGCCAGCCTAACACCGCTTGATCTATCTCTTGTGTATGCCCAACTAATCCATTAACCAGCGAATAGCAGGCGGATTGAAAGTTTTTCGCCGCCTGTACTTCGACCAATAAGGAAAGTAAGTTGACGATTTGATCTCGATCGGAGCCGGTTTGTTGCAGGTTAAGCTTGGTTTTACCTTCTAATGCCGCCATATCGGCGATCAGTTGTGCGCGTAACAAAATTTCACTTAAACGGGGCTGATTGTCTTTGGGAATAGTCAGCAACATCAAGGTCGGTTGTGCACTGACCAGTTTGAACACCAAAAACAAGGCGCCGTTGAGCGCCGATACCGGTTCGGACACAGCAAACCCATTTTGCCAAGCACGTTCTAATAGCGGATGAATCCAAGGTTGTTGCCATAACACCGTGGGATTGTCGAGCATCAAGGGGCTGTTGATATCGGGTTTGAGGCGCCAGTCTGCCTCTGTTTGGGTTGGCTGACTTTGCTCAAAGAGTAGCGCGCTTTGGGCTAGGCATAGCGGGACAATGTTGTCGATATAGCCCGCCCAAAACGTCTCGTCTAATCCGTCGAGTGCCTGCGCTCTGAGGGCGCGCAAATTTTCAATTAACCCTTTTACATCTACTTTCATTTATTTCTCAATTCTTCAAATTCAACCCAATGCGCCGCATCGCTGATGCGTTACAAAGCTAATTCTTCTTGCCAGTCATCAAATGGATCAAATGTTGGGCCTGTAGTGGCTTGAACAGGCATGGATATCCAGCCTATTCTTGGCGAGCTTACCACATTTGAACTCGCTAACACCGAAAGACTTTGTTGTGCCGCCACCGGTGTAGCCAGTGGGCTGGATAACGCCGAGGTGAGTCCTGTCGGCATCACGCTCACGGTGGCACGCGGTTGTGCAAATGAAGGTGACAAAATAGATTCTTCTAATTGTCGCTCAAATACCGTCGCGCGTTCTTCATCCGCCTGCGAGCCTCTTACTTCGCTCATCGGTTCGAGTGTTTGTCGAATTTCACGCGATAAACTCGGCGAGGCAAGACGCTGCTCCATTAAGCTAGGTAAAGCATTGGCTTGACTTGCTGAGCTGGATTGGCTAGAGCGTAAATCGCTTTGTTCACTTACCTGGGTCGTGTTTGTGGATGCTTGGGGTTGTGCTGTTTGCACAAAGACCACAACAGGGTTACGCAAGGTATCAAATTGTGCCAGCGTCAACTTCAGTGGCGACGCATCTAGGGCCGCCGCATGAATATTTTGACTTAAGAAATACACCGATACATCTTTACTCGTTCCGGTTGTGATAAAACGCTCACTACCGGCCGCATTCAACACCATCGCGGCTGTCTTGTCTGACAAACTGGTGAGTGAAATATGATTAGACTGCACTTTAATCAAACGAGACTCTAGCGCACTAAAACCATCACGCATACTGACGTCTGCGCTGTAAGAGAAAGGTTGAGCCGAGAAGTATGTAACATCAGCGGTAACGTTATTTGCAGGCGTTGATAATACACTAACAATGCTATTTTGTGCATGTAAGGAAACATGAGATTGCGGTGCTTGAATTTGACTTACACCTAAATCTCCCCCCGTGGCCTGATAGTGGATACGATTCACGCCATCACCTCGTACAAGTACATCTTGGTGCATGGTAATGGTTGTCGCATTCACGTTCAGTTGACTAGCACTCAACTGCTGAGTTGCTGACTGGGTGAGCGCACCTTTTACAGCTAGGTTTAATTCACTCGCGTTTAGCTGACCCTCACGCGCCCAGTCCAGCCCCGTGCGATTATTTAAAGTTAAGGTGTGATTAGTGAGAGATACACCTAAACTGGCCACATCCGTATTCAATATCGATGCCTGTTCGTGTGCGCTCAGGTTAATCAAAAGCTGCTGTGCTTTAATTACACTATTATTAAGTGTTTCAGCCCCTGTCGCGTTGATTGACAAGCTATTCGCAATCTGTAAATCTGTCTCAAACATCAGCCGTTTTGTCGCACTCAAGGCGGCTGAGTGTGTGGTAAATTTTTCACTCACACGCACATCACCACTGGCGTTCACACTTGCATGGCTTGTGGTAACCAAGTCTTTAATCACGATATCACCACCTTGCGCGATATAGAGACCATGCTGCCCTAATTCAGCACTCAAGTTTTGTACGCGCGTTTGAAGGTGTTGAGCTGCACTGCCTACACCCAAGGCTTGGACATTCAAGTTTTGGGCCTCAAGATGCGTAGCATCGGTCATTTGTGCTAGGATGCGACCATTCGTTAAATGAATGTCCGCGGTGTGTGCGTTGAGTGAACCCAGCGTAAGGTTTCCTTGACTGAGATTTACCCGGGCATTCCCAGTAATATCGGCACCTGCTAAGTGCAGTGTTTGCGCTTGTGACAGGTGGAGTGAGCCTGTTTGGGTCGTAACATTAAGTGTATTGAGCGCTGTTTTAAGTACCGCTGTGGTACTGGCTATGCCTCCGGCGATATTCAATGTTGCACTGTCAGCAACAATATGCGGCGATGAACCCGCATTCACATTTAAAGATCCACTTAAAACGGAGAACTGAACGCTGCCTGCATTATGGGCGATGAGCCCCATTTGAGCGGCATCGCTTAAGGATGTCATGCTTGCATCCGCATTAAACTGCGTCACCCCGATGCTTAGTGTGTCAAGCATCACATCGGCGGCCTGGGTAATATAGATGCCTGTGGCGCGATGGCCGTCACTGATCGCACTCAGCGTCGAAGCTCGCGTCGAAAGCACCTGTGAACTCGTTCCGATTGCGTCGGCGGCATAGATTCTAAGGTGACTAGCATTCAACGATGCCCCGCCTGCCGCACTGAGCACCGAACCTTGCTGGGCAACAAGGCTAATATGCGCTGCGTTGAGCTGACTAGCTAAAATGTTGTTGTGGGCTTGGACACGTAAACTGCTATTTTGTGCACTATGGCTAGTACCAGCCTGCATCACGACATCACCCGCATGCCCAATCAAGCTGATCGTGCCCCCCTTGCCTGTCGTCAAATTAGCATTAATCGACATATTATTAGCCGCAGTTAAACTGAGATGGCCATTATTCGCATTTATCGCTGAGTTGACGACTATATCAGATCCCACACCCTTTGCATCAAGACGAATGTGCCCGTCTTCTTGCGCACTTATACCAGCGCCGCTACCCCCAACTGTGATTTGACCATCCGTACTAACTAATACAATGTGTCCGCCCTTCGTTGTCACTAAACCGGATTGCATCCTATCCGTGATCGACTGTGATGTACCTTCAGCCACCGTCACACTGACATCTCCAACCGAAATAGCATTAACGTCGGTTATGTAAATACCGCTACTGGTCGATGCTGTTGTGTGTGCACTTAGGCTGGCTACATCGGTCGTTAAGTGACGATCTGCCTGGCCTATATGATTAGCGGCTTGCACTCTTAACTGACCGGCAGTCACATTTTCACCCTTAATGAGTCCACTCGTTACACCACCTAAATCCGCTATTAAACTCACATTTTGAGCTTTCACACTCGCCAGCACGATGTCTTGTTTGGCATAGAGACGCACATTATTGTCTTTTGACTCAATTTTATGATCATTATGCATGTGAATATCAGCCGCTAAGGCAGCTAAACTAACACTATTTTCGCTATTTATATCGGCTTTTAGCGCGATGCCTTGTGCCGCCGTTAGCGTAATGGGTCCGCCTAGTGACTGTATAGCGGCGTTGACCGTGAGGTGTCCGCTCTGGGTCGTCAATACCAGCGCACCTTGGGATGTCATCACGCCATTTAATCCCTCACCTTGCAGGGTTAAGTCAGTCAAACCAGTCGCTTCCACGCGATTCACACTAAAGTCTGCCAGATGATCAATCGATAAATCGCCTGTCTGTGTGACATAAAAGTGACCTGTTTGAGCAAGCGCCGCTAGATTAACAACACGCGTATGTATACGCTGATCATCATGACCTATCGACTGCTGGGCTTCAAGTCGCAAATTATGCGCATAAACATTCACCTGCTCTGTCTGGCTTGCATGGGTAATGGATCCAGCATCCGCTATCACACGCACTGAACCCCATTGCGCTTGCTCGGCTTGCGATACTTGGTTGCGATCAGTGGCTGCGCGCGCATCAAGCAGGCTTAACTGTACGTCAGTGGCGGCATGATATCGAATATGCCCGGCATCCGTTTGTGCTAACGCCTGGTTGTCCATGATAATCGCACCCGTCAGTGTGACTAGATCAATGGTGCCTGATAAGCTAATTAGGTCACCCTGCGCATTTTGGTATATCGCTGCATTTGCTTGTAAACTAATGTGTCCAGTACCTGCCTTCACAGCGCCATTGAGAACAATAGATTGTCCTGAGCCCTGTGCAGTGGTTAAGCGAATATGGCCGCTGTCGGATTTAATCGCATACCCTATCGCGTCGACGTCATTTAGCGTTAATGATTCTGCCGCATGCAATAAAATTGCGCCTCCCTCCGTGACGATGCCAGACTGAGACTGTACAAACATGGCGGACACAGAATCATCACTAAAGGTGTGTGCACTTAACTCAACCGTATCAATGCTCAAGGCGGTTGCATCTTGAATAAACATGGCGCCATCGGTACTCTTAACAGTTAATTTATTAACCTGAGTTTGAAGGGCATTTAAATACGTACCTACACCTTGCTTTACATCGATCATCAAACCATCAGCCAAGACACTGGCATGTTCGTCAGATCCAAACTGATCCACAATCATTCCTGTATGCGCTACCAAGGCCACATGACCCGATCCTGCATTCACAATACCCAAATTAATTGTGTGATGGGCATCTAGAACAATGTTTCCGCCAGATGTCGTTATTTGAGTATTGCTGTCAAGTGTAATATCACCAGTACGTGCCTTAATAAAAATACTGCCCGTACCTTCTTCAAGCATACCTGAAGGCTTCGCAGACAGGTCGTTTTTAATAATAACGTCATCGGCTGCGATCACAATGACACCTTCATCTTGGGCAAGAATTCCAACCTGCGATGCGTCTGTAACGGTGTGCGTACTAGCATTGAGCCCAATACGTTGAATGTCTGCAGAGGACGTACGCTCAATCGTCAACGTACCCGCTGCTTGAATGTAAAGTCCATTTTTTCCTGTCAGCCCACTCAGTAGCTCCACATCAATCTCTAGTGCGTTATCAATCAAACCTGAATGACCAACACCGGTTACAGCCTGCAACGACAGTGACTGGGCTACAATGTCAATATGCGCATCACCTGCATCCAAAATACGATCTGCAATCAGACTTACTTGGGCTTGCCCAGCATTTAAACTGGAAACATGCACTGTTTGATTGGCTAGATAACGAATATGCCCGTTGTACGTTAAGGTTTGATGGCCGTCTAACATAAAAATCGATTCGCCTGCCTGAGCATCAAGAGTTTGACCCTGCGCTTGCAACACAATATCTGCATTTTGCACCAGATTTTGTGACGCATCGATTGTCATGCTACCTGTCTCTGTTATCAGATTTGAGTTCAACACGATATCATTATCGATACCCGCTGTTTTTAGCAGAACATTGTCTGTCGCTTGTATACCTACGCCCGTTGTTCCTTTTGCATCAACGACAATAGAGCCGGATTGGTTATAGAGCACAAGATGTCCTTTTGATAACAAACCCGACTGACCAACATCTTTTGAACCATCAACCGTTAACTCACCCTCTTTGTCGATATATTGCGTGACGATATCGGCTAGTTCAATGATGGCGATATCATGCGATTGGGTTATAAATAGCCCCCCTGACCCCACTTGTGCTGCTATTTTTTCAACTTGTGTTTGAATGGCGTGTGTGCTTGTTCCAAACCCGTTGGTTGCGCCATTCACATTGACCCTTAGGGTGTTTGCGACAAGGTTAGTTTGCGCGACTTGCCCTTCAATATGGTTCGCAATCAAACTGATATGCCCTTTGAGTGCACTATGGGTTGCTAACAATAGATCGCCGTCGATCTGGTAGCGAATATGCCCCTCATCTGATACGACCTGGGCGCCGAGTTCGGCTCTGGCATTACCGCCTGCTTGAATATTGATATCACCAAGCTTTGTTGTAACCTGAACGCCAGCCGCTTGAACGATATCTTGATGGGCAATCAGTGATAAGTGTCCTGCATCTAGGTCGAGATCACCCTGTATACGTAGTGACCCTGAAAGCACCTCAAGGCGCACATTTGAGGCACCGCTAACACTCAACGCAGGGTGGCTAGCTTGAACAGCATGCATTTCAAGATCCCCTTCAAGCACTGATAACACAAAAGCACCATCTTGATTCAACTGGATACCGGACTGTTGATAATTCAGTGTCTTCGGCAACTGCGCCGTGATGTCGATACGCTGCACCGATAGCGCTAAACTATCTACTAGCAATCCATTTTGCTCAGTGATAAAAGCACCCTTTTGTCCTGAGACAATGCTCATACGCGCGACAGACGTATTCAATGTATTGGCACTTGATCCAATAGCTTCACCGGCATGTAAAATTAAATCTGCCGAAGAAAGTAGACTCTGTGACCCTTGATCTGCTATCACATCCGCTGCAAAAATAGCGATCGTGCCACGACCTGCCTGAATAAAATCGGTTATGACAGACCCAAGATGAGCTTCTAGGCGTATATCACCCTGCTCTGTAAGAATTTTGCTTCCCTTAGCCATAATAATATCGCGTTCAGCTAATAAATCTATAGTAGCACTATCGGCTTGAACAACAATACGCGCATGTTGCTGGATATCCTGCCCTGCAGACAAACTGATATGACCTGTAACACTTTGTAGCTCGGCATGTGCTAGTAAGTCAGAAGCACTTCCACCTGCCTGAATCAATAAGTTACCACTTGCCTGTACGGCCAGACCGTTATCATTACCATCATAAAGCGTAATCGTACCTTGAGTAGTCGTCAATACGATATGACCACTAGCCCCCATAGCAATAAGATCACTTTGTGCCGCATCACTTACGGTTGAGTCGGTCACAAGACCTGTGGTTAAAACGCGGTTGACCTCAATGCTTACCTCGTTGATTTCAACAGCATTGGCTTCTAATAGGTAAATACCGCCGTTTTTCGCGGCTGCGCTTAGCGTGCCGACATTCAATTCAAGATGGTTGATGCTTTCACCTATCGCGGTACCCGCGTTGAGGCGTAAGGCTTTAGCCTGGATGTCTTGGTTTTGGTCGTTGGTGTCTTGGTTTTCTCCGATTAAGCCGTCGGCATCGAGGATGCTGCCCGCTGTGGCGGTGAGGCTGACGGTGGCTTGTTCTGTTTTGATTTGACCTACTGTGATGTTGTTTTGTGCGAGTAGACGGATGTGGCCATGCTCACCAGTGCTGGTGAATAGACTGCTGGCGGCCATGGTAATGTTGCCGGTTTTGGCTTCGAGGTCTATCGTGCCGTTGCTTTGTGCCGTGCTCGCGGTGCGGATGTCGGCGTCGGCTTTGAATTCAATGCCTTGGGCGGCGATCAGGCTGATATTGCCTGCATGACTGGTGAGGCTGTGGCCTAGGGT